>JAQYWR010000044.1 GCA_029379225.1 Nostoc sp. S4 | reverse complement strand
ATCTTTACTTCAACAGCAAGATTTTATTCGCGGGTTAACGGGTTTTCATTGGTGGCTTCAGATTGGAGCTTAATCGTAACTAATTACCCGGACATGATATAATCTTTGTATTAGCAATTATTTTGAAATTATATCATGTTCGGATGAATATTTGTAATTAGGACTGACGCAAACAGAAGTCACGACTCGCTGACTTGTGACGATGCGAACTTCTCCTTCAAAGCGCTCTTGCTAGCTTGCTTAAGAGCAGGGGTACAGGGGACGCGGAGAGTTTTAAATTATAAGTAATTAAGCAAACTTAGGCTACTTAGTTTTAATTTTCACAACTGCTGAGATTCCCGGAGCCAATCGAGATTCGTAACCTTGAATACTAGACTCATCAAACAGAATCTTGACAGGAATTTCATGTAGTGAATTACTAGAAGAATCTAGTGAATTAGTAGAAGCTGAATTGCTTGTCAGATTATTTTGTGGCATAAAGGCAATACTATCTACCTTGCCTTGAAACTGGTGATTACTAAAGGCTGGGACTGTAATTTTTACCTTTTGCTGTGGCTGTATCTTTTGTAACTGCTTTTCGGGAAAATAGGCAATAATCCAAGGACGTGGCTGTATTATTGATAAAAGAGTCTGCCCTGGAAGCACTTGCTGTCCGACTTGGACGTTTTTATTTCCAACTATTCCACCGACCGCAGTTGCAATGTTAGTATAGTTCAACTCTAGTTCTGCTTTTTTTACCTCTACCTGCTTTTGAGCAAAAGTAGCTAACGCTACCTTATATTGTTGCTCATTTATCTTCTTTTGCTGATTGAGGGCTTGTAGTTGTAAAGTTCTTTTTCTTATAAAAGCTTGTTGTTGTATTTGAGCCTTTTTATTATCAGTAATTGGTTGGAATGATGGAATCTCAATAGTAATTTTGGGAATTTTCTCTTGTGCCAATGCTGCTTGCTGTTTAGCTAATTCTAAAGAGATTTTGGCTTGTGCCAAAGATAGTTGATAGTTGCTTTTGTCAAGTTTTACTAATATCATTCCTGGAGATACTACTTGATTATCATTGAATGAAATTTCAGTGACTATTCCTGATACACGACTAGTTACTGGGTTAATCTCTGCGGTGACATAAGCATTATCAGTTTCTAAATAACTTTGCATATATTGCCATTGCTTATAAGCATAATTAGCTATATAAACTGCAATTACAGTTAACAACACTCCCAACCCTGTAAGTAGTAGCAGATGGCGAACCCAAGGAAGTGATAATCTATTCTTGAGAGCATTGTTCGATTCGTTAGAAGTGTTAGTTGGCTCCTGTTGCGATACAACGGAAGTTTCTTGTTCTGATAATCTAGTCACGTTTTGGGAGTGTTGTAAAAAATTTTTAAGTTTCATCGGTGATATTTCTGTAAAGAAAGATTTCAGTATAAGTATTGGCACTGTTTAACTAGTCTGCTTACAGAATACGGCAAATATTAATTAAATACATAAATTACTCTCAAAATAATTTTATTGTCTCCTGCTCTAACGGCTTTCCACAGGCAACGTTGCAGGCGAAAGAGATTTTTACAGAATTTCTTTTACAGCAATCCTTTTCAGGATTCACTATCAGCTTTATTTTGGGAAGCCCAAAACCTTACACTATCTCTGGTTGTAATGGGAATGAGTTATCGCATCGTTGACAAGAGTCTCAGATGCTACAGAGTTTGGTGCGCTCGCTATGGTATATAGTCATCGCCACGGAGAACGCACGGGCTGCCTGAGTGTAAATAAAGTTATTGATGCACAGGTATACAAATAAGAAAAGAAACTTAACATATATTTTTGCACACGTGTGCAAAAATATATGTTAGCTCAATATAGTTTTTGCACACGTGTGCATCTTAATGAAGAGCGAAAGTATTATTTAGCTGACAAATTAAAAAAGTAGGAAGATATGTCTCAAACTCTAAATCATCTCATTAAACAAGCTCGAAACAATCTCTTAGATTCGCTAGAAGAATGGGAAGAAGACTTACTTAATCGTTATCCCGATCTGAATAGCATAGTTAAAGAAGGTAAAACTGTTGAAGCATACAGGAATTACGAAACTACTACTAGAGATACAGTCAAAGAGTTCTACCGATTAAATCATATTAATCAAACATATAATTTTGTACTACAGAAAAAAGCAGAGTTTTTAAAGTTTGATAAGAAAGAAATGACTATTTGGGATGCAATTGAATTCTTGAATCAATTGGTTGATGATTCCGACCCCGATACAGATTTAGACCAATTACAACACTTATTGCAAACATCAGAAGCTATTCGCGTTGATGGACACCCTGACTGGATGGTACTTACCGGCTTCCTTCACGATATGGGGAAGGTACTTTGTCTGTTTGGCGAAGCCCAATGGGCTACTGTAGGCGATACTTATCCTGTAGGTTGTGCATTCTCTGATAAGATTGTTTTCTCAGAATTTTTCAAAGATAATCCCGATTGCCATAACCCTGTATATAACACCAAGTATGGTGTTTACGAACCAAATTGCGGATTGAGTAATGTACAGATGTCATGGGGACATGATGAGTATATATATTACATGCTCAAAAACTATTTACCCGAACCAGCATTGTACATACTCCGCTATCACTCTTTTTATCCTCAACATCGTGAAAACGCATACGAACATTTGATGGATAAACACGATAAAGAAATGTTTAAATGGGTGAAGTTATTTAATCCCTACGATTTATATTCAAAAAACCCCAATCCTCCTGATTGGCAAACGCTCAGACCCTACTATGAAGATTTAGCGGCGAAGTATTTGCCTTCAACCTTAAAATTTTAAAGTTTTTGAAAAACACTGTGTAGACATCATATTGATTCAGCTTGTCTAAATTAGCTGATTTATAATAATTAACAATAATTATCTAGCAAGTTGAAGTTACGTACAGTGTTTTTCTACAAAATATGCAGAAGTCCTGGTTCTAATATCAGGCAGCAAGTTATGTATTGTCTTTGTTTTTCTATCACTCTCAGATGATTGAGAAGCGATTGTAAGTAAACATATTAGATAGCATAATTGCATCGTTTTGAAAACAAGCTAGAAGGAGATTTATCAATATTGTTAAATCCTACTAAAGTCTCAAATTGAAAAGCAATCCACTTACTGAGTTATTAAGTCGGTTGAGACGATTTGAGTTGCGTCTATTAATTTTCCTGGAATCATAACTCAAATCAAAACTACTAATTTTTCGCAAACACTAGGAGTAAAAACTTGAAGTTACCGAGAGATTCAATAGGATTCTATATTTTGTAAAGATAGTTAAACTGAAATCATTTTTGTAACAGTGCAGGATAAACTAATAGATAGTCGAAGATAATTTAAAATTACCGAATTTGATAGACCGTTCTAAAAGCTTGAGCTAAAAGCTATTTTATCCAAACATAGTTACGAATTTATAATTTCATAAAAATATTCTTTGAGAAGTATAAATCATTTGTAGTTTTGCTTTCCAAGCTTAGATATTTTATGAGAAAAATAACATTAACTAAATACAGCATCGGACAGTTTAAAGTAGTTCAAGTCGCTAAAATTTGTATCTTAATTACCAGAAATAGTCAAGATAGCGATGACTTGGGAAATTTTAAGATGTGCTAAATTTTTTGGGATTTGAAGACATTGTTATAAACAGAAGAATATGAAGAGAATTGCGATCGCGGTTAGCATATTAGGTTTAGTAGGTAGTACTCTTGTCGGTTGCACAAATGGCTCTGAAAATGGCAAGGCTGCAACTAATAGCGATACTAACACAGCTACTAATACTAGTTTGAATCAAATTAGTACTTCAAAAGAAAAATTGCAAACAATCGGTATTGCCCTTGGCGATTTGGGTAATCCCTTTTATGTAGCAATGCAGAAAGGCGCTCAAGAACAAGCGACAAAACTCGGCAATGATGTCAGAGTTAATGCAGTATCTAGTAGCTTTGACCTGAACCAACAAACCAACCAAATTGAAAATTTCACAGCGGCGAATACTGACTTAATTATCCTCAGTGCGGTTGACAAAAAAGGGATTAAACCTGCAATCGATGGTGCGAGAAACGCAGGTAGAGTTGTAATTGCAGTAGATTCAGCCGTTGATGCAGATGTAGATGCGATGATTAGCTCTAACAATATGCAAGCTGGAGAGATAGCTTGCAAATATATAAGCGATCGCATCCAAGGCAAAGGTAATGTAATCATTCTCAACGGTACGCCAATGGACTCAATCAATCAGCGAGTCAGTGGTTGTAAGAACTCATTATCTAAATATCCTGATATAAAAATCATCTCAGACCAAAACGCCGAAGGGACGAGAGATGGCGGATTAAGAGTTATGAGCGACATACTCACAACTTTCCCTAAAATTGATGCCGTTTTTGCTACTAACGACCAAAGCGGTGTCGGCGCAGATTTAGCAGCCAGACAAGCACGACGTAAAGAATTCTTTATTGTTGGGGTTGATGGATCGCCAGATGCAACCAAAGCAATGGAAGATAAAGATGGTGTATTTGTTGCAACGGCTGCTCAAGACCCCGCAGGGATGGCACGAAAAGCGGTTGAGATTGGTAACGATGTCAAGCAAGGCAAAAAACTGAGTAATTCTGAAATTCTCGTTCCAGTCAAATTAGTCACCCGCGACAATCTTAGTAGTTACAAAGGTTGGTAATACAGGCAGAGGGGCAGAGGAGCAGAGCAGATAAAACCACTGACCAATTACCCATTACCACTGACAACTGACCACTGACCAATTACCAATTACCACTGACAACTGACTCTTGTACAGACGCGATTAATGAGCTAGCGCGTTGCGGGGGTTCCCCCCGTTGTAGCGACTGGCGTCGCGTCTCTACTCCTAACTCAGCACTTTTTTAAATAGGAGATTATGGATGTGAAAAGGATTGCGATCGCCGCTAGTTTAATAGGTTTGGCCGGTAGTACTTTGATTGGATGCTCAAATGGCTCTCAAAATGGCAATACTGCTACTAATCCTGATACCAACACTGTTCCTAATACTGCTACTAATACTAGCGCAGAGAATAAAACTGGTAGTGGGGATGGGAAATTGCGATCGGTAGCTTTTACCGCTGGTGATTTAAGTAACCCTTTCTTCGTCTTGATGGGACAAGAAATTGAAGCAACAGCTAAGAAAATTGGGGGTAATGATGTTAGGACTACTGTAGTTTCTAGTGCCTATGACCTCAACCAACAAGCTAATCAAATCGAAAATTTCACGGCGGCGAATACTGATGTGATTATCCTGAATGCTGCTGATAAAAGTGGTATTAAACCAGCAGTAGAAAAAGCTAAACAAGCAGGCAGAATTGTCATTGCAGTCGATACAGGTGCAGAGGGCGGTGTAGATGCTACTGTTACTACTAATAACGTACAAGCTGGAGAAGTTGCTTGCAAATATATAGCTGACCGCCTCAAAGGCAAAGGTAATGTCGTAATCGTCAACGGGCCTCAAGTGGATTCGGTGATCCAACGAGTTAACGGTTGCCAGAACGTATTAACCAAATATCCGGATATCAAAATTCTCTCTAAAGACCAGAATGCAGAGGGTAACAGAGATGGAGGGCTGAGAGTCATGACTGATTTGCTCACAACCTTTCCCAAAATTGATGCTGTTTTTGCGATTAACGACCCCAGTGGAGTCGGTGCAGAACTAGCAGCTAACCAAGCACAACGTAAAGATTTCTTTATTGTGGGAGTCGATGGTGCGCCAGAAGCAGTGAAAGCGATCGCAGCTAAAGATAGTATATATGCGGCAACTGCTACTCAAAGTCCTCGCGGGATGGCTGCAAAAGCAGTTGAGGTTGGCAACGATATCTTAAATGGTAAAAAACCTGCTAACCCCACCATTTTAATTCCGGTCAAGCTGATTACAAAAGATAACGTCAGCACAGAGAAAGGTTGGTGAGTAATCAACAATAATTGTGAGTTGGAAATTGAAAATTATGTCTAATGTGAATCATTTAGTAGATTCGTAGGCATTGCATATATGCATGATATATGTGCAATCACAATGTAATGTATTTAAACTTCATATCAGGCGTGAGTTGATTTCTAACTCACAATGGCAAATTGTAAACTATTTTTAGAGAATCAGTTTATGACAACAAGTATTGAAACCTTTTTTCCTCACATACCAACTGCTACCCCAATATTAGAAATGCAAGGGGTATCAAAACGATTTCATGGTGTATCTGCTCTGGAAAATGTTAATCTGACGATTTATCCCGGAGAGGTTCATGCCTTGATGGGTGAAAACGGAGCAGGTAAAAGCACATTGATGAAAATCTTAGCTGGGGCTTACATTGCTGATGAAGGCGAAATTCGGATCAATGGTCAAGTTGTAAAAATTACCGATCCGGCCTCAGCACGCCAAGCAGGGATTAATCTTATTTATCAAGAATTAAATGTTGCACCTAATTTAACCGTTACCGAAAATATTTTCATGGGTAGCGAGTTGCAACGAGGTCAATTTTTAGACCGCAAAGGTATGGAAGAGGAAGCACAGCAAGTGCTGCAAAGCCTCGGAGCAACTTTTAGAGGACAAACAATAGTTGGTAGCTTGTCGATCGCCGAACAGCAGCAGGTAGAAATTGCTAGGGCGCTGAAAGACAAAAGCCGCGTTTTGGTGATGGATGAACCAACAGCAGCACTATCTGACCGCGAGACTCAGCATTTATTTCAAGTCATTCGCCGACTTAAAGATGACGGCATTGCCATTATCTACATTAGTCACCGCATGGAAGAAATATATGCATTGGCTGACCGAATTAGCGTGCTACGCGATGGTCAATACATTGGCAGTCTGACGCGGGATGAAATTTCTGCCCAGCGATTAGTGCAGATGATGGTCGGTCGCTCAATGCAGGACTTTTACGAACATCAACGACAAACCAATCCCGGCCCGGTGGTGTTGGAAGTTAGAAATATCTCTGACGGACGCAAAGTTGAGCCGACTAGTTTGCAAATTCGTGCTGGCGAAATTGTCGGTTTAGCGGGGCTAGTTGGTGCAGGACGCACAGAAGTATCTCGGCTGATTTTTGGTGCTGACCGCAAGGTAAGTGGTGAAGTCTTGCTCAATGGCATGAAATTAAATATTAATTCGCCTAGTGATGCCATTGCTGCTGGTATTGGCTATGTGCCAGAAGACCGCAAAGACCAGGGTTTATTTTTAGAGATGAGTTCGCGGAAGAATATTGCTCTGAACACACTCAAGCAAGATGCCAAGGCTGGTGTTGTCAACTGGGGTTCAGTTAATTTGTTGGCGAAGCAAGCGGTAGAAAACTTCAATATCCGACTGGCGAATTTAGAAATTAGAGCCGTGGATCTTTCTGGTGGAAATCAGCAGAAGCTACTCCTAGCGCGTTGGCTAGCTATTAAACCTAGAATACTGATGTTGGATGAGCCGACACGCGGCGTAGATATCGGAGCCAAAAGCGAAATTTACCGAATTATTAGCGAATTAGCAGCCCAAGGTGTAGCGATTTTGATGGTTTCCAGCGAACTACCGGAAGTTGTGGGATTGAGCGATCGCGTCCTTGTGATGCGAGAAGGACGGCTAGTAGGCGAACTTGACGGCAGTCCTGAAAAAGAAATTACCCAAGAAAATATTATGCACTATGCAACTGGAGCATCGGAGGTATCAACATCATGAGTCAGACAATCGGGCCAGCCAAGAGTAAATCAAGCAATAATCCAACGGCGCGCAAAAAATCAATCAACACTTTCCTGGAAGTTGCAGGGATTCTGCCGATTCTCGTCATTATCTGCATTTTATTTACATTCCTTTCTCCCAACTTCCTCACCGGCGGTAACATCGTTAATATCTTGCGCCAAGCATCAATTAATATTGTGCTGGCAACCGGGATGACGTTTGTAATTCTCACCGGAGGTATTGACCTTTCAGTTGGGTCAATGTTGGCTGTTTCTGCCGTAGTTGCCCTCTTGGTATCCTTAATTCCGGCGATTGGTTGGATGGCTGTACCTGCTGGTTTAGTAGCAGGATTACTTTTGGGTTTACTCAACGGCGCTCTGATTACCTTTTTAGATGTGCCGCCTTTTATTGTCACGTTGGGTTCGCTGACTGCCTTACGGGGTGTTGCCTATTTAATTGCTAAGGGGACAACAGTTATTAACCGGGACATAGATTTTGCCTGGGTGGGTAATAGCTATGTTGGGCCTCTTCCTTGGCTAGTAATCATTGCGCTATTAGCAGTATTAGTTAGCTGGTTTGTTCTGCGACAGACTGTATTAGGAGTGCAGATATATGCAGTCGGTGGTAACGAACGAGCCGCACGCTTAACTGGGATTAAAGTTAATCGGGTGTTGCTATTTGTTTATGGTGTCAGTGGATTGCTCTCCGGTTTGGCAGGAATCATGAGTGCCAGCCGTCTTTATAGTGCTAGTGGCTTATTGGGTCAAGGTTATGAATTGGATGCGATCGCTGCTGTAATTTTGGGTGGAACCAGCTTTACAGGCGGTATTGGCACGATTGGCGGAACCCTTTTAGGTGCATTAATTATTGCGATTCTCAACAATGGTTTAACTTTGTTGAATTTGTCTTTCTTCTGGCAATTAGTCGTGAAAGGATTGGTAATTATTTTGGCAGTAATGATTGACCGACTTCGCAGACGTTCTAGACGCTAAATTCAACCAAAGCAGAATTGAGATTTTAGATGGAATTATCTCAATTAATGATTTGTAAATCCAGTGCTGTCATAAATATCAAAATTCCCTACACCTGACTTCCAACATCCCACTTTTTACGCTCTATTTTTTAAGACAAAATTATGACCTCGACAACTGCTCGTCGTAAATCAAACACGTTCTATGTCATATTAATTGCTGGTGCTGCTGCTCTCGGCGGTTTTTTATTCGGTTTTGATACTGCTGTAATTAACGGCGCAGTGTTATCTATCTCTAAAGCCTTCAATATCAGTAGTTGGGTGACAGGTTTAGCCGTATCCTTAGCGTTGCTAGGATCTGCGGTTGGAGCCTTCTTTGCCGGCCAGATTGCCGACCGTTATGGGCGAATCAAGGCAATGGTAGTTGCTTCCGGATTGTTTACTCTCAGTGCTATTGGCTCTGGGCTAGCCTTTGGAATCTGGGATTTTATCTTTTGGCGACTATTAGGTGGAATTGCGATCGGCGTAGCCAGCGTTATCGCCCCAGCTTACATTGCAGAATGTTCTCCGACTCATCTGCGTGGCAGGTTAGGATCTCTCCAGCAACTAGCAATTGTAGTGGGAATTTTCATTGCCCTTCTATCAGACTACTTTATTGCTGTGTCAGCAGGTTCAGCAGATTCACCCTTTTTGTTTGGGGTTGCAGCTTGGCGGTGGATGTTTTGGACAGCAGTCCCGCCAGCTGTGTTATACGGTATGGCTGCTTTAACGATTCCGGAATCTCCGCGCTACTTAGTTGCTCAAGGAAGAGAGCCAGAAGCTGCTAATGTTTTGACGAAGATTTTAGGCGGTAACGTCCTAGAAAAAATTGAGGAAATTCGCCAAACAGTGATGCGAGAACGCGAGCCGAAGTTTTCTGACCTTCTAAGGAGAAGTGGCGGACTTTTACCCATAGTTTGGGTTGGAATCGGCTTATCTGTACTTCAGCAATTCGTTGGTATTAATGTGATTTTCTATTACAGCAGCGTATTGTGGCGGGCTGTTGGGTTTTCTGAAAAAGATTCGCTTTCAATCACAGTGATCACAGGTGCTGTAAATATTATTACCACACTGATTGCGATCGCCTTCGTAGACAAATTTGGACGCAAGCCTCTACTCGTCTTAGGGTCAATCGGCATGACCTTGACTTTGGGGACGATGGCTACTATTTTTGGAACCGCTCCGGTGGATGCTGCTGGCAATCCGACTCTAACTGGAAGTGCAGGTATGGCAGCTCTTTTCGCAGCCAATCTCTATGTATTTTGCTTCGGTTTCTCCTGGGGACCAGTGGTTTGGGTGCTGTTAGGAGAAATGTTTAACAACAAAATTCGTGCTGCTGCGCTTTCAGTTGCTGCTTCTATGCAATGGGTTGCAAATTTCCTCATTTCGACAACATTTCCTCCTATTCTGCAATATTTCGGTTTAGGTTCTGCCTATGGTCTGTATACAATTGCGGCAGCTATCTCGTTCTTTTTCGTTCTCTTTTTTATCAAAGAAACCAAAGGAATTGAGTTGGAAGATATGTAATTAGCATCGAAGTAGAGCTATAAAATTAAACGATATCTACGTTAACATTCGATGGTAATTATTCAGATAATAAACCAGGTGATATTGCTCAAAAAGCTAATATCATCAAACAAAATTTTGGTGAAGTAAATAATTGCCTGGTTTATCTATTTACCTTGACCAATAAAAAGGGCGAACAAGTTAAAATTATCAATTACGGAGTAATTGTAACTGCATGGATTTCAGCAGATAAAAATAGTAACCAATCAAGTATCGTTATCGATTACAATCAATTAGATAGTTACTTAGCAAAACCCCCTTATTTCGGTACTTTAATCGGTCGTTTTGCCAAAGGAAAATTTCAGATTGGTGAGGAAGTTCATAAGCAATTGAAAAATATGCAGCAGTGTACTTAGAAACGCAGCATTTTCCTAACTCACCGAATGAGCCTGCATTCCCGTCTGTAATTCTACATCCGGGAGAAAAATATCATCCAACAACCAAATATAAACTTTCGCTTCAGTAAATTAACAAAAAGATGGAAACTGTCAATACAGCTCTTTGTTCTTATGGATTATCTGGTAAGGTATTTCATGCACCATTTATAAATTTGCATCCCGGATTTGAATTACTAGGTTCCTGGGAAAGAAGCAAAAAGCTGATACAGGATGATTATCCCAATGCAAAAAGCTACACTTCTTTAGAAATATTGTTGGCAGACAAGCAAATAGAATTAGTAGTAGTAAATACACCTAATGATACACATTATGATTATACTAAACAAGCTTTGTTAGCAGACAAGCATGTAATAGTAGAAAAAGCATTTACTACAACAGTTGCAGAAGCAGAAGAGTTAAAAGAATTAGCCCAAAAAAAAGGAAAAAAATTATCTGTTTATCAAAATCGTAGGTGGGATAGCGATTTTCAAACAGTAAAAAAAATTATCCAAGAAGGCTTATTAGGAGATATTGTTGAAGCCGAATTTCATTTTGAGCGATATAAACCAACACTTAGCAATAGACAACACACAGAAGTTCCAGGGTCGGGGGCAGGAATCATCAAAGATTTAGGGCCGCATATCATAGACCAAGCTTTGCATTTATTTGGAATGCCTAATGCTGTTTTTGCAGATATGCGAATTACAAGGGAAGCTTCGCAAATAAATGATTATTTTGAGTCGATATTATATTACGATAAATTCCGGGTAAAATTAAAAGCGAGTTTTCTAGTACGTGAGCCTGTACCTTCATATATCATACATGGTACAAAAGGTTCTTTTCTTAAAAGTAGGGCTGATGCACAGGAAGACAAGTTACGAGTTGGGATGAAGCCTAACACATTTGACTGGTACACTGAGCCTGAAAGTGAATATGGATTGCTACACACAGAAAAAGATGGAAAAGTAATCCGAGAAAAAGTAAAAAGTTTGCAAGGCAGTTATTTAGGCTACTACGATGCAATGTACAAATCAATTGTTGAGAATCAACCAATTGCTGTGACTGCTGAAGACGGAATTAATGTGATGCAAATTATAGAAGCGGCTATTAAAAGTAATAATCAGCAAAAAGTAATTCCAGTTTAACTCAACATTATTGATTGAGTAATAATTTCATTCTGGCGTCAAAAATAAGATGTATTTAAGTTTAAAACAAACTTTGTGAAATAAGTAGAAAAATGTGGAAAAACAAAACTAAGTTAAGAAAAATTAAATAGGCTTAAACCCTCTTTCCTCCTGCCTCCTGCCCCCTGCCCCCTGCCTTATCCCAACAATAAATATTCACACCGACCTACTTATTTCGCTTGTCATAAGTACTGAATGTCTTCGTTGGGTAACGCCATTGATAAAGGCACAAACGAAGTCAATCCCTGGGACAGCAAATAAAAGATATGGATTCAGTAGTAATCCAGAGAAAATACGTATTGAAATCTTTAACTATATATATGTTAGAGATTTCTGAACTAAAAAATCCAAATTTTTTCATGTACATTGTTGAATACAGAATTAAACCCAATGCTGAAAAATTTTTTATATAGTTTTCCGCTTTTATTGCTGACTTGTCCAGCAGTCTGGGCGACACCTTTAGATAATAATTCTAGTGCAGCAGACAGCGATCGCACTTTGCAAGGGCAAGTCACTCCAGTTTCTCAGTTTGAAAATAAGTCTGGTGCAGCAGATAATCGCACCTTACAGGGACAAGTCACCTCAGTATCTCAGTTTTCTGATGTCCAACCAACAGATTGGGCATTTGGTGCACTGCAATCGCTGGTCGAACGCTACGGCTGTATTGCAGGTTATCCCAATTCCACCTATCGCGGTAACCGTGCTTTAACCCGTTATGAGTTTGCCGCAGGTTTAAATGCCTGCTTAGATCGAATTAATGAATTAATTGCCACAGCTACTAGCGATTTAGTCAATAAGCAAGACTTGGCAGTGCTGCAAAAGTTGCAGTCAGACTTTGCCACAGAACTGGCAACTCTGCGCGGGCGAGTGGATACGCTAGAAGCACATACAGCAACGCTGGAGACACAGCAGTTTTCCACCACTACCAGGCTGAATGCTCAAATTATTACCGCTGTTAGTGATACCTTTGGTGATAGAGTCGGTGGCGATACCGATGATAGCCGAGTCTACTTTGCAAACCGGGGTCGTCTCAACTTTGAGAGCAGTTTCACAGGCAAAGATTTGTTGCGAGTCCGGCTGGAGTTTGGTAACTTTGGAAATTCCACTAATGGTGCAAGTCAAATTGCAGCCGCAACAGGTACAGGGATGACACGTCTGAACTTCGATTATGACAGCAACGATACACTTTTTGCTCCCCACATCCGTTACTACTTCCCAGTCAGTGATTCTCTTAACTTTGTTATTGGGCCTACAGGGATTGGTTACACTGATATTTCAACCACCGTCACTCCTGCGACAATCGCTGACGACGGCAATGGCGTTCCCTCACTTTTTGGTTCATATAGTCCCTTATTCCGCCGAGGTGGGGGCGGTGCAGCCGCTAACTGGAACATTACCAAAGACTTGGTTCTCACCTTAGGCTATTTAGCAAACACTCCCAATACGCCATCCGGGAGCAACGGTTTGTTTAATGGCGGCTACAACGCCTTAGCACACTTAGCTTATTACGGTAAGCAAGGAGCAATCGGTGTTGCCTACTCTCATGGCTATAGCCCTGGTGGAACAATCGATATCGCAGCTGGGACGGGTAGCGTCCTGGCAAACGCTCCTTTTGGCAACAACATTGCTACTTCCAACGATATTGTAGGCGCACAAGGATTCTATCGCTTCTCCCCGAATTTTCAAATCCACGCTTGGGGTGGATATATTTGGGCAAATGCCCATAGCTCTGGTTTGAGTGATATTTCCAATGGTAGGGGTGGAACAGATTCTCTATTCATCAACAATGGGGACAGTGCCAATGTCTGGTTTGGTGCGGTTGGCGTATCCTTTCCTGATGTGGGGGGTAGAGGTAACCTGCCAGGATTTCTCTTTGGTTTACCACCCCGTGTCTCTAACAGTGATGTCCGTGAAGAGGGAGACACCTCTTATCACCTCGAAGCATTTTATCGCTTACGAATGAACGACCACATTTCAGTGACTCCTGGTTTTTGGGTGATTCTCAACCCAGAAAACAACAGCGAAAATGATACTCAATATGTGGGAGTAGTTCGTACAACTTTCGATTTTTAATTTGAAAAAGGGTATGGGGTATGTTGAGTGTTGACTGTTGACTGCTGAGTTATAAGTGCTAAAGTTTGGAGTTCAGAAGCTCAATGTTCGAGTTCAAAGGTTCAACATTCAAGCAAAAAGGTGCAACGTTCGAGTTCAAAGGTTCAACATTCAAGCAAAAAGGTGCAACTTCCGAGTTCAAAGGCTCAACGTTCAAGCAAAAAGGTGCAACTTCCGAGTTCAAAGGCTCAACATTCAAGCAAAAAGGTGCAACGTTCGAGTTCAAAGGCTCAACATTCAAGCAAAAAGGCTCAACTTCCCAGTTCACACGTCGAAGTTTCGAGTTCACAGGTCGAAGTAATAATATTTCCCCCTGCCCCCTGCCCCCCATCTTCCTACTTCCTACTCCCCAGTTTTAAATCCACTCAGATACGCTTGTAATTGCTCTGCCACTTCTATTGTTTGTTGTAGAGAGCTAGATACACTACTAGACAAATCTGCGGTGTATTTTAAGGTTTCGGCAATCTGTTCGATCCAAGATGCGATCGCTTGGGAAGTTTCTGCTTGAGATCCTGTTGTTGCAAAAATGGACTCTACTAAATGATTCATCTGCCCAGACACTTCTAAAATATCTTCTAGGCTTAACTTGCCATTTTGCACAAGATTTGCTTTTTCTCCTATCTGGGTCGTTTCCGATTCTACAGCTTGAACTAATCGGCTAGTTTCTAATTCCATGTCAGTTAAAAGACCCTGAATTTCTTGGGTTGCTTCGCCAGATTGCACGGCTAATTGACCAATTTGTTCTGCTACTTCCACAAAGCCTCGACCTCGTTCGCCCATCCATGTGGCTTCAATGCCAGCGTCGCTGGCTAATAAGTTAGTTTGGACGGCTATTTCCCCAATCGTTGATGCAACATGGGAAATTTTTTGAGAAGATTCGCTCAGATTTTTGACTTTATTAGCTATTTGTGCGATTTCCTGTTGCAAATTCAAGATGCTTTCTCCAGTGAAATCGATTGTTGCTTTAGCTATTTCTATTGTGTTAGTAGTAGTGACACTTACTTCCTGTAGTTGTTGGGTGGTATCTGCTACTCTTTGAATCCAGAAATTCAAATTATCTACTGTTTGCAGGGTGTAAGTAATTTGTTCGCTTTGTTGGATTGCTTGATTGACCAATTGTTGGATAACACCAGAGTTTTCGCCAAGAGAAACATTCACTTGGTAGGTAGTTTGTTGGACTTGAATGACAATTTGCCAGAGGCTAAAGATGATAGTGTTAATCACATCAGCTAAGATTCCAACTTCGCCGCCAGAGACTTGAGAGCGAACAGTTAAGTCTCCTTGGTATACCCGATTAACGTCAGAAATAAGTTTGAGAATCTCCTCTTGGAGAGCTTGTTGACTACGCCTTAATTCTTCTTCTGTTTCCTTGCGAGCAGTAATTTCAGCTAATACAGCAATAAAATTAATTATTTGTCCAAATGCATCTAATACAGGAGAAACCGTTAATTCACACCAGAAGGAAGTTCCATCGCGGCGATAACTTTTAAGTACAACTTGGCATTCTCTTGAAGCCTTGATTGCCTCATCTAATTGGGTAATAGTGTCTGCATCTGTGTTCGGCTCTTGGAGAAATTGGTAGTTAGATCCGAGTATCTCTTGAGATGAGTAGCCTGTAATTTTTTCTAAGGCAGCATTGCAAAATATAATTGGATTTTTTGGCTGACGCGGATCGGTAATGAATATGGCATTACTCGCTGAAGCGATCGCCCGATCGCGAAGCCGCAAAACTTTCTGCGCTTGCTCAAGTTCAGCCACTAGACTCGCTTGTTCTAAGGCAATGCCAACTTGAATTGCTAATTGTCTAAATAAATTAATTTCATATTTTTCCCAATTCCGAGGTGTAGAACACTGGTGGGCACACAATAAACCGACAAGTTGATTGTTATGAATAAGTGGTGCAATCAAATTCGCCTTGATTTCAAAACCTTCGAGAATTTCCCGGTGACATTCTGTAAAACCAGCTTCATAAATATTATTAGTAGCTCGGACTCGACCATTTTTGTACATTTCAATATAATTTTCTCGGAATGGGTCATTGACCGTTTTTCCTAAAGTTTTTGTCCAACCCGAGGCAATGGACTCGGCGATGATAGTCCCGCTCCAGTCACTATTAAAACGATACATAACCACACGGTCTGTTTTCAATGCTTGACGAACTTCGTGGACAGTTGTGTTGATTACGTCATCCAAATTCAGCGATCGCCGAATTTGCAGGATAATCTCTGTAAATAACTGCGAACGTTTGGCTTGGGCTTGCTGGTGTGCTAAAAGCTTTGTTTGGGCAGACAAACGCCGCTCTACAAACGAGATTGTCAGTGTGAAACCGAGAATAATGAATGTGGCACTGCCAATGGAAACACCCAACCAGGTTAGGGAATTGTTCGTTTTTCCTAACCCAGATATTACTGTTGGATTAGTAGGCGTAAATCTAACAGCAGCCATGCCGATATACTGCATCCCCGCAAGCGCCCCTCCGATAAAAAGCGCACTGCCAATTTTCACCCACCATCTAGTTGTACTGCTTTGGATACTTAATTGGAAGGCAATACTTAGGATGAGAATCGACGCGCCGATGGCGATCGCTAAAGAAAGTATCAACAGCAGTGGATTATATGTGGCAGTTGCTTGGAGCCGGATCGCCAGCATTCCGATGTAGTGCATGGAGGCAATACCAATACCGATTAATGTCCCACTAATCAGCAATTGCCAAATACTCAACGCTGGGCGACTGGCTAGGAAAAGTGCCCCCCCAGAAGCAATGACAGCAGGTAGCATAGAAACCAGCACAGTCAACACATCATAGGTTATTGGTATTGGCAGACTCAAAGCTAGTATGGCGACAAACTGCATCGACCAGATTCCGATTCCGATAACGATTGCACCGCCAATTAACCAGGCGACTTTTGCGGAAGCTTTGGCTGCTATTACCCTGCCAGCCAAATCAAGAGCAGTATATGAAGTCAAAACGGCGATCGCAATTGAAAGTGCGATCGGGCGTAGGTCGTAGATGCTACTCATAGCTATATCTGCTTGGAACCCTAACTGAAGCTTATGCTTTAATTTTTTATCACTTTTGAGTAATTCTTAGGAGTTGAAAATTGGACATTAGCCATTGGGTATGAGAAAATAAGCTCAAGTTTGGACGAACACTTAGTAATTAGGGCTAATACACAGCTCGATGGATACAAAGACAACTAAAAGCTTGTGACTTCCTAAGATTCAAAAATTAAACTAACTTAATATAACTCCTGTCTTTGTGTCTTTTATATCCCCCATACCAATGCCGAATAATAATTACAAATTATCTATAGCTGTGATAGTGTTTATTTCTGTTTGGGTATTTTAATAAAAAGTGCGAATTGTGATATTCTCATACTTAGATACTCAAAATTAGATACTTAAAATCACCATGCAGCTAATGCATTCTAGTTTACAGATGACAAATTAATAACGAGCAAAAACTATGCACGACCAAAGTTCTCAAAATAGGCAGTTGTAGGTTGTTAATTCTCAAGAGTGCTTCCAAAACCTGAGTCAAGCAAACAAAATGATATCAACACTTTTGAACGATCGCTATCGGATAATTAGCGTACTTGGAACTGGTGGATTTTGTGAAACATTCTTAGCCGAAGATACCCAAATGCCTTCGGGACGACGTTGTGTAATTAAGCAACTCAAACCAGTTACCGACAACCCAGACGTTTACCAGTTAGTCCAAAGGCGATTTCAAAGAGAAGCTGCAATTTTAGAAGAATTGGGGGGAAGTAGCAATCAAATTCCCACTTTATACGCTTACTTTCAAGCAGATGGGCAATTCTACCTTGTACAAGAATGGATTTCTGGACAAACCCTCAATCAACAAGTAAAACAAAACGGTTGTTTGAGTGAAAGTGAAGTAGTTCCCATATTAATTAATCTATTGAAACTGCTGGACTTTGTACATAGCAAAGGTATCATTCACCGCGATATTAAACCAGACAATATTATTCTGCGTTCATCTGATGGGAAACCAATTTTAATTGATTTTGGTGCAGTGCGAGAAACGATGGCAACAGTGATGTATCCAGAAGGCACTGTGAGTAATTCAATGATTATTGGTACGCCAGGTTTTATGCCCAGCGAACAAGCAGCAGGGCGTCCGGTATTTGCCAGTGACTTGTATAGTTTGGCGCTGACAGCTATTTTTTTGTTGATGGGAAAATTGCCCCACGAATTGATGACAGACTCCTACACTGGAGAGCAAGTTTTGAATAGGGATGCCATCAGTCGAAATTTGATGGAAGTATTGAAAAAAGCAACTCAGTTTGATGTTAGAGAGCGCTATTCTACTGCCAAAGAAATGCTCGATGCATTGCAAGCGATTGCCAATTCGACTGCACCAAAAGTACCGATATATAGTCAAGTATCTGCTTTGACTAATTCTGTAATCCAACTACCACCTGCTCAAAGCAGTATCCAAAACGCTATTTTTATTGGTAGTACTTTAGTCGGCGGTGGATTAATCGGTGCGTGTGTGATTATTGGTCTTTTGTTAGCAAATTCTCCTCAATCTGGCACATATCAAAAAGGTACATCTTCGCTACTCCCCAAACCAGGATTTTCCGAAAATTCTTCGTTATCTCTTGCACCTGGAAGGGCAAATTATCAAATAGGCACAACTCACGAATCAGCAATTACAAACGGTGCTAATCTGCCTAATTCTTTTTATTTTGTAGCAAATTCAAGTTTGCCAAATCTCCAAGCTGCAATCGAGCAAGTGAAAATTTTACAGACTCAAGGAATTACTCAATCAGGAGTGTTCTGGATACCAGATTATCCGAATATATTAGAGAAAAAAAATTTATTTATAGTTTATGTAGCCACCTTTAAAGACCGTGCCAATTGTATTAACTTTCTCAAAACTTATGGACAAATCAATCCACAAGCTTATTGCGCCTTTGCTAGTAAAGATTTAAATGCACCAATGGCTCGAGTCCTTTTTAAAGAACTGAAAGTAAAATAATTTTGGATTTGAGATTTATTGCGCCCAAAACGATGGGGTATCAGCATAAACAACAATTCCATTATCTAAAATCCCAAATCTCAAATCGGCATAGCTCACAACATAATCAAACCTAGTCTTACAGCCACAGTTACGGCTTCTGTGCGGCTGGAGACACTAAGCTTTTGAAAAATAGATGAGAGATGAAATTTAACAGTATGCTCAGAGATATGCAATCGTTTAGCGATCGCTTTATTGCCTAATCCCGACCCAAGCATTGCTAAAACTTCTATCTCCCGTGGCGTCAAGCTTTGCACAGGATTTGCTGCTGTCTTTTCCTGCGTCTGTATCAATTCTACAGCATTTGGGTGCAGTACTATCAAACCAACAGCGATCGCCTCCACAGCAGCGACTATTTCTGACTCTGTGCTACTGCTGAGCAATATACCCCGAATGCCCCCTCGTAAAGCCCTTTCCAAGTCGATGCTGTCGAATTCTTCAACGATAACGAGCATTGGCAATGGGTATTTTTCTTCTGAAATTAGCAGCAATTTTTCCCACACCGATTGTTGAAAATTACTGCTGATATCTATGAGTACGACATCTGGTTGTAATAGTTCGACTTGTGCTGCTAATACCTCCAAATCTGATGCACTCCCGACAACTGTCAATTGGGGATTGCTACTCACCACAGCAGACAACCCTGCCCGCGCCACAAAAGAAGTAGCAACTACCATTACCCGGATCATGTCGTCTCCACAGCAGTTTGCAACTAATATTTACTTTATCAATAGTCTGCTAATTCTCAATCCGATAACGTATCAGCTGCTTTATTGCTGTTATTGGTAATCCTAAAGCTTGAGCGAGCGGCATCAACTTGAGCAAATTCAGTTACAGGAAACTCAAATTCCATCTGCTTTAAAACCGAATCAGCAGTGTAAACTTTAACTTCAGTCAACTTTTCTTGGCGTTGAATTATAGCTTCAATAGACATGACAGCTAGTGAAACAGAAAACTGAATTTGATGTTTTGAGTCGAATTATCGTTGAGGCAGAACCTCAGTTAGGACAACCCATTAACGTATTTGTAGGGGAATAAGTCACCTTAGTTGGCAACTATGACGACAATGAGTTCAAAGCCCTTAGTATTACTCGTGCCAACGGTGAAACTATTTAAATTCATGATGATTAACTCTACTATACTTTAATTCCCCTACGAAGTTATATCATGTCCGGTTGAAGACTTATCATTTAGAAGACAGGGGAGCAGTTCTTGCTGGGGGAAAGAGGCTTTTGGGATTTTTGCACAGATGCGGTAATTATAAGTGATTAGCCGGACACGATCCCAGTTGCAATTGCTTTACCATCAATAGCTTATAAACGCAATATGAACTAGCTTGCGATCGCAGACAGTGAGGGGAAATTGCACTTACCAGGAACAATTCGATACATCAACGGGTAACGACAAAGGCAGCAAGAGCGATCGCCACAACATCTTCAACAAGAGCAGATGGGATGGCACCAATACGCTCGATGGCTGCTATACGCACCGCCCGACCGCCGTAGGCACCGATAAGTGCGCCCACAACCCCAATCAGTGCTCCAACGAGTGCAAAACTGCTGTTTGCTCCAGCAATTATCCATCCCACAATACCACCACTGAGAATCCGAGCAATCAAAGCAGGAGGACTTGTGCGAGATGGTATTTGCGGCAGCATATCGCCAATCAACTCAGCTACAGCAAAGAAAACCAAAATAATACCTACAATACCGCCACGTGCCAAGAATAAAGCAGCGGGGGCTGTAAACGCTCGCAATCCCGCAACTAACCCCAGTACAAATGCATAAATCAGCGTCATAAATATAAACAGTCTTTACTTGAATATGTATAAGTCTACAATCTGGTCTTCAAAAATAAAGACTCAAAGCTTGGTTAAATTAAAGCTTCAGAGTCTCGATTCGGTTATTCTTTTGCGAAAGTGACAAAAGCTGTTTACGAACGTGCTGGCTTCCGTTATGGATAGAAGAAACAAGTCAAATCCTCTTCCCTTCTGCCTTCTGCCTCCTGCCTCCTGCCTTGTTTCTTAGGAGAGGGTTATTCAGGCTGGTCTCTATTTAGATGCGTTTGGTCTAGCTGATTCCCTATTCACCACTCTCTGCTGGGAGCAAATAAGTTCAAAAACCAAATAAGAGTCCTGTAGCACTAGTATTTGATTTTCAAAAAACTCAGTACAGGTTAAACTGTTTTTTACTATTGCCTACTTACGTAAGTCAGTTCATGAATCAAATCAGATTCCTATAGATATTTTTTAGTACTATTTTACATCATTAGCGATAATTCCAATTAAATTCAACTTACTTAAAATTTCAATAGCTTGAATCAATTGAGTTCCCTTTACTTTCCCCATGCGTTCTACCATGACGATCGCATTGCAAAAAGAGGCGATAATTCTAGCATCAACTGTGGCTAAAATTGATGGAGCATCTATCAGTACTAAGTCATAATTTTCTTCAAACAATTCAATTAGTTCTTTCATTCTCTGAGAACTCAGCAGCTTCACCCGATCGTCTGGAACAGGCCCAGCAGTCAAAATATCAATGAACGGGTGAATGGGTTGAATGTAATCTTGAAAATCGCTAGTTGTCTCATCAAGTAATAACAGAGATAGTCCCCAATCATTGGAGAGTTCTAATATTTTATGCAGGTTAGGATTTTGCAAGTTAACGTCAATTACTAACACCCGTCGATGCATTCGGGTAGCACTAGCCACTAGCCCTAATACTAAAGTTGTCTTCCCTTCTCCTGGTAGCGCTGAAGTCAACATCAAGGATTTGAAGGGTAAGGGATATTTTAATATTTTAATGTTTTGGTAGATCATGTCCAAAGTTTCATGGACAGGTAACTTGGCGCTGGGTTCTACCATTGCCGGAGGTAAACTTCGTTGCTGATTCCAAGACCGATTGAAAAAGCGCTTTTGACTACCAAGCGATCGCAATTTTGGTACGGTTCCCAATACGCGCAGATTTGTCAGTTTATTGAAATCTACTGTAGTGTAAATAGTATCATTATACTTTTCTATCATCAAGGCTATTAAAATACCCAAAATCGGTCCAAATAGTCCTCCCCCAAGCAAAAAGAATAATCTGCCATTTCCTACATAAGTACCCAAAGTAGGTTCTTCCAAAACTTGCCAGTTATATCCTTCCTGAGCAATTTTCATTCCTGATGACTGTTGTGCCTGAAGCAGTTGTTCCAAGGTTTTATGACTAGTTTCTACCTTTTGCCGCAGACGATTATATTCTGCTGTCAGGTTTGGATATTTGTCAAGCTCAGAACGAACTTGCTGTTCTGACTGCACTAAACTTTTTTCATTAGCAGTTAGTCCTAAAACATTTGTCTGTAGTAAGATAAATTCGTCTACTAGATTGGGATCGATATCTGCCATCGGCGCTTTTGAGAGTGGTTCTACCTTAGTACTAGTATTAGTAATAGTTCTCACTTCTTGCCGTAACAGTGTTAGTTGATTTTGGCGTTGCTGTTTGAGTTTTTCTACTGATGGATAATCATCTGTATAACGCAACCGTTCCTTAGCTAAGGCTAGTTCAGTTTTTTGAATTTCATTTAATAGCGTCTGGTAGCGGCTTGACTGATTTAAACGAGCAGTAAGTTGGCTATTTTGTTGGGAAGAGGAAGCTATTTGTTGTTGGAGACTACTGTAGCGAGCGTTTACATCTTCAAGCTGGGCACGAGTAGTTTGTAGCTGTTGTTGAATATCAGCTAGAGATTGTAGCAGAATTTTACTTTGTGCTTCTGGGTCGAGTAAATTATGTTTCTTGCGAAACTGCTCTAAATTTTTATCAGCTTGAGTGACTTCTTTTTTGAGTTCGGGTAGGCGGTTATTAACAAAAGCCAGTCCCCGAGCCAAACGCTCTTTTTGTTGTTCTGTGTTGTAGTTTTGATAGACTTTCTGTAAAGCTTGAAGTACTCTTTGTGCTTTAACTGGATCGTCATCATTAAAGGAAACTTCAAATACTTCACTTAAAACTTGATTAGCTCCTGTATTTGCCTGTTCTTGGGTGACTTTTAGAGGTGTTATTTGATTGGATTCTCTTTGACCTTTGATATATTCTAAGGTAATATCAGGATAATCAGAATGAAGTAAATCTACGGCTTTTTGAAGCAGTTTGGTACTCAGTATAAGTTTTATCTGAGTACTGTAATCAGCAGTTTTGGTGTTTGCCTCTTGTGCAATATTATCTGACTGTGTTTCTTGGGATACATTAGAACTCACCAGTATCTGCATCTGGCTTTGATAACTAGGTTTGGCTTTGACAGCAAAGAAGCTGGCAACTGACATGACTACACAAGAAATCCCCAAAATAACTAAGCGTTGACGAAGCAAAATAGTAGGTAGTTGTCTGATGTCAACCCCGCTTTTTGCTGAGGTAGTAACTTGTTGCTCTTGATTCAGACTAGTCTTAACCACTATCAAACTCCTCTAATATTAAAAGAATATATTTGAAAGATTGCGATAAACATTTTTTTCAATGAGTTTTTTACACCTAGAACCAGAACATAATACTTAATTATTGTGCCAAAAATTAAACCACTTGGGATAAGATTATGTCAAATAACGTTTTCATGTTTATCAATTCCTGGATATAAATTTTAAATCAGTATTAGAAGAACAAAATTTCAATAAATATTCATTTATAGAAAAAATCTTGACAAAAAATTAATTATTTTTATAGCAGATTGAGATAAAAACTGTTATAGTCTGCAATATTACTATATATCAAAGTTATTTTTTGTAACTGGTAATTTAGAAAACATATTAGTAAAAATATTTAAATAATAATATTTTTACATTATTGATACACTTAGTTAACTATAAATTAGTGGTTAACTAGTTAACTTAACTGAGCAAAATTAATTACTGTTTATTTGTTGGATGTTATGAGTTGAGCTAGCAAACCTTGAAATTGAGCTTGTTCAGTACTATGAGGGTATTGATTGCAAGTTATTTCATCCCTCTTTTGTTACTACAGGGAGATAAAAATCATACCCAACTCTGAACGCTAAACAAAATAATGAACTGGGCGATCGTATATCCACTTTGTCATTTAAACCCCTTTGTTGAAAAAAGACGTAAAAATATGGGTTTCAGATTATTCTCTGCCGAAGGTAACAAAAGAGGGTTCATACCAACTCACTAAAATCATGAAACAGATGCAAACCCTCAAAGCCTTGCTGTATTTAAGTTTTTTAATTGCAAATTGCACTAGCGGAGCGGTAGCGATAGCGAAGCGTTAGTGAGGAACGAGCGTCATTGCGAATTGCAAATTATGAATTGGTATCAGGCGATTGCCTCAAAACAGCCCAGCCTTACATCAATTTAATATATTGACTCCAAAAAAAACGAAGTAATTAAAACAATATTATCCCCTGACGAAAATCTCATAAAAAATGTCAAACCGTTGTTTTACCTTACAAGCAAAGGATTTTGACAGCTATTCGCTTTGTTATCTTCTCATAAAGTTGAGTATTTTTCTCCAATTTTGTGCCTAAACAGTAACAATACGTTCAGCGAATATTAAGACATTAGGCCAGTTTGTTGACTTTTCACTCGATCCCCAAACTGATACCGATCTGGTGAAGTTTACGGTCTGTGCTGGGCAGCAGGTGGGGTTTGATGTGGATTCTCGCAATGGGTCAAACCTCAACACCTACCTCAGGGTCTTCAATTCCAGCGGCACACAACTGGCGGCTAACAACGATGGAGCGGCGCCGGGTGAAGGTTCTAGCCAGTTTTCTTACTTGGCTTATACATTTACTCAAGCGGGCACATACTACGTTGGCGTGTCCCTTAGCCCGAACTCCAATTACAGCGCTGTGACGGGTGTTGGCGATGTCGCTGGTTCCGGGGCTACAGGAGACTACCGTCTGACGCTTAACGATCTGGGACGAGTGTTTACTGGGGATGCTCTTAACAACTCGATCGCTGGCGGTAGTGGCAATGATAACCTGAATGGGGCTGGGGGCAATGACACAATTACGGGTGGTAACGGCAACGATATACTCATCGGTGGTACTGGCAATGACCTACTGGTTGGTGGTAGTAGAAATGATGCGCTAACCGGAGGTGATGGGGCAGATACGTATCGGTTTACAGCTCCTAGCGATCGCCTGGATACGATTAATGGCTTCAGCTGCTCTGGTGGCGACAAGATTCAGATATCTGCTGCCGGCTTTGGTGGCGGATTAGTCGCAGGCACCCTCACCCCAGACCGTTTTCGTTCCGGTGCGGGCATTACCACAGCAAACACAACAAATCAGCGGTTAATTTATAATACATCGACTGGAGCTTTGTTCTATGATGCCGATGGCAGCTTAGGAGGTTCCGCACCACTACAGATTGCCGCCTTATCCGGCAGTCCTGCCTTGAGCAACACCAATATTGCGATTATCTAAATGCCAAAGATATAGCAGTTCTTGCTGGAGACAGAAGGCAGCTATGCTGGAGGTAAAACATTACTGTTCCTAACATCCAGGCTTGTCATTATGTCCTAACCTTTAATTCGCTTGCTATAATTTTACAGTTTTTTTCATCTATTTGAACCACAATTCCTTGTAGGGGCGTACAGTTATGCGCCCCAAGCATAATTTAATTACTCAAAAATTAGTGTCAAATTCACACGCCTACTTTGGTTAATTCCACTTCCCGCCGCCTGGGTATTTCATGAACCATGAAATCATAAGCCATGTCAGTCCGAGGAAAAATTGTCCGAGCTTCCTGAAGCAGATCCTTTAACTCTAAGTTATTTCCAGGAGCATAGCGGGGACTAAAATGGGTCATAATCAGCCGATGTGCCCCAGCAGCTAAAGCTGTTTGGGCTGCCATTGTGCTTGTGGAATGCAATCGCTGAAAAGCCATATCTGCATCTTGATGGGCAAAGGTGGCTTCGTGAATTAATACATCTGCATCATCAGCTAATTCCACTGCGCCATCACAAAAAATGGTGTCTGTACAATAAGCAATCTTGCGACCAATTTCTGTAGGGCCGCACAATTCGACGCCATGAATCACGCGTCCATCGTTAAGGGTTACTGTTTCACCGCGCTTGAGTTGACCGTAAATGCGACCGGGAGGAATTTGCAACGCTTTGGCTTTTTCAATATCAAAGCGTCCTGTGCGGTCTTTTTCGGCTACGCGATAGCCGAAAGCTGTAATCCGGTGATGTAAATTACCGCAGCTGACAATGAAGTCATCGTCTTCATAAATGATGCCGGGACGGATGGCATGGACTTTAATCGGGTAGGAAAAGTGTGTGTGGGAGTAACGTGAAGCGGTTTGAATGTATTCATTTAACCCAGGTGGGCCGTAGATGTCGATTCGTTCTACATTGCCAGCTAAACCGCAAGTAGCAAGAAGTCCCATCAAGCCAAAAATGTGGTCGCCGTGCATGTGGGTGATAAAAATTCGGGAGAGTTGACTGATTTTTAGTTCACTCCGCAAAATTTGATGCTGAGTGCCTTCGCCACAGTCAAATAACCATAGCTCTGCCCTTTGGGGTAATCTCAGGGCGACGCTGGAAACATTGCGCGATCGCGTGGGTACACCGGAACTCGTCCCTAAGAATGTTATCTGCACAGCGTTCTTTAGTCTTCCTCTTGCTCAATTTGCAGCTCTATTTTCTATAGTGGCACGGTTGATGAGCAAAATACTTTTTACAGCCAAGTTAAATAAGTCGGCATCAGTAATTGTTGTTGGGATCGGGCAATACCCATGAGGATTTTAGCTTACTTAATTTTCCTTGAGATAGTTTAATTTTTTGTACCGACTTACTTATAGTTGATTTTGCCAATAAGCTAGTCGGGTTTGAAGAGTGCTGATATGAATAACATGCCGTTCGAGTGAAGTCTTTAGTTCTCGCGCTCTTGCAGTACAATTTTGTTTATAGGCTAATGCCTGACGAACTTTATCCTCACAAGAGTTTCTTGAAGCAATTTGAATTTGTTTTTCCCAAGCGATCGCCAAAGCTTGAAGGCGATCGTAATCTTGTTGAACAATTTGCTTGGCTGTATTTGACTCAGCAATCGCCTCCTGTAAACTTTGAAAATAATTATTCCAAGTGTCAGCTAGCGGCTCAACGTTTTTGTCATCTGCTTGCTGATTTTTTGGATCTGAATGTAATTTTACTTGGGTAAATAAGTGATTTAATTCTACCATATTTTTACCCCAGTTAATAGTTGTTTGACTTAGATTAACGACTTTTCAAGATGTTGAAAGTCTTGTTGTTCAGTATATAAAGAATTAATCAAACAAGTCATGAGCTTTTGTTGATAACTTAATTACAGAATTGAGAATAAAAATTTATAGTTTTGGGAAGCAAGTTATTTCTATAAAATACATATTCACAAAATCTAAAAATATGTAACCAAAATTGATTTATCCGATAAACCGATTTATTACTTATATTTAATAAAATCTCCGCTTTTTTGTTATTTATGCTGGACTTCAAGTGCAAGGCAAAATCGCCTCAGAGGTTATTTATAAAATAAAAATAAAACTATTGTAGGGTGTGTTAGACGCATCTTTCGATTTAGTTTTCATGAAAAGCTTAATGTTAGCGCCTAACACACCCTACTTAAAATTTACTTTATAAATGGTCTCTCAGTTCACTCAAGTAGACTAAGATATTTTTTTAGTATGCTGACTGGAAATGATTATAAATTATCAATCATTTACTAGATCTATGCTTATTCGTAATCATTTATTAGAGTACCAAAACTTAGTTACAGGCCAAGACAATTCACAAATTGTTCCTCTTGAAGAAAATGGTACTCGTTGAAATTTACCTTTAAGTTGTTTTGCTAAATTTCTAAACTGTTGGGTGCCGCGACCTTCTCGAGATGAATTGACACCCAAACCATCATCTATAATACTCAAAGTGTACCAGCCTTCAGATGAAAAGCAAGTGACTTCGAGGCGAGTTACTCCTATGGCATGTTTGCCAACATTGCACAAAGCTTCTTCAAGAAAGCGGCAAAGTCCTTGCTTTTCTTGTATACTTAAATATCGCTCATCGATAGGTTCAAAAGTACGAATTTTCACTTTGATTGTTCTAAAGCAAGGAAAGTCTCGCGCTAAAGTATGGCTGTAAACTTGATAAAGAATTTCGTGTAGAGGATCTTGCAAATTTAATACTAAAGTATTTCCTAAATACAGACTACTGTCTTGAGTTGGAGGTTCTCTTTGTAAAAAATCATAAATTCCTCGAAGTTCATGGTTGAGTTTATCAAGTTCTTTTTCCAATTCTGGGAGTAATTCTTTGATTGGCAAATCTTCACCTCGAACCATTTTTAAAACTTTAGCAAGACTTTGTAATGGTCCATTGTGAATTGTTTCAAATGTACGTTCAATAACATCTTGTCTAGCTTTAATCCCAGATCGCAAAGCTTTATCGCATTGATATAAAGCAGTGAGTTCTATCCCATTGAGAGTTAAAACAATAATTGTGGGAATTACTGGAACCCACCAACCCCAAGTTAATAGTAAATAACTGGCGACTACTAAACTTGAAGTTGTAATACCAACTATTATCAGATTTGCCAAAGGAGATTTACTCAATCGAGCGATCGCAATTCCTAAAAACCCCCAGGCAAAAATCCACAAATATTCCCATCCATCTGACCAAGTATTCAAAAGTGGTCTGTTATCAAGCACTGCACTGATAATTTGGCTAACAGCATGTGCTTGGATTTCCACTCCATAAATTGGTCTTTTTATAGGTTGATTAGATGGAATTGTGGAAGTATTTATCAAGTCTTTATGGTTAGGGGAAGTTATGCCGATAATTACAATGCGATCGCGTAACCATTCCGAATTAAATTTAGTGCTATTAATATCATTTAAAGATATAGTTCTAAATCTTTTTCGACCACTACGAAAATTGAGCAGTACTTGAACTCCGGCTGCATCAGTCTGGATATAGCTTCCAGAGTTAGGAAAAAGTTTTGGTAGCGCAGTATTTCCAAAATAGATGGTAGCGCCATCCCTACTATTTTTGAAGCTAATATCTTGATGAGCTAGATAAATTTCTGCTAAACGTAGAGATAAAGAAAATTTGTCTCCTTGAGATGTTGGTATTATTAATAAACTTCGTCTGAGTTTGCCATCAGTATCCGTAACTTGGTCAGCAAAGCCAATTTGTTCAAAAGATAAATTTGGTGGTGGAGCAATTTGCTTCGGCAATACTTTTTCAATAACAATTAAATTTTTGATGTTTTTAAAAGCTTCTACCAGTTCTGTATGACCGGGGTTAACTGGAAAATCTCTATAAATATCAACACCGATAACTCTAGGTTGATAACGATGTAACTTCCACAATAGTGCTGCTAAATCTCTATCTGATATGGAAAAATCTGTCAAGCGCTCGTCCTGATTAATGCCCACAATTACAATTCGTTCATCTATAGGTTCCTCAGGACGCAGACGTAAAAGACTATCAAAAGCTAGCCACTCTAAAGATTGCATTAAACCACTCAATCGACCAACTATTACCAATGCAATGATTACAATTCCTGGGAATACACCTACGCGCCAAATACGAATTTCTTCTTTGATTATTTTCCAAAGCCCAGGCTGCATAAGCTTTCCTCCTAGCCTTTAGCTACAAGTAACTATTTAATAAGTTTTAATAAAAAATAAATTCAGTTTTTCTCAATACTAATAATTCAATAAAATTAAATATTGGTAAAAAATTAATCAATTAAACCTTCTTCTCTAGCTCTAATTTCTGTTTGAATCCGAATATTTTTTCCTTCATCAGGATAGACATTTAAAGCATCTTGTAGCTTACTCCAGTAATGACGTACCATCCGTTCAGATATACACATTCTTTCAGCAATAGTTTTGTCTTGTAATCCTTCTTCAAATGCTAGAGTTAGTACTTTGAGCCATTCTGCTTTCAACTCTAATCCAGAATAAATTCCTTTAATATCTTTTGTATGAGTTAATCCCTGTAGTGCCCAATCAACTCTAGTCAACATTTCTTGGCTAGAAAGACTTTTGTCGGCGACTGTAAAACCTCCTTTATGACTATCAATATCAGGTCTAATTCTCACTAATGTTCTCACATGAGCGGTTTGGACAATAATATTCAAATTGGGAAATTGTTTCATGAAAATTCTAAGTAGTTGAACGCCTGTGTCGGGTCGCGCTGTAATTCCATAGTTTTCTGGAATCGAAAGATCCATAACTACAAGATCTAGGTGTAAAGTACTAACTCGATTGAGAGCATTATTAGCATTGATAGCAGTGATAATTTCAGCACCAGGGTAATGCTTTTGTAAAATGTCTACTGTTCCACTTAAAACTGACTCATGGTCATCAATTACCAAAATTTTCAGCAATGCCTTTTCGGATACTTCTTGTTTCATAATTGACAGCCTGCTGATAAAGTACACAACTATAAATTTTTAATTATCATTTATATTTACTAATTAAATTAGCAAATTAATGAATAAAAACTACCAATAAAAATACCAAGAAATTCTCAAATTATTAGTTTTACTAAAACATTTCCCTGAAGTGAGTAATCGAAAACTTTCATAGAGATAATTTAATTCTGGTAAGCGAGAATGAAGAACAAATGTAGACATATTAGTATAAGTAATTTCTACAATTAGTTTTCCAATAGTTTTCTGCTGTTTTAAATTGATATAAATTGATGTTGATGCCAAAACTTCTGCTAAAGTTATGGTTAGTAACTCATTTAAAGCTATTAAAACAATTAGACTACGTTCGGCTGGCTCATGTCGCCAATAAACGGGCAAATCGATTTGAAAGTATAACTGGGGATTGGATACTAACCAAGGTTCTAATAAGCACTCGATAGCTAAGGGAAAACTATCTTGAAGGGATGCTGGAAATAAACGATCGCTCAGTTGCACTAAAGAGTGATGAAAATTGTCAATTTGTTTTAAACATTCTTGAATTTTATTGTCTGATACATTTAGATTATCTACTCTCAACAAATCTAAGTTGCGACGTATTGTAAAAGATTCTTGTAACAAATCATCCCGAATTTTCTCTGCTTCCACAAAGAGTTTCATCGACTGTCTAGAAGACCACCATTGCAATGATTGTTGAATTCTCTGATAAGATGTCAGAAACCGCACAAGGGACATAACGTAGACAATTCAAAGTATAATTTGCTTACACAATTTCACGCTCACATAATATTGTTATGTCAGCTATTTTAGTAGCATCGTCAAAAAGTTATATGCAACCCACGACATATTTATGCCAAAAAAATGCCAACGCGTACAAAATAATTACCCAAAAATGCCGCAGTAATTTATCAACCTTTTATCATATATTATTAATGCATTTCATATCAAATTTCTCAGATTTACTAAATTTAAAAAAGACAAAACTCTCTTCCCTGGTTGAAATAGGAAAGAAGGAGTTATGATGGGTAGATACTAGATATTACATTGATACAAAAATCAGGAGTCCTAATTTCTTAGTTTTTATTTATTAAAGGTCGGTGATTAATCTGGCCTTTCTGAGCATAAATTGTAATGCTGTCTCTTCTTGGGAGATAATATTAGCTTTTGCATTCATCCCCGATTGGATATGACACTGAAGAGTACCATTGCCAAATTTTAGCATTTCAGGTTGAATTGTTGCTTCAAAATAACTAGCAACAGCAGTTGATGTAGCTGCATTAATATTGCTAGCCGTAGGTGTAATTACATCAGGAGAAATGGCGCTAACAACAGCTTTGAGAGTACCATAATCAGGATATGGACAAGCATCAATTCGCAATTGCACTTTTTGACCAACTGCAACCTTTTGAATTTCTGCGGTGGGAATCATCGCTTTAATCACCAAAGCGGCATTTTGAGGAACAATCTCAGCAATAGATTCGCTAACACGCACAACTTGGCCAGGATTTCGCAAATTGAGCTTAAGAATTGTACCATCACTAGTAGCACGAATAATGCTGTTTTTTAATTCAGTTTCAATTTGCTGAAGTTCTTTTTGATATTGCTTGAGTTGAGTTTGCATTTCTACGCGCTGCTGGATTAAAGCTTGTTTTTCTTTGTTTAAAGTAGCGATGGTGGCTTCACCTCTAGCAATTTCTTGAGAAATGCGTTCTTCGGCGATCGCAATTCGCGCCATACTTGGATTGACTACAGCTTGGGCTGATTGTAGTTTAGCTTTAGCAATTTGAACAGAGATTTTTTCAGATTCAATTGTTAATTTAGTCTGCTCAACAACGAGTTTTTTCTGCTCAAATTCACGCCGTCCAATGGCGCCAGCTTCAGCTAATTGTTCATAGCGATCGCTATCCATTTTGGCAAAGTCTAAATCTGTTTGAGCTTTTTGTAAATTTGCCTTGGCTTTTTGCAAGCTGGCTTCTGAAACCAACAATTCACTTTCAGTAGCTATTTTTCGTTCTTGATACTCTCGTTGGTTACCTGCCAAATCTGCTTTCGCCGAAGAAACAGTTCGTTCTATATATCTTTTCTCAGCTAATATTTGAGTATTTAAAATAGCAACTTGCGAATCAATTTGACTTACTTGCAATCTACTTTGTTCGATATTACCTTGAAGTTGACTTTTTTTGATTTGCAATTGTTGAGTATCCAGACGAACGATCGCTTCTCCCTTTTTGACAATTTGATTTTCTTTGACAAAGATAGTTTCAACAGTTCCTTCCATTTCTGGTTGTACTAGCTTCGTATCGCCTATGGGACGAACAGTTGCAGCAGTTTCCACCATGACATTGTATTTAATCCATGAAGAAAGAGCGATCGCAGAACCAATAGTTCCAACCAGAAAAACTCCAGCTAAAGATGTCCAAGCACTAATAGGAGGAAGAAACTCATCCTTTTGAAGTGATGGTAGAAACTTTTGATTATGAGTGTACAGCATATTTTTCCTAATAATTGAAAATCGAGTAGTCCTAATTCAGAACGATTTTTGTATAATTACTAGATTTGAGAGAAAAAATTTAAATAATTAAACATCACACAAAATCTCATATTTATCAGTCAACAAGAGTTTTGAATATTCTGAATTCTGACTCATGACTTCTTCAAGACATTAAAAAGTCCAGATGCTCTCCTGGTTTTGTTCGCAATTCTTGTAAAGAACCTTGAAGCTTTAATTTGCCACGATCTAGCAATACAATCCAATCAGCCCGATTAACTACTTTCGGACGATGAGTAATTAAAATCGTAGTTTTACCCCAGCGATGCTGAAATAATTTATCTAGAACTTCTGCTTCACTTACTGGATCGAGTCCACCAGTAGATTCATCTAAAATCAGAACTGGCGGATCTGTAACAATGGCTCTTGCTATTGCCAGTCTTTGACGTTGTCCACCAGAAATATTTGCACCAAATTCACCTAAAATAGTTTGATATTTGTCAGGTAAATTACTAATAAATTCATCAGCTTCAGCTACTTTACAAGCTCTCACAATTTGCTCAAATGTCACTTGAGGTGCGCCTAAGCGAAAGTTTTCAACAATAGAACGACTCCAAAAATGAGGCTCCTGAGGAACAAGAACTACCTGTTGACGCAGACAATCAAGAGAAAGGTCTTGGAGGTTATAAAGTCCAATACAAATATTTCCAGATTGCAGTGGATATAACCCAGCAATCAATTTTGCTAAAGTACTTTTACCACAACCAGATTTGCCGATAACAGCAATAACTTTCCCACCAGGAATTCTTAAAGAAAAGTTATCGATTAAGTCAAGCCGACCAGCATAGTGAAAGTTAATATTTGTACAAACTATATCAGCGTTTTCAGGAATTTCGGCAAAAGGTTTTATCTCATCGCCCTCGGTTTCTGAAGTAGCATCTATAACTTCTGTGAGACGTTGGGTGGCTGTTTTTGCCCGTGTAAATTCCTCAACAAAACTGATTAAAGTAGCAATTAACCCCAAGAAATTACCGTTCATTGAGTTAAAAGCAAGTAGTTGACCAATGCTGAGGTTTTCTGCTGGAGTTATTACTAAATTACCGCCGAACCACAGCAATATTACGCCACCAATTCCGGCAACCAAGCCAGAAAAAGTATTATTGATTATCCCAATTTGAATCGTGCTAAATGTCACATTAGCAAGACGAGCAAATCTGCTTTGAAATTCATCCCAAAATTGCGGTCTAGATGTGGTAGTTTTGAGCGTAAGAGCGCCTTTAAAGGTTTCTACTAAAACTCCTTGGGTTTCCGCTTCTTGAACTAAAAGTTCCCGAGTTTTTTGACGTAAAGTAGGCTGGAATACTATTGTAGATAAACTCATCACTATAGCAATGAATACAGCCACTACTGTAAGTTTCCAGCTATAAAAAATCATGAAGCCAAAAGAAATTAAAGCAATAAAAAATTGACTGGGGAGAGTGATAATTAAATTAGCAACTAACTGATTAATCTGGTTAATATCTCTCAGACGACTAACAATTTCACCGCTACGTCTGGCTTCGTAATAAGAAAGAGGTAATCGTAAAATTTGCCGCCCAAATTCCATAACTAGACCTAATTGCAGACGTTGAGCAAAGTGAGCAATTAAGTTAGACTGTACAAACGAAAGACTCCGAGAAACAACATTCATTACTACTACAGCGATCGCTACAGTAGTCAGTAGTTTTGTATCACCTCGAACCAATACGTCATCAGTAAGAATTTGCAGCAGAAAAGGAGAAGCTAAAGATAGCAAACCCAACGTTAAATTCAAAGGTAAAACTTGAGCTAAAATTGCGCGATAAATCCAAACACGTTTGAAAAAACGCCAAAACCCACCAATTTTATCATTTTCTTGGCTAAAAAACCTTATTGGATCGGGTTCTAATAAAAGTATTAACCAATCTGTCCAGCCTTCTGCTATCTCTTTTTGAGAAAGATAACGCACACCTACCGCCGGATCTGCAACTAAACATTTTTTCCCTTTCTTCCCATATAAAACAACCCAATGATTCCCTTTCCAGTGAATAATTGCTGGTAGCGGTGCTTCATTCATTCGATTCAGAAGTTCCGACGAAGTTTTCACTGGGCGAGCATTAAACCCAAGTGTTTCAGCTCCACGTTTTAAACCTAATAAAGTAGTGCCAAATTGTCCAGTACCCACTGCTTCTCGGATACGGCTGAGAGTAAAAGTACGTCCGTAATATTTAGCAATAGTAGCAAGACAAGCAGCTCCACAATCTTCTTTGCTATGCTGTTTAACAAACTGGTATTTCATCGGGAAATTACTCTACATAATGATAACTACTACCGCAGATACATCAGGTCTGATAAAATATTAAAAATCTCAAATCCAAGTTTTTTTAATTTTGAATTGCAGCAAAGTCATACTGATATTTTGAAAATTATCAGTTTGTTGTGATGTTTGGCAAATTACTAAATAATGGCTACTGTTTGCTGAAAATGTAATAATTCAAAATTTCTCAGTTAAAATAGACTTGATAATGTAAATCAAATCAAAAAACTAAAGCACACTTAATTTGACAATCATTCTTTCTTCTGAGTGGTTCCTTGAAAAATGATAATCTTGAACAAAAGATGACCCAGATAATAGTATTATTGTGGGTCATCTGTGGAAAATTTAGTATCAAGTTATGTTCGAGTGTGCCGATAATCTAATTTTACCAATCCTGACGTTTCAACCAACGCCTGTAGAAAATTATTTTTAGCGATCGTTTTCCTTGATAATATCAAGAATTCGATTAGCATCCAAAGCTAAAAAAGCTAACCCAGCAGTCTTAATATTTGTAGATCTACCATGAGAAGTAGCAACACTACCGTTTGGTCCGGAATAGCTACTTCCACTAAGAATATTTTCGCTAGCTTGATAAAAAGTAGCATCTATTTGAAAATCAGTACCACCAGCTACAACTTCTAGTTGTTCGTTGGATAAATCTGTAAACAATTCGTCAGACACAGCTGCAAACCTCATAATTTTGATTTGAGAAATTTTAGCTATTAGTTACGTGAGTTCGTACTCACAACAGAGATAGGCAAGGTTAATTACTTATAATTAATGCCATTTATCTCTAATACTTTTTGCTAAACTATTTTGATGGAACTCACGTATTAGTTATTGAATTTTTTCACAGCTGTATCCTTAGGAAATATCAGGAACGTCACTAGCACCCAAGCCTAAAAAAGCTACTCCAGCAGTCTCAATATTTGTAGACTTACCATTAGACCAAGCGTTGCTACCATTGGGATCGGAACTGCTATCGCCATTGAGAACATTTTCCTGTTTTGCAAGAAAAGTTGCATCTAGTTGGAAATCAACACCGCCAGCTACAACTTCTAGTTGCTCGTTTGATAAATCTGTAAACAATACACCAGACATAGTTAGAAACCTCGTAAGTTGGATTAGAAAATTTGAGCTGTTAGCTACGTGAGTTTGTAATTGAATGCTAAAAATATAATTTTTTATCTAACAATTAAAAATTATATTTATTGAATGAGCAACCTTTTTTATCAAACTCACGTATTAGCTAATTTTAGTTTTTTTAGCTACTCAAATTAACAGCTATATCCTTTTGAAATATCAGGAAGGTCACTAGCATCTAAGCCTAAGAAAGCTAATCCAGCAGTTGTAATATCTGTAGATTTACCGTTGGAATTAGCGGTGCTACCACTGGGATCGGAACTACTATCGCCATTGAGAACATTTTCGTCTGCGGTGAAATAAGTTGCATCTATTTGAAAATCAACACCGCCAGCTACAACTTCTAGTTGTTCGTTGGATAAATCTGTAAACAGTACACCAGACATAGTTAAAAACCTCGTAATTTGGATTTAATGAACCATTAGTATTGGCTGTGTGAGTTCACAATAAAGAGTTAGTAGATTGATTTTTAATATTAGAGATTTCTCTCTAATTATTTTTTACAACCTATTTTTATTGAACTCACAGATTAGTTGATTGCTATTTATTAGCGGCTAAATTTAATGGCTCTATACTTTTGAAATATCAGGAATATCACTAGCATCCAAGCCTAAGAAAGCTAGTCCAGCGGTTGTAATATCTGTAGATTTACCATTGGAATTAGCAGAGCTACCACTGGGGTCGGAACTGCTACCACCATTGAGAACATTTTCATCTGCTGTGAAAAAAGTTGCATCTAGTTGAAAATCAACACTGCCAGCTACAACTTCTAGTTGTTCGTTGGATAAATCTGTAAACAATATGCTAGACATAGTTAGAAACCTTGTAATTTAGATTTGATTAAATTTTAGCTAGCTATTAGTTGATTGCCTTTTGATTGGCTCCTCAACTCGTTGCTTGTTTAATACGATATAGGTTAATAACTATGTGAGTCATTTACAATTTATGCAAACTTAATTACCATGCTGAGAACAACTTGTTGCACGATTAAGCCAGTAGCCTGTCTGAAAAATACACACATATAAAACTTCTATTTTTACACTCTATCTTGAGGATGATTATTTAGAAAAAGTGCCAGACTAGCACAGTTGTACTCCCCTAATGCCTATTGCATCTTTATTCTTGCTGCTAATTTGTTTAATGTTTTAGTCAATTGTGTAACTAAAATCACCTCGTAAAATTAAATATTATGTTATCAACGTCCCAATTTTCGTTACAATACTCAATTAAATTGGGTTAGCGATCGCTTTATATCGGATTCCTACTCCATCGCGTGAAAAAACTCACCTTCAACTCCAAGAATCCCTGCATCAGTCTAAACGAGCAATTTTCAACTGCACATGATATTACCTGTATATGCCAATATCATTTGAGTTGTAAATTACTATAGTTATGTTCAAGCCTCGTTTTGTTCGCTTCTTTCGTCACCTCAATTGGCGGACGCTTCAAAAAACTTTCGCTAGGACAACTGAAAGACGACTTTTGGGATTAGCCTCGGAAATTGCTTTCAATGCGATGTTATCCTTGTTTCCAGCGATTCTGGCCCTGCTTACAGCTATAGGCTTACTGGCAGAATCTTTACAAAACACTTTTAAACAACTGGCGGCGCAACTAAGTCAAATTTTACCTGAAGAAGCTTTGGTTTTGATTCGTAATTTTGCCACTACAGAAATTGCCAATTCTAAAAACAGTGGTTTATTTTCTCTAAGCTTTTTATTAGCAATTTGGACTGCTTCAGGCGCCGTGAGTACTGCAATGACAGCCCTCGACCAAATCCACCAAATTCCTCCAGAACAGATACGCCCTTTTTGGAAAGCCAAGCTCGTTTCTGTGGGCTTAACAGTGGGTACTATGTTGCTTTTGGTGTTGGCTTCTTTTTTAGTGTTTACCAGCGATTGGCTTTTGGCAATGGTAGCACGTGAAAATGCTTCTTTAATCTTCTTGTTCGATATTTGGCAGCTGTTACGCTGGCCTTTAGCTTTAAGTATTGTTGCTTATGCTTTTGGCTTTGTCTATCGCTATGGCCCGAGTGTATGGAATTCAGGTACACCAATGATGCCTGGAGCAATTTTAGCAGCTGTTTTCTGGGCTATGTTATCTGCTTTATTTCGGCTTTATGTGGCGAACTTTGGGAATTATAATAAAGTATATGGTGCAGTTGGAGCTGTGATAGTTTTAATGCTTTGGCTGTCGATGAGTGCTGCTGTGATGTTAATCGGCGACCAGTTAAACGTAACTGTTGGCGAAGATATGCGTTCAAAAGCACAATCACAATCTGCCGAAAAGTATTAAAAAATATTAATTGTAATCCCTAAAGAAACTTTTGCAAAAGTTCAATTGGGGAGTAGAATGTCTAACGATTGAATACAAATTAGCGATCGCTTTCATGCCTGATTCTTCTTTTCGGTCTTCGATGATTGAACCTGATGCCAAAGCACCTACCTTAAAGCGCCTGCGTCAGATCAGTCGGCTGCTGGATAATGCTATTACTATTCCCGGAACCAAAGTTGGTATTGGTATCGATCCAATTTTAGGATTACTACCTATTGGTGGTGACTTTTTGGGAGTTATGTTTTCTTGCTACATCATTTTAGAAGCAGCACGACTGGGTGTATCTAGAGCCGCCTTAGGCAGAATGGTTATGAATGTAATTATTGATGGCTTAATAGGTGCTATCCCTGTTGTGGGAGACTTTTTTGATATTGCTTGGACAGCTAACAATTATAATCTAAAGCTATTGGAAGAACACTTAAAGTTTCCCAGCCAGCAAAAGAGTGCAGATAAGTGGTTTATTATTGCCGTTTTTGCTGGATTGTTGCTAATTTCCATTGTCTTAGTAGCATTACCTGTGATACTAATTAGAATAGTGTGGAATGCCTTAACTGGCACTTAAATTATCAGAATTCAGAATCTAAAAGTCATAATTAAAAAGACTCTGAAACTCAAGCTTAATCACTTGAGTAATATTCAAAAGATATATTTTATAATACAGCAGATTTCAAGTTAGTGAAGTACACTATCTATGTCTGATAGCTAGGCAGACAGACGATTATAATTCTGAATACTTACCTGAAATTATTGATTTATTAAGGAATGAAAGACTGGTGGCAAGCCACTTTTCCTAAAGGTCGGCAAAATTTGGTTATTAGTGATGCTTATGGGTATCCTGTACAAATTGCTTATGGCGAAATAGGTAGAGGAAAACCGTTAATTCTCTTACATGGTATGGGTAGTTGGAGCTACAATTGGCGCCATCTGATAGTACCATTATCTAAATATTTTCGGGTCATTTGTTTTGATGCCAAAGGGTTTGGTTTTTCTGAAAAACCATTGTTTCGTAGAGAATATAACGGTCATCAAGTTATTGAATTCCAAAGAATTATTCAGGCATTATCTGATGAACCAGTAGTGATTGTGGCTGAATCTCTGGGAGGATTAATTGCCCTTGCCCTTGCTCAAGAATATCCTCAATTAATCGGACGGTTGGTAGTAGTAAACGTACCTATCTTTCCCGAACGTTTACCTCATTGGGCGATGTGGTTACTTGCCCAAATACCTTTAGAAATCATGCAAACAATAGACTCCTTGCGTCTGGCATATTTATTTGCACCTTTATTCAGAGAAATTATGGCAATAGAAAGACGTGCAGTACTATTCGATCCTTCAATTCTGACACAGGAAGATATTTATTGGATAAATTATCCGTTTATTGAATTACCTGGTACAATCGCCAAAGTTGCCGAAGAATTACAAATAGCAGCGCGGGAAATAGAGTATTGCCAGGCAAATAAGCCAAATATGCTCACTAGAATTCAAAATAATTTAAGTCAAATTCAGTGTCCTACACTAGTTTTGTGGGGTGAGCAAGATAGTTGGTTTCCTGCTAGTCATGGTGAAAAATTACATCAGCAGATTCCAAATTCTAAATTCCAAATGTTGTCTAACTGCTGTCATGATGCTTCAACTGGTGCTTCTGAGGTACTGAATGCAGTAATTCTAAAATTTTTGCAAGACACTAGTTTTTACTAAATAAAAAGAGAGTGGGAGGAAGCATATCAGTCAGCTTTCAAACTCCCACTCTACCATTTGCTACTGAAGTGAACAGGAATGTATACAGACGTTGTTTGTGATTTGGGGGCTAATGCGTACTTCAACAACAATGCCCATATACATTTAAGATTCCTGTTGTAGCAAATTTTAAACTTAATTATTGATATTTATCTACTGGAAAAATTGTCTCCAAATAATTTAATCTAGATGCCTAATTTTGGATGTCAATCAATTAGTAGATAGGATTTTAGGAAAAATAATTTGCTTGCTTGGTAGTCCCTGATAACAACACCCTTGAAGTCATTTATCTTCTATAATTTAGCCTGTTTCATCAGAATATGGTTGCCATTTTGGCAGATTTCTAACTTTTTAAAAGCGGCTAAATCTCCATATACCAATCCTAAAAAATAAGATTCCTGACTTCTTAGAGAAATCAGGAATCCTAGTCACCTTAATTAGCAAAAAGTATTAATTTAACAGGTTTTTACTTTACAGTATTATCAATACTGGCGTAAAATCGCAGATAATGAACTATCTTTACGAAGATCCATCAAGTCTGCTAAAGATTCTGGGCGCCTATCCAGGTGGTGCTTGTGTTCTGGCGGTAGAACCGTCACCAAATGCTTTGTTTTAGGTTGTGTCTGCATCATCGGCATTAGTTGTCGCTGGGGCACAAAAATTGGCTGATTTTTGGGAAGGCGTGGTTCCAATCTTGTGTAGCGGGCTTCTGCCAAGCGTGGCCGATGGTGATTAACCTGTTTTGGAACTGGGACTTTTTGCGGTTGCTTTGTCCGGTTGAGCATTCGGAAAATTACCAAGCAACCACTACCACAACTGAGGGCGATCGCAGCCACCATCCATAAAGGTGTAGGATTACTATTCTCAGAGGGCGTATTGATTGGTTGTTCAACGATAACTGGGATTTGCTCTGGTTCTTCTTGTGTTACTTGCCCAGCATTACCTAAGCTATACAAGGCTAAAGTACCACCTCCGATAAACATAGCTAAAGACCCAGTTAACAATAGCCAAGGATGATGTGCAACCAAATATATCAGACCATTTGAGCTTTTTGTTAATCTTGATTTTCTCTTTGTCAGCTCTGGAGTGGCCCCTATTAGTTGGGTTGGCTCGTGCTGTACACTCTGACTATTTTCCATGATTACTTTCAGATTTGTACCCCTCTAGTCAATAAATTGTACTGGAGGAGTCAAGCATCAGGTATCCGTAACAAAAGTTCAGATTCAAGTAACTTTTTTGTAAAACAAAGGTGACTAAATTGGGCTAACTTCTGGCAAAATTCTGTATTTCTTGTTACTTTTTGTCGGATCGATCTGAAAATCACTTCGCCGATTGTCTAGCGATCGCAAATTGAATTAATCGATCGACTAATTCAGGAAAGGAAACTCCACTATGCTCCCAAAGTTGGGGATACATACTAGTTGCAGTAAAGCCTGGTAAGGTGTTGATTTCGTTAATCAAAACTTCTTTTGTGGCTTCTACGTAGAAAAAATCTACCCTTGCTAAGCCTGCGGCATCAACGGCGGCAAAAGCTTGCAAAGCCATGTCCTGAATTTGACGGACAATCGCATCTGGAATACGTGCTGGTATCAGTAAATCTGCTTTACCTTGAGTATATTTAGTTTCATAATCATAAAAATCACTGTCATAACTAATCTCTCCAACGACAGAGGCTTGGGGGTGGTCGTTACCTAAAACGGCACACTCTACTTCTCTGGCGACGACCCCAGCTTCTACAATTAGGCGGCGGTCATAACTGGCGGCATTATCTAAAGCAGCTTCTAATTCTGGGCGCGATCGCACTTTGGCAATACCCACTGATGAACCTAAATTAGCAGGCTTGACAAAAGCAGGATAACCTAATGTTGCTTCAATTTCATCGCATAGTTTCGGAAATATGCAAGGATTAGACCACACTTGCGCTCTAGTTAACGCCTTGTATTTCACCTGCGGTAATCCCGCTTGCTCAAAGGCCATTTTCATCGCAATCTTATCCATCCCCATTGCCGAACCTAACACCCCGGAACCGACAAAAGGCACTTGCATCAAAGTGAGTAACCCTTGAATTGTTCCGTCTTCACCGTTGGGACCGTGGAGAATCGGAAACCAAACATCGATTTGGGCAACTTGAGAGGGAGATTGCCATTGGCTGAGGGTTTGGGTTTGAGGATTGGATGTCAGTTGTCCCTCAGCTGTTGATTCTTGGGATTCTAGGAGTGGGATGCCGCTTTCTAAAACCTTTTGGGGTGCTTCCCCAGCTAGCCAACGTCCATCTTTTTGGATGTAAAAAGGCAATATTTCGTACTTACTAGCATTTTGCTCTGCACTCAAGGCTTTAGCGATCGCCCGTGCTGAGTTAATTGAAACTTCATGCTCTCCCGAACGACCGCCAAACAATAACCCCACGCGCAGCTTAGTCATTTTCAGTACCTCGAAACTCCTCAAGCAGATAGCGTATCACAACCTACAAAAGTTGCCATATTTTTCTATATTATTGTCTGTCTTGACGACCATCACAGAAGATATACAGCAGATTTCAAGCAAGGTGAAGTACACAACCTCAGTTTGTTAGTAAGCAGAAAGCTTGTTTTACTTCTGAATTTTGATGCCTTAACAGAGCTTTCTTTGCTTTACTCTTAAATACACTTAGTACACACGACCACAAATAAAATACATCAATGTCAAAAAAGCAACATCTCTTAAACAAAAAACTCGGTTGGTCTTTGGATGAGCGAGATCCAAAGTTCATCGAATTTCTGATGCCCCTCGCGGGCTTTTTATATGACTACTATTTCCGAGTTCAAACTAGTGGCTGGGAGAATATTCGACCTGAAGAAAAAGTCTTGTTCGTCGGTTCGCACAATGGAGGACTCGCAGCGCCAGATATGACGATGATGATGTATGACTGGTTCCGACGCTTTGGTGTAGAGCGACCCGTTTATGGTTTGATGCATCCGAAAGCGTGGCAGGTTAGCCCGCCACTAGCGCAACTAGTTGCCAAGGCTGGAGCAATCATCGCTCATCCGAAAATGGCTTCCGCTGCTTTGCGCTCTGGAGCTAGTGTGCTAGTTTACCCAGGCGGAGCCGAAGATATCTTCCGACCGCATTATTTACGTAACAAAATTTATTTTGTGGGACGCAAAGGATTTATCAAATTAGCCTTGCGAGAAAATGTACCAATTGTACCTGTGATTTCTTGGGGTGCCCACGATACGCTAATTATATTGACTGATTGGTATAAAATTGTGCGGCAACTCCACGAGTGGGGTATGCCTTGGCTGTTGGGAATTGACCCAGAGGTTTTTCCGATTTATCTCGGCCTGCCTTGGGGCTTAGCGTTTGGCCCCTTGCCCAACATTCCTTTACCTGTCACCTTGTACACGCGGGTTTGTCCTCCAATTGTATTTGAACGCTACGGTCGGCAAGCAGCCAGCGATCGCCACTATGTCAATCTATGTTATGAATTAGTTGTTAGTCAGATGCAGCAAGAGTTAGACAATCTAATAAAGCTCTCTACTAAGTCATAGGCTAATACCCTAGCATTTAGCCCAAAAAATAAATTGCGTAGCTTGGGGAGCCACTTTGTTACATAGGCTTCCCGGCTTGTTGAGTGGCATTTGACAAACCAAACCCTATATTTTCGGGATTTGTTAGCTAATTACACGCTACTCATATTAACTGCTAACTTTTATAAACTCCCCAGACTGGATTCGAACCAGTGACCAATCGATTAACAGTCGATCGCTCTACCGCTGAGCTACTGAGGAACGCTCACAATTTTTAATCTTAAACCTAAACTATAGGATTTGGCAAGTACTTTCTAATATTTTTTCTCAGATGCGATTCATGAGATATTAAGGTTTTTAGGACTTAAGCATCCTCCATAAGTCTTAGCAGTCTTGCACCTGGCAAGGTTGGTCATATCTGCGTTGCTTGTGAGAGTACAATATTCAGCAATACTCCAACTGTTAAACTCTCGGTAACAATGGAGGTTAGCGGACTCGAACCGCTGACATCCTGCTTGCAAAGCAGGCGCTCTACCAACTGAGCTAAACCCCCGTAAAATTAAAATAGCAGGCAAAGCCTATTTGCCGTTGTTATTGTAACTCAATATTGTTCAATTACTAAAGGGATGAAGCCAGAAAATATCCAGGTCGTTGCAACACTATATAAATTCGTCAAGCTGCCAGATTTTGCCGAAAAACGAGAACCTCTACTATCTTACTGCCAAAAGCAAGGTGTCAAGGGAACAATTTTGCTGGCAGAAGAAGGAATTAACGGTACAATTGCAGGTTTGCGTCAGGCGATTGATTCTGTTCTCTGGTTTTTGCGTTCTGACCCCCGTTTAGCTGACTTAGAACACAAAGAATCTTATACCCAAACTCCACCTTTTGAGCGGATGAAGGTGCGGTTGAAATCAGAAATTGTCACTTTAGGGTTGCCAGAAATTGACCCAAATGAACGAGTTGGTACTTATGTGACTCCTCAGGAATGGAATGATTTAATTTCCGATCCAGAAGTAACCCTGATTGACACCCGCAATGATTATGAGGTGAATATCGGTACTTTTCAAAGAGCAGAAAATCCGCAAACTGGCTCATTCCGGGAATTCCCTGATTATGTGCGCCACCACCTCGACCCAACAAGACACAAAAAAATTGCTCTGTTTTGTACGGGTGGCATTCGCTGTGAAAAAGCCTCATCCTTTATGCTTGCCCAAGGCTTTGCAGAAGTCTATCATCTCAAAGGCGGCATTCTCAAGTATTTGGAGGAAATTCCAACTCAAAAAAGTTTATGGGAAGGGGAATGTTTTGTTTTTGACGAACGGGTAGCCGTCAGTCATGGGTTAGAAGAAGGAAGTTATCAGTTATGCCTAGGTTGTGGGCGTCCAATTTCTGAGGAAGATAAAGTTTCTCCTAAGTATGAGCAAGGTATCTCCTGTACTTATTGTTTCGATAACCTCACCGATGAAAAAAGAGCGCGTCAGCAGGAAAAATGGCGACACTACCAAACCCAATTTGCTAATAAAAATAAGGATGTTGGGCATGGAGAGTCCTGAGTTAGGAGTAAAACTTATTCTAAGTAGGTGGGTGGAAAAATTTATTGTTGAGATGAGGCAGGAGGCAGGAGGAAAGAGGGTTTTAACTTAGTTAATTTTTCTTTACATAGTTTGATTTTATTGTGTCGACTTACTTATCCCTGCTCCCTCCATCTCCTCATCTCCTTCTTTAAACCACTAGGTATTCTCAGCTTGGCATAATCGCCGCCTAATTGAACCTGTGATGGTGGTTGGTGTAGGGCTACACAGCATCTTTGGACTGCGGCTTGATACTCTCGCCATTGCTTACGAATTGCTCTACTGGCAGCATCGTCACCTAAGTCTGAAAATCTTAGCCCTGCGCGAATTAGCCAAGATTCTACGTCTGTTGTTTCGCCAACTATTTCTGGAATAGGATTAATATCGTTCATGAGTAATTTATAATACCAGCATTTAAAATTGATAATTTCACTTTAAGAGAAACTATCAATAATAGCCAGTACTATTTTTTTTCCTAATCATAAATAAAAATGATTAAAAAATTATCGCATCTGAGTTTATACACTCAGATGCGAGAGAATAAATCGCGATCGCAACTGGCAGATATCATTGAAACTCCGAATCAGCCGTTGCAATTCCTAGAAGCGATAACCCAATCCTGCTTGGAAGCTTACAGCATCAGCATCACTGTTTCTATAAGCGTCAATGCCCCATTTGGTATCACCATAGGCGATGACATTTTTGCTAACTTCTGATTCAACACCAAGGGTGACTACAGGTGCATTCCGATTGCCCAATGGGCTATTTTGACCTTCGTCAGTGATGAAAGAATAACCACCACCGAGGTAAACGTTAGTGTTTCTAGCAATGGGTGCATCGTAAGTGACTATGGGCATAATGGCAGCAGCATCACCACCGTATAACACAGAACCCCGCACGGAAAGAGGTGTTTTCGGGACAGCGTAGCGCCCTTGAATATTCCCACCAAATTGTGCATCATCGTTTCCTTGTCCGCCACTGGTTGCACCAGCCGCAATACCAGCACCGATATAGTTACCTGTGGTACCTGCTGTTTGAGCAGAAGCAATACCACCCGAAAGAATAATAGAAGTTACAGCGAGGAAAGAGGCAGCTAATTTTGTCAGTTTCATAGAATTCTTCTCACTAGAGTTAGGTAATATCAATGTTCTCTAGTACCAGAATCTCTTTTTTTCTGAAATGTAACCTCCCACACTCGGTTCACCTTAGTGGCTGAATTGTTTTTCACCCAATAAGGTGATATGACTATTAAATTTACAATTCAATAGAAATATAGATTGGGGCAACTATTTTTTTAAAAAGCGCTGACGCAGACGAGCGACAAAATTATTTACTTCTGGTATTTTCATCCATGAAGCGATCGCTGCAAACACAGCTATCCCTGCCAAGCCAGATATAGACAATTGCAATAGCAGAATCAGTAAACCTGTTTTACCTAATAATTGTTGGGAAACAACCAAAGTTTCATAGCTGGTTACACCTGCTACCAGACTAGCAACAATTAAACTGAGAATCGGCACACTCCACTCACGCCAAGGTAAACCATTAAGTTTGCGATCGAGTAACCATAACAGCATCAACATGGAGCCACAATTTACACCCACTGTTGCTAAGACTAAACCAGGAGCGCCAAAAGGTTTAACGAAAAACCAATCTAGTACAATATTGAGAAAGATATTAATACTACTGATGCGAAAAGGTGTCTGCCCATCGCCCAAAGCATAAAACACTCGCACCAAAACATCACGCCCCAAATAAGCAAACATCCCAATCCCGTAAGCGACTAGCAATGATGACACTAGTTGTGTGGCTTCCGGCTTGAAAGCACCCCGCTCATATACTACCTGGACAATGGGTACAGATAGCGCCACCATCAGCGCCCCTAGCGGTAGCATGGTGAAGGCAGTAAGTAGCAGTCCTTGGCGAATGCGTAATTTTAGCTCCTGCCAATTTTCTGGGTCGGCAAGTTTGGCAAATATCGGCAATAAAGGCAATAAAATGATATTAGAAATAATTCCTAAGGGAGTTTGTACTAATAGATTGGCATAGTTAAATCCTGCTGCTGCACCAGGGATCGGACTAGCAAAATAAAGGTCAGTGGCGACATTAATTGGCATCATTCCAGAAGAAATTGTCGCTGGAGTCATGATTTTAATTACTTCTTGGACGCCAGGAGATTTGAAATCAAACCGCAGGCGTAATGTGCCTAGTCCTAATCGCCATTGAACAATTAACTGCACCAACCACTGGAGAATTGCTCCTGCTAAGGTTCCCCAAGCTAACACCATACCACCAATGAAAGCATAATCTGGCTTAATAATATCCTTGCCCAGTTGCATAGCCAAGATACCAAGACCGCCAACAACGGTAATACTGGATAATAAGGGACTAATAGAGAGTAACCAATATTGATTAGCTGTATTGAGAGTACCAAAACCAATGCCAATTAATCCGGAAAATAAAGCCATTGGCGCCATAATTTGCAGCTGTTGAATTGCGATCGCTCTAGTTGTTACATCCAAGCCATGACCGACTAAATCGACAATCTCATCTGCCAAGAAAATTTGAGCAAATGTTACTATAAATAGAAATCCACCAACTAGCGTTGTTACTGTTTCTACTAGGGGAGCGGCTTCTTGTTGCTTACGCTTGGCTAAAACACTAACAACTGCACTGTGTAACGGGCCGTTCACACCACCTAGTAATATCAATAGAAAGCCAGGGATAATATAAGCGTAGCTGTAGGCAGTTGCAGCCGCACCAACGCCAAAAGCAGCAGCGATCGCTTGCTGCCTAATTAAACCAAAGATTTTACTAATTAATGTAGCAATGGCAACAATGCCAGCAATTCCGGCGAAAGAACGAGAGGGTTTTTGGTCTTGTTGTGTCACGAAGAATACCTAAATACTCTTACAGAGTGCATATTTGAAAACATTTAACCTAAATTTTAGGGTCTGTCAGGCAAATTTAGATAAGTCAGTCATTAGTGTAATAGCAATTAGGTAAGGGAATTGCAAAAAATAAATTATCCAATTTCTGGACTTGACTACAACTTTACCTCCCCCGAAGTTTGGAGAGGAGGAAGCCTCCGCTCCAACTTCTCTTCCTGCTCAAGAGCCTCCAAAGCGTTCGCGTAGCGTCCCGCAGGGATGGAATATTTTTTATTTGTCAGTCTCCTAGTCGAGGCACTAAGTACAACAAGGCAAAATTCAAAAGGGTGTGGAGTCTGGGGTATGGAGACCCATGCTTAAAAACGTGAGATTGAAAATTTGAACCGGAGGCGGAGCGGCTCCGGCTTTGCGTCGTATTTCGTCGCACTACGTGTCTCGAAATACATCTTTTTTTTAAAGCGGCTGTTACCCACCTGGAATGAGGATCTTTCTCTTCCCCTATACCCTACACCCGACACCCTAATTTTTGTAAAAAATTACTCATTAAATAATAAATAATACTTATACCCTAAGCTTTTTCCTAATTCAAGATGGTCTGTTTATTATTGCCTACGTGTACCAGAAGGCATTGACACAAACGTGCAAAATTACAAGAATGTTTCATCAGACAGGCAGTAACCACTGCACGTCTAAATATCTCTATATGCATTTAAAAACGCTCATATTTGACGCCAAGCTGTACTTTGACATCCAATTAAATTAACGAATAATCAACAATTAAGCTATTACGCATTTAAATTGTACTCTAACTAGTAAGCGCTGTCATTTGTGTTTACAAAGGACTAATAACAATCTTCACCACATTAGCCATCGTAGTCTGCTTTAGAGATTTCAACCCCTAACTCAAATTCAACCTTGATAGAAGTGGAAAATTGTACAGAACTCTGAGAACTGATTATTAACTGTGAAGATAGGTCAAGAAAGGGGAACTATAATAATAGCCATCTTCTTTAAAATAATTGAATACTTCAAGAAGAAGTTTGTCATACTTAGAAGCTTGAGTTGTTCAACCAGGCGAAGTTTGGCATCATAAATTTTTGTAGAAAAATCTCTAAAATCAATAGCAATGGAACTCAATTCAACTTTCACAGAAAATCAACTTCTATTGTCAAGCGCTCAACTTCAAGAGCAACTAGAGAAACAAAAGGCTCTGGCGAGTGTGATTGTGCGAATTCGGGAGTCTCTTGAGTTAAAGACAATTTTTCAAACTACAGTTACAGAAGTGCGTCAGTTGCTCAATGCTGACCGAGTAGGAGTCTTCCAATTCGATCCTCAAAAAGACTGGGAAGGAGAATTCATTTCTGAGGATGTTGCACCTGACTGGACTTCAGCAATGGAAGTAAAAGTTTACGACCACTGCTTTGGAAAACAATTTGCTACTAGTTATCAACAAGGACAGGTGCAAGCAGTTGCTGATATTTATCAGCTGGGGCTGAGTGATTGTCATAGAGAAATTTTGGTTAAATTTCAAATCCGTGCTAACCTCGTTGTCCCTCTATTACAAGAGAAGAAACTGTGGGGATTACTTTGTATTCATCAGTGCAGTGAAGCTCGTAAGTGGAAAGAATCAGAAATTGAATTTATTCGCCAAATTGCTGACCATTTAACAGTTGCGATTCAACAAGTAAAACATCTCCAGGAAGTCGAATTACAAGCTGCAAAATTAGCTCAAGCAGCCCAGCGCGACCAAGTAATTGCTCAGCTTGTGGATACAATTCGTTCGCCTCTGGATATTGACATTATCTTTAAAACAACAACTCTAGAAATTCGCAAATTATTGCAAGCCGACCGAGTTGCAATTTTTCGTTTCAATGCTGATTGGAGTGGTAACTTTGTGGCTGAATCATTTACCGAAGGTTGGACTGCCTTAGTTGGTATTCAGCCTGCGATCGCTGATACTTATTTGCAACAAACTCAAGGGGGACGCTACCTAAAAAATGAGACATTTACAGTCAATGACATTTATCAAGCAGGATTAACAGATTGTCACATCAATCTATTAGAGCAATTTCAAGTAAAAGCCTTTGCAACGGCCCCAATTCTTCAAGGAGACAAACTCTGGGGAGTGATTGCTGCCTACCAAAATGCCTCACCCAGACAATGGCAATCTTATGAAGTGGAATCATTGACCAAAATCGGCACACAAATTGGTGTCGTACTGCGACATCACGAGTTGTTAGCACAAGCTCGGTATCAAACAGAACAACAAAAAACACTAGCCAGCGTGATTACTCGTATTCGTAAGTCGCTGGATTTGGACACAATCTTTCAAACTTCTGTTACCGAAGTCCGGCAAATGCTACAAACAGACCGAGTGGCAGTTTTTCGTTTCGATCCTCAAAAAGACTGGGAAGGAGAATTTATTTCTGAGGATGTTGTAACTGGATGGAACTCAGTAATCACTGCCAAAGTCTACGACCATTGTTTTGGGGAACAGTTTGCTATTAATTATCAACAAGACCGGGTGCAAGCAGTAGCAGATATTTACGATGCGGGATTAAGTGAATGTCACGTGGCGATTCTCGGCAAATTTCAAGTACGGGCTAATCTGGTGGTTCCCTTATTGAAGCAAGGGCAATTATGGGGATTATTTTGTGTTCATCAATGCAGCAATCCTCGAACTTGGCAGCCTTCGGAAATTGAATTTGTCAGCCAAATTGCAGAAAATTTAGGGGTTGCTTTACAACATAACAAACTTTTGCATGAAGCTCGATATCAAGCAGAACAACAAAAGATATTAACTAGTGTTATTACTCGAATTCGGGAATCTTTAGATTTAGATACAATCTTTCAAACATCTGTGACTCAAATGCGGCAACTACTCAAAGCCGACCGAGTAGCGGTGTTCCGCTTCAATTTTCAAAAAGATTGGGAAGGAGAATTTATTTATGAAGATGTAGCTGCTGGTTGGACTTCGGCAATAGCAGAAAAAGTTTACGACCACTGCTTTGGTGAATATTTTGCACCGCTTTATGCCCAAGGGCGAGTAAATGCGATCGCTGACATTTATCAAGAAAATTTTCAAGGCTGTTATGTAGAAATCTTAAAAGCATTTCAAGTGCGTGCCAATCTAGTCGCTCCACTATTAAAAAAAGGAGAGCTTTGGGGATTGTTATGTATTCACCAATGCAACGCTCCTCGTCATTGGCAACAGTCAGAAATTGAATTTGCAACTCAAATCGCCGAGCAATTGGGAGTTGCATTGAAACAAGATTCCTATTTCAAACAAGTTCAAATGCAAGCTGTACAGTTGGCAGAAGCTACCGAACGAGAGAAAGCAATGGAACGACAAGAATTATTGGCTGCTACTATTGATAAAATACGTCAATCCCTCGATATTCAAACTATTTTTAAAACTACTACTCAAGCTGTGCGAGAGCTACTCGAAGTTGAGCGAGTTGCAATCTACCGCTTTAACTTTGATTGGAGCGGTAAATTTGTGGCAGATTCTTTCAAAGATGGTCGCAAACCTGTTGTACAAACTCAACCATTGATTATCGAAACCTTTGAAGATACAGATGATGATAACGAACTTCCACGCAATGAAACTTTTGTTCCCATTCGCCAAGGTGAAAAATTATGGGGATTGTTAGTTGCTTATCAAAATTCCCAACCGCGCTATTGGAAAGAAGAGGAAATTAATCTCCTAGCTCAAGTTGGAGTGCAATTAGGAATTGCAATTCAACAAGCAGAATTACTCGAACAAACCAAACGTCAAACTTCAGAACTTACTCAAGCCCTGCAAGAATTAAAACAAACTCAAAGCCGATTGATTCAAGGTGAAAAAATGGCCGGTTTAGGACAGCTATTAGCAGGAGTTGCTCATGAAATTAATAACCCAGTTAGTTTTCTTTTTGGGAATCTCACACATTTAAAAGAATATACTCAAGAACTGCTAGACGTAGTAAAATTTTATCGGCAAATTCCAGAAGTGCAAAAGAAAATTGAAAAGACTGATTTAGATTTTATTATCGAAGATTTACCCAAAACAGTTGATTCCATGCAGGTGGGAGCAGAGCGGATTCATGAAATTGTCCTATCACTGCGAAACTTTTCTCGTACAGATGAGGCGGAATTGAGAGCAGTAGACATTCATGAAGGATTAAATAGTACTTTGCTAATTTTAGGACATCGACTAAAAAATACTAGCGATCGCCCAGCTATTGAAGTGATTAAAGAATATAACACTATACCTTTGGTCGAATGCTATCCCGCGCAACTAAATCAGGTATTTATGAATCTCCTGAGTAACAGTGTTGATGCATTAGAGGAAAAATTCAAAACTATCCAGCAAAAGTATTTAGAATCAGCAGAAAAATGCCCAAGGATTCCCTTGAGTATCTGGATTATTACCCAAATTGTTAATAACCAAGTTGTAATTAAAATAGCTGATAATGGTTTGGGTATTTCAGAAGAAGTGCGATCGCACATTTTCGACCCCTTCTTTACCACCAAAGCACCAGGTAAAGGTACAGGCTTAGGATTATCTATTAGCTATCAAATCGTAGTTGAAAAACATCATGGTGAAATTAAATGTTTGTCTAAACCAGGAGAAGGTACAGAGTTTTTAATTAAAATTCCCACCGATAATTAAACGTGTTGTTTTAATCTGAGTCTCCAATAAAACTTATTTGTCCTCTAGCAGGAATTGACCTTAGATGAGGCTCACCAATAACAGATTGTTTCAGTAGATTTTAACTATAGCTGTAGTCACACCCTTTAGGACAAAATGACAAGCGTGAATGCTAGAAATAGTAATAGTTCTACCTCCTGCCTCCTGGTCACTGAGCGTAGCCGAAGTGTGCCTCCTGCTATATTAGCCACCAAGTGAAGTTTAGAGTGAGCAAGGAAGCTAACAGCTAAGCAATTTCTAGCTGAAGTTGACATCGATGATAAGTAGCTCAACTTAATTAAACGTAAAATGTCATTACGAGTAAAACGGAGTTAAGCATACCACTTCCCTGCGGGACGCTACGCGAACGTGGAAGCAAGCTACGCAAAGCGTCTCGTAGAGAAGTAATCGCAAAGATTCTATCTTGCGTTTTTCAATGTTGACCTACTTATCATATTCGGTAAGATACTTATGATTTAGGTTGACGCAAATAGAAGTCAGAGCATGAACTTCGGGGGACACAGGGACGCGCAGAGATTTTAATTAAAAGTGATTAATCGGACATGATACGAGCTATTGCTAAACTCTTAATAAAAACTTATCTTACTGAAAATGCTTCGCTGAATCGCCGCGTCACAGGCTCAGTAATGAAGGTGAGAATTGACTTTTTACGAGTGACAATTTCACCTGTAGCAGCCATTCCTGGTGTAAATTCTACTTCTTGACCCCGGACATTGACTGAGTGTTTATTTAACTTAATTCTTGTGGGAAAAACTAAGCCTAATTCTTTATCAACAATTGCATTTGGGCTGACTTGCATAACTTCGCCATCTACAGTGCCAAATTCTTGGAAGGGGAAAGTTGCCATTTTTACTTTCGCTCTCATTCCTTGACGAATAAACCCAATATCGCGGTTGATGATTTTTACCTCTAGGAGCATTTCTTCTCCTTCCGGCAAAATTGATAGCAATTCTTCACCTGGTTGCACTGGGCCCTTGGTGGCTTTGACTCTATAAATCGTACCACTAACGGGAGCATCGATGGTTTCCAAAGCTTGCTGCTTTCTCGCTTGCTCTAATTGACCTTGAACAGTTGTCAGTTCTTCTTTACGTTTGTTTAGTTGGGTCAAAATTTCACTTTGGCGTTCTGATGCTACACGCTGGGCTTGATTTTGTGCAGCTTTGTAAGCTTCTTGAGCTTGGCGAATTTCTTGGGCTTGAGCAGCAACATCTTTTTCTAAGGATGTAACTTTATCTTCAGCCTCAGTTATTTTATTTTCAGCATTGGTCACATCGTCTTGTGCTTTGGTGATGTCTGTCTTTGCACGAGTTAATCTTTCTTGGGCTTCTAGGTAATCAACTCTTGGTACAGCGCCGGGAGTTATCAGAGTGCGTAGACTTTTTTCTCTTTGTTGGGCGATCGCCAAATTACTTTCAATTTTAGTACGGATGCTTTGAGCGTTAGCAAGGTTGGTTTTAGCATTAGTAACGCCAGTTTTAGCAGCCACCGAGTTGTCTTGCAACCGAGTCAACCGAACTTTAGCTTGATCGATTAGTGCTAGTTGGCGATTTGCTTCGGCTTCGGCGGCGGCTTGACGCGCTTGGAAATCTTGCAAACGCGAACTTAAAAGTTCATCTTGCAGTTTCGTACCAGCAATTTTGCTTCCAGTGCGTTCTGCATCCAAACGTTGCAAATCGTCCTGAATCAATCTGGTAGATTTGGCTAAACGCGAAACATCAGTTTTCTGCAAGTCTGGATCTTTTTGAATCAGAATTTGACCTTTAGTAACGCGATCGCCTTCTTGGACTTTGACAGCGACAATTGAGCCTCCACCCAAGGATGTCACAGGTCTTACCTGTGTAGAAGCAATTAATTCCCCTGGTGCTGTTGCTACTTCATCTATTTGCGAGAAATGCGCCCAAGCGATCGCTCCAAATACGATAACGCTAATCGTTCCCGCTAATAATCTCGTGTACAAAGGCGGTAATTCCTGTACCGCCTTTCCTAATTCATAGGTAAGTTGTTCCTCTGGTTGGGCGAATCGCTCTTTTGTCTGACGTGCTTGAGCAGCATTTACAGTTAGGGGAGATCTCATAGAATTTTAGATTTTAGATTTTAGATTGGGGATTGGAAATTGGGTATTAGGGATTGGGGATTAAGAATTAAAAAAATTATTTCCTAGTCCCTAGTCCCCCAGTCACTGTCACTACTCCACATTCAAACTGCCAGATAGCGCCGCAAAAAATTTTCTAATGTCTCCAACTTGAAGTTAAAAATTGCTTCTAAATTGGTAATTTCATCTTTTGTACAGAAAAATTCATTTGCTAGCAATGTCCGAAAGGTTCCCAAAGCTTTTTGCATTTGGGGATTAAATAAACCCAATGCACCTTGTAACCCATCAATTACAAATAGTGGTGAATTAATTATTACTGGTTCTTTGGCAAAAATCCGACCAAAAATCCGGGGAATATCTTCTCTTAATAAAATCTCCGGCCCTCCTACTGGTAAAATCTGGTTGCGAGCGCCTTCAAATGTTACAGAATCCACTATTATCCTTGCTAAATCATCGGTACTAACAATTGAGGTACGATTTTTGCGATCGCCAATTAGCAAATACAATCCAGTTTCCCGAAATCGTTCGACCAGTGGCAATAAATTAGATGCTAATCCAGCTGGGCGTAAAATTGTGTAATTCAAGCCACTAGCTTCTAAATATCGCTCTACTGCTAGTTTAGCTTTGAAAACAGGAGCGTCCTCATAACCGCGATCGGCTCCCAGTACAGAAATGAACACAAAATGCTGTACGTCATTAGCTCTTGCTTGGTCAATCAGTTCAATATTGGCACGGTAATCTAAGGATAAAGCATCGCTATCAGAACCGTGGGCACTGATAATATACTTTACACCTTGACTAGCTTTTTGAATATCTTTTTCCTGCTCCAAATCACCGATGAAGATTTCTGCACCCCGGTGTTCTAATTCGCTGTAGCGCGAGGTAAGACGAGCAAATGCCCTCACAGACTGCTCTCGTTGACGTAGGAGTCGCACAACTCTGCGACCAATTCCTCCTGTTGCTCCAGTTACTAGAAACATATGAATACCTAAATTAAATAGTTACAACGTTTACACTTCTAGAAATGCTCAATATATGCCCAAAACTTTATCAATAATTAAACATAAAATACGAGCATTTGTTTATACTTGGTAACCATGCTCAAGATATCCTCACGCCAACTAAGCTAATAGGTCACACCTTATTTATCTTAATACTCCAAAAACCAAAAGCTGACAGCAGAATCCAGGAGTCAGAATTGGGAAGTAAAACAGGTTTGAGACTTAAAATTATCTACTTCACTTTCCTTGAAATCCACTGTAAATTCCCGACTTGTTTAAAAAGTCGGAAATCTTGTTGTTTGTCTTAATAGCTCAACCAGTCAATAGCTTGTTCAAGCGACATTTTAGCTTTATGCAAGTTCAGTAAGTTCTCTTGTTCGTATCGCTCAGGATAGTTCATTTTCCTACCCTCCAAAGTTATGCGAATCAGTGCTGCTTGCTCGCATCCACATTACCGCACCCTAAATTTAGTCATTAAAACTACTTAAATCTTTCTACGTATTTTCTCACGAATGATTCCAGATTGCGATAGCTGCTGTGACTTTGATTATGGTAATTGGTTCTCTAACACTTGCAGTCATCGACAAAAAGAGTCGCCCGCAATTTTTAGATTTAACAAAATTTGCTGTCAGTACATATATTGGATTATTGATACCTCGGTCTAGATCAAACGATGGCGATCGCAATTAGTCAAAATTATGTTGGCCTTTAACACTCACACCATACAAATGAAACTGACGCTAGCAGATTTTAATATTTGAGGATTACTACTTTTTTCAGACAAATATGGCAAAGCAAATTCCTTCTTAAATGTAAATAATAAACAGAAACCATTTCCCTCAATCCTGAGAACAACTCTTGTGTGAATTTTGATTCCTAGTCACCAGTTGCAAATAAACAGGAGCTTCAACGAGAGTTGAATTTTTCTCTGAATACAGCAAAAATTTTTTATGCAATAAGAAAAATTCACTCATCAAATTGTAAATTTTTGTAAAATTGATATCTTCAAGACTAGAAACCTGATATCTAGATAGCTAAACTAACAAACAGTGCATCTGTACTCTTAATTATTAAAAGTAGATGTAGGCGCTATAGCGTGAATGATCCCAGTACAACTTATTCTGAAAAACTTTCTCAGTTACCGTGATGCAACTTTAGATTTTCGCGGTTTGCATACGGCTTGCATTTCTGGCTCCAATGGTGCGGGTAAATCCTCCCTTTTAGAAGCAATTACTTGGGCAATTTGGGGTGAAAGCCGCGCTAATGCTGAAGATGATGTTATCTATTCTGGAGCCAAAGAAGTTCGGGTTGATTTTATTTTCCAAAGTAACCAGCAAACATATCGGGTGATTCGCACGCGAATTCGGGGAGCTAGTAGCGTCCTGGAATTTCAAATAGAAACGCCCTCTGGGTTTCGTCCACTCACCGGCAAAGGGGTAAGGGCAACCCAAGATTCGATTTTAGAATATATTAAGCTCGATTATGATACTTTCATTAATTCTGCCTACTTACGTCAAGGTCGAGCAGATGAATTCATGCTCAAACGACCTACCGAACGCAAAGAAATTTTAGCGGAGTTGTTGAAACTCAATCAGTATGATGATTTAGAAGAACGGGCAAAGGAATCTTCTCGTCAGTTCAAAGCACGAGCGGAGGAATTAGAGCGTTCTTTGGATGCGATTAAAATTCAGCTACAACAACAAAAGACAACCGAAGCCCAAAGAGAGCAGTTAGAAGCTGAACTCAATCAATTACAACAGGTACAGGCTTTTGACAATATTCAATTACAAAGTTTGCAAGTTGTCCAGCACCAGCGCCAAAATTGGGAACAACAACTGAACTTTGTCAAGCAGCAATATCAAAATCTTAACCAAGACTGCGATCGCCTGCAACAAGAACAGTTAGCTATAGGAAGTCAGCTATCGGATTTAGAAAAAATCTTAGATCGAGAAGCTGAGATTAAAGCTGGATACGCGCAATATCAAAGTCTGCAATCTCAAGAAGAAGCGATGAGTGCCAAATTTGAAGAATATACCCGCGCTCAACAAACTCGCCAACAAAAACAACAACAGCTTAGCAAACAAATTCAGGAAATCGAACGCCAACTGCAACAAGCCCAAGCCCAAATCGAAGCTTTGCAGCAACAAGAGCGAGAAATTCAGCAAACTCTTACCAAAGCAGGTGAAGTAGAAGCTGCTTTGTCGCAACTAGGTGCAGCACGTCACCATCTTGCTCATTTAGATCGATTGCAAATGCAGGTGACTCCTTTGTTGCAACAACGAGCAGCTTTACAAAGCCAATTAGATCGGACTCATGCTGGTTTAGTTGCGCGGCTCGAACAACTGCAAAATACAGAAAACCAATTGCAACGCCAACAACGCCGCCAACCACAACTACAACAGGCGGTAATGGATGTCGCAATCCAGATTGAGGAACTGGATAAAAAGCGGATTTATTTGCAACGAGTCCAAGAAAAAGGACAAGAAAGGCGTCACTTTATCGAACGTCTCCAAGCTCATCAACGGGATTATGAAAAACTGCTCGGAGAATTAGAGCAAAAACTGCAAATGCTCCAAAATCCCAATGCTCTTTGTCCGTTGTGCGAACGTCCTTTAGACGAACATCATTGGAGCCGGGTGGTGGAAAAAACCCAAACTGAGGTTGATGATACTCAAGGACAGTTTTGGGTAGTGCGCGAACAAATGGCTGTCTCCGATAGGGAAATTCAAGTACTCAGGCAGGAATATCGGGAAATATCGCAACAATTAGCAATTTATGACGGTTTACGCGAACAACGGGGACAATTAGCAGCCCAGTTAGAAGCGACAACTGATGTCCAACAACAATTACAACAAATTGCTACTGAAAAGCAACATTTAGAGCGATCGCTACAAGCTGGTGATTACGCTCCCGATAAACAAGCCGAACTCCGAAAGTTAGACCAATATCTGCAACAAGTCAATTATAATGAACAAGACCACGCCTTAGCTCGCAGCGAAGTTGAGCGGTGGCGCTGGGCAGAAATTAAACAAAGCCAGATTAAAGACGCTACTAAGCGACAAGCGCAACTAGCAGCCCGAAAACCAGAACTGCAAGCTACTATTGCCGAATTACAAGCTAGAATCCACCAAGAACAAACTAATTCCGAATCTGCCAAACAAATTGCGGCTCTGGAACGTCACATTGTTGAAATTGGCTACAGTTTGGAACTGCACAATAACCTCCGCATGGCTGTCAAGAAAGCTCAATCTTGGTATTTGCAGTATCAACAACTTTTAACAGCCCAGCAGCATTATCCCCAACTCCAGACGAGATTGCAAGAATTAGAGGATTCTAGAGGCGTCAGAATAACGGACCGGCAAAAACTCGCCAACCAAATCGAAAGCATAATCGAGCAACTACAAGCGACAGCCAACCCATCTGCCCAAATTCAAGCCCTAGAGCAGCAGCTAGCAATACGCAGACGCCAACTCGACGAACAAATTGCCAAGTTGGGGCGTTTAGAGCAATTAGCACATCAACTCCAAACCCTACAAATTCAGTACGAACAACAGTACAAACAACTACAATCTTGCAAGCACGAACAGCGTGTTTATCAGGAATTAGCGCAGGCTTTTGGTAAAAATGGTATCCAAACACTGATGATTGAAAATGTATTACCTCAACTGGAAGCTGAGACAAATCAATTACTTTCGCGGTTGAGCGCTAATCAATTTCATGTACAATTTATTACTCAAAAAGCTGGACGACATGGTAAATCAACTAAGAAAAATGCCAAGTTGATAGACACCTTGGATATTTTAATCGCCGATTCCAGAGGAACGCGGGCTTATGAAACTTATTCTGGTGGAGAAGCTTTTAGAATTAACTTTGCGATTCGTCTAGCCTTGGCGAAATTATTAGCGCAACGGGCGGGGGCGGCATTGCAATTGTTGATTGTGGATGAGGGTTTTGGCACACAGGATGCTGAAGGATGCGATCGCTTAGTTGCAGCGATTAATGCGATCGCTTCTGATTTCGCTTGCATTCTCACTGTCACCCATATGCCGCACCTCAAAGAAGCTTTCCAAGCTAGGATTGAGGTGAATAAAACTCAGCAAGGTTCGCAGTTGAGTTTGTCAATTTAATTGGTTGACTGTTGACGGTTGACGGTTAACAGTCGTGAATAGCCCACACTCTCGATTTTGAATTCTTCAATTGTATTTTACTCTTGCATCTAAACCATAGGAGCGAAGCATTTTCGATACCCTTTCGGCTTCGGCGCGATCGCTAAATGCTCCCGCATTCACATAATCACCCAGATTGGATTGCTCTGTCACAGCATGAGGTATATATTGTTGCACTTTAATCAGAGTATCATTACTAAAAACTGGGACGATAACTGTATAACGATTGTTAGTAGCTAAGATATTACTGTTAGTTTCAGGCAATAAATAATTATTACTAACAGGTACTACGTAGCGATTAGTTTCAACAGAATTATCTTCAATTGAGTTATTTAATCCTAATGCTTCCCAAGTTCGCCAATCTACATTTCCAGTAGAATTGAGTCGGGAAGATTGCTGGAATGCCATCACAGATTCTCTAGTGTAATCGCTGAAATAGCCATCAGGATTGGCATTAGAGAAACCCAACTGCGACAAACGTTCTTGAACTAATCTGATATTATCTCCACGATCGCCAACAGTCAGATAATTTCTAGTTTGTTGTTGAGTAGGATATCCACTACTTGAGGCTCTACGTATTGCTGCCAAAGTTTGGGTATTGGCTGTGCCATTTACAGGTAGTTTATAAGCTTGTTGGAATTTAGCGATCGCTTCTCTGGTAACTGGGCCAGTATTGCCAGTTGGATTAGCTTTAAAGTAGCCTAGTTGTCGTAAACGCTGTTGTAGTTCTCTAATTTGTTGAGTGGAAATACTCGATTTAGCTCGAGTTTGAGAAGAACCTAGTAGTGCGTTCCAAGTTTGTCGATTGACAATTCCATTGGCAGATATCCCAGAATTTCGCTGAAATGCAATCACAGCATCTTTAGTGATTCGTCCAAAATGTCCCGTGGGATTAGCATTAAAGTAACCGCGCTGCTTCAAACGCTGTTGCAACTTAGTCACGGCTGCACCAGTCTTGCCTTGAGAAAGAGTAGGATATTGATTGACTGGCGAGGGCAAATTTCGATTAACATTCCTACTAAAGGTTTTACTCTGACATGCTCTTTGCAATGCTCTTTGCGTATTAGCACCTAGAACCCCATCCGTGGGTAGTCTATTGGCTTGCTGAAATTTGATGACAGCATTCTGAGTCAAGGTAGCAAATTTACCTGTCACCGGACCTTTAAAGTAACCTAACTTTTTTAAACATCTTTGGCTATTGGTGACTTGTGAACCGTTACTTCCAATTTTCTGAAATGCTAAAACTTGCCCAGTAATACTGAGAATTCCCATAGTCAATACTACAGACAAAAGATGCATCGCCGCAGGGCTAGGTAAATTTTTCCAATTCAAAAATTTTAAAATAACTGGAAGATAAACAACCTTGACGCTTTTAGATGCCTCAAAGACTGAGGCTAGCTCGGTTAAATAGCTATCTACCTCTGCTTTCACTTGCTTTTTTTAGTTTATGGGTATACATAATTATACTATTTTCTCTGTGTTATATTTATTTTGAGTATTTTTTTTACAAATAATTCGCCCCAGTTGCCAGTAATTCGTAATCAATTCGTAATCATTACCTAGCAGATAAATCTGGGAGCAAATAAATAATAGAACACAATTAATTACACAAAATCTGCACTAAAAGACAATAGGGAGAAATCTTGCCTTTTGCCTTCTTTAAACAGTGAATATGAAACACCAGTTTGTCTAAGGGAATAATAATCAATGTCAAGCTTTAGAGGCTTATTTGCCTAACAAAATTTTTGCTATACCCATTTGGGTTTCATAGCATGAGCAATACATACAAGTAATGCGTCCGGTCTTGATTAAATCGTAAATAATACTTAACCTAATGCTTCACGGTATATACGATATTCATTTAGTCTTATTCTCCGTTGGTATTGCCATACTTACGGCTTACACCACACTTGATTTAGCTACAAGAGTAACAAATGCTAAATCGCAGCAACGACGATGGTGGTTGTTAGGAGGAGCAATCGTCATGGGAATCGGTATTTGGGCAATGCATTTTATTGCTATGCTGGCGTTCAGTCTGCCGATTCCGATCGACTATAACTGGTTAATAGTTTTGATTTCGGTATTACCTGCAATTTTTGCCTCTGGATTAGCCTTGCACCTAGTTAGCCAACCAGAATTTGATATTTTGCGATTATTAAGTGGTAGCTTGCTAATGGGCATAGGGATTAGTGCAATGCACTACATCGGTATGGCTGCTATTCGCCTACCAGTCACAATGTCCTATGACTTGAGTGTGGTTGCACTTTCCATTGCGATCGCCATTTTCATCTCACTGATTGGTTTGTGGGTGGGGTTTCACCTGAGAGCTAATCATACAGTAACAGGGAGCTTTTTAAGGATTGGCAGTGCAGTTATCATGGGTTTTGCCATTCCATCAATGCACTACACAGGGATGATGGCTACCCATTTTTCAATGGTTGAATTAATCGAATTTTCAACAGTTAACACTGCTGCAAGTTATTGGATGGCTGCGATTATCGGCTTATTTACATCACTCATTCTGGGATGGACGCTGCTAACATCTTTTTTCAACGAACAATTGAGTGTTCAGCTGGTGAAAACAGCCGATCTTAAAGAAAACGCAGAACGTCTCAAACAAGCCTTACAAAACCAAGAAGCGCTAGCTGCTTTAGCTCAGTCTCGCTTTGAAGAATTAGAAACAGCTATGTTGGCACTTCAGAAAGCTCAATTGCAATTGATTCAGGCAGAAAAAATGTCGTCTTTGGAACAAATAGTAGCGGGAGTTGCTCATGAGATTAACAATCCCATTAACTTCATTTATGGAAACCTATTTCATACAGAAATTTATCTGCGGGAAATCTTAGAATTAATCAAGATCTATCAAGAATATTATCCAAATCCAGTACTTGCAGTTAAAGCTAAAGTCGAATCTATTGATTTACTATTTTTGATTAAAGATCTACCTAAAATACTCGAATCAATGCAAACTGGAGCCAACCGGATTAAATATATTGTGGAATCACTGCGTAACTTTTCTCGTTTAGATGAGGCACAATTGAAAGCTGTAGACATCCACGAAGGGCTTGATTCAACACTACTGATTCTTCAGAACCGCATTAGTTATTCGTCAAACAATCGAACCCAAATTGTTGTAATTAAAGAATATGGTAATTTACCGATAATTAATTGTTATCCCAAAGAATTAAACCAAGTGTTTTTTAATATTATCACCAATGCGATTGATGCGTTGGAAGAAAAGCTGAATCATCACATGAAATTACATTCAAGCTTTACACCTTTGATCCAGATTAAAACAGATGTTCATCAAATCGGTTGGATCGGTATTCAAATTTGCGATAATGGTTATGGGATTAGTGAAGACGTACAAAATAAGATATACGATCCCTTTTTCACAACTAAACCAGTTGGACAAGGATCTGGATTGGGGTTATCGGTTAGCTATCAAATTATCGTTAAAACACATGGAGGTAAACTCAACTATATTTCTGAGCGGGGACAAGGAACAACTTTTATAATTGAACTTCCAATTGATGCTTTGATACATGCTTCTTGTTTTGAATAAAAGCAATTTCAACTAGATTATAGATGAGTATCTTGAGTAAACACATTTGAATTTTTGCTCAAAACAGAATACATTCGTCAGTCGTCATAATTCAGTATGAATTGGAGTCCGAGTGGCGGATGAATAAATGGTGAAACACTACACAAAATTGTAGATTTGGTGGTCAACAAGACAGTGGTGCATCCCAATCCCCGACTGATTGATTCTGACTGGAAGTAGAGCTTTCCAAGGTTTTGCTTTTGGATTCTGACGAATGATTCTTCTTCAAATTGCTTTCCTGATTACAATAAATCTTGTGATTATCCTGGTGGCAGCGTTTTTCTAAACTATTGCTCATCAGTTTTTTCAGTATTACCTGCTTTTACCCAACCTTCTTGCTCGGTATTTTCCAAACGGATTTTTTGCCAAGCTTTATCCTCACTTTCTTCCAAGACAATAATTTTCTGATTAAAACCAGCACCACCAATCCGTTCAGCGTCTTGATTTGGTTGTGCCCGCAAAATCAACCCTTCAGCCCAACTCACACGCCCTCGGTAAGCTCCTGATGGCAATGGTTTTGGGGATGGGGTAGCCTTAGGAGATTTAGTAGGGGTGGGAGTAGAAGTTGGTTTTGGAGATGATTGAGTTGTCGCCCCTGGTGTAGGGGTGGATTTGCTTCCAGGCTCGGTTGCTTTTGGAGCTTGGGCTTTCACCGAGGGGCTATCATTAGAAAAAATCGGTTTGGCAGGGGCTATGCCGGTACGATTCATGAAATAAAGTGCAACTGCAACACCGCCACCTACTAACACAGCGAGCGCCAAGAAAATCCCAAGTATATACTTTATCAAGCCAGACAACATAATTAAAACCTGATTATCAAAGATTAAGAGTCAACGGCTACAAGCACAGAAGCAATTTAAGGCATTGGTATCAGAATCAATAGTCCATGATAATCGATCGTTAACTATTGACCTTGGACTGTTGACTAATCGATTATTCTAGCTGTCAGTGAATGCGTTAGCGTAGCTTACCGAAGGTATCGCTCAAAGGGCTGTGTTTCGATGCTAAACGCGCTCTCCCCGCAGCAGCCCATTCTTGAAGTTGCTGGATTTGTTCTACAGCGGTTCGTGCTAAGGGAATGATTTGACTAGCAGCCTCTAAAATATCGTCTTTAGTAAAATCACGGTTCTGGCTAAATCCAATATGCATCGCTTCAATTAAAGTTTGCTCAATTTCTGCCCCAGAAAAATCGGGTGTCTCGTATGCTAACCTGTCGATGTCATAACTTTTTAAGTTATGGGGGCGTAGTCGGGATAAATGAACGTTAAAAATAGCTTTTCTCTCTTCTTGGGTGGGCAAACCGACAAAGAAAATTTCATCAAATCGCCCTTTACGCAACATTTCTGGCGGTAAGGCTTGGATATCGTTGGCGGTGGCGACGACAAACACGGGTGAGGTTTTTTCAGCTAGCCAGTTAATAAATGTGCCAAATACGCGGCTAGTTGTGCCCGCATCACCTTTACTACCAAGTCCGGAAAAGGCTTTATCTATTTCATCAATCCATAAAATACAGGGGGCGAGAGCTTCAGCTACCTGAATCATTTGGCGGGTGCGAGATTCTGATTCGCCCACCAAACCGCCAAATAACCGCCCGACATCCAAACGTAGCAGGGGTAAATGCCAGTGATGAGCGATCGCTTTTGCCGTTAACGATTTACCAGTTCCCTGAATACCCACCAACATTAAACCACGGGGGTGCGGTAATCCGTACTGGCGCGCCCGCTGAGAGAATGAGCCTCCCCGACGAATCAGCCAGTCTTTTAAGTTATCGAGTCCGCCAATATCAGAAATTTGCTCAGTGGCGGGGTAGAAGTCCAGGATTTGGGTTTGGCGGATAGTTTGGCGCTTTTCTTCCAAAACCAAATCTACGTCTTCTGGCTGCAATTCGCCGTGGCTAGCGATCGCTCTTGCCAAAACCCGCCGAATCCGTTCCATCGAAAGTCCTTGACAAGAGCGCACCAAGTCGTCTATAAACTTGCCTGAAAGCGAGTTACCAGTACTTTGCAGTAAGCGTTCCACCTCAGTTTTTATTTCTGGGGCGCTGGGTAAGGGAAACTCGACGACTGTTAGCACTTCGGTTAAATCGTCAGGAATGGCGATCCGGGGCGACAGCAATACAATATTTTTCGGTTGCGACTTCAGCAGTCGAGCGAGATTGCGAAGTTTGCGGGCGATCGCCACATCATCTAAAAAGCGATGATAATCTCGTAAAATCAATACCGCAGGTGCGGAAGCTGGTAATTTTTCGATGAATTCCAAAGCTTGCAGCGGGTTACGCCGCCCAAAACCAACATCATTGGGGTTTCCTTGGTAGCCATCGACAAAATCCCAAGTATACACTGGGCGATTACCCTGGTTGGTTGCTTCTTCGCGGATAGCTGCTTCTACTCGCTCCTCTTCGTAGGTGGGAATATAAATCAAAGGGTAGCGGGCACGTAGCAGTAGTTTAAACTCGTCACGGAAGTTCATATCTAGCTGTGGTTATTAGTCCTTCTCTCATTGTTCAGGTTTGTATTGCATATCACAACCTTATTACCTTCTGAGACTAAATTTTTACATCAATATATTTAATACTATTTAATGTAAAATATCACTCCAAAATCTCAATAACTCAATTACTTATAAACTTTAGATATATCAGAGTTATAGAGTATTTTTCTCAAACATCCTCTTCTAGCACAGCCATTTGATAATTTTAGTTATTTTTGGCATACTTCTTAACGTCGCATTTTATAATACACTTAGAGGTAAATACCTCAATCAGGTTATTCGATGGACAGAACCACAGTCATTACTAGCATTCTTCAGAAGCGTAAACCCCTTGCTCAAAGGATTCAACTGGTAGAAGGGAATTTAAAAAGTCTTTCTACAGCGCTGCATCAAGTAGATGAGTACCGCAATCATCTTTTAAAACAAGTTGACGATCCAAATGTTGTAGGCAGACTTGAAGAAATTAATTTTTCTAACGTTCAGTTGACTATCGCCTCTGAGTTAGAAACTTTAACTAAACTGAAAACTCGTTTCGATCGCGATACTCTCAATATCGGTGTTGTAGGACGTGCCAGACAAGGAAAAAGCCGTCTGTTGCAAAGTTTAACCGGATTAAGTGCAGCAGAAATTCCTGATGGCGATCGCCAGCATTGTACGGGGGTCCGGAGTACGATTCACCATAATCCTCAGGTAGATACTTATGCACAAGTGTGGTTTCATACGGAGCGATCGTTTTTAGATGATGTGATTGCTCCTTACTATCAGAAACTTCATTTAGGCAAAAGGCCGATCGCATTAGAAGAATTTGCCAATGAACCCTTACCAAAATTACCTGAAGATATCCCTGGTTATGCGGCACCAGGAGCAATGTACGAACACTTAAAGCGATATCATACTCATCTCGACCAATATCGTCATCTTTTGAGAGAAAGTTCGCCTCGAATTATTCAAAAAGATAACATTCGAGAATATGTTTCCCAAGATACACCTGATGGTCAACGGATTTTATTTAACTATTTAGCGGTTAAAGAAGTAAAAATTACCTGCAAATTTCCAAATGTTGATATTGGTAAAATTGCTTTAGTCGATATGCCAGGTTTAGGAGATACCGGACTTGGAGATGAAGAAAGGTTAATTCAAGCATTAGGAAAAGATATTGATTTTGTTTTGTTTGTGAGAATGCCCAAATCTGCTGGAGATTATTGGGCAGATGTTGATGTTAAATTATATGACACATCTCGTTCCGCCTTAGTGGATTTGCCAGTTAACTTATGGTCATTTGTAGTACTTAATAGAACTAATGCCCAATCCAAGAATGGCGATAATTTGAACAACTGCGAAGATTTATTAAATACAGTAGAAGAAAAACATATCACAGTAGAAAAATGTTTGATTGCTAACTGTGCAAATAACAGAGAAGCAACTCAAATTTTAGATGCAGTTTTAGATTATTTAATTAATAATCTGACTTTTCTGGATAAACAATACACTTCTAATTGTCAAAAACGTCTATTAGAAATTTATCAAGCGGTCAATGCTGAATTAAACAAAGCCAAAATTGTCTTTAATCAAAATTTTGAAGAGGATTCTCAAGAAGCCGAAGAACTCTTTAGCGACCTATTTGGAGATAGTGATAATGGCTGGTGGAGAGATGTTGCATTAGAACTTCAAACACTGAGAACAGAACTTTGGTATCTACGTCAAACTCCTAATGAAGAGTTATATAATGGTGTCTTAACAGCTATTAAAAATTGCGAACAAGACAAGGGAATTTTATCATCAGAAAATGCTCTACAAGAGATTAATAATCGAATTATGATTAGTAGTGCCTTTAGAGCTTATCCTGATTATCAAGATGAACTGAGAGTCTTGATTTCTCATCGTTTCTTATCTTTAGATGAAAATCTCAAACGGACAGTGGAATTAGTAAAAAATCAGGTTGTCAATGTTTTAAAAGAAAAAGGATGTTTAAATATCATTAGTAATAGCGAAGGTTCAAAGTTTTTTAGTGAAATTTCTCAACTCATACCAGAGCGTTTTACAAAGCTAAAAGCAGGATTTAGAATCATAGCAGATTTCCAATTATCATATCGTGGGTTAATTCTTCCTCGGATTCGCCAGCACTTAGATGGACTTACTAATGTTAGCGCTATGACTGGTCAATCAGGAGGAATTTCGGAACAACAAGATAAAACACTTACTGTTTCTAAAGATACGACTGCTGAAGATATTTTTACGGCTCTGGAAATTGATTATGATAAAGCAATTAATACTATTAAACCAGCCATAGAAGAATTATTGTGCGAACCCAATGAAGCTGCTCATGCAATGGTAGAGGAATTTATTGATAATATCATTCGCCAAAAAGATATTCAAAAAGAATGGAAAAATTTTCTCAGGGGACTTCGCGGACAGATATGGTCAGAAATTTTTGGAAAAAAAGAAAGGGAAAGAGAGATGAGAAAAAGATGGATGGAATCAGTTAATCAAGTTAATCTAGTTAATCAACTTGAATCTTGTAATTTAGCTCAATAATAGTAAGGAGAAATTATGACAGATGGAAATGAAGAATTAAAAATCATTATGGTTGCTCTCAGAGGAATGGGTAAAACTAGTCTTTTAGCAGCGATGCACGAAGAATTCCACAAAACTTTTGAGAGAGCTAATCTCCAAACTTGGGTAGATGATAACAATACATTACGTGCGATAGAAGAATGTAAGTCTGTCTTGAGAAATATCGGTGCTAAATTAGAAAATCAAGTTACTCCTACACAGCCGAGAGACAACCCTTGGAATGACCAGGGTTTTAGCTTTGAGCTTGGTAGTAGTGGAAAAAAGTTTATAAAATTAAGGTTCACCGATCCTTCTGGTGAATACTTTAATCCAGATGCAACAGGTGAATACAAAGAATATGTTAAAAGGCAATTAAATGAATGTGATGCTGTAGTAATTCCGATTGATGCTACCGCACTGATGCAAAAAAAGACAGGAAAAGTAAATAATGCCGAAATCGGTACATGGCATGAAGAAAAAAACAATTCTCAGCGTATTACTCAACTTTTAAAAGATGCTTATACTAATGTAACATCACCTAGATTAGTAATTTTAGCCCCCGTAAAGTGTGAAACTTATACTAAAACATCTAGAGACGCAGAAAGCTTATTATACCATGTCAAAGTAGGATATAGTGGGCTGCTCAATTTTTTGAAATCAGATTCTTTAATTGATAAGGTAGCTGTAGTAATAACTCCAGTCCAAACTATTGGAAATGTAGTTTTTAGTTATGCCAAGACTGATGACGATGGGTATACTAAATTTTTCTACCATAAAACTCCTATTAATGCTCCCTACGAACCTAAAGATGGCGACCAACCTCTGCGATATATTTTATTGTTTCTGATTAATGTTTTCTTAGAAAATAAAAAAGAAATTCTTCAAAAAGAGCAACAGAAGTTAGAAACACTTACAAGTGACCTTGGTAAAAATAAACAGAGTCTAGACGCTGCAAAAACAGAATTTGATGAAAAACAAAGACTTTTAAATCAACGCAATAATATGTGGTGGCTTGCTAGAACTATAATCAATATTTTTGATGATAGAGAGTCACCGTATTATGCAGCTAAAGGACAATTTGAAGAAAAACAAATTGAGCTTCAAGAAACCGAATTAAACTTTAAATCAACTTCACTGAAAGTTCAAGCAACTCAAGAACAAATTAATGCATTCAACAATGCCTTATATAAATTTGCAATTGGTTGTAAAAATAATGATGGATTTGCAATTGTTCAAGGATATAAGTGGTTCCATGTTCCCCAGTCTATTTTCTAGTGAGTAACAAGAATGGTGTGTTATGAGTAACTTTGAAATTTATGTTAAAACCTCAGCATTAGGCAAAACAGGTATTCACTGGCGTAGTATTGAGAGTGAAGAACATCAGCCTATAAAAGATCCCAGTTCGATCAAACGTCAAATTTTTACAGAAGAAAATGGTCAAATAGTTATTGTTAATGACTTAATTGATGAAGTTAAACCTTCCCTGCTTGTATTAAGAGATAATGGAAACAAAAAGCTTTTATTAGAAATTACAGGAATTGAATCACCCCAACGCTCTATGAGACTGGGCCGAAAAGTTTTCAATTCTATGGTTTTGATAGCTGATGATATAGAAGAAAATGAAATAGTCTTACGAAAGATTGCTTATAGTGCAATCCAGAATATTTTACAGAAAGATTTTTCATTAAGTCAAATGATTGAAAAATCAGTAGAATTTTTTGGATTAGAAGAATTTCGAGTCAATATAAAAAATATTAACGAATATATTGGGTACATTGAACCAGTTTATAGCCATCAATTTAGTAATACAGACTCCTATCCAAAATATCAAATAGAACATAAATCATCTGAAAATTTAGAGAAATTGGCAGAAGAATTACAAAATTACCCCCTACCTAAACAATGGTTAAATTGGGACGGTAAAACAAAAAACGATGGCGTTTTAATTGTTGTGACAGAAAATTTAGAAAAAAGAACTATTCTGCACAAAGCTGGCGTGTGGAGAGGTTTTGCAAATAATGTAGAAGAACCTATAAAAGAAGTAGTTAAATCGACGCAAAAAAAAACGGAAGTATTACCTCCAGTGGAGAAATCTCTGCCAGAACAACTTCAAGTACCCCATCAGCCAATTCCAACTCTTTGGCGCATAATGATAATGCTGCTAGTGGGAGTAATAGTGATATTATTCATAATTCTGGGATTTCCATCCCCGGTGCAAGCTCCACATCAACCGATGAAGAATCAACAGATTTATTACAAATAGATTGGAATTTTATCAACCAAAGTCTAAAGACTTTCACAAATAAAAATATTTATTTTTTATATATTGCGAATAACCTAGAGGAAGGAAACAATAATAATTTATCTAAGTTAGTTAAATTTTTGAAATACTATCATTCATCCAACACATTCAATACTACTAATAACCAAAAATACCACCAAATTTACCGCATTTATAAAATAGATATAATTTCCAAAATAAATCATAAATTTTACAGGGTAAATGTTGAGAGTAGCTCTAATAAATTAAATATTGATATTCTAAAACTACTAGAATACTTCCCAATGATTGAGAATTTTATTAGCCTACCTACTTTTGAACAAAAAAATATAATTTATCTAGCCTGGTTTATTTTATACTGCCAAAAATATGATTTTTATGATGAAAATGATTTTCATCATAAAATTTTGAAGTGTTACTATAACTTAATTAAAGATATTAAACTTCTATTTATTTAAGAATAAACTTAGTATTAAATCTGACTTTTGCCGTTAAGTCTTGAAAGGCTTACAGGTAAAGGATTTAAGCAACAG
>JAQYWR010000043.1 GCA_029379225.1 Nostoc sp. S4 | reverse complement strand
CGACACCTCCAGTTAGTGCTGGTAGTGCTGGTCTGACTAGCATCAATGGTTTGACTAACTCCAACATTACTGGCATCGCTATAGGTGATTACACAGGTAATCCGCCTGTTGTGCCAGCAGGAAATTATGCTAAACAAGTTCTGACTAGCCGAGGTATTTTCAATCAAGTTAGTCCCAAATTATCCCTTGCACCCAATGTACGTGCCGTCTTAACTGCTGTTGAAAATAAAACTATTACAGTTAACGGTGTCACTAAAACTATTGACGCAGGTTTTGTTTACAAAACTGATGCTGCCATTTCTAACAAGGTAAGAGTCGTAGAAACTGCCCTAACAACAGAAAGCGATCCGATTGTCTATCCACTGGGTATACTCACCAGAACTACAGTTCTATCGACAGCACAGAGTTTTTCTACTTACTTAAGTGGTACTACTGCCCAGAATATCTTTAAAAATACTTACGGGTTTATCTTGCCTTAATCACCACAAAGTAAATCAATCGAGTACTCGTTGTTGCGAATTTTGAACTATTTGGAGTTGTGTCGCGTGAAGTTCACTAAAAAACTCTCAATTATTTTTTGTAGTTTGACCACTGCTTTCGTTAATACTGCTGTGATTACCAATACTTATAAGTCAGCAGCACAAGCAGATGGACCAGAACTGATTACCAACGGGGGATTTGAAACCGATTCTCTTGTAGATCCGAATAATCCCAATGCTACAAATCCTAATATTACAGGATGGATTAAAAATGGCGATCCGATAGATACATCAGGTACTAGGATTGACAATTTTGCTAACACTGGGAATCAAGGTTTATCTCTTGGTGGATTTTCCGCCTTAAGCTACATATCACAGACTATCCCTACAGTCGTTAATCAATACTACAAACTTACTTTCTATTTAGGATCCACAGAGGAGGCACCCGATCTAGATAATAAATTTAAGGCTTTTATACGTGGAGACAGGGTTTGTTGGAAAAAAAATATTTCTTACCAACCCTACACACAATACACGTTTTATTTTAAAGCCAAAGAAACATCTACCGAGATTAAGTTTGCTTCCAGAGCCAGGTATGCATTTTTATATTTGGATGATGTGAGTGTCAAATCTGTAGATCAACAAGGGCAAAACTCTGTATGTGACGATCCTGGGAGTGAATAAGCCACAGAGCGTGAGCTAACCATTACCGTCTTAAAATCTCGAATGATATCTGGCTCTATAGTGTTGAGAATGCCACTTAAATTCATCTGATTAAAAAACTCCATTATTGGTTTATGAAAAGATTATCTATAGTAAATAGCTAACTCTTATAAACCTGGATCGAGTGTTTATTTTTTGATATCTATTAGAGCCAGTATGAATGTAACTATCAACTTGTTTGAATTGTCTGAATTTAGAATTATTTGGAGTAAATTTTGATGAAGTTACCGAAAAAACTCTCAATTATTGTTTTTAGTTTTGTCACTACCTTAGCTAGCACTGCTGTGATTACTGGTACTTATATTCCAGTAGCACAAGCACAATATAATCCCAACTATGTTGTAGATCCCCAAGACCTTGTTTATAACGGAGGATTTGAACTCGACCCCCTCGTAGATCCTAATAATCCTAACACTACAAATCCCAATATTACAGGATGGAATAAGTCTGGCGATCCGTTTGATATATCAGGAATTAAAATTAGCAATTTTTCCCAAAGTGGTAACCAAGGTTTAGCGATTGGTTCATTTGTAAATCCCGCTTATATATCCCAGAATTTGGCTACAACTATTGGTAGTAACTATAATCTAAGTTTCTTTTTAGGAACAGATGAAGATGGCAGTGAAGTTGATAATATATTTCAAGCATTTGTTGATGAAAGCAAAGTTTTTGAGAAAATAAATAGTACAAATATTGCTGGAAATCCCTTCACACAATATAACTTGAACTTTGTGGCGACAAAATCATCTACAGAGTTAAAGTTGGGTGGTAGAGGTAGCTATGGTTTTTTATACTTAGATAGTGTGAGTGTAACACCTGTGCCTGAACCATCGACTATTGGAGGAATGGCAATTATTGCTGGGTTGTTGGGAATATGGATGAATAAAAAGAAGGCAATAAGCTAGAAAGAATAATTTTTTTCATTTTCAGAAAACAACAGAGCGATGGCTACAACAATTTAGATAAAAAAGCTGCGTCACTGCACAACCCATTGTAGACATCGCATTACTTTTTTTATAGTTGAAGAAAGTTAAAGATACCAAAACTACAAATTTGAAAATAATACCTTTCTCTCTATTTTTATTGAAAATTATGGTTCAGCCAATTACAAACAACAAAAACTTATTTCAGACCTTTGCTTGAATAATTCATCGATCCTTGTGTTGCTTTTTGATGACTTTTTCAGCAGACCCTAAGTAAATTACCGACCGGAAGCTTGAAGTAAACTTAGTTGGTATTTAATTTACTAGCCACCTCTATTTAGTAAATATAGGCTATAAAGCCTCTAAGCCAATACTTTTAATATTTATATATTCAGAAGATTTTTCTCGGTGCAAGCGAACTAAGAAAATTACGAACTTATACTTCAATTGTCAAGGTTTAATTACCAAATTGTTTGGTATACACCTACTTTACTGGTACAATCTCATCATTCTATCCCTTTTACTCTCTATTTAAGTAAACCTACTGGAAAATCATCAATTTCCATCGTCGGAAACGCTTTGGGCAATTTTGGCTTGGTTTTTTGTTTCCGGGTATGGGTGTATGCGAGTGATCGGATTTCATCTCAAACTGTAACTCTCATGAACAGAAGAAAATTTATCGGTTGGATTGCTACAGCAGTTACCAGCATGATGCTGGTAATAGGCTGGCAGTTTGTCAATTTCTCGCCAGCAAAGTCAGCAACGACACTTAACGTGTATGCGGCTATTAGCTTAACAAACGCGCTCAATGACATTAAGACTCAGTACCAAAATGCTAACCCAGGTGTAACCATTAATTACACATTCGGTGCTTCTGGTACTTTGCTCACCCAAATCCAAAATGGAGCACCAGCAGATATTTTCATTTCTGCTGCTACCGACCAACTAGATGTCTTGCAGAATTCCAACCCAAGCAAAATAGTATCAGGTAGCCGTAAAAACGTTGTCAAAAACCGTCTAGTTTTGATAGCTCCTACGACACCTCCAGTTAGTGCTGGTAGTGCTGGTCTGACTAGCATCAATGGTTTGACCAATCCCAATGTTACTGGTATCGCTATAGGTGACTACACAGGTAATCCGCCAGTTGTACCAGCAGGAGAATACGCCAGACAAGTTCTTGTTAGCCGAGGTATTTTCAATCAGGTTAGTTCTAAATTATACCGTGCAAGTAATGTACGTAACGTCTTAACTGCTGTTGAAAATAAAACTCTTTCAGTTAACGGTGTAAATAGAACTATTGACGCAGGTTTTGTTTACACAACTGATGCTTTCATTTCTAACAAAGTCAAAGTCGTACAAACTGCCGGCGCAACAGAGAGCGATCCGATTATCTATCCACTGGGTATACTCACCAGAACTACAGTTCTATCAACGGCACAGAGTTTTTCTGCTTACTTGAGTAGTACTAACGCTAAGAATATCTTCAAAAATTACCAATTTAAGTTGCCTTAATCGCCACAAAGTAAATCAATTAAGTGCTCGTTGCCGTCAATTTTGAACTATTTGGAGTTATGTCATTGTGAAGTTCACTAAAAAACTCTCAATTCTTGTTTGTAGTTTGACCACTGCCTTCCTTCATACTGCTGTGATTACGAATACTTATAAATCAGCCGCACAAGCAGAAGAACAAAATCTGATTACTAACGGGGGATTTGAAACCGATCCTCTCGTAGATCCTAATGATGCCACCACTTCAAATCCTACTATTACAGGATGGACTAAATCTGGCGATCCGCTCGATACAACATTGATTAAAATTAGCAACTTTCCTAAAAGTGGTAACCAGGGTTTATCGTTTGGTGGATTTTCAGCCTTAAGCTACATATCACAGACTATCCCCACAGTTAAGCATCAATACTACAAACTTACTTACTATTTAGCATCAACAGAGGATACATCTGACGCGAATAATAAATTTCAGGTTTTTATAGGTGGAAAGAAGGTTGATGTTGATAAAGATATTGCTTTTCAAGACTACACGCCATACACACTCTATTTTCAAGCGAAAGGAGCATTAACAGAGATAAAGTTTGGTTGCAGAGTCAAGTCTGCATATTTGTATATGGATGATGTGAGTGTTCAAGCTCTACCTGAACAGTAAGGATAAAATTATGAAAATACAAAAACAGATGCTCGAGATGAATAAACCACAGTTGACAAGCCAATCTCGACTCTCTTAATAACCCAACTAATGTCTGGCTCCATAGTGTCAAGAATGCCCCCATGCCAATATTTAGAAGTGCAAACTCACCTCTAAATATAATAGAGTTAAGTTAAAATTTGTTGGCGATAATTCTCTGCTATTAGAAACACTTTAATCCAACGTTAGCTTAGTGCAGGAATTTCCAGTCCAATTTAGTGTCTCTAACTTCTCTAAACTGGGATGAAGTGTTTAGTTTCATCGACACTATTAGAGCCAGCATGAGTGTAATTATCAACTTGTTTTAATTGTCAGAATTTAGAATTGTTTGGAGTAAAATTTCATGAAATTAACTAAAAAACTCTCAGTTATTGCTTTTAGTGTTACTACTACCTTAATTAGCACCGCTGTAATTAGCAATACTTATAATGCAGCACAAGCAGTAGAACTTGTTAAAAACGGAAGCTTTGAACTTGGCCCCCTTGTAGATCCTACCAATCCCAACACAACAAATCCTAATATTACAGACTGGACTAAATCTGGCGATCCGATGGATACAACATTGATTAAAATGAGCAATTATCCTAAAAGTGGTAACTATAGCTTATCACTTGGGGGATTTGTAGATCTGAGCTATATATCACAGACGCTTACTACACAACCTGGTCAGCAATACGAACTTAGTTATTATTTAGTATCTACAGCCGATCCATCTGACCTTGATAACCAATTTCAGACATTTGTCGGTGGAAAAAAGATTTTCGATCAAACAAATTTTTCTTTGCCAGACTACACGCCATATAAGTTCAATTTCACAGCAGACTCATCATCCACAGAGTTAAAGTTTGGGTCTGTTGATAGACAGGCATTTTTCTACTTAGATGACGTGAGTGTAACAACTGTACCTGAACCATCAACTATTGGAGGTATAGCAGTTGCTGTGTGCGTAGGAATATGGCTGAAGAAAAAGAAAGCAATTAACTAGAAACAATAGGCTTTTTTGTCAGTTTTGTAAAACAAGAAAGTGATGGGTACATAATTTAAATAAAAAGTGCATCCCCGAACAGTGTGTTATACCGAAAAGTTGAAGCGGAAGGATTTTACGTTCCAACTTTTCAACATAGACATCGCCTTACTTTTTTGATAGCTAAACAAAGTTTAAATTTGAAAATTTAATGCAAATAAAGCTTAGCTAACTATTATCAGCCAGAATAGACTGTTCCGTTTTCTTGAGATTACTTCAAGTCAGTATGGATGTAACTATTAACCTGTTTTAAATGTTGTGAAAATTAAAAATTATTTGGAGGCATTTTTCATGAAGTTAACTAAAAAACTCTCTACTATTGTTTTTAGTTTTACCACTACCTTAGCCAGTACTGCTGTGATTAGTGGTAGTTATATTCCAATAGCGCAAGCACAATACGATCCCAACTATGTTTTAGATCCTAGAGACATTGTTTTTAACGGAGGATTTGAACTTGACCCCCTCGTAGATCCTGATAATCCCAACTCTACAAATCCTAATATTACAGGATGGACTAAATCTGAGCCTTTCGATCCGGCGGACACACCTGGTGTTAATATATCAGGTATTAGAATCAGTAACTATCCTAGCACTGGTAAGCAAGGGTTAGAGCTGAGTTCGATAATTGGAGCTCCTGAGACTAGCTACATATCACAGACGCTTTCTACACAACCTGGTCAGGAATACGAACTGAGTTACTTTTTAGCATCTACAGCTGAGGCACCTGACTATCTTGATAATCAGTTCCAAACATTTGTAGGTGGAAATAAGATTTTCGATCAAAAAAACATTTCTTTTCAACCGTATACACCATATAAGTTCAATTTCACAGCAGACACATCATCCACAGAGTTAAAGTTTGGAGTTGTGGATAGACGCACATATTTCTCCTTGGATACTGTGAGTGTCATACCTGTACCTGAACCATCAATGATTGGAGGACTAGCAGTTGCCGGATTACTAGGAATATGGCTCAAGAAAAAGCGATCGCTGCCGCAACCACCTGATAAACTCTCTAATTGATTCGCTCTAAGCTGCCCTTGCATTTAAGCACATCTTTTTCATGTTAGCTGTTGACTGTTGAGAGTTAACCGTCAGCAGTCAACGAACTTAATACTCATTTCCTAATCTCTTTTTCAAGTTACAAAAACAAATTGCAAAAGAGGCTAGTCACAAGCAAATTTGTATGCTATATTCGTAAATGACTAAAAAATCTGGCTCAGTAGCTCAGTTGGTTAGAGCACGGGACTCATAAGCCTGGGGTCGTTGGTTCAAATCCGACCTGAGCCACTTTATAAATTATTAAAATAACGTTACTACAAAAATTTCAGCTTTTAGCAATTAATGGGGCGATCGCCTTTGATGTCTGCAAGGTGACTGCGATCGCCCCAGCACATACGCTATCTATCAAAATCCTGCCTCGCTATTTCACTCTAAAGGTTCAAGATTAAAGTTAACTCATTGAACAGGACAAGGGAGAATTCTCCCCTTGTCCTCTTTGCAGTTAGAGCTTGACATTCTTCGATAGTACATTTAACCTATTAATTAATTAACCACTAGGTTAAATAAAAATGTTTAGCGATCGACTGAGTGTCACCTTTGCCGCCCTTGCCGATCCGACACGGCGTGCGATCCTGGCTCACCTCGCCAAGGGGGAAGCATCGGTCACTGAGCTAGCCAAGCCCTTCGAGATGAGCCTTCCTGCAATTTCCAAGCACCTCAAGGTATTGGAGCGTGCTGGACTGATCGTGCAAAGTCGTAAGGCTCAATGGCGACCCTGCCAAATCAAAGCACAGCCGCTCAAAGATGCGGCGGATTGGATCGAGCAATATCGTCAATTCTGGGAAGAGAACCTCGATCGGCTGGATGATTACCTGCACGTATTACAAACCCAGGAGGAACAAGATGAACAACAAAAATGATTCCGTTGATGCTCAATCTCAACGCGAGATCGTCATCACCCGCATCTTCAGGGCACCGCGTCAACTCGTGTTTCAGGCGTGGACCGATCCGAAACACATAGCGCAGTGGTGGGGACCAAAAGGCTTTACGACTCGGGTAAGCGAGCTGGATCTGCGTCCGGGCGGTAAATGGCGCTACGTGATGATTGCTCCAGACGGTACGGAGTACCCGGCCAAAGGCGTCTTTCGCGAAATCGTGCCCCTTGAAAGGATTGTTACTAGTGATGAATTTGATGAAGGCTTTGAAAAGGTCGTGAACGCCGAACTACCAAAGGGAATAGTTATGACGGCGGTTTTTGAGGATTTAGACGGCAATACCAAACTCACACTCCGGATTGTGCATGAATCTTTTGAGGATCGACAAAAGCACGAAAAAATGGGAGTCATCGATGGGTGGAACTCCAGTTTTGACTGCCTCGACGAGTTCTTGACTGAAGCTTGAGTTTCCCTTGGAATATTAGCGTTATGCCGAGATTTCATCTAGATAATGAACTTTCAAAATATAGAAAATATGGCTACTAAAATTTTCGTGAATTTGCCAGTCAAAGACCTAAATCGCTCTGTGGAGTTCTTCACTAAACTTGGCTTCAGTTTTAATACTCAATTTACTGACGAGACGGCTACTTCTATGATTGTGAGTGAGGATATATTTGTCATGCTATTGACTCAAGACAAGTTCAAGACCTTTACTCCCAAAGAAATTTGTGATGCAACGAAAAGCACAGAAGTGCTTGTGTGTTTATCTTCTCAGAGCCGAGAAGAAGTTGATGAAATAGTTCGTAAGGCAGTCGTTGCCGGCGGAACAACCTATAATCAACCCCAAGACCACGGTTTTATGTACGGACATGGGTTTGAGGACTTAGATGGTCACATTTAGGAAATTATTTATATGGAGCCAAGCGCAATCAATCAAAATTGAAAATGCGCCACTCGGCACTATTTAAGATGGCGGATGACTTCGGCAACTGACCAAGCTTGAGCGATCGCTCCTCTGGGTGTATGAGGTCGATCGCCATCAAAAATCTCAGAAATAGAACCAATACAAGCGGCAGATAAAAAGTGATCTAGCAGAGGTTGCCAATCAAAAGGCAGTGGTTGTTGTGGATAAAAACGCTGCCAAGCCCGAATATATGGGCCAATTAGCCAAGCCCAAACACTACCTTGGTGATAAGCGCGATCGCGTTGCTCTTGATTACCCTCATATTTCCCTTTGTATTCTGGATCTCCTGGATCGAGACTGCGAAGACCATAGGGAGTAAGCAAGCTTGCAGTTGCCAAATCTAGTATCTGACACCCTTGCTCTTGAGAAAACCCACAATGTTGTAGCGACAGCGCCAAAACAGCATTGGGACGAATTTGAAAATTTCGGCGATCGTCCGGCTCAATAGTATCGTAGAGATAACCTAGCTGAGGATTCCAAAACTTTTGTAGGGAATTTTTCACCCGTTGTGCTTGCTGAGCATAACGTTGAGCTTGTTTACTAAGACGCACTGGCTCACCTAACTCCAGTTGGCTCAGGCGTTTTGCCCACTGACTTAGCCAACATAAAGCAGAATACCACAGCGCATTGATTTCCACTGGTTTACCATAACGAGGAGTAACAGGGTGTGCCCCAATTACCACATCCATCCAAGTAAGGGCTACACCACGAGCATCCCAACCAATTAGTCCGTCAGTAGCATCAGCTTGGATGTTATAGCGTGTGCCACCAACAAAGGCTTTATGAATTTGCTGCACTGTCGGGAACTGCTCTGCCAAAAACTCCCAGTCTTGTGTAGCTTGCAAATAAAGTCCTAAAGTCTCAATCCACCAAAGGGGCGCATCAATACTGTTATAAAATGGTTCGTTATCAACATCAAAAAAGGCATTAGGAATCAAACCGTGGCGACAGTAGTGCCCAAAGGCTCGCAATAATTCTTTTGCTAGATCGAAGCGTTGCGGAACTAGCATCAATCCTGGCAGGGCAATTAATGTATCCCGCGCCCAGTCAGAAAACCAATGATAACCAGCAATCACTGTAGGGCCTGCTATTGAAGCCCGATAGACGATAAACTGATCGCTGGCTTTAAGTAGTTGTTGCCAGAGTAGGGAGTGGGGAGTAGGCACCGAGAAAGAAGCAGAGAAGCAAGGTGCAGGGGACACAGGTGATTCCTGTTTTTGACCTGCTGCTCTTTGCTCCCCCGCTTCTTTCCTAGCTCCTAGTCTCCAGTTCCTAATCCCTCCCGCACTCCATCCGAAAATCTCAGAGAACCTTTTTTGTTCTGCTTCCACTGCTTGTGCAAAGGTCTCAGGGGTGAGAACGCCTAGCAAGGGGTTAGGAAAACCTACTCGTGCTTCTAGAGTCACCGCATCTCCTGGTTGGAGTGTAACTATCAAGTAACCAGGACTGTGGAGGTCTTCTCGATCGCCTAATCCGCGTTTTGTCTCTTCAGAGAAGCGATAATTCCAATACCAAACTGCATCTGGTTGATAATTTCCTTGTGTCCACCGCAGATGCCAAGGTATACCAAAGTGCCCAAATTTTCTCGCTTGCAGACAGACTTGCTGTTGCTCAAGTAATTGTGAGAACTGTAATTCTGAGTTAGCACTCTGCTGATGGTGAAAGTCACGTTCTGCTATCAGCAGTCGTAGCCGTAAAATCGCTCGTTCGCTTCCCTCATAGCGATAGTGGATTAAAATCCGATGAGAGAATGGGGATTGGGAAGTATTCTTTCCTGTTTCCAGTTCCTCGTTCCTAGTCCCCATGCCCCAGTCCCCAGTCCCTTCCCAACCATAGGGCATCACCAATTGTCTAGTTAACTGCCAATTATCTCCACCCCAAATCCATTTTGGAACCGGGTTAATATCAAAAGAGCGTAGCAGTTCGTAGCCCGCCTGTTCAATCTCACCGTTACCCCAAATATTTGTCCCCAGTCCCACAACACCCCCTAATACTTCCAAGCTAGCTTCTAGGTGCGATAACAACAAAGTACGCTCAGAAGGGGGGTTTATAGCGGCAAACAGCCAACCGTGATAAGTACGTGTACGGATATCAGAAATTGTACCACTGGCAAAACTTCCGAGACCATTGGTAAGCAACCATTCTCTTGTATCTAAATCTGGCATTTGCTACTCAAAATCGTTATGAGTATGATATAGTTGTAACAGATCGTAATTAAACTGTGAGAGCGTCGATGGGTGAGTTTTAGCTGACCCAAATTCCACGCTACTAAATCAATAAAGGAGAATTAAGTTAATGTCCTTGACTTACGGAACAGAAGGATGCCTCCGCGTTGGTCAACAAGCTCCCGATTTCACAGCAACAGCTGTGGTAGATCAGGAATTTAAGACAATCAAACTTTCTGATTATCGCGGTAAGTATGTCATCCTGTTTTTTTACCCCCTAGACTTTACGTTTGTTTGTCCGACTGAAATTACAGCATTTAGCGATCGCTACGAAGAATTCAAGAAAGTTAATACGGAAATCCTTGGTGCTTCCGTTGATAGTGAATTCTCTCACCTCGCTTGGATTCAAACCGATCGTAAGTCTGGTGGTGTTGGCGACCTGAATTACCCTTTAGTCTCTGACATCAAGAAAGAGATTAGTGCTGCTTACAACGTCCTCGACCCAGCAGCGGGCATTGCCTTGCGTGGTCTATTCATCATAGACAAAGATGGTATCATACAGCACGCCACAATTAACAACTTAGCTTTTGGTCGCAGCGTTGATGAAACCCTGCGGACATTGCAAGCAATCCAGTATGTTCAATCTCACCCGGACGAAGTGTGCCCAGCTGGTTGGCAACCTGGCGACAAGACAATGAATCCCGATCCAGTGAAGTCCAAAGTTTACTTCTCTGCTGTTTAGATTAGATTTTCTAGAATTGAATCCGGCTTGCTGAAATTAATTCGGCAATCAATGAAATAACCACAGATAAACAAAGAATCTATCTGTGGTTTTCTAATCGAAGGGGAGCAGGGAAGCACAAAACAAGTTGTAGCACTCTTTTCCTTGCGCCCTTTGCATGTTCCAATGTCCAATTGTTTTAAATAATCTCAAAAACATGCTGACTTCAACTGATTTTAGTGGGTTATTAAATGAGCGATTCTTTCGCAACTTTTTCCCAATTCCAGCGACAAATGAACTCAGGCTAGGAGTGGGAACACCAGATTTTCAACTGCCAGATATTACCAACGGAACTTTAGTAAAATTGTCTGATTATAAAGGTAAGCAACCTGTGTTACTTGCCTTTACTCGTATCTTTACTGAAAAGCAATATTGCCCTTTTTGTTTTCCTCACATCAAAGCTTTGAAGGAGAATTACGAACAATTTAAAAATCGGGGAATAGAAGTTTTGATGATTACTAGTACTGATGAACGGCAGAGTCAAATAGTCGTAAAAGATTTAGGCTTACAAATGCCTTTACTTAGCGACCCTAGTTGTCGAGTATTTCAGTCCTATAATGTAGGACAAGCTCTGGGAGCGCCTTTACCAGCACAGTTTGTATTAGACAAAGAAGGAAAACTGCGATATTGGCATTTATTTTCCTTCTGGGATCGCAATGCTAGTATTGAAACATTGTTAGAACAATTTATTGATTAGTAAAAGAGATTGGGGAATCTAAATAATTCGTAATTTGTAATTCATAGTTACCTACAACTTAAGTTGTCAGCTTAGAATAAGAACGCCTTAGCGCCCAGTGGCTCGCCTGGGCGCTTTGTATCTGGCAGTACGTGTCTGTTGACAAATATGCATTTTAAGTGGGCTTACCACAACTAAAGTTATTTTAATTACGAATTATGAATTATGAATTATGAATAGTTTTTGTAGCAAGGCTAGGTGTAGCGTCTAGTTCGCTCAAAGCCAGAGAAGCCAGACACTCGCAGACTCGCTAACGCAACGTTGAGACTTCTCGTTTGTGTCTGTGTGTCTTTGCCTGAGCCTCAATCATCCCTTTATTCAGTAATATCGATTAATTATTCTCTTGCACCCATTTTTTGATTTTCTCTAGATAAAAGAAGTGGTGTAATGAGTAAATATACTTTGTTATCCGCAGATGCATCTTGTGGAAGTTCCTTAAATATGGATATCCATAGCAGACTATAGAAAGAAGAAAATATATCTGACACGTTTTCAAGCAGCAAAGGCTTTTTGTAGTTAAGGAGGATTTATGCGTGCAGTACTTATGGCAGGCGGTTCGGGAACGCGGCTTCGTCCGTTAACTTGCGATCTGCCAAAACCGATGGTGCCTATCCTCAATCGACCAATTGCCGAACATATTATCAATCTGCTCAAAAGACATCAAATTACAGAAGTTATTGCGACATTGCATTATTTACCTGATGTCTTGCGAGATTATTTTCAAGATGGCAGCGATTTTGGCGTCCAGATGACCTATGCTGTGGAAGAAGACCAGCCTCTAGGTACAGCCGGTTGTGTAAAAAACATTGCCGAACTTCTTGATGAAACTTTTTTAGTAATTAGCGGCGATAGCATAACAGATTTTGACCTGACGGGGGCGATCGCATTTCACAAACAAAAAAAGTCAAAAGCTACTTTGATTTTGACTAGGGTTCCCAACCCAATTGAATTTGGGGTGGTGATTACCGATGAACAATCACAAATTCGGCGATTTTTAGAAAAACCCTCTACTAGTGAAATTTTTTCTGATACCGTCAACACTGGCACTTATATTCTCGAACCAGAAGTTTTGGAATATCTGCCGATAAACACTGAATCTGACTTTTCCAAAGATTTATTTCCTTTACTTTTAACAAAAGATCAGCCAATGTATGGTTACATTGCTGAAGGTTACTGGTGCGATGTCGGTCACTTAGATGCCTATCGGGAAGCTCAGTATGACGCATTAGACCAGAAAGTACAACTAGATTACGCCTACAAAGAAGTTTCTCATCGATTGTGGGTAGGTCAAAATACTTATATCGACCAAACGGCTGTAATTGAGACTCCAGCGGTGATTGGTGACAATTGCCGCATCGGAGCAAGAGTCCAGATTGAGGCAGGAACCGTAATTGGGGATAATGTTACTATTGGGGCTGATGCTAATCTCAAACGTCCCATCGTTTGGAATGGAGCAATCATCGGCGAGGAAGCACAACTTTCCGCCTGTGTAATTTCTCGTGGTACTCGTGTAGACCGCCGTGCCCAAGTATTAGAAGCTGCTGTTGTAGGTTCGCTTTCCACGGTAGGAGAAGAAGCTCAAATTAGTACTGCTGTGCGTGTTTGGCCGAATAAAAAGATTGAGTCAGGTGCCGTTTTAAACATCAACTTGATTTGGGGAAATATTGCTCAACGAAATTTATTTGGGCAACGTGGTGTCCAAGGATTAGCTAATATTGATATCACCCCGGAATTCGCAGTGAAGTTGGGAGCTGCTTACGGTTCTACCTTGAAACCTGGTTCTAAGGTAACTGTCTCCCGCGACCAGCGTAATATTTCTCGAATGGTAACGCGATCGCTGATTGCTGGTTTAATGTCAGTAGGCGTTGATATTCAAAACCTGGATGCTACGGCTATCCCTATCGCCCGCACAGTTATACCTACAATGGCGGTAGCAGGTGGTATCCATGTGCGCGTACACCCCGATCGCCCTGACTACATTTTGATTGAATTCATGGATGCTAAGGGGATTAATATCACCAAAGCCGTGGAAAAGAAAATAGAAGGGGCTTATTTTAAGGAGGATATGCGGCGGGCGCAAATTCATGAAATTGGCGATGTGTCTTACCCCAGCCAAGTCATTGACCGCTACTGCACTGCTTTTGAAAAACTTTTGCACGTTCATACACTCCGTAACAGTCGGGCAAAAGTGGTGATTGATTATGTTTATGCGGTATCTGGGGCAGTTTTACCCCAAATGTTAGATAAATTTGGTGCTGATGCGGTGGTACTGAATGCCAGTGTCAATAAAACGGCGATGTCGGTAACAGACCGCGAAGGACTGCTGACTCAGTTAGGTCATGTAGTAGAGGCGCTGAAAGCTAACTTTGGGGTACAAGTATCGGCAAATGGGGAACAACTGATTTTAGTTGATGAATCAGGCTATCCAATTCGCGGGGAAATGCTAACGGCACTGATGGTAGACATGATTTTAACTGCTAACCCCAGAGGCACAGTAGTAGTACCAGTTCATGCTTCCAGCGCTATCGAACAAGTCGCCCGTCGCCATGATGCTAGAGTAATTCGCACCAAAGCCAATCCTACAGCTTTGATGGAAGCTTGTCAGAAAAATCCCAATGTGGTGCTAGGAGGTAGTGGAGAAACTGGTTTTATTTTCCCGCAACTGCATCCGGGATTTGATTCCATGTTCTGCATTGCGAAGATAATTGAGATGTTAACTATACAGGAGCGATCGCTTGCCACTGCGCGGTCAGAATTGCCCCGTGTAATTCACAAAAATTATACAGTACGCTGTCCGTGGACAGCTAAGGGTGCTTTGATGCGCTACTTGGTGGAAACTCACCCAGCCCAAAATCTAGAACTAATCGACGGCGTGAAAATTTGCCAACCCTACGATGACAGTTGGCTGTTAGTTTTACCAGATGCCAGCGAACCACTGGTACATTTGTATGCAAATAGCAACGATCGCGATTGGGTAGATGAGACTGTAAGAAACTACCGCACCCGCGTTCAGGCTTTTGTGGAAAGACAACAAGAATATCAACCCGCCGAAGTGTAATTTGTAATTTGTAATACTCGCCTTTGGCGAGTATTACAAATTACTATTTATCATTGAGGACATTCTGGTAAACTTCTTTTAGCATAATTGCAATCAAAATAAATTAGAGCTTCCCTAGTAGAATCAAATTCTCTAGTTGTGGTGTATGGGCTACTTGTTGGACTTGCTTCATTTAACCAAATTTTTAAGTAGTAATTACTATTATCATCGCTAGACCATAATTCATAACGGTAGTCACCTCCTCCTCCCTGACTATTTAAATAATCAGCTAGGGCTGTATTTGATGCTCCAAACAAACTAAATGCACTCAAAACAGGAATTACAGCCACTTTTAGTATTTGGATTAATTTCATATATCGACAAAAAACTAACTTTCTCTAGCTTCTTGTACCGATATATCTTTTGAGACCAGTAATCGTCGGGAATATTCTGTGAGGATATCGTAAGGCATTTACTAGAATTTGGCTTGTAGCTCACTCCTTGTTGGGATGGAATTAACGCCTGCCTGCTTTTTGGGCTTATTTTTTAATACTTCACAAAACTTTACTACCAATAAATGAAAAAACTTTTCAATAAGTCTGATAGGATATCTTCAGGCTTATTGATATAGATATTCATTAAGCTAACTAGATATTTTAGCTAGTTGCAAACTTTTTGAGGAGAAAAAGCCATGACAAGCGTGGCTGTTGAAAAACCAGAGTTGATTCCTTGGTGGGCAGGCAACACCTGCTTAACCAAACTTTCAGGACGACTTTTGGGCATTCAGCTCGCCTTGCTCATGCGGGGTTAATTCTGTGGACTGGTGCAACCACCCTATTTGAATTTGCCCATTTTAACCGAGCGTAACCAATGTACGAACAGGATATTGAGGTGTCAAAATGTCAAAAAAAATCGGTCTGTTCTACGGTACTCAAACCGGTAACACTGAATCTGCTGCTGAACAAATTCGGGATGAATTTGGTGGTGATGTTGTAACATTACATCCTATTTATGATGCGGATACTTCTTCTTTTGATGAGTATCAATTGCTGATTATTGGCTCTCCCACTTGGGATATTGGTCAACTTCAGAGCGATTGGGAAGGCTTTTATTCCGATCTTGATGAAATAGATTTTAAAGGCAAGCTGGTCGCCTATTTTGGTGATGGAGACCAATATGGCTATGCAGATAACTTCCAGGATGCAATCGGGATTCTAGAAGAAAAAATTTCTCAGCGGGGTGGTAAAACAGTTGGTTATTGGCCAACTGATGGGTATGACTTTAATGAATCTAGAGCGGTGAAAAATGGCAAGTTTGTGGGCTTGGCACTTGACACAGGTAGCCAATCTGATTTAACAGACGAGCGAATTAAAAAGTGGGTCGGTCAGTTAAAAACAGAATTTAGTTTGTAGAAATTAGGGGCGTACAAGAGTATGCCCCTACTGAAATTGATAATTGAGAAGTTATAGGTATTTATGTCTGATTCATTTGATGTTTTGTGGTTAAGTGCTAGTCCTGTTTTGCAGCGTTTCGATCGACCATTAGTTGAATATTTATCTAGATATATGAGAATTGCCCACTGGGAATACCAGCAAACTGTAGATGAAGGCAGTTCCATAGACCAAGCTGTAGACTTAGTGTCTGAATTTTTAGAATCCTACGATCGCCCCGTGCATTTAGCAGGACATGGTATGGGTGGCGCGATCGCTTTGAGCTTTGCGCGGCGATTTGGGCAAAAAGTGCGATCGCTAACTCTACTGGCTGTAGCATCTCAACCCGCCAACACTTGGCACGCTCACTATTACTTTCAACGACAACTTTTTAGCATCAGCCGCGAGCAAATTTTGGCAAGCAGCGCTCGCAGTCTTTTTGGAAATCAACCGCCTCACACTGCTAAAAAGTTAGTAGCTGCTTTAGATAAAGATTTGGAACAATCTCCCTCGCCACACTCTTTGTTTAAGTTAGTTTATTTACCTAAAGGCGGAGTTTCTATGCCAATGATGATATGTGGCTGCAAGACAGATCCAATTGTCAACTCCCCTGCATTATATGAGTGGTTGAATTGGTTCAAGCCAGAAGATGACCTGTGGGAATGTCCACAAGGCTATCATTTTTTTCACTACTTTTATCCTCAACAAGTTGGCGAACAAATTCTGGGTTTTTGGCAACGCCAAAATGTGCAGGTAGAAACATCTGCACTATCTTATAGCACTTCCACTTCTAGAACTCCTATTTGATTGCAACAAAAAACTCGCTCTCAGCTCGAAGGTAACGCCTGCGGCAAATTGGAAAAAGCTCTCCAAATACAGTAAAAACTTCATATCTAAATGTATGGCAATTGATTTGCTGCATTAATAGGATATTTAACTGCTGAAATCATAACTAATTAATTGAGTATTGGTCGCAACAATTACTAACCAGCTTAACAATGCAGATATACGGCAATCCTAACGTTGAATTTGATTGGTAAAGTGGTAACACCCGCTTCCCCAACCTTTGAATTCTTTAGTTACTTTCGTTCAACTCTAGCTAAATAAACTCCTATGCCTGCGGTGAAACGCAGTGAACTGCGGGCATTTTTTTAAAATTTTATGAGGATAAATAATGTTAGCTATAATTTTCTGTGCCTTTTGCACGTGGACAATCATAATTCTATTGATTTCGAGTGTTTGGTTAACCTTGAAAAAAGGAGTAATTCATTTAAAAACGCTGCATCAGATTCCCTGTTCTGGTTGTGATTATTTCACTAATGATTACCGTCTCAAATGTACTGTACATCCGAAAAAAGCTTGTACAGAACAAGCGATTGGTTGTATTGATTTTGAACCAAAAACTTCTGCCTGCAATGCTTGCCAGAAGGGACGGAGAAAGCTTTGTTAAATTGAAGTTGAGCAATATGTTGAGGGTGCGATCGCATTTATGAAATTTGAGGTGTAATGGGGTGCGATCGCTAATCACTGCATAGAGTACATCTGGATCGAGGTCGGCTGCCGATCGCCATTGAATTGTGCCTACTTCGTGGTTTAATTCAACCTGAGCAAAGTATTCTCCATCTTGTAAAGATGCAAAAACACCTGTAAATTTAATTAGCTTACTTGTATCAACTATTCCTTCTACCTCGTCTTCAAAACGGATATATAGTTGATAATTTTCTCTCGGTTCTACTGCAATAATATCTTTTAACATATTTTTATTTTGTTAAATTTATAATTAGGGCGGGCAAGATGCCCACCCCACAAGAGATTGATTTGATTTGAATATGCAATTTAGATGTTTTTCAGTTTAGTTTTAAGGAAATATTGCCAACTCAGTTTCGGGGTCAAAAAAGTGAATTTTCTCTGGGTTTAAGGATAACCAAAGTTGTTCGCCAACTTGGACAAATCGCTCTGGTGGTATTCGCACTTGGAGATAATTGCTAATAGATTTAGGTTGAGAACCAGGTTCAGCAATCCTCACAGATAGAAAGGAATCGTTACCTAAATTCTCTACTAAATCCACTTGTACTGGAAGATTTTTAGTAGCAGGTAAACTCAAATTGAAGTGTTCTGGGCGAATGCCTAAAATTAAAGTTTTTCCATCATATTTTTGTAAAGCTTTTGCCCAAACTTCTGGAAGTGTGAAACGAAACTGGGAATGAATAATCAACTGTGGGGCATGAAATTCTACCGGAATAAAATTCATCGGTGGCGAACCAATGAACTCTGCGACAAAAAGGTTGGCAGGGCGGTTATAAAGTTCAAGGGGAGAAGCTACTTGCTGAATTTTACCCTCAGACATAATCGCAATCCGATCGCCCATTGTCATCGCTTCGGTTTGGTCGTGGGTGACGTAAATCGTGGTTGTCCCCAGTTGGCGTTGCAATTTCACAATTTGAGCGCGAGTTTCCGCCCGCAGTTTGGCATCTAAATTAGAAAGCGGCTCATCCATTAAGAATACTTGGGGATTGCGAGCGATCGCCCTTCCCAATGCAACTCGCTGTCTTTGTCCCCCAGATAGCTGCTTAGGTAAGCGTTTCAGCAATGTTTCAATTTGTAATAAGTGAGCAACACTACGCACCTGCTCATCTACAGCCCGTTCTTTGTCAGAAATATAACGCAGTCCTTTAGGTAAATTTTTTGTCGCCCCTACAAGGAAATTTTCTGCCCACGCCCGAAAATAAGGAGACCAGGAAGTATTTTCTCCTCTGCTCCTTCGGTTACTGAGCGTAGTCGAAGTATGCTCCTCTGCTCCTCTGCTTCCCCTGCGGCGTAACCCAAAGGCGATGTTGTCATACACACTCATGTGGGGATAGAGGGCGTAATTTTGGAATACCATTGCGATGTCGCGTTCTTTGGGTGGTAAATCATTAATCAAGCGATCGCCTACCCAAATATTACCTCCAGTCATTGTTTCTAAGCCAGCGATTAACCGCAGCAAGGTGCTTTTGCCACAACCAGAAGGGCCTACCAGCACCATAAATTCGCCATCTGAGATTGTTAGGTTAATCCGCCGCAAAACATTGACACTTCCCGGACGTTCTTGTGGTGTATCAGTTTTCTCTCCAAGCGTCAGGGGAGATTGGGTTTGTGAGGTCACAGTTTCCCCTTGACGTGGGGAAAAACTTTTATAAACGTTTTCTAAAACAACTTGAGCCACAACTAATTATTTGATTGGGAAATGGGTATTGGGCAAAGGACAAATGACTAATGACACTTTAGCGCCCATAATACATGTTCTATCTAAATACGAAAAGCTAAATACGAAAAGTTAAAAAAATAGCCCGCACGATAAAAAGCAAACTACCCTAAATTTTAGGGCTGTTAGGAGGTGTTGTGATGACTACCCATGTACCCGATAATTCTTCTCAAGACCCAAACGTTAACGCTGCTCATGACATTGTAGACGTACAAACTACAGATTGTTGCATTGTGGGTGGAGGTCCAGCAGGAGTGGTTTTAGCGCTGTTGTTAGCGCGTCAAGGCATTTCTGCGATCCTATTGGAAGCACACAAAGACTTCGATCGCGATTTTCGTGGCGATACGATTCATCCATCGGTAATGCAAATTATGGAAGAATTGGGGCTAAGTGCAGCTTTGCTAGAACTTCCGCATACCAAAATGCGCCGCCTGAGTATTCAAACTCCTGAAGATACCGTCACATTCGCTGATTTTAGTCATCTCAAAACTCGCTACCCTTACATTACGATGCTTCCTCAGGTGAAATTCTTGGAGTTTATCGCCCAAGAAGCCCAAAAATATCCTAGTTTCCATCTGGTGATGGGTGCGAATGTCCAGGAATTAATTACTGAAAATGGCGTGATTCAAGGTGTCCGCTACCGAGGAGGCGGTGGCTGGCATGAAGTTCGGGCAATCCTCACAGTTGGTGCAGACGGTCGTAACTCACGTTTACGACATTTGGGTGAGTTTGAGTCTATTGAAACCTCGCCACCAATGGATGTTCTCTGGTTGCGCCTACCCCGTCAGCCAGAAGACCCTGAGGGAGGAATGGGGCGCTTTGGTCAAGGTCACATCATCGCTATGCTTGACCGTGGCGATGAGTGGCAAGTTGCTTATGTGATTCCCAAAGGAGGCTATCAAAAACTACGGGCTGCGGGTTTGGAGGAATTAAAAAAATCTATTGTCAAAGTAGTGCCAGAATTCCAGCAGCCGATCGCAAATTTACATGACTGGTCGCAAGTAGCCTTTCTCTCAGTAGAATCCAGTCGCGTCAAACACTGGTATCATCCAGGATTGCTACTCATCGGTGATGCTGCCCATGTGATGTCTCCAGTTGGCGGAGTTGGGATTAATTATGCAATTCAAGATGCCGTAGTGGCGGCGAACGTTCTCAGCCAGCCACTCAAGAACCGACAAGTACAACTGGGTGACCTCGCAAAAGTACAGCGTCAACGGGAGTTACCCACACGGATTATTCAAGCGTTTCAAACTTTTATCCAAAAGCAGATATTTGCCCCAGTTCTCACCTCAAATCGTACCTTCGTACCACCTGCATTTTTGCGCTTACCCGTCTTGCGCGACCTCCCAGCCAGGTTGATTGCCTTGGGTGTTTTTCCAGTTCACGTCAAAACTTAATTTTTTCTCTGGAATTTTTGATCCGTCTGCAATAGGTGGTACAATTATACTACTCAAATGCAGAATTCAATGCTCATCTTTAGTCAGGCGGGGGTGGCGAGCAGTATATTTAATGCTGTTCAAAGCGATCGCTTGGCTTTTATGCTAAAAATAACTAAAAGCTAAGAGTGCAAGAATTCAGAATTCGGGAGTTAGAATTGTTCAATTGAATTTGTAACTCTTGGTGGATGAATAAATGGTGAAATATGATAAGAAATTTTCAATTTTCTGGTGCTTCTAGGTGGTCGGTTCCAGTTTCCCACCAAGAGTAATTTTGAATTCTTCTTCAAACATATCTAGATATTAATTGGCACTATAAAGAAAAACCCCTCTTTTTCAATCAGCACTTTTTGCACTCAGGAGTAATTTTAATGAACAGCTGCGTTTTAATGGCCGAAATTATTAATGAACCGCAACTGCGCTACACAGCGGATAATAAGCTGGAAGTCACGGAAATGTTGGTACAATTTCCCAATTCCCAGAAACCAGAAGATCCGCCAGCAACTCTCAAAGTTGTCGGTTGGGGGAATTTAGCAACAGAAATTCAGCAAAACTATCACCAAGGCGATCGCGTCATCTTGGTAGGACGTTTAAGTATGAATACTGTTGACCGTCAAGAAGGTTTTAAAGAAAAACGCGCTGAATTAACAGTACAACAAATTCAATCTGTAGGAAGTAGTTTTAATACTGCATCTTTCTCCTCAACCGTAACTCCATCATTTAGCGAAACTTCCCCGCGACAACCATCAGCATCTCGTCCGCCAGAGACAAATATTCCTACTTATGAGTCACAACGTCCAGCACCTACCCCAACTAAAAGTCCTGTTGGCGTTACTCCCCCAGCAACAAGTTATGAATCTATCCCTCAACCCACGAATTACGAGCGAACCACTTATTCGCCAGTGAAAGAGGAAGAACCAGATCCAGATGACATTCCCTTTTAAAGTTGGTTGTTTAACGTGTCCTGAATTTGCTAACTAACATTACGATTTGACAATTTCTAGAAATAGCCATCCTTTAGTTAAGATGTGCTATTTTTTTTGTCTGCATTGACACATTACATCTTGTTGTCATATCGTTTCGCTTTAATCAATAAACGCGATCGCGATTTCTTCAAATTCCAAGCTGTTGGACATCACGAATCCGTGTATATTCCAGAAAGTGTAATATTAATTACTATTAGCAGCGAAAAAACTGACAAGAAATCTAAAAGCTAAAATTACTGACATACAGACTAAAACTACTGTTAAAATCCAAATAATTTTTAGTTAAAACTCCTACCCGACTCCTATGAGAGAAACTGTCCTAGAGGTTCGCAATCTACAAGTTGAATTTCCCGGTGATGGCAATATCGTCAGAGCTTTGGATGGTATTTCCTTTGAATTGCGTCGAGGTGAGACTCTAGGAATAGTAGGAGAGTCGGGAAGTGGAAAATCAGTCACAGCTCTAGCTGTGATGGGTTTGCTGCAAACTCCTGGTATAGTTAGTAACGGTGAAATCTGGTTTCGTCCTCAAGAAAACGCCAACCCCATCGATTTAGTAAAATTGCCTCCTCACGAAATGCAGCTACACCGTGGTGGCGACATTGCGATGATTTTTCAAGAACCGATGAGTTCCCTCAATCCAGTTTATAACATCGGGTTTCAGCTAACAGAAGCAATTATGCGGCATCAAAATGTCTCAGCCGCCGAAGCAAAACAAATTGCGATCGCAGGTCTGCAAGAGGTTAAACTTTTACCTAGCGATGAAGAGATCCAGCAGCAGTATATCGATTGGCATCAAACCAACAACAATTCATCTAAACCAAATACACCAAAGTTGGCACAGTTGGTGAGGGAACACAAAGAAGCCATGCTGGAACGCTACCCGCATCAGCTTTCTGGGGGTCAGTTGCAACGGGTAATGATTGCAATGGCAATTTCCTGCAATCCATTAATATTAATTGCCGATGAACCAACTACAGCTTTGGATGTGACGGTGCAAGCAACTATCCTGGAGTTATTGCGAGAATTGCAGCAAAGCCGTGAAATGGCAATGATTTTTATTACCCACGACTTAGGGCTAATTTCTGAAATTTCTGACCAAGTAGCGGTGATGTATAAAGGCAAAGTTGTCGAATCTGGTGTTTGTGAGCAAATTTTCAGCAATCCCCAACATCCATATACTAAAGGTTTGATAGCCTGTCGTCCCACACTTGAGAGCCATCCCCAAAAATTACTCACCGTTTCCGATTACATGAGTGCAGATGAAACAGCAACCGGACAAGTAGTAATTCAGGCGAAAGAACCCCTACAACCTGTACAAGTTACCAGCCAAGAGATTGCTACGAGATTAGCAAACTTGCACCAGAAGCAACCTCTGTTGGAAATCCGCAACTTAAAAGTTGGTTTTCCAGTCCGGGGGGTATTTGGTGGTACAAAACGCTACACTATGGCGGTTAACGGCGTTTCCTTTGATGTCAAACCAGGAGAAACAGTGGGATTAGTGGGAGAATCTGGTTGTGGCAAAACTACCCTTGGTAGAACCTTGCTGCGATTAATTGAACCGATGAGTGGTCAGATTATCTTTGAAAAACAAGATATTACCAGCCTCAAAGGAGAACCGTTGCAAAAACTGCGGCGGGAAATGCAAATAGTCTTCCAAAATCCTTTTAGTTCCCTTGACCCACGGATGAAGGTTGGAGAGGCGGTAATGGAACCGTTGTTAATTCACTCCGTTGGTAAGACAAAACAACAACGACGCGAACGCGTAGCCGAACTTTTAGAACGAGTAGGTTTGAATGCAGATGCAATGAACCGCTATCCGCATCAGTTTTCTGGCGGTCAGCGCCAGCGGATTTGTATAGCGCGTTCTTTGGCATTAAATCCCAAATTTATTATTTGCGATGAATCAGTTTCAGCCCTGGATGTGTCGGTACAAGCGCAAGTATTAAATCTGCTTAAAGAATTGCAACAAGACTTTCAGTTGACTTATATTTTTATTTCTCACGATTTAAGTGTAGTCAAATTCATGAGCGATCGCATTTTAGTCATGAATCGCGGACAAATAGTCGAAGAAGGTACAGCCGAAAGCATTTACCAGCAACCCAAAGAGGAATACACACAAAAATTAATTGCTGCAATTCCCACTGGTAGTCGCGAACGCCTACGAAATCGCCAACTCAGAGCGTCATAAAAGGCTAATCATACTAAGAGCAACGCCTTTGATGTTAATTGGTGCATAGATATAGCAGGAGGCAGGAGTAAAACTATTACTGTTGCTAGCATTCACGCTTGTCATTATGTCCTCAAGGGTGTAATTTCAGCTATAAATTATTAAATTTTACAAATATCTTCTTAAGCTAAAAGCTTTGAAAGTCCACTCTCGACACTAATTTTCAAAGCTTTTTTTATTTCTACCTATATATAGATTGACAAATTTCCTATTACCTTAGACGCATTTGAGAATTGAAATTAGAAAATATTAATTTAGTAATATTACTGAATATATCTTAGGTAAGGCAGATGATATATCTGTATTTATTCGGTAATTTATAAGTAATAAGAAAAATAATTTGTTACCGTTTTTCTCTGTTGTCAAATATTTTTATGTGTAACTACTATATAACAAGCGAAAACCACTAAGAATATATCACTATTTTGGCAGTTTTGTATTATACATTACAAATTTTCGTTTGCATGAATATGGCAGTATCAAAAGCGTTGGAGGGTGTTATAATTACGAAGTATCTAAATAAATACGTTTTGTTAATTAATCTTTAAGCAACGAAAAAATGTCATCTATAATACTATCGATCGAGACTGTGTATATGTAATTAATTAGACGATATAAGTAAAAATTTGAAAAGATTAATTACCAAAATCAACAGCATATATTTGGTTTTAACCTTGGATTAAGAATTTGATCTATAAAAATCCTACTATGACAGTTATCAAACTGGTTTAGATATTTGAATACTAAAGATCTTACAGTTTAAAACTAGCTAAAATAACATCAAAACTCTCTTTGAGAGTAGACCTATACAACGATCCGAATAACTTCAATATTGTATGAATTCAAATAGCCCGTCTGCCAATTCTGCTGACACATACTCACACCGCTTGGCAGACATTGTGGGAACTGCGATCGCTCTGTTGACTCTTACCTTACCCGTATTTGTCATTGCTCACTATTCTTCGAGTAACGTTCAAAATAACCAGCAACCCGCAATCCAAAACCTACGAGAGAGTCAAGATTGACAAACAGGATGCAGCACCAACCAATGTGAGCAATGTCAAACACCGTTTAACTTTAGCTCGCTTTGTCCGAGCGTTCTAGAGCGCAGATCCATACTACCCTCTTGGAAAAAGCGTTGCGAGGAAACTTCGTAACGCTTTTTCCATTGTTTGGCTAATTCAGGGGAAGAGGGAGAGATGTGGTTCGACTCCCTTGCCTACGGGACGCTCTTGCTAGCTTGCTTAACAGCAGGGATATGACTACGCTCTTAAGCAAGTTGCTCACCAATCGGGAGATGTGCTTCGACTTCGTTCACCAAGGGGGGATGGGGGAGATGAGGGGGATATGGTTCGACTTGGCGGTAGTTGAATCTCGACTTCGCTCGATTTCCGCATAGTCGAAACTCACCAACGGGAGATGAGGGAGAAAATAATTCCTAACTGGAGAAGACAGGAAACGTCTCCGGCGAGGCTCAACAGTCATCACTCACTACTCCCAATCTCTTGGGAAGAGATCCATATTGCCCTAAAATTCTACACGGGGAGCGAAGCTGAGTGCCCCCGTAATTAACTGTTAGCAGAGGAGTTTTTTGTGGACTTATCTCGTATTCCTGCCCAACCAAAACCAGGTTTAATTAACGTTTTGGTTGAAATTACTGGTGGAAGTAAAAATAAATATGAATATGACAAGGAACTAGAAGCTTTTGCTCTAGACCGAGTACTTTATTCGTCGGTAAAATATCCTTATGACTACGGCTTTGTACCCAATACTCTGGCTGATGATGGCGACCCCCTAGATGGTATGGTGATAATTGATGAGCCAACCTTTCCAGGCTGTATTATTGCCGCACGGCCAATCGGCTTTTTGGAAATGATTGACGGGGGCGATCGCGATGAAAAAATTCTTTGTGTTCCAGACAAAGATCCGCGCTACGCTCAAGTCAAATCCCTCAATGATGTAGCACCACACCGTTTGGATGAAATTGCTGAATTTTTCCGTAGTTATAAAAATTTGGAAAAAAAGGTGACTGAAATTCTCGGTTGGCAAGATGTATATAAGGTTGCAGCTTTAGTAGAAAAATCCGTCAAAGCTTATAAAGCATAATAGAAGAGTTATAAGTTAAGAGTTGCTTTTTGAGCTGGTGACTGTTGACGGTTAATAGTCATTAGTCAACAATTAACCTGAAATCCCATCTCCTTTTAGAGGTGGGATGAGGTTAATCCTAACTCCTAACTTTTCATCTTTAATAACTTTCGCTTGTTACGGCTTTAAAAACTGCCACTAACCCCAAACCAAAATGCAGCGTACTCTCCTTTTGGCAAAAATTCACAACTGCACCCTTACTGGCGCAAATATTAACTATGTGGGTAGTATCAGTATCGATAGAGTCCTGCTGGAAAAAGCTGGGATCTTACCCTATGAGCAAGTGCAAGTAGTGAATAGTGCCAATGGCCAGCGCTTTATTACTTATGCAATCCCGGCTTTAGCCCATTCAGGAGTTATTGAGCTAAATGGGGCTGCGGCACGTCTAGGCATTATTGGCGATCGCTTGATTATAATGACTTACGGGCAGTTTACTCCAGAAGAGTTAAAAAGCTACTCTCCTACGGTAGTCATTGTGGACGAAAAAAATAGGCTGTTAGAAATGCGGCGCTACGATGACCTGCTCACTAAGGTCTAATTTCAAAGAAAATGTCAAACTTTGAGTTGTCGGGTTCCCAGAACTATATACCTGAAAAGTCAACAAGCCTGCCCAATAGTCCAGCAGGTCAGTTAAGAGTGCAATTCTGGGGTGTAAGGGGTTTGATTCCCACTCCCAGCAATAACACCAGCCGTTATGGCGGTAATACCGCTTGTGTAGAAATGCATGTAGCCGGGAAACGCTTGATTTTTGATGGCGGTACTGGCTTACGTATACTGGGTAAAACTTGGCAAGAGCTGCAAAAGTCACTAGAAGCCCATTTATTTTTTACCAATTCCCAATCTAACCGTATTCAAGGGTTTCCCTTTTTTGCCCCCGCATTTATTGCCGAAAATTGCTTCCATATTTACGGGACAGCCGCCTCAAATGGAGCCTCAATCAAACAATGTTTGTACGATCAGATGCTCCAGCCACATTTTCCTTATCCTTTACAGGTAATGCAGTCAGAATTACAGTTTTACAATCTGACTCCAGAAAGTGACGTAAAGCTAGATGATGTAATTATTACAACTGCATTAATCAATCAAACTCAGCGGTCAGCAGGCTACCGAGTCACGTGGCAGGAATATAGTGTTGCTTATGTCACAGATTTGCACCAAAATGCAGAGCAAGCAGAGCGAGAGCGGATTTTAGAGTTCGTTCAAGGTGTTGACTTGTTGATTGCCAATGCCACCTACACTCCTCCAACATCTCACAACCATGACTGTGCTGATTTACTTTGGCAAGCTGCGGTAAATGTAGCTCTTAATGCAGGCGTGCGACGGTTAGTCATTTCTCACCACCACCCAGATGACCATGATGATTTTCTTGACCAAGTTCAAACTGATGTGAAATCTGCCTTTCCGGAAGCATTACTAGCTCATGAGGGTTTAGTATTGGTTGTTGGTCATTAGTCATTGGTCATTGGGCATTAGTTGTTGATAACTGATAAAGGATAAATGACAAGGGACAAAGGACTACTTACAACAGTATTCATTCGCATGAAGTACAAAGTTACAGATTTTGGGCAGGGGGCAGGAGCTAGAAACTCTTTATATGCGATCGATCGGTCTTGGATTATGACTTTCATTGAGTCTGCTTTCTAGTCTGCTTGTTACCCCGTCATTTGTGGGGTTTTCTCCCTAATCTGCTGGCTTTTGTGCCTAATTTGTTGGTTTATCTGCATCAGCTGTCGGACTTGGACAAGCAGCTGTTGGGTTCTGTTCTTAGTCTGTTGTAACTTCTGTTTAGACAGCGATAATTCTTCTCTAAAGAACGAGTCATCACAGATGTACAGCTTCGCTAGAGAAGCAATCTGCTTTACTTCTAAATTTTCAGTTTGCTCTTGACTATGCACAAGGCAAGCGCGCCCTGCTTCTTTTGCTTGATATAATGCTTTATCCGCCGCCACAATTATTTCTTGAAAGCTAGAGTTAAACATAGGAATTACAGTGGCTAACCCAGCACTCACGGTTACATAACAACTAACTTGTGAATTTTGATGAGGAATTGCCAGTTTCCACACAGCAAAGCAAATTTTTTGGGCAATGTGAACTGCACCAAGTGTATCTGTATTAGACAAAATGACAGCAAATTCTTCCCCACCATAACGGGCAACTAAATCAGTAGGACGTTGAACAACATCTTTGATGACTCTAGCAATTTTCGCAAGAGTGCGATCGCCCATTGGATGGCCATAAGTGTCGTTGTAGGATTTGAAGAAATCTACATCAATAAGGATAAGGGAGAGGAACTGTTGTGAGCGTGCCATGCGCCGCCACTCAGTATCAAGATACTCATCAAATCGTCGGCGGTTAGCTACTTGAGTTAAACAATCGATAGTAGCGATAGTAAATAATCGTTGCAATTCATAATTAGCGACTTCTAGTTTTTGCTGAAGTTGGCGACGCTCTAGTTCTTGACTGGCTAGCAAAAACTGATAGTCTAAATTGCTTAAGCTTTTGCCTTGTGCCCAGTCTAAGACCTCTTGCAATGCTTGCCCCTGTAGTAAACGTGACTGATCTTGATAGCCGGATGCCACCCAAGCATTAAATGTTTGGGAATAAGGAGGGAGATTGTCTAACTGCCGAGTCATCTTATTTAAAACTCTAATTGTATTAGACGTTCATCGATTGATATTAAGTAGATGTTAATCGAAATACAGATAATGTTATGAAGTAGGTATACCTTTTGTGTATGAAGTTGCGCCATATAGGAACAAACCACAAAACAAAGGCAGCGCAAAGATAAAGGTTTCCCTTCTAATTCCAAGCGGAGGTTTCCTCAGCTCTGACTTCCCTCCATAAACGACTGTCATCGCAAACAAACAAATAACAAGTCAAAAAATTTGGCGCAGCCTCACAAAAAATAGTATTAGCTCAAGAAATATTTGCGATCGCTATAGACTTTAAAAAATAAAGAAATATTTTATTAACATAAATCTTATACAACACGCAGTAGGGTAGCACAATTTGTGCTACCTTACTATGATTAAAAGCGGCTACATTGCTTTTAGGAAGCGTTTTGCAATTCAGCTGTGCGTACTGAAAGCTGCTGTGTTTGATTACCCCGTTGCAGTTTTACCTGTAATACTTGACCGAGGCGACTGTCTTCCACAAGATTCTGCAATTGTTCAGCACTGGTAATTGCTTTACCATCGACTTGAACGATTACATCTCCGCGCCGGATACCCGCAGATGCAGCTGGAGAATTGGGAATAACTTGCATCACAAAAACACCATTAATTTCTGGTATCTGAATCGGAGAGTTAGGATCGGTGTTATTTTGCTTGGCAAGATCGGGTGTTAAAGTTACCATTTGCACCCCTAAATATGGGTGAGGAACTTTGCCTTGACGTTGCAGCACAGATGCGATCGCTTTGGCTTTATCGATGGGAATGGCAAAGCCAATACCCATTGCATCAGGGCGAATAGCTGTGTTGATACCAATCACTTCACCTCGTCCATTTAACAGTGGGCCGCCAGAGTTACCGGGGTTAATGGCGGCGTCTGTTTGAATGAAGTCTAAGCGTTTATCAGTAATACCGACTTGGGCGCTGGAACGTTTGAGGGTACTGACAATTCCCAAAGTAACAGTGTTATCAAATCCCAAAGGATTACCAACTGCGATCGCCCAGTCTCCTACTTGTACATTACTGGAAGAACCCAAGGGCGCCACCGGTAAATCGTTACCAGCGTTAATCTTGACTACTGCCAAATCTGTAACTTCATCTATACCTTGGACTTTGCCTTCAAAGCTGCGGCCATCTTTGAGTCTGACTGTTACCTTATCAGCTTTATCTACCACATGGGCATTAGTCAAAACTAATCCGCTCTTGTCAAGAATAAAACCTGAGCCTAAACCGCGCAGCTGTTCGGAAGGCATTTGTTGGGGCAAACCGTCACCAAAAAAGCGACGGAAAAAGGGGTCTTGCAAAAATGGGTCCATGCGCCGAGTAATTGTTCGCTCAGTATCAATTCTAACAACTGATGTACCCACACGGTTGACTGCTGCTGTCACAAAGCTACTGCTACCAATGGTAGAAGTTGCAGGTGATTGCCGTTGGGCAATAATTTCTGGAGTATCCACAGCAGGTGCAAGCGGCGCAGGTTCGGCTTGGGACGGCAATACCTGCAATGTGCTAATTGTGAGTACAACTCCTAGCGCGATCGCTAATACATGAGTGGTTAGTTGCCGCACAGGTCTGGGTAATTTGGGAAATCGCATAATCACAACCTAAATCTAGAAGCTTAATTGTTACTTAGTCGTGACAGATCTATTTACAATTATTTTTACAAATTTGACGTTGGCTTTTTGCTTTTGGTTTTGCTCACTCTAGCCACTATTAGGGTTAGGGTATTTTGCAAGTTACCTTTAATCAACTTAATGGAAAATTTACCCCAAAAGCTATTATGGAGATTTACACTTTACAGGTTCGGTTTTTACCCAGACATGAGAATTTAGGAATCTGCTGTTAAGGGACTTGCTTTCTAAAAAATATGTCCCTGCACACAGTCAGCATTCATCAGTCATTAACTTTTGAATAAAATTTCATTGCGAATGGCTGCGCCTAGCTGGGGTAGAGAGTTAATGGCTGAGTGGGGAGTGATGGCAAAAGGGACGGTTTGAGGTACTTGTAATTGTTGGACAACACGTTGCAAAAGTTGGTCTTGTCCAGTGCGTAAACCCCAGACATTTGTACCACGGTTGATAATCGCAAACCAAACCAAACCGCGATCGCGTGTAGGCATCACTCCGGCTAAAGCGCTAACATCCCGGAGAGTACCCGTTTTGATCACAGTAGCAGCGGGGATGTGTCTGGTGTGGAGTGTTCCTCGGCGATCGAAGCCAGACATGGGGAACAAGTCAGCTAGATTCAGTTGATGGGCGTTTGCTTCCGCTTGAATAGCCATAAACATAGAACAAACAGCTCTTGGGGAAATGCGATTTTCTGGCCCTAATCCAGAACCATTGATTAACTGAATTTCTGATTGCGGCACCCTAGCAAGATAAGCAGCAGTAGACTGTACTACACTGGCTCCTCCCACTGACTCTGCTAGCATCTCTGCCATATCGTTGTTACTGTAAACGTTCATTTCCTTGAGCAGTTGCTTTAGAGGTAAGGAACGATGACGCACTAATAAAGTTTGTCGAGGATTTGGTTGTGCTTCAAATTTGACAGCACCCGCAATTACAACTTTTGGCTTGGGTGTTCCCTTGGGCATGATTGAGTATATGTAAACAGCAGGACGACCCCAAGTCGCAGAATTTAGTGTTTGCTTGAGTATTAGACCTGCCAGCATCGGTTGACGTTGGAAATTCATGGCGAAATTGCCACTAATCACCAAATTTCCCTTTACTTGCTTGATGCCCATCTGATTTAAAGTATTACCAAGGGCGATCGCTTCTTCCCAAACAAACATCGGATCGCCGCCACCAGTAATCACCAAATCGCCTTGCACAACCCCATTTACCACTGGACCAGTGATGCTCACCAAAGTATCAAATTGATGGTCTGGACCCCAAGTTTTTAAAGCAACTAATGAAGTCGCAATTTTAGTTAAAGAGGCAGCCGGTAGAGCTGTTGTGCCTTGATGATTTGCCATCAGCATCGGCCCTGACTGCATCCATATTCCCTGACTTTCAGCCAGATTTGCCCCTACTACTTTTGATGTTATTAACTGCTTGAGATATGCTTGTACAGTAGTCGCCCCAGTTGGATTGGGGTCGGGGGCTAGAACCAAGCCAGGCCTACTTTGCCAAGCCAATGCATCTAAAGCATCTAGAGGCTTGATGTGTACCCCAGCCATTTCTAGCCAAAGCGACACCAAACCTGAACCTAGTATTTCCAGCATCTTTTATTCCTCTATGTTTGTTTAGGATGTTCTATATTATTTCCTGTGCTAATATACAGGTTTTTTTATGCCGATCAGCACTCAGCTATAATAACTGGTGTTTTTGTCATCTGGAAGTAGGTTAAATTACCTGATTTTCGTTAAACCTTTTACTAAAAAATACGAACTCTAACAGCCACCTCTATTGAAAGCCAGTATAAAGGTGGCAAGGCAAATTTTCTTGCCATATTGAATCATTTTTTCGCTCAATTTTGACAATAATTTATATGTAGAGGAAATTGACTCTTCAATACGTGTTTTAAAGTAGTATTAAAGCAGACAGTTCTGGTAATTTAAATTATCGAGATAGCAAAGCAAAATAATCCCACATTTTGTTTTTTACCCAGCCTATTCTTCATTGGAAGTTTGTGTAAATTTATATCAACTATTTCTCTACATTAGGATAGATGTGTCAAATTATATAAATAGTTTTTTGCGTGATTTCTTCATGTAAAAATAATCTTGATACTTAACCCTTCAGGAGTTTTAAATTATGGGCGATCCAGTCTCTCTAATTCTGGCTGCGCTAGTAGCTGGTGCTAGTAAAACTGCTGGCGAAGCGGTTCAAGATGCCTACAAGGGTTTAAAAGAATTAATTAAGCGCAAGTTTGACAATAAACCACAAGTTCCAGTCTTATTAGAGGAACATGAAAAAAAACCGGAAATTTACAAATCTCCTGTTAGCGAGATGTTAAAAGAATTAGGTGCCGATCGAGATGAAGAAATCGTTAAAGAAGCTCAAAAAGTTAATCAATTAAACGATCCAGAAGGGGCAAAAGCAGGTAAATACAACATTAATATTCAGGGTGGTATTCAAGGTGTTGCCGGTGAAAATTTAGGTACTGTCAACCAAACCATCAATAATCCTTAACTAGTTACTAAAATTAACACTTTTAAATGACTGACAATCAACTAGATAACCAGATTAATGTTCAGGCAGGTATTCAAGGCGTTATTGGTAACAATAAAGGAACGGTAAATCAATATATTATATCTACTGTTAAATCTGATGCCGAGATTCACAGCCGGACATTAATCTTAGGTTCTCCCTATATAGGTTTAAAGAAGTTTGAAACTAAAGATAGTAATAAATTTTTTGGTCGCGATCGTCAGATTAAAGCTCTCAGTGAGGAATTAAATAAAAACAATTTATTGCTTCTGATTGGCGCTTCAGGAAGCGGCAAATCTTCTTTAATTTTAGCTGGATTAATTCCCTATTTAGAAAATAAATGGGGAACAAATAAATTGTTTACTCTTACTTTAGTACCTACTAAAAATCCTTTTAAATCGTTATACAGTAAACTACCTGAAGAATATGAAGAAATAGGAGAAAATCTTTTTTTAGAAAAGTCGGTTTCTAATACTGCTTTGGTTGATTTAGTAGAAAGTATTCAAAAAGAATCTCATTATATTCTAATTTATATAGACCAATTTGAAGAACTATTTACGATTTCGTCTAAAGTTGATGAAGCCAAATGTCAGCAGTTTATTGATTGTCTCATCCAATTAATTGGGCAAAATAATCCGTCTGTTAAAATTGTCATGACCATGCGCTCGGATTTTTTGGGAACTTTGAGCCATTATCCAGAACTGGCAACAGTACTAGAAACCCACATCCGTTTAATTAAAGATATGACGCGGGATGAGTTAAGGTTAGCAATTGGTGAACCCGCGGCGCGTAATGGTGTAACTTTTGAAGCTGGATTAGTAGATCGAATTATTGAGGAATTTGATAAAAAAGCTGGCTCACTGCCATTGCTGCAATATACCTTAGATTTATTATGGGAAAAAGATAAAGAAAAAGATGGTTTACAAGATAAAAGTTTAAATATTAGCTCCTATGATGCGATTGGGGGAGTCAAAGGAGCTTTAGAGCAACAAGCAAATAAAATTTATCGGGAATTAAGTCCGTTACAGCAAGAAGCGGCTAAAACAATTTTTTTAGAAATTATCGATATAGTAGGGGAACAGCCAGTAAGTAAACGCGCTGAATTATCTCAATTTCAAGATGGAAATATTTTAGAAAGTACCTACCAGCAATTAGTCAAACATCGTCTTTTAGTAACCACTATTGAAAATAATAATGATAGTGGAAAAAATATCATTAATAAAAATCAAAAAGTAACAGTAGAAGTTTCTCATGAAGAACTGTTGCGCTCTTGGAAATTTTTGCAAGAGTTAATTCAGGAAAAGCAAGAGATAATTAGGCTCAAAAGTGATTTAAAAAGTGATTTTATTCGCTGGTACAAGGCGAACCAACAAGACCAAGAAAAAGCTAGACAGGATTTATTAATAGGCTCAAAATTAGAGAGAATAATCGAGTTGAGAAAAGAGCCATTTTTTGGAACTCTTGAAAAGGATGTGAACTTATATATTGATAATAGTATTGATTGGCGCGATCGCGAGAAACGAGACAAAGAAGAACAAATTCAAAAACTTGACTTAGCACTGACTGAAGCTATCCTTCGAGAACAAGCTGCACAAGTACTAAACTTATTGCCAACTCAACCTTTACCGGGATTACTGCTATCTATTCAAACAGTAGCTAAAAACCATCAAAAATTGACAGATAAGATGTTACCTGTTGTGCTAAATGCTTTATATCAAGCATTGCAAACAGGTACAGCATCGCTTCCTTTTCGAGGACATGAATCTGGGGTTTATTGTGTTGCATTTCACCCCAGTGGAGAAATCATTGCTAGTGCTAGTAATGATGCCACAATTCGATTGTGGAATTTACAAGGACAGCAAATCCAACAGCCTTTTTACAGACATCAAGGTGCAGTACAAGCAATAACATTTAGCCTTGATGGAGACAAAATTATTAGTGGTGGGGTTGACGGAACTTTATGTTTATGGGATTTGCAAGGTAATATAATTTGGCAAAATATACATGGCAATAGCGGTAAAATTTTTACTGGAGTACAGGGTGTTGTTTGTATTGCTTTTGGACAAGAAATAATTGCTAGTGGCGGAAGTGATGGAATTGTATGTTTATGGAATCTCCAAGGAGAAATAATTGCAGAAATATCTCCTGAGGAAAAATGGAGTACATTCTTGCAAAAACAAAGCATCACGTCCCTAGCTTTTAACTCTGATGGAAGTAAGTTTGCAATTGCCTATAGAAATGGCTGGGTGCAAGTATTTGATTTAAAAGGTAATCGATTTAGTGAACCTTTTAAGGTAGATGTGGGTTCTCCAAAAATTGCTTTTAGTCCTAATAGAGAACAAATTATTAGTGGAGGTATAGAACTAGTATTGCGTTTATGGGACTTTCAAGGCAATAAATTAGCTGAATCTACTACTCCCATTCCTCCAGGGGAACATTCAATAAATTCATTAGCATTTAGTCCTGATGGACAAACAATAATTAGTGGTGATGGGTACGGTGTACGATTGTGGAAACACCGCGAAAATAAACTAATTAAAGTCGCTGAATTTGGCGAAACTTCTGCTACATCTGTAGCTTTTAGTCCCAGTGGAAAAACAATTATTAGTGGTAGTTTTGATAACACTTTACGCTTGTGGCATCTCGATAGTAGGGATGGCAGTAAAGTTATTACTATTAGTGGATATCACAAAAAAAGTTTAATTTTATCAAATTTAGAAGATAATTCCAATAAAAAACTTTATATAACTCATCAAGCACCTCCCATTTGTATGAGTTTTGAAACGACTAGAGAAACAATTATTAGTGCTGATATAGAATCAATATATATCTGGGACTTTGCAGGCAATCTATTACAGCGAAGACCTTTGTTAATGAATACAAGTGAAGAGAAAATCCAAGTATACGATAATGAAAATATTGTTGAACAGACTATAATTAAGCATGAATTTGAGATTGAATGCGGAGCATTTAGTCATAATAGGAAAATTTTAGTTACTGGTTGTAAAGATGGCATAATTTTGTTCTGGGACTTCCAAAATGGAACGATAATAAAAACTATTCAGGCACATACGCAAGATATTTCTACTATTGTCTTTACAGAAGATGAGACAAGGTTTGCTAGTGGTTCTTATGATGGCACTATTTGTTTGTGGACATCTGAGGGTGAATTAATTGGTGAACCTTTACAAGGACATTATGAATGGGTTTACTCAGTTGCTTTTAGTCTCGATCGCCAATGGATTGCTAGCAGCAGCGTTGATGGTAAAGTATGCTTGTGGGATTGGCAAGGGAACTTAATTCAGCAGTCGATACAAGAAAATAAAGGTGCTGTTTTCTGTGTTGTCTTTAGTCCTGATAGTCAGCTAATTGCTTGTGGTACTTCTTGGGGAACTATACGCCTGATTGATTTGGATGGTAACTTAATTGGTCAGCCATTTACAGGACACGAAAAACCAGTATACTCAGTGAATTTTAGTCCAGATGGAGAATTACTCGCTAGTGCTAGTGAAGATGGTACGATTCGACTGTGGCGAGCTAACTATTGGAGATGGTTGGAAATTTGTTGCGATCGCCTGCGTTATCATCCCGCTTTCACAGAGCCTAGTCAAGTCTTTAGCGATTCCAAAGATCTCAAACTAGCAACAACAGCCTGTGAAGCCTGCCAAACATATTGGGGTACGGGTGGAAAAATCCACCCATAAACCCTACTTCCTTTCTGGATGCGCTGCATCTTCTGGTGAAGGAGTACCCATCTGGTTAATTCTGGCAATCATCTGATACAAGCGCCCTAAATCTCGTTGATTAAAGTACAAAATCAGGCGGGGTAGTCCAAGAGTTTCATCCTGGGCTTCTTGGGGTAACGCCTGACTTTTTTCAATCCTTCCTTGAATAATAATGTCACTGAAATCGGCATTGAGTTGCTCTACCTGAGCGTCTGATAAATCTGTCTTGAGACGGATGATTAAGCGATTTGCAACATAGCGACTAGAATGATAAACCTCATAAAAACGGGTAATAGCATTGCAAGCCACATCCAGGTTGTCTGTCACTGTGTAAAGACTCGGGTCATCAGGACTGACAAGACCTTTGTGGACTAATTGTTTATTAATATATTCGCTCCAAGAGCGCCAGTAATCACCACCAGGGTGGTCAATTAAAACTAAAGGTATGGGGCCAAATTTACCATTTTGGCTTAACGTCATACATTCAAAAGCTTCATCTTGAGTACCAAAGCCGCCAGGAAACAAAGCTATAGCATCGCTTTCTTTGAGGAGAAACAGCTTGCGGGTAAAGAAATATTTGAAATTAATTAGCTTGGGATCGCCTTCTATAAAGGGGTTTGCTTGCTGTTCAAAGGGTAACTGAATGTTTAAGCCAAAAGAATTTTCTCGCCCAGCACCTTCATGACCCGCCTGCATGATTCCACCGCCACCGCCAGTCATTACCATAAATCCTAATTTAGTAACGGTGCGAGCAAACTCCAACGCCATTTGGTATTCTAGTGTATCTGGTGCGAGGCGAGCAGAACCAAAAATCGTGACTTTGCGGACGTGTCGGTAATTATAAAAAAGTTGGAAACCGCGCTCCATATCTGCTAGCGCAGCCGATAAGATTTTCCAATCGAGACGCTCAATTTCGGTATCAGCAAGGCGAACAATAGTAGCAAGTGCTTGCTCAATAAGTTGTCGATTTTTTAAAGTCGGTAGACGAGCGATCAATTCAGCGATATCCGCCTGTAAAGACTCTAACGTGTCGAACGACGCAGATGAAGTCATGAGAACTGCCGCAATAATGGCACTATATTTTACGTGAACGACTCACACTCTAGCAAGCGGGATATAACCCTCTGGTTTGCAGTTAGCAAGTTTAGAACTGGCTTTGAGGTAGTATTGGTCATTACCCTGATGAATTAAAAGGTTAATGCTGAAATCTACTAGCCAAACTCGCAACCAAAATTAATAATTCATTTGGATCGAACGGTTTGGATAGGTACATTTGAAAGTCTGTCAGTAGCGCTCACCTTCGGTCTTCTTCTTTAGCATAAGCAAAAAAGAGCGATCGCACTTGAGAATTACCCTTTCCCAGCAAGCCTTAGATGAGCTATTTCAGGAGACGGTGGAACCTTTGCAACACCCAGATCCAGATGATGTTTTGGACGTGATGTACAAATACCCGCGACAGCTAGGATGGAGCTACTGGCAGGAAATTTACTTGCCAGAGGGGTTAGAGTTGATAATTGGCAATCTGCAATTGCCCGATCGCATTACATACATTAGATAATTTCAATATTAACTTTCAGATTTTAATGAGATTAGAGTCAGCATACTTTCCTCGATTTGGAGTTGATGGGGATGTTGCTAGCTGTGGAAACGGAAATTCAAGATAGTAAAAGCAATCCTCATCCATTGACAGGCGACTTAGTAGACAAAAAATTTAAAAAACTAATCAAAATATCTTTGCTTTGTTTAGAACCAAAGATTTTTTTGAAAGCAAAATCTGTCTTAGGATTGATGAAAACCCTTAGCATTTATATAGGAATCTGATTTGATTCATGAAATTATTTGCGTGGGCAGGGAGTAGGGAGTAGGGAGTGGGGAGTAGGGAATAAAACTGTTACAGGTGTATGGAGTTTTTTCACCAAATCAAATATGAGTCCTATATATTTTCTAGTGATGACTTATCTTTCAATTTTAGTTTGAGCGATGCCTACGGCCACCCAGAGCGGGAAAGCCCCAAATCAAACTCGATTAATTGAAAGGCGATCGCTCTGTGACGATAGGAATCGCCTTCCTAGCGTTCGTGCTAACTCCCAAGTGGTTCTAACCATACTTGCAAATTAGGCAAGCTGCTAAAATCAAGCAATGCTTTGCCTAGATTTTTTATTGTTCTAACGATGCCTGCGAAAACGCCAAAATCAAACATTTTTAAATTGAACTAAGTGTAACAGGCAAAATTTTGCCGGGTTGGAATATTTTTGCAGGCTATGCTTATACCGATGCACGTATTACAGAGGATGCTACTTTTGAAGTTGGAAATCGTCTGCCCAATACCGCAGACCATGCTTTCAACCTGTGGACAACCTACGAAATTCAAAAAGGTAATTTACAAGGATTAGGGTTTGGTTTAGGTTTGTTTTTTGTAGGCGATCGCGCTGGAGATTTAGACAATACTTATGATGTCCCAAGTTATCTTCGGACTGACGCAGCGATTTTCTACAACCGAGAAAGGTTTAGAATCGGACTCAACTTTAAAAATTTATTTGACGTAGAGTATTTTGAAAATACCTATTTTGGCGGTCGTGTTGGCTATGGAGAGCCATTTACAGTTCAAGGAACAGTTTCCTGGCAGTTTTGAGCTTGATTATAGACATCTTTGAAAACTGCCCAAGTATCTCTGTGATTAACTAATAGGGTGCGATAACCAGTTTCGCAATCCAGCGAGTTTCGATGATAAAATAGAGGTTTGAGATGTTTGTTGTTAATAATCCGACGAAAAATCTGAGAGGTAAATAGTGGCTGCTGGCAATTACCAAGTAACAAAACTTGACAGGCTGTTTTTGTTATCATTTCAGCAGTTGGGTTATCGCCTGATGGTGTTCCCTCTGGTTGCTTTTGTAGGCTCCACAGCATCAACCCGGCAGCATTCCTGTTAATAACAACCTGTGCCAAATCACGAACCTTTGCCAGTGTGTAAACATTTCCACCCCAAGCTTCTGGCGGTACTTCCACTCCCATAACTACTTTCCCTTTGAAATAATTTTGATAAGCTGCTAAGGCTTGTTCAGGGTTATAAGTAGTACCAGCGTCATAGGACATGATATGCAATTGGTCAATCATTTTACTTTCAGGTGAACGCAGCAAATTCAGCGTCATACCTGTCTTATCACCTTGGGGTTGAGCATTTGCCCATTGCCCTTCACCGTAAGCACCGATACTCCATACCGCAGCTGTTACCAAGTAATGCTTGGGCAGAACTTGGCGAATTTGCCTGATAACGCGACGGAACTCTGCATCAGATGTACAGGAAACCTTACCATTTGATGATGAACACTTGACATTGGTAGGCTCATAATCAATATCAACCCCGTCAAATCCAAAGTCTTTGACAATATTAGCAATTACTTTCGGATTCATTTGAGCAAAATTTGTGTAAGTTTGTCCACCCACTGCCACTAATACTTTAGTTTTGGGGTTATCTTTTTTTAACAAGGTAATTGCATCTTTCACTACTTTGCCATCTGCGGCAAATTGCAACCCCGTTCCAGTCAAATTATAGCTACCATTTTTATAAGTAGCATCAGGCTGGATGAAAGACACAATTATCTGATTCACGTATGGAGCTATATTTACTAATTGAATTTGTTGTGGACTACTTATCGATTGTTCTGACCAACTCTGGTAATAGCCAACAAAGTTTTTCTCGCTTTTTTTAGCGAATGCTAAACTAATTTCCCCTGAACTTGACAATATTAAATAAAAATATACAGTACTTAATAACAAAAATAAAAAATACGCAAACTTCGTCAATAATAATTTTTTATTAATTTTTAAAGAGACAAGTAATCGGGAAGTATTTCGGTAAAAAACTTTTGCTAGCATTTAAAAATTCCTCACATATAATTTAATTATATTAGGTTTAATTACAGGAGCTTTTATAGCAAAAAAAACAGGACAAGGCAAAAAAATAGTACTTATTCACAGTACCTTTATTAGGTAGACCGATGGAGATATAGGGAAGTAGAGAGATAAAAAGTTAACTTCCCTATTATTTTCTTAACTTTAGAAATTTACTGTAATATTTCCCTAGTTACTCTGCTTTTTATGGGTCATTTCAGCAATTATTTCTATAACACCGCCAGCCAAGACACAAATAATTGCATAGCTAATTGGATAGCTAATTGTATCAGATGTGTTACGGTCGAAACTAGCTTCAAATATTGGAAGAAAAATTTCCCGAACTGATGGTAATACGAACCAAGTCACAACAAAGGCTAGGGATGCTAAAAAGTTTTTCTGCCATTTTCGACTCATGTGATTACTACAGAATAGACGACAGTAAAAACCAACAAAAATCGCGCAAAGAAATTCTGCCCACTTAGCAGATACTGTATAATCATGAATAATTGGATATAAGATTGTAGGACTGATAAACATTACAGATAAACCAATAAAAGCACCGACTATAGAACCCTTTAGGGCTTGTTCAGACAATAATTTGAAAAATTTAATTATATAATTTGTCTGAGTTTGATACAAATCACGTCCAGCTTGACCAATTTGACCATTGTTATTAGCCTTATCAGCTTTGATGTTTTGATAATTCTTGTGTGGAGGTTTGTTATTCATCATCTATCCTCTTTACGTTTATGTTGGGAAAACATTGACTTAGAGGATGTTGAAAAAGTTATTGGTTAAGAGAATTCACTACTATACAAATAATTTGATATATATGGAATAATAAAGAATTAGAAGTTTCGAAATCTGCGTAATTTGTTTTTTCTGTATAGCTATGATTTCTAATCCCCTGAATCTCTGAGAATTAACTTTTACAACATCTTCTTAGGAAAGCAAAATAAGACTTTTTGCTGCAATTCCTAACCAAGGAGCTAATTGTTTAGCAATTGGTTCTAACTTTTGCCAAAGCCCTTGACCTGCACCTAAAGTTTCGTTAGCTTCTTTCAAAGCTTGAGTAGCTTTTTGTAAACTTTTTGTCGCAGTATTTTTGTCTGGTTCTTCTTCTTGAATTGCGTCCTTTGCGTAGTCTATATGTTTCAAGGCTTGTTTCTTTTGCTTGTCAGGTAAATCTGAATCACTAAATAAAGATTGAATTTTTTCTATTAGTTCAACAACCTCTATGATGGATAATTGTTCTTCGATCCCACCCTGAGTATTGTACTGATTTTGATTCAGGTCACCACCAGCTTGTCCGATTTGTCCTGAATTACTACCACCATTGAAAACGATTGATTGTGGAGGTTTTTCTTGTGTCATAGTCTGAGGTAATTTAGTTTTAAGTTTTGACAGGTTGCGTTTTTTGATATTGTCTTTAATCTGAAAATAACACCGTCGTCTTGCTTTAAGCTATAAAGCTAAGAGGATGTTTGAAAAGTCTTATTGTTGGTAGCAAAATGTTTTAGAGCGACTTAAATCCACACCCTTCAAGTGACGCTCCTGCGTCGCTAACGCTGCGCTAACACCAGTCGCTTAAAGAAGGTTGAGCCACTTCGGTCTTAGGGTCTCCCCAAATGGAACTAAAATTATAGCTAACCACTTTTCAAACAACCTCTGAATTCAACTTTTACAGAGTTGGGAGTCCAACTTTTCGATTTATTTGCAACTGCAAACCGACTCCTTACCCCACACTGTTGTCCTCCAATTACCGTCCCATTTTCCACCGACTGCGGCACAAGCTACAGGGCATTTAACTTTTGCATCATCATTGTTCCAGATTGGACCGGCTTTCACGTCTAAAGCAAAAGCTCTGGAGGATAAGCCAAGAATCGCAGAACCACAAACAACTAGCGAGCCGATAAGTACCAAAGATTTCTTTGCTGCAAAAGACTTATTCATTGGTTGAGTAGATTTAGTAGACATGATTTTCTCCTTTATTTAATTGATTAGTTTAGAATTCGTCACAACTGCACAAATTGCAATTGGCAGAAATGATTTCAAGTTGCTATGTCAGCTTTGGTTGAGGGTTTTTTGGTCAGTTTGACTAGTTGTGACCCCCTCTGTTTCAGGACACTATGACTGTATTACTAAACAACTAGGAGCGTCGATAACGATAACTTAAGGAAAGTTAGGGAGCTGATTAAGGTAAATGTGGCTTAAAAATTAAGGTTAATTGTAATTTAGAGCAGGAGGCAGGAGGTAGAAGGCAGGAGGTAAAAGTATTACTATTCCTAGCATTCACGCTTTTAAAAAGTCCTAACATGCGTGGCTACGGCTATAATTAATGATTGCAAAAAATCCTTTAGTAGAGACGTTATATCATGTTCGCCTAATTACTTGTAATTCAAACATCTGTGCAAAACCAGGAAAACCTCTTTCCCCCTGCTAAGAGCCCCCTGCTCACCTGCCCTCTAAATGATAAGTCTTTAACCGAACTTGATAAGCTGTTCCACATTTAACTTGCATATATTTGGCGGGCGAGACGCCCACCCCACAATAAATGTACAATTTCAGATTATGCAAACTAGATGTGGTTTAGCTTATTACATTGCAATGTCTCTATATTTTCATAGTGCGCTCTCAACTGTAAACACAAAGATATAGCCGTAGTTACACCCTTTAGGACATAATCACAAGCGTGAATGCTAGGAATACTAATAGTTCTACCTCCTGCCTTCTGCCTTCTGCCTCCTGCTATACCTTTGAGTTGGCAGACTAAGAAACTATATCGAGTACTCAAATCTCAAATGCGCCCAAGGATTTGAGAGCTTCCTTTTGAGCCGTCGTAATTCCAGTTACCCCTGTAATATTGGTTCCTTGGTAAGGTCTGGGAGGATGCAGCATTTTCAAACATTCGCCTGTTTGAGCATCCCAAATCTGAACAGTTCCGTTTTGGCTGCCACTAGCGATGGTGCGAGGTTTTGTAGGATCTATAACCGGGCTGAAAGCAATCGACGATCGCATCGAATGGGTGAGGACAGATAGTACTTTCAGGCAAACTCCTGTATACTTGTCCCAGAGTCTCACGGTTTGATCTAAGCTACTACTTGCTAACATAGAATTATCGGGACTGAAGGCAACTGACCAAACATTATTGCTATGTCCCTCAAAAACATTGAGGCACTCACCTGTTTTAGTTGACCATAGACGCACCGTTTCATCTTCACTAGCACTGCTGAGGATTTGCCCATCAGGACTGAATGCGATCGATTGCACTCTACTGGTATGTCCTTCTAAAACTTTGAGGCATTCCCCAGTGCCAACAGACCACAGGCGAATCATTTGGTCTTCACTACTGCTAGCAAGTATTTCATTGTCTGGGCTAAAGGTAACACACCAAATCCAGCTAGAGTGAGCTGACAATGTGTTCAGGCACTTTCCTGTATTGACATCCCACAACTTCACGGTTTGGTCATCACTGCCGCTAGCCAAAATCTGTCCATCTGGACTGAAGGCGACTGATTGCACCCAATTTGCATGACCTAGCAAAATTTGCAGACATTGCCCAGTATTAACTGACCAGATGCGGACGGTGCGGTCAACACTGCTACTGGCAAGCAAATGTCCATCCGGGTGAAAGGCTACAGATGTTACCCAGCCACAATGTCCCATTAAGGTTTTGCGGCAAATCCCAGTACTAACATCCCACAACCTCACGGTTTGGTCTGTGCTGCCACTGGCAATAATTTGACCATCGGCATTGAAAGCAACTGAAAATACCGAGTTACTATAGCCTTTAAACATTTTGAAGCATCGACCCGTACTGACATCCCACAGTCTCACAGTTTGGTCTATACTACCACTGGCGACGGTTTGACCATCTGGATTAAAAGCAATTGAAAATACGGAATTGGTGTGTCCTTGGAGAATGTTAAGGCATTGTCCACTGGTAGTTTGCCAAACTCTCACCGTTCGATCGTCGCTGGCGCTGACAAGCATTTGAGCGTCGGGACTAAAGACCACTGAGCGGACGCGCTCGCTATGTTGCAATATATTAAAGCATTTTCCCGTACTAACTTCCCACAGTCGAATGTTTCTATCGGCGCTACCACTGGCTAGAATTTGACCATCTGCACTCAAGGCGATCGACCACACGCGACCGGTATGCCCTTTATATATCTGGCGGCATTTTCCTGTACTAACATCCCAGAGTCGAATAATTCGATCGGCACTGCCACTAGCTAGGGTTTGACCATCTGCACTAAAGGCAACACAGAGAATCCGACCTGTGTGACCGAATAACATGTTTTGATACTTACCTGTGTGGACATCCCACAATCTCACTATTGGTTCATCGCCGCCACTAGCTAAAGTCTGACCATCGGGACTAAAAGCGATCGACCAAATCGAACTTGTGTGTCCTGTTAAAATTTGCAGGCACTCACCCGTGTTGACATTCCATAGCCGAATCGTTTTGTCACTACTACAAGTTGCTAACGTCCGGCCATCAGCACTAAAAGTAATTAACCAAACCCAACCCAGATGTCCGGTAAAATTCAATAAGAGTTGTCCGGTTGCAACCTGCCACAAACGCAACCCACCCTCTGCATCTCCTATGGCTAACAGCGTTCCATCAGGGCTAAAAGCAACGCCACCAAACACAATCCCAAAGGTTTCGGCAAAAACAGACTGACTCAAATCTGAATGTGCAAAATTAACGTTATGCAAGCTCACTTGCTCTAAATAAGCTTGCCAAATAGTTAAATCTGAAAAGTTGTAGTTGGTTAAATATGGTTGCAATTGACAAAGTAAATTTAAAATATTACCGCCTGCGTATCCGATTTCACTCGTCGATTTGCCTTGGAATTTGGTTAAGCACCGAGTGAGCAGGTTTTCAACAGTGTTATCCCCAGCTACTTCTATTAATAAGCGATCGAGAATCGGTTTGAGGATAAACCGGACTTGCGCTTCTCGCACATAGTCTTTTGCTTGAGCTTTAAGCAATGCATGAGTTTTAAATAAAACATTTTTTTGAGTAAAACTCGTTGCTAATCCGGCTCGAATTTCTTGACAAACTTGGTCAACCAATCGATTAGTGATATATTCCATCACCACAGGTTGAAGGGAAAACTGTACTCCCTGTTTTTCAATCAGTGCAGGCTTGACCTTCTCAATTAGAGATCGCTGCTCCAATGATTCTAAAGCCTCGATTAAGTATTGCGGTGATATCGACGGAAAAATGTCAGATTGCAGATCGAAAAATGAAGCGGCATCACGATAAATTGCCAGCCAATAAATAATTGTTTTTTCCCACTCAGAGAGTCGATGAAATTGTTCATCAATCAAGTTCCGAATACTGCCAAAAACAAAAGTTTGCTGCTTGAGAAAATCAGAAATAATGCCGCCAAATAAGTTTTGAATGGTGGTTGCAATAATTTTTAATGCTAAAGGATTTCCAGCATAACCCTCAACGAGTTGATTCCATTCGGATTCTGAACCTTGAAAATTACCTTTTAAGCGCAAGAGTTCTTGCACTGCTGTTTTCTTCAATCCACCTAATTGAAAAGTCCGAACGGGCAAACTTGCTCCTTCTAAAAGGCGAACTTGTTTGGGCTTATCCCGACTCGTCAGCACCAAGCAGCTTTGATGGCGGATTTCTCCTATTTGTCTAAATATTTCGCTATAAGCTTCATAGTCTTCACGGTAGAATAATTTCGTTGTATTTTCGTCTTCCAAGATAGTTTCAGCATTATCAAAAACTAGAAGACAACGCTGGGATCGCAAATAATATAAAAGACGCGAGATTTTTCCCACAATGGTTTCGGGAAACTCTGTTTGTTGATGATAGGAGAAGAATTTGAGTAAATCTGTTAATATTTCTTCTACAGGTGGTGCATTTCGTAGCGATCGCCAAATCACCCGTTCAAACTGGCTCTGTAATTGTTGCATAAGCTTTACACAGAGTAAGGTTTTGCCGATACCACCCATTCCTAACAAGGTGACAAACCGACACCGCTCAACCAAAATCCACTGCTGTAACTGAGCTAGTTCTTCTTGTCGCCCGTAGAAAAAATCAGCATCGATGACATCACCCCAATCTTGATGCGAAGTTGTCAATTCTTCAATTACAGGATCGTTAGGAATGTTTGATGGTCTTTTTTCGACAACAATATCTTGGAGTTGATTAAACCGTGGGAGCGCATTTGCCAACTCAAATTGACGCTCTATGGCTGAGCGAAAATTTGTTTTATTAACTTTTTCTTCTAACACTTCTGAAAGCAGTTTCCATAATTTGGGTCCAATATCATGCTTTAAGTAAGTAGAAGAATAACCATAATTGTCTGCAATCTGGTCGTAACTTTGACGGTCTAAAGACCAAGACTCCCGCAAAATCATTTTTTGAAGATCGCTCAAATGGATACTTATTTTTGCAAAAACCAGTGCATCAGTAAACGCCAGTGCTTGTTCAATATCCATTGCTATAATCAACAATCATTGAATCCGTTAACATAGACTACTAAATAATTTGAGATATTTTTGTGTAAAAATATACGTGAATTTTTACTATATACATGAATTGAGAAATATATTTTTATAATTATGCATAAAAGTGGGGGTACAAGAAGATAATTTTACTAACTTGAGGTGAAAAATTTTAGCTTTTCAAAAAAGTTAGTTTTTCTCTGTCTAGAGTTAATTTACTAGTTTCTAAATTTGCTATTTATAGCGATTGATTTGGGTGATGTTTCAGCTGATTTCTCAAACTCAGAACTGGCTTTCCCAGTTGCTTTTAAAACAAACTGTCTTGATTTTAACGCTCCTATTCTGTATAGGAGTTGGTATAGCTTTGTCGAATATGTCTTATCTATCTTCAAGCTTGATTGAATCACAAGCACTCATAAATGCACAATTGCAAGCTAAATCAATTATTGATGCATGGCAGCTATATAGTAGTTCTACTGTTGATCGGCTCCAAAAAGTTAAAGAAATTAAAGTTATCCACGACTACCTGCTTAAGGATAAAGCAATTCCTAACCCTGCAACCTACGCGATCGAACTAGGAAAAACCGTCAGTGAAAATCAGGCGGGGATGTCAGTCAGGATCTATAGTGATTACCCTTTTCCCTGGCGAAAAGCCGAAGGTGGTTCCAAAACTGATTTTGAACAATATGCTCTGAGCTACTTGAGAGCACATCCTGAAGAAAAGAAAATTTATCGCATACAGAAGATCCAAAACCGGAGCTTATTGCAATATGGGCAACCTGTAATCATGAAGCCTACTTGTGTTGCTTGTCACAATACCCAACCTTCTAGTCCGAAGAAAGACTGGCAAGTAGGAGATGTTAGAGGAGTTTTGGAAATTACTCAGTCTCTAGATGACTTCACCACAGAAACTAACAATACTATCAAAACAACATCTTTGATGTTAGGAGGATTATCCCTGTTAGGAATCTCAGGAATAACTTTGGTTATTGGTAGGTTGGGGCAAACCGCCAATGAGTTAGAGGTGGGTGTTAGACAACGCACGGCTGAATTAGCTGAAGCGAATATAGATTTAGAAAAAAGAAACCTGCTAATTCGACAAGTATTTGGACGTTACCTGAGTGATGAAATTGTAGCTAATTTTCTGGAAAGCCCCCAAGCCTTGAAACTCGGTGGTCAGAGGTGTAAAGTTACTATCCTTACCTCAGATTTGAGAGGATTTACAGCTCTATCAGAACAATTATCTGCCGAAGAAGTAATTCATGTCCTCAATATCTATCTAGAATACATGGCAGATGTGATTACCCAATACCAGGGAACCATTAATGAATTCATGGGTGATGGAATTTTGGTTTTATTTGGCGCACCAACAACAAAAGAAGATGACGCTGTTAGGGCTGTAGCTTGTGCTTGTGCCATGCAGTTAGCAATGGGTGCTGTTAATGAAAGGCTAAAATATTTGGGTTTCCCGGAACTAGAAATGGGTATTGGTATCAATACAGGACTTGTAGTTTTAGGAAATATTGGTTCAGACAAACGCGTCAAGTATGGTGTTGTAGGTAGCCAAGTTAATCTAACTTACCGCATTGAATCTTACACAAATGGAGGTCAAATTCTCATTTCAGAGAAAACTTTAAAAGATGCAGGTTCCATCGTTAGAGTTGGTGGAAAAAGACAAGAACAAATGAAAGGAATAAAAAAATCAATTACAGTTTATGAGGTTTACGGAATCGGTGGATTCTACAACCTCTTTCTGCCTAGCGGGGCTTAAACGACAACATAGAAAGGTATCCTTTTGAGTCAACAGGAAAAATTCGAGATGTCTTGGTTTTGCCATAGCCAATGCCTTCCCACCTTCTACAATGATTATCATTCTTAGATATTGAGGATTTATTTATTGGAGGTCCCTTACCTGATGACTGATAACCGTCAACCGTCAACAGTCAACAACCATAAAGAGTGTTTGTATAATTTGGGCACGTATTAGCTTAGTTTACCCTAGTGACAGCTTTGCTGACTGTGTTGGGAAATTGCGATCGCCATCCTTAAAGTCTTAAGATTTTATAACACCTCACCCGATAAATTGGCGTTTACATGAATTCGCTTTCCAAGTCTTCGCTAGTTCCACGCCATGAAACAGAAAAGACTCACCTTCTCTCAACAAACTTGGAAAGCTAATCTTCATTCAAATTGCATCTTTGTTTCCCCCATCTGTTTGATCTCACTTCAGCCCCAATTCTTCCTTCAACGCCTCTGGCACATTAACTGCTGTCTCTAGTCCCCGTACACTTTCCCACTGCTGCTTTTGACCCCAGGTCATTTGTTCCATATTGGCGTCACTGAGGTCGGCACCTCCGAGAATGGCGCTGCTGAGATTACTGTGGCTGAGATTCGCACCATTGAGGATAGCACCAGTGAGGTTACTGCCAGTAAGGTTAGCGCTATTCAGGTTGGCATAGCTCAGGTCTGTGCCGAAAAGTATGGCGTCGGTGAGGTCTGCACCACTGAGGTTGGCATCGTTGAGAATCACGCCGCTGAGGTCGGCATCGTTGAGAATCACCCAACTCAGGTCTACGCCGCTGAGGTCAGCGCCTAAGAACATAGCACCGTTAAGTCTAGCGTTGTTGAGCTTGGCGCCATTGAGTTTGGCGTAACTGAGGTCGGCGGCGACGAGGATGGCGCTGTTGAGGTTAGTACTAAAAAGAATTGTGTCACTCAGGTTGGTACCGTTGAGGATGGCGTGACTCAAGTCAGCACCACTGAGGTCGCCACGGCAAAGGTCGGCATGGCTGAAGTTGCTGCTACTCAGGTTGGCGTCACTCAAATTAGCACCGAAAAGGATGGCGTTACTGAGGTCAGCAGAGTTAAGGTTGGTGCTGCTGAGGTCGGCGCGGTTGAGGTCAGCGCGGGTGAGGTTGGTACGACTGAGGTCAGCACAGCTAAGGTCAGCGCGGCTGAGGTCGGCGCGGCTGAGGTTGGCACCGCTGAGGTTGGCACCGCTGAGGTTGGCGCTGCTGAGGTCGGCACCACTGAGGTTGGCACCGCTAAGGTTGGCACCGCTGAGGTTGGCATCACCCAGGTTAGCGCTGCTAAGATTGGCACGGCTAAAATTGACGCCAGTTAGGTTGGCGTCACCGAGGTAAGCACGGCTGAGGTTAGCACCGCTAAAGTCTACCCCAGTCAGGTTAGCATCACCGAGATAAGCACCAGTAAAATTGCCGCCTTTAAGAAATTGCCCGATTATACTGCTAAAGTTGCCAATTTCTAAGGCATCACTATAGTTAACAATCCGCAGCAGTTGGGATGTGAAAAAATTGTCTATATTTGGTTTGGCAGATGGATAGAAAGTGATTTTTTGTCTGAGTTGCTCTTGCCCTTGAGCATAGCGATGTAACTCTAATAGTAAAATCAGTACGTTTAGCCCTGTATATATATCTATTTGTCTCAGCCCGATCGCAATATTTTTTTCTGCTAGCTGTAACATTTTTTTCTGAGGCAGGTTATCCTCTGGTGTGGCATCGATAAATTCTCCCTGACACCAGCGACAAAAAAAATTTTCTAGCCGTAAGAAAAGTACTTCTAGGCAAATTTTTTGACCTGTTATTAGAAATACCATCAGTTCGTTGACTATTTCGGGTTTGAGCGCACTGTTACCCAATAAATCGTAAATCTCTTCATGCATCTGGCGATCGCACACTCTAAAGCCAAAACCAGTAGGTTGCCTATCCAGTGTTTTTTCGTCTATCTTAGAAGTCCTACCACTCCTTGCTATTGTCCATTTTTCTAAGCTTTTTTGTAGTTTTTCTGACAATAAATATTCCGGCAAATTATCTTGGATAAATTTAACGCCTTTGTCTGGCTCTTTGATATTTTTTGGTAGAGGCAAAGTTGCTTCAGTTTCCACAGATGTAATTTTTGGCATCTCTTCTAACCTTGTACCTCTCACATAATTTGTCAGCAGTTTCCAAACTTGAGATAAATATGTTGACATTTCTGTGTCCGTTGATACATTTAAAGTAATTGTTTTGATAATCCGCAACTAAAATTTTTTCTCTGCTAGTTTGCTTTTTATGAATATATTATTCGTATTAATTAATACTATATATACTAGGAGATTGGCAATAAAGTTTGTCAAAGGCGTTGCTAGAAGGCGGTTTTTACTTCTGGCTGATTCTGGTGATGTAAATAAAGTCTCAACTTAAAAATTATTTACAAAATGACATAATTTTGAGGTTTTGGGAAATTTATTAGATTTTTTTTCCAGATATTTACTAGTCTGATGTAAAAATAATACTTACTCTTCGTGAGATACGCAATTGTTAGAAAAAATCCTCGTATAAAACAATCTAAGAAAACGGAAAAATGGCAATTAAAATTGTAGTCAAAGTTTACTGCTTGATATAAAGCAGGTAATGAATCGGCACAAGAGGGAGTGCATGACTTTGCAAAAGTTAAAAATTACCAGGGATAGTTATTAGGGATGAATGCGATGAACAGATTAAGTTTTTATATGATTTTGTTACACGGTTTGTTTTTAGGAATAGCCACGGCTAGTGCCAAATCAGTGTCTATTAATGGAGCAAAGCAACAGTTGTCTGGCAACCATCAGACAGTCTTAGTCACAGCCACAAGTAAAGACAAGTCTAATACTTTCTTAACTAAAGAAACTTCAACTAAAACCTCAGCCTTATCGCTAAAAAATATCAATATCTCTGATCAACAAAGACTAGCAGCAGGGCAAGTTTGGGTAGTCGATCGCAATAAAGACCCCCAATCTCAACCGTTTATTTGGATAGTAAAAGACCTAAAAAAAGCAGCACAACAACCATTTTTGCAAATTGCCAAATCGGTACAAAAACCGAATTCTAAGCCGAATCCTAGTGCTAAGCCAGCAGCAAAGGATGATTTAGAACCATTTGATGAAGTAGTGAAAGACACAGTGAAGCAAGGGGGATTGTTCACTCTTTATCGCAATAAACAAAAGAATAAAATTTATTTAGAAATTAAACCAGAACAACTGAATAAAAATTTCTTAGCTACGGCAACATTGGAATCAGGCATTGGCGAACGAGGTATTTACAGCGGTATGCCTCTGCAAGATTTTTTGTTTTATTTCCAGCGGGTGGATAATAATTTACACTTTACGATCCGCAATGTCAATTTTCGGACTCGTGACGGAGATCCGCAAGCGCGATCGCTTGCCCGTTCTTTCAGTGACTCTGTTCTCTATAATATTTCAATTAAAAGCATTCATCCGCAACGCAAAACTATACTCATCGACTTGAGCGATTTATTACTCACAGACTTGGCTGGATTATCTTCAAGTTTAGGAGTTCCAAAAGACCCAGATCAGTCATATTTTGGTACTTCTAAAGCTTTTCCCCAAAACGTAGAAGTTGAGTCGATTTTAAATTTCTCTAGTGACAGTGACGCGCCAAGCTTAACCTCGCTACCTGACAGCCGGGGCTTTACCTTACGCGTCCACTACAGTTTCTCCCAACTACCTGATAAAAATTATCGTCCCCGCTTTGCCGACGATCGCGTCGGTTATTTTATCACCGCCTACCAAGATTTATCCAAAGACGATCGAGGCGATTCTTTTGTCCGCTACATTAACCGCTGGGACTTGGAAAAACAAGACCCAAAAGCAGCAATTTCTCCTCCCAAAAAACCGATTGTCTTTTGGATTGATAACGCTGTGCCCTTAGAATACCGCGATGCGATGAAAGAAGGCGTTTTGATGTGGAACAAAGCCTTTCTCAAAGCTGGATTCAAGGATGCCATCGAAGTCCGCCAAATGCCAGATGACGCTACTTGGGACCCAGCAGATATTCGTTACAACACGATTCGCTGGATTAATACAGTAGATGGATACTTTGCACTGGGGCCATCCCGGGTTAATCCGTTGACAGGAGAAATATTGGATGCAGACATTCTTGTAGATGCTAGCTTTGTCCGGGCACTCAAGAATGAATATCGCAAAATCGTCCAACCCAGCCAAGCACAAAATACCACTACTTTATCGACATTAATGCAAAATCGTCTACTTTGCAGCAATGGTTTAAATACTCAAGACAAGAATGCACCCCAGCAAACGCAAGCACAACAAGGATTGTTGGGTAATTTATCTAAAATGGCAGGCGAATACGATTTATGCTACGGGATGGAAGCTACTAATCAGTTTGCTTTTGGTTCCCTGGCTATGTCATTGCTGCCAGATAATATGCCCAGTCAAGAGAAAGTTAAAGAATATATCAATCAATATTTACGTTTAATCATCGCCCACGAAGTTGGGCATACACTTGGTTTACGGCATAACTTCCGTGGTAGTACTTTGTTACCACCGCAGGAGATGAATAATACAGAAATTACTAAAACTAAAGGTTTGACAGCTTCCGTGATGGACTACATTCCCCCAAATATTGCTCCTCAAGGTACAAAACAGGGAGATTATTTTCCTAGTATGGTGGGGCCTTATGATGAATGGGCGATTAAGTATGGCTACATGCCAATTCAGACATCGACTCCTATAGCAGAAAAACCAATTTTGGAAGAAATTGCCGCACAATCTTACAAACCTGAGTTGAGTTATTCCACAGATGAAGATGTATATGACCTCGATCCCACAGCCGATGCGTGGGATAATAGCAGCAATGTGCTGCTTTATTCTCAATGGCAGTTGAATAATTCCCGTATTATGTGGGAACGTCTCGATCGGCGTTACCCAATGGCTGGAGATAGTTACAGCGATGTCAGCGAACGTTTTAGTACAGTATTAGGGAACTATTTTCAGCAGATATATTACACGACTAAATACATTGGGGGACAGTCTTTCTATCGCATCCACCCCAGCGAAATACCCTCTGGAGTTAGCCAACACCGATTACCATTTGAACCAGTACCAGTTGAACAACAACGACAGGCTTTAGAAACAATACAAAAATATTTATTTGCAGAAGATGCCTTAAATTTCTCACCAGAACTGTTAAATAAATTAGCACCTTCTCGTTGGCGACATTGGGGTAGTTATCCGCAAGTTGGCCGTTTGGATTTTCCGATTCACGATTTGGTGCTACTTTTACAGAGTTCCGTGTTGCGGGATTTACTTTCAGCCGATCGCCTTTCTCGTCTTAAAGATATCGAACTCAAAACCAAGGCAGACAATGCACTGACTTTGCCAGAATTATTTGACACTTTGCAATCAGGTATTTGGACGGAAGTACTCAAACCAAAAGCTAAACCAATGAAGATTGCCAGTTTGCGGCGAGGCTTGCAGCGCGAATATCTGGACATTTTAAGTGGCATGGTATTGCGTAAAGAAAATGTCCCAGAAGATGCTCGGACTCTAGCCTGGTATAAACTCAAACAATTAGATGAAAAACTCAAGGATGTTAATTCCGATGATGAATATACCAAAGCGCACTTATTAGAAACACGCGATCGCATTGAGAAAATCTTGAATGCGCCGTTGCAAGCGAATTAAAGAAGTAGAGACGCAATTAATCTTTGTAGAGACGCGATTAATCGCGTCTACAATAGTTAGGAGTCGATCGTAAAATTTCTAACTTCTATTGTTTGTTGAGTATTTTGGCAAAATATATAGAAGCTGAAAATCTGCTTTCTCCTAACTACTCAACGCCTTTAAAAACCGCTGTAAACTCTTAAACACACTCGGCTTTCTTGCAGGTACAGCGTTGGTTGTTTGCGGTTGTCCCTTCATGAGGATGAGATCCAACTCATCACCCGATGGTTTTGTAGGTAATTCGGCAATTTTTTGATACTCACTGCCGTTTTCTACCCAAACTTCCCACTGTCCTGGGTAGCAACGATATAAAGCAGTTTGGTCATCTACTGGCCGCAGGTAATAGCAGGATTCAATGGTACTAATAAAACGATCGCGGACTTTTCTGGCTGCGTAACCAATGCCCACAGTTCCAGAATCTTCAAGGCGGGGATTTAAAAATATTAAAGGGCGATCGCCGATTGCTTCACATAACTTTTCCAACTGCGGTACTTCTACGGAAGTGGGGGCGATGAATAAGAAAATTTCATCTTCTGGCTGAATTTTTGTTTGCAAGGAAGCAGCCCTCCCCGTCCCGATATCCAAAATCTGAAATGGTGCATCACTCCAATCGCGGCGGGCTAAGGCCGCAGCCCCAGCGTCAGCAAAGAAAATTTTGAAGCGAGAATCATATTCAGTAAACAAAGGCACAAATTGTTCCGCCACGGGCATAAGTTTTAATTCCGGGAATAGGAAATCAACTTGTAGGCGAGTACAGCCATCTGCAAGGGCAGCTTGGACAGCTGACTGAGATTGGGCGATCGCATCTTCAAGACTACTGGGAAGTTCACTCATAGTTTATTATTTTTGGTTTAGCATTACTTCCATTGTTCCAGTATTAGCTCTGATTTTGGCGTTGCTAAATTGGAAGATGAATTATTTGATATTGAGATGGGAACCTTAAAAATGAAGTACTGATATCAGGGTCTTTAATGAAACCTGTTTTTCATAAAGGTAAATTAACAACATGGAAAGATGACAAGGGTTTTGGCTTCATCCGCTCTGGCGAAAGCAGTCAAGATGTTTTTCTTCATATCACTGCACTCAAACAAACAAATCATCGTCCACAAGTTGGTGATGTGATTTGCTATCAGTTAAAGGTTGATAAAGACGGAAAAATTTATGCTTGCAATGCCTTCATTGAGGGAGTTGTATCCCAACACATCCCCAAAACCTCATCTTCTGTAATAAAAGAAACATTCCAACATCCAGCCAAATCTTCTTTAATGTTCGAGGTATTGCTCTTATCTTTATTACCAGGTTTAGGAGCAGTACATTTTGCATTGACGACTTTCAACCCAATTCCTCTGATTCTTTATCCTCTAATGAGTTTTCTTACCTTTGCACTGTATGCAGATGATAAATCTCGTGCAAAGCAAGGGCGTTGGAGAGTACCAGAAAAGATATTACATTTGTGTGAATTCATGGGTGGATGGTTAGGGGCATTTATAGCCCAACGAAGATTACGCCATAAAAGTAGCAAGGCTTCATACCAAGCCGTATTTTGGGTAATAGTAGTTATTCATATTATATTTTGGTTGGATTGGCTTTTCCTTGGTAGAAAACTGGTAGGTTTATTTCTCAGTAGTGTTTTTAGAGGGTGAGAAAGTCAAAATAGCTAAAATCTAACTTGACTAAATTTTTAGATCTACAACGAGCTATGCCTACGCATTTTCCAAACGAGTAAAGTGATTTTAGATTGAGCCTCAACAGAACAGCTACCTGTGGCTTGAAGCCACAGGTAGCTGTTAAGAGCATCAAAAATATCACCACTAGGAAACTTTAAGGTTGCTATCAGGCGGGACTGATATTCTGTAAATAAATCTCAGAGATTTAGATAGGATTTTAATTGAAATCGCAAGTCGAACGTAGACAGTTAATTTTTGGAAGTTGAAAAGTTCAATTCTTGTTGAATGCTTTTAGCATCATCATACAAATTTGTCACTCTCGAATCATTACTTGGACAGCTAATATCTGGTGATTTTTGCCGCTGGTACCTGACTTCAGTTGACGTACCGAACGAAACAGATTTTGCACATGATGTATATGGTAATTTGGATAATGGCTTAGCTGCTGAAATATCATTAAAAAATTTCGTAGCTGTGTCCACTTTTATTTCGCCTGAACCTTTTTTATTGCAAACAGTGTAATTTGCTTTTCCAGATGGCAATACATGAATTCTGTATCCGCAGGCATTTGTAGAGCCACTATTAATAATAACTGCCCACTGTTTATAATTTGGAGTTTGTGCAAGTATTCTCAAAGGAGAAATACATAAAGGTGCAGCAAACAATACTGAAGCCAGACTAATTTTATATATATTAAGAATTTTCACTTTCACCTCACATGATTAGAACAGAACTGATTTGAAATATCTTATGCAACAAAAAATTTTGCAATAGCACTTGCTTGGTTAATATTCGATTAAGCGATATTAAATTTGTTAGCAGTGCAATTACTAGACAGAAATTATTGTGATTTTTTAAAACTATAATTGACTATATATATTTTAAGTATGTCATTATGATGTCAATGTTGTGTCATACCAATTGTTGATGAAGATACACACAACAAGAGTATAAGAACTCTTAATAGATAAACATATATATAGGAATCCTATTAGATTTCTGAACAAGAAAGACTAAGAGAGAATACGGTGGGTTGTAAAAGTATAATAGTAAACAATAACTAAAAATTAGCTGTATCTCTGACTGTATTAGAGCTTTGGCGCGTCCATGCCGATTAATTTTCATTACAAGCTCGTTATCATTATTAATCATTAATTATTAAAAAAATAAGTAATACTATTTAGTTTAGCGATCGCCCCAATGCTCAATACTCAACTTAGGAACGAAGGCAGGGTAGTCCAGACACCAACCGTGGCTCCTGAAGTTGTAAGTAGGGAAAGTAAGGGAAGCGATCGCACTCAAACAAAGCCACACAGCTAAGGTGGGACAATTAAAAGGGTCTAGCTAGCTTTTGACAATGGCTAGCCTTGCTTCTAGTTTTTATACAACCTCTACATTACTGGCGTTCTGCGACATCTGGTAATATCATGTCCGGTTGAATACTTATGATATCTGTGAGGGTCGCTAATGCTTCGGCTCCGCTCAGCATCAATGGGTAATCGGTAATCGTCAGTTATTTATTGCGTTTTTCTCAATTAGCAATTACCAATTAGCAAATAGACCAACAATATTATAAGTAATTGGCCGAACTTGATATAAGTTTCTGTGTTTCGGTTCCAACATTTTCACATTAGCCGTTACTGTTTGAATAGTTTATTCGACACACATTTTATTTTGCGACCCTTCACATGTACGGTATTTATTTAAAACTCAAATAGGATTCCTATAGATGGTTTAATATATAGCCAATAAATTTGGTGTTACCCTCTCTAAAACTTGCTTCAATACCATTACTGTCCAATCTATATCGGCTTCGGTGGTATCACGCCCCAATGTAATGCGAATTCCGCCCAAGGCAGCTTTTTCGGAATAGCCCATTGCTAACAATATCGGGCTGGGGCTAAGTTTTCCACTATGACAAGCAGCACCAGCACTAATACCAATGCCTGCAAGATTGAGGTGTCGTACTAAGGTTTTACCGCTAAGTTTTTCGCCATCAGCGTTTTTTAAACACATACTTACATGGTGAGGTAAGCGATGGTACGGGTGTCCTGTGGGGATTAAACCAGGAATTTCAGCTAATTGGGCAAAGGCGCGATCGCGTAATTCAATCAAGCGTGGTGTTTCTATAGGCAATTCTTGTGCTGCTAACTCAGCAGCTACACCAAACCCAGCAATTATCGGTACTGCTTGCGTACCAGAACGCAATCCCATTTCTTGTCCACCACCCCCTAGTAAATGCATCAATTCCACGCCAGGACGCACATACAGCGCCCCTACTCCTTGGGGACCATATATTTTATGGCTGGATAGACTAAGTAAGTCTACAGAGAGTTCTTGTACATCTATGGGTAAACGTCCCGCAGCTTGCACTGCATCTGTATGGAATAAAGCACCATGCGATCGCGCAATCTTTCCTAGTTCTGCAATTGGTTGTACTGTCCCAACTTCACTTTGACCGTAAATCACGGAAACCAAAACTGTATTATCTTGCAATGCCGCTTTTAAATCTAGGGGGTTGACTCTACCTTTGACATCTACATCTAGGCGCGTAACTTCCCAACCCCATATCTCTAGCAATCGCACTGTTTCAGAAATTGCGGAATGCTCGACGCTGGAGATAATTAAATGTTGAGGAACAGTATACAACCGAGCCACACCCATAATTGCCAGATTATTTGCCTCAGTACCGCCAGAGGTAAAAATAATCGATTCAGCAGTGGCGGCGTTAATTAATTCAGCAACTTGGACTCTGGCTTGTTCCACAACCATTGCAGCCCGTTGTCCCCATTCATGTAAGCTGGAAGGATTGCCCCACTGTTGAGTGAGGACTGTTTGCATAACTGCGATCGCTTCTTTTCGAGTGGGAGTAGTAGCGCTGTAATCTAGATAAATTTGCATATAACCGATAATGATGAGAACACAAGCTGGGAGTAGACTGCTGATGTTTTTAGCATATACAGTTTAAGTGGATACTGACAAAATCTCAGTAATTCTGTATTCTGAGTGGGTTTTTGTTTTAGGTGGGAAAGCTATAGCCGATTTCAAGTTGATGAAGTACACAATCTAAGTCTGGTAGCCAAGCATAAAACCTGTTTAATTTCTAGCTCCTGAATTCTGAGTGCTGCTGTATTTTTCTACTTCATCTCAAAACTAAAGATTTTGGGAATGATAAATATGTCTACTCTTAATCCACTTTTAACAGATTACAGTGCAACTTTTATCTAGACAAAGGTATTTTTTATATATCTTTTTACTCATCTTTCCCCTTGCTGCTTGTCAACGAGTCCAATCTTCCAATCAGCGTTTAGCAGCTTTACCACAAGATCCTTTAGTTAAAGTATATTTTAATCATTCTCAGTCTGGGGAATACAAAGAATCATATCGTCAGCAAACTCGTTTGGGAGATGACTTAGAAAAACAAATTGTTGATACTATTACGCAAGCTAAATATACAGTAGATGTAGCTGTACAAGAATTACGTTTACCTAAAGTCGCCCAAGCATTGGTTGATAGACAAAAAGCTGGAATAAAAGTCAGGTTAATTTTAGAAAATACTTATAGCCGACCTTGGAGTAGTTTTACACCTAATGAAATAAGTAAATTAGCTCAAAGAGAACGGCAACGTTATCAAGAATTTCGCCAATTTCTCGATGTTAACCAAGACAATCAACTCACTCCCGCAGAAATAAATCAAAGAGATGCTTTAATAATTTTGCAAAATGCCAAAATTCAGATGCTAGACGATCGAGCTGATGGTTCAGCTGGTAGTAGTTTGATGCATCATAAGTTTGTAATTGTAGATAATCGCATTGTAATTATTACTTCGGCGAATTTTACTTTAAGTGATACTTCTGGTGATTATACAAATTCTAGCAGTTTAGGAAATGCTAATAATTTATTGCAAATTGATAGCCCAGAATTAGCATCTTTATTTACAGAAGAGTTTAACATTATGTGGGGTGACGGGCCAGGAGGTAAGCCAGATAGTCGATTTGGTTTACAAAAACCGCTGCGTTTACCTAAAAAAATCAGATTAAATCAAACCACAATTACTGTGCAGTTTTCGCCTACTTCTCCAACTCAACCTTGGAGTAATAGTAGTAATGGTTTAATTGGCAAAACTTTAGATTCAGCAACGGAATCTATTGATTTGGCTCTATTCGTGTTTTCCGAACAGCGTCTTGCTAATATTTTAGAAAATAGACATCAACAACATGTCGAAATTCGCGCTTTAATTGAGCCACAATTTGCTTATCGTTCTTATAGCGAAGCCTTAGATATGATGGGAGTTGCTCTGGGTAATAAATGTAAATATGAAGCTGATAATCATCCTTGGCAAAACCCAATTACGAGCGTAGGCGTACCTATGTTAGCCAAAGGTGATTTATTACACCATAAATTTGCTGTGATTGATAACAAAACAGTAATTACAGGTTCTCATAATTGGTCTGATGCTGCCAATAATGGTAACGACGAGACACTTTTAGTGATTGAAAGTCCGATAGTCGCTGCTCATTATGTGCGAGAATTTGCTCGTCTATATACCAAAGTTAAACCTGGCTTACCACTAACCCTTCAACAAAAAATTAAACTCCAACAAACACAATGTTCCAAAATAAAAACTTCTTCGTAAACTGAAGTATTTGTAAAAACAGCAAGGTTGATATCCACGATTTATTTAATAAGTAGAGCATCTTATTGACGAAGTTTAGTTTGTATTAAAAGTTGTAAAACCAGAAATTTTCTGAAAATTCTCAGATGAACTTAATTTAATTACAATTGATTGAATATACATTCTAAGTTTACCAACAACTTAGCTCACAAATTACATACACCTTTGAGCATGGTTTATCCATATCTGCAAAGAAGCTGGCAACGTAGTCAGAACTTGACAGATACTCAACAACAAGCCCTGGAAATGGCTGTCTTGGAAGCAGAGTGTATGACTAGACTTTTGTAAACCTGATTAAATTTGGCATGGGCAAATTGTTTTTACATTTCCCCTATCACTGATGAATGGCACCATCAGGCATGATTGCCCCAGCTAGGTTAGCACCAATTAGTTTAACCAGAAGGCGCTCGCCAGAGCGAATCCGCGCTCCGGTTAAGTCAGCTCCCCGCAAGTCGGCTCCACTGAGATCCGCACCAATTAAATTAGCAGCACGCAAATTCGCTTCCCTAAGATCCGCTAAAAGTAGGTTTGCGCGAAACAAATTTGCTTCAGATAAATTCGCCCCTCTGAGGTTGACTTTGTGCATAAAAGTATCACTGAGATTAGCACCGCTCAAGTTGGCATAACTAAGATTTCTGCCAGATAAATCTTTATTGCTCAAATTTGCCCGACTATAGTCTTTACCACTCAAGTCTGGATTCTGCTTTGATGGTGGATGACTTGATGGTGGATGACTTGATGGTGGATGACTTGATGGTGGATGACTTGATGGTGGATGACTTGATGGTGGATGACTTGATGGTGGATGACTTGATGGTGGATGACTTGTCTGAGATGGTGTTTGGTGGTGAGACGCCGATGAGTGATGTGTGCTTTGATGCTTGGTTTTTAGAGAGCGCAATTTTTCGCGAGCTTCATTTATCGCTTTGAGCTTATCCTGTGCCTTTTGCTGTAAACGGAGATTTTCCTTAGGAATACGATCGGGATGCCAAACAAACACTAAATCCTTATAAGCCTGGTTCACTTCCTCGAGTGTTGCCCCAGGCTCTAATTCCAAAATTCTATAGTACCGCTCCAGATCGCTCATACGTCATTTCGGTGGACAATCAACTTAATTATGAGTGATACAGCGGTCTCTCGGCTGCATCTTTTATTATTTAAGACTAGGGATTAGGGATTAGGGACTGGGAATTAGCTATTTCTGGTCATCTCCTCACCTCCCCATCTCCCGATTTCTCCATCGAGCGATCGCTCTTAAATATGCTCCTACTGGAATTTGATAAACTTCAATAAAAATCCAAACAATAATTGATAAATGTGATAAAAAAGTTAATATTGTCCAAATATATGGCATCCAGGTAATCGGTTCGTTAATATTAGGAGGAAAATAATAAGCTACTACGCCAATGATAGTAGTAGGAAGGACTACAAAAGCAGCAGCAGCTAGTCCATAACCCCAACCTAATTCCACACCTTCTAATTGGGCTTCTGTCCAACTAAACCCATTCCACCGCCAAACTAAGGGTGGTTGCCTAGAAGGCATCTTTATTTGCTGTAGTTCTAAGTTAACTGTAAAAATCTCTTGGCAAAAGTCACAAGCCATAGCTTCCATCAATGGCATATGAGAAATCTTACCTATCCGACAGACTGGGCAGGGGTAAACTCCATGATAGTCAAAAGATTTGGCTAAGATTTTAGGACTGGGCATAATCAAACTGGTGATTCTAAAAAGTTAATCTGGTGGATAACGACTTGGGTAACAATGATGTATGGCATTTCTCAATTGTCTAGAATCAGCTTTCACTAGGTAAAAACACAAGTCAGGAAAATTGGATGTTTTGATTTTGGAATCCTGCATTTTTGCATTTTTGCAAGACTAAGCCGCCACCGTGAGTTTTCTCTGATTCTTTGAAATCGTCTGTATTTGTTCATCTGAATTTAAAATTTTCACTATTAATTTTTGATTGTTTACACTATTTATTCACTTCTCTCATCACAATATTTATAAAGTTATATAACTATAATAATGTTTAGCCACAGGCCGCTTTTTTCTTCTAGACAAATAAGTAACGAGAACTGCATTAGACAAATTCTGACAAATTAAGGCTAATCAAGCTTAAAATCCAAGCATTTTGATGGAGAGAAGTCTGAAACTTGTTTCAAGTAGGATAAAACGCCTTCTAGCTTAGACGCACAAAGGGCGACTTGCAGTAACCATGAGAACACAGCACGTTCGGTGAATGCGGACTACTGTATAGAAAGCAAGCTGCACCTAGCATTTTCTAGAGAAACCTTATAGTCTTGATTCCCACAGTTGTACTGAGTCTATCGCTTTTTTAGCTCTTATGGGGGTCTTGACACCATTAGCTCTTTTTGTTAATGTTACTATACATAGGTATATATAGTTAAAGATAAATTTCACAGCCAAAGCGGCACGCAAATGTTTAACACAAATTCTTACTTTTATTTTTGGTTTAGGGTAGTTCACCGGGAGTGAATCGAGTTTCCACATGGAAACCGCCCGGTGAACCGCAGAGCGAACTCTGCGGTTTTTATTTTTTAAGGAGAATTTCATTGTGACGACTTATTTCGGTAGTTGGTTTTACGGCTTTTACTTTTGGCCCAGAGATGGTTCCGGGTAGATAGCGTCATGCCAATGAGCCAGAACGCGCCCGGAACCCCTCGAAGGAAGGTTCCGGGTTTTTTTCTGAGTGCGACTGTCCTAACACTAAATCCCCATTACCCCTTATCCCCAGAAGGGACTCCACCTTCCCCAATCCCCAATACTTAATTTTTCAGAACAATAAAACCATGATTAACGCTAAACTTGCCGCACAATCCCATCCCAAACACCAGACAATCGTTAAACTTTCGGAAAAAGTCGCTTTTGGCGGTGAAGAATTAGTAATTATCGGCGGCCCATGTACCGTTGAAAGCTGGGAACAAATGGAGATAGTCGCCCAAAAGCTGTCTCCTGCATCAGTACAAGCTTTGCGTGGCGGTGTCTACAAACCCCGCACATCTCCCTACGCTTTCCAAGGTATGGGTGAGTCAGGATTAGAAATTTTAGCGAAGGTGCGATCGCTCTACAATATGCCAGTTGTCACCGAGGTGATGTCAATTTCCCAAATTGAAGCAGTCGCTACCCACGCTGATATGCTTCAAGTTGGTAGTCGCAATATGCAAAACTTCGATTTGCTCAAAGCTTTAGGGCAAGCTGGTAAACCGATACTGCTCAAGCGCGGTTTAGCAGCCACAATTGAAGAATTTGTTATGGCAGCTGAGTATATTCTTAGCCACGGTAATCCTGATGTGGTGTTGTGCGAAAGGGGTATCCGCAGTTTCGATGATTACACTCGCAACGTCCTAGATTTAGGTGCAGTAGCAGCACTCAAACAAATAACTCACTTGCCTGTGATTGTAGATCCTTCCCATGCCGTAGGAAAACGGGAACTCGTGGCACCTTTGGCAAAGGCTGCGATCGCTTGTGGAGCAGATGGGTTAATAATTGAGTGTCATCCAGAACCAGAAAAATCTGTTTCTGATGCCCGTCAAGCACTTTCTTTAGAAGATATGGTGGATTTAGTCGATAGTTTAAAGCTTATAGCAACAGCCGTTGGGCGGAGTTTATCACAAACAAAAGGGGTTGGTTTAGAGGCCGCCCCTTTTATTTTTGCTGCTTGAACAAAGTATTAAACTTACTCCCTACCTATAATTTTTAATTTGGGTAGGGTTAGCAAAACTAATATAGCAAAGGAAAGCAAGATTAATTATTATTTTTATAGCTGATGATACAAGTAAATACTACTTTACTTGACTATTATTTTTCCTAAAAAATTAGGGTTTTGAATACACTAAGGAAAAGCGAGCTTTTTCCTCATAAATACGCTATTCGGGTCATCAATATATTCAGCAAAGGGACTTCGGTACTCAAACCCATATCGTGTATACAAGGCTCGTGCTGGGTGGGGCGAACTCTGGAGAAGCCCCTGTTTCCAAATTCAGACAATCGTAAGCACGTCTGGAAGATTCTTTGACGATGTGTTCGAGAATCTTCGAGGCGACACCTTTACGGTGGTGAGCCTTGACGGTACGCATTGATTTTACTTCACCACTTATTGAATCTAGTTCTTTGAGTGCCCCACATCCGAGTAATTCATCGCCCTCCCAAGCTGAAAAGAAAGTAATATCGGGCGATCGCAATGCCTCTAAATCAAGAGCATGGACGCTTTGGGGCGGTGTAATCTCATTCATATTTTCGAGATGTTCCCGAAGAAGGTCAGCGATTTTGTTACCTGTTAGGTCATCTAAGTGAATATGCAATCAACTGATTTCCATAATTTGCTAAGGAATTCTACTCTATATAGATTTAGAGAATCTCACGTTTGGGGCGAAAGTTGTGATTGTGATAAAGTTTATATCTAAGTAGTGTAATGCATTTTCAAGTTATGTTATCTAATCTAGATGATGCATAACAATTCGCTTGGAGCGGACTAAGGAAAAATCCTGGTGTGTTGTATAAAATTAGTTGCTTAAGCGTTACTCCCGATACTCGTTCGTCCTTCAACTCCACTCCCGATCGCGATCGCTCGTCGCTTAGACTTTGTTCATGCTCTCAATTTAATATCTAAAAACGCTGGCTGTTGGGTAAAACCAATCCGAAAGCCCAGTCTATATAGATTTATCAGAAACTAGTTGAGGACTTATCCAATTTCAATCAGATTAACTTTAAAAAGCAGCGATTTATAATACGTTTACTTACTGCAAATCTCACAACAGATTCCTACTTAAGTGAAAACAGCTTCGGATAAATTTCTGTCTCAAGAGCTAGGCGAAATCAATAATTATTAGTATGCTAATATTTAGACAAGCTAATATTAAGTCGAACTACTAAAAATTGACTGCAACGATTTTGCACAAAATGCAATATCTGTCAACAAACCCTACCTTTTGGGGATTTGGTGAGGCTCGGTCTAATAAATTGCTAACGTTAGGCGATTAATGTACTCGTTTAGCTCTGGCTGACTCTAATAAAACCACTGTACTGCTACGTATCTGTATGCTTTCCCTTTCTCCTGATTGTTGATATGCGCTGTTTAAACTCCGTTGAGACGACAAAACTTTTTTCTTTAGTTGCTCAAAGCATTCCTCGTCTTTACAGCTTAATTCCCAGAGGACGGTTGTGGCTACTGCTGCTGGGTTTAACCTACTTTTGTGCTGCTTGTAATGCTAGCGATGCTCAATCAAGTGGAAAAGCAGGTAAAAAGCGACCTGTGCCCGTGGTGGTTGCTGCTGCGACTCAAAAGACTATTCCAATACAGCTATCGACTACGGGAACGGTGGAGGCATATTCCACGGTATCTGTCAAGTCACAGGTAGGTGGACAACTTACTGGGGTTTATTTTCAGCAAGGACAGAATGTGAAAAAAGGAGACTTGTTATTTAAAATAGATTCCCGTTCTCTGCAAGCAGCACTGATGCAAGCTAATGCTGCCAAAGCCAAAGATTTAGCCCAGGTGAAACAGGCACAGGCAAATGTGACGAAAGCGATCGCCCAAGTTAACCAGGCAAAAGCGAATGTAGCCAAGGATATCGCTCAAGCCACAAATGCAGATGTCCAAGCCAAAAGATATAACAGCTTACTTCAGAAAGGGGCAATTAGTAAGGAACAGGCGGATCAATTCCAGACGACAGCTGAGGCTCAACGGGCAACAGTGAAGGCAGATCAAAACGGAGTCGCAGATGCCGAAGCAGCAGTAGCGGCAGCCCAAGCAGACGTACAAAATGCCAAAGCAGCAGTAGCAGCAGACGAAGCGGCGATCGACAATGCCAAAGTTCAGCTTTCCTATAGTTCCATTTACTCACCAATTACTGGACGCACAGGTAGTCTGAAGCTAAATCAAGGCAACTTAGTACAAGCGAATGCCACCGATCCGCTAATTACCATCAGCCAAATCCACCCAATTTACGTTACCTTTTCCATTGCTCAAAGGTTGCTGCCAGACCTGAAGAAGTACAGTGCTAATAACGGCAAGTTACAAGTCAACGCCATACCTCCGAAAGACACAGGGCGTCCGGTACAGGGTGAACTTACCTTTGTTGATAGCGGACTCAATACCCAAACAGGCACGATTCAACTTAAAGCCACCTTTGCCAACGCAGAGGAACGCCTAGTTCCAGGTCAGTTTGTTAATGTAGTACTTAAGCTAGCTGAAGAACCAAATGTAATAACCGTGCCTTCCCCAGCCATCCAAACTGGACAGCAGGGCCAATTTGTCTTTTTAGTCAAAGCCGACAAAACAGTAGAAATGCGTCCAGTTACCGTAGGTGACACCATTGGCAACGAAACGGCAATTAAACAAGGGTTGCAACCAGGCGAGCAAATCGTCACCGATGGACAATTTAATCTAGTACCTGGTGCCACAGTGCAGGTGAAACCGGAAGTAGGGAGCAGAGGGGCAGGGGAGCAGGGGAGCAGAGGAGCAGAGGGGCAGGGGAGCAGGGGAGCAGAGGGGCAGAGGGGAGAATAATAATTCTTTGGTCAACAGTCAACAGTTAACAGTTAGCAGTCAATAGTCAACACTCCCCACCCTCTACTAAAATGAACATTTCCCAACTATTCATCCGCCGTCCAATCATGACAACCCTAGTGATGGTTGGCATCTTAATATTTGGGCTGATGAGTTACCAACAGTTACCTGTTAGTGACTTGCCCAATGTGGATTATCCGACACTCCAGGTAACGGCTAGTTTGCCCGGAGCTAGTCCAGAAACGATGGCTTCTTCGGTTGCAACTCCTTTAGAGGAGCAATTTTCTAGCATAGCCGGATTGAGTTCAATGAACTCTACCAGTTCTTTGGGTAGTGCCCAAATTACGCTGCAATTTGACCTGAATCGGGATATTGACGGGGCAGCACAGGATGTACAGTCTGCTATTTCTAAAGCAGCGAGGCAGTTGCCGACTAATATGCCCAGTCCTCCTTCTTTCCGCAAGGTAAATCCAGCAGATCAACCAGTCCTCTACATCTCTTTAAATTCATCTATTTTGCCGCTGTCAACTGTAGATAAGTATGCCGAAACGCTGTTGGCACAACGTCTGTCAATGGTGGATGGGGTGGCGCAAGTACAAGTGTACGGTTCGCAAAAGTATGCTGTACGGATTCAGCTTGACCCAGAATCATTGAGTGTTAAAGGCATAGGAATCGATGAAGTGGCTGATGCGATCGCTAACGGCAATGTCAACTTACCAACTGGCACGCTTTACGGGCAACAGCAGAATTATACAATTCAAGCAAACGGTCAACTCAACGATGCCGCTAGTTATCGCTCTTTAACTGTAGCTTATCAAAACGGCGCACCTGTGCAACTAGGTGAACTCGGTCAAGTGCTAGACAGCGTGGAAAATGATAAGATTGCCAGTTGGTATTTTCCTACGAAGCAGGGGAATAAGAAGCAGAAGAGCGAAACAGCAGCAAAAGCAGCACAAAAGCCCTCAATCCCAAATCAAAAATTCCAAATCCAAAATTCTGGCGTGCGGGCGATCGTTCTGGCAATTCAGCGTCAACCGGGAACTAATACTGTCCAAGTGGTGGATGCAATTAAAAAACTGCTGCCTAACTTCCAAAAAGAAATTCCAGCAGCTGTGAACATGAATATTCTCTACGATCGCTCCCAATCAATTCGCGAATCGGTAGATGATGTACAATTCACGCTGTTGCTCACTATTGCTTTGGTTGTACTGGTAATCTTTCTGTTTCTTCGCAATATCTCGGCTACAGTCATTCCCAGTCTGGCAGTACCGCTATCAATCGTAGCGACCTTTGCAGTGATGTTGGTGCTGGGCTTTTCACTCGATAATCTATCGCTGATGGCATTAACTTTATCAGTGGGTTTCGTGGTGGATGATGCCGTAGTCATGCTAGAAAATATTGTCCGCCACATGGAGATGGGTGAGAGCCGCTTGGAAGCAGCTTTAAATGGTTCTAGAGAAATTGGTTTCACAATTTTATCTATGACCATTTCCTTGGTAGCAGTATTTATCCCCGTACTGTTCATGGAAGGCATTCTGGGGCGACTGTTCCGCGAGTTTGCCATTACCATCAGCGTTGCCATCTTGGTTTCTGGCGTCATTTCCCTGAGCTTAACCCCAATGCTGTGTTCTAGATTCTTGCGTCCACCTCATCATCAGGGGGATGAGGGAGCAGGGGAGGCAGAGGGAGCAGAGGGAGTAGGGGAGGCAGGGGTAGAAATGCCCGATGCCCAAATCCCTAATCGAAAATCTAAAATACAAAATTTCCAAACTCGTCTTTACAATATTTCGGAAAGCTTCTTTAATTCTTTGTTGCGGGGATATGATTGGAGTTTGAAGAAATCGCTGAAGTATCACCGGACAACAATGGTGATTTCGGGTGCGATTCTTTTAGCAACGGTGTATTTATTTACGGTTGTGCCCAAGGGATTTGTTCCCAATGCTGATGTTGGACAAATTACTGCAACCACTCAAGCATCGGAGGATATCTCCTTTGATGAAATGGTAAAACATCAACAGGCTGTAGCTGCGATCGCTTATCGCGATCCGAATGTCGATTCTATCAACTCCAGTGTCGGAGCTGGCGGGCCAAATGCTTCTGCTAACAGCGGACGACTTTTAATCGAACTCAAGCCTACCCATGAGCGCCATCTTAGTGCCGATCAAATAGTAGATGAACTTCGACCCAAGTTATCAAGTGTGCCTGGAATCAAGGTGTTCTTGCAAAACCCTCCCGCCATTAATATCGGCGGACAACAGACAAAAGCGCAGTATCAATTTACTCTCCAAAGTCCCAATATTCAAGAGCTTTACCAGTACGCCCCACTTTTAGAAAATAAACTCCGTACCCTGTCAGATTTGCAAGATGTCAACAGTGACCTACAAATCAAAAATCCTCAAGTTGAAGTAAATATCAACCGCGACCAAGCTTCGGCTCTCGGTTTGACTGCCAATCAAATTGAAACTGCTCTGAGTAATGCCTATGGTACTCGCCAAGTTTCCACCATCTACGCCTCCGATAGCCAGTATCAAGTGATTATGGGCGTGGAACCAAGATATCAGCAAAATTCTAGTGGTCTAGATTTGCTCTCAGTTCGCGCCCCCAGTGGACAACTTGTACCTCTCAATGCTGTAGCCACTTTGACCAAAGATGTCGGACCGCTGACCATTAACCACCAAGGACAGCTAGCTTCAGTCACCTTTTCTTTTAATCTCAAACCAGGAATCTCACTAGGTAATGTCACTGGGAAAATTGAACAACTAGCCCGGGAAACGCTACCAGCTACTATTAGTACAGGCTTTCGGGGTTCAGCGCAAGCTTTCCAGTCTTCAATTCAAGGTTTAGGAATATTACTCCTGGTTGCCATTTTGGTAATTTATATCGTGTTGGGAATTCTCTACGAGAACTTCATTCACCCACTGACCATCCTTTCTAGCTTACCCTCGGCTGGATTTGGGGCACTGCTGACTTTGTTGCTGTTTCAAGTTGACTTGAATATTTACGCCTTCGTGGGCATCATTTTGCTGGTTGGCATTGTCAAGAAAAACGGGATCATGATGGTTGACTTTGCAATTGAAGCCCGTCAAAATGGCAAAACTCCTTATGATGCTATTTATCAAGCCTGTTTGGTGAGGTTCCGCCCAATCATGATGACCACAATGGCAGCGCTGATGGGCACATTACCCATCGCCCTTGGTTTGGGAGCCGGAGCAGATACACGCCGTCCTCTGGGTTTAGCAGTAGTTGGCGGGTTATTGTTCTCGCAGTTCTTGACACTTTATTTAACCCCTGTTTTTTACACATATATGGAGTCGTTGCAGACAAAGTTTTTAAAGCATAACTGGCGAAAACAGTCAATATAATTCGTAATCATTAAATCTTTTGTTTGGTCGCTTCCAGCAGCTTAATGCTGGCGTAGATAGCATCAATATGGGGTGTGCGAATTTGAGTTAGTTTTCCTAATTCTGTCACCGCCCCAACGATCGCATCTATTTCCGTGGGGCGTCCGGCTTCAATATCTTGTAGCATAGAAGTTTTGTGGGCACCAACGTTTTCTGCTCCATTAATTCGCTGTTCTAAGGTGATGCCAAACTTAATACCTAAATTTTCAGCGATCGCCTGCACTTCACTCATCATTTGCCGCGCTAGTTCGCGGGTGAGGGGATAGCGGCAAATATCCTCTAAAGTCGCACCAGTTAAGGCGCTGATGGGATTAAACGCCACATTACCCCACAATTTAATCCAGATTTCTGTGCGAATTTGATTGCGGATTGGTGCTTTGAAGCCTGCTTGTTTGAGAGTTTGAGCTAATAATTGAATGCGATCGCTTTTACTGCCGTCAATTTCACCAAGAGTAAAGCGATCGCCTTCTATATGCTTAATTACACCTGGTTCAATTATTTCAGTTGCCGGGTAAACAACACAACCAATGGCGCGGTCAACACCGATACCAGCTTCAACGATTCCCTCTGGATCGACAGATTGAATGCGTGTACCTTCATACTTACCGCCATGATGACGAAAGTACCACCAAGGAATACCATTTTGGGCTGTGATAACTGTTGTGTGGGGATTGTAGAGTGCGGGAAGGGAGGGGGCGATCGCCGGAACACTGTGAGCCTTAACAGTTAAAATTACTACATCTTGTTCCCCTGCTTCCTGGATATTACTAGTTGCTAAAGCCGGAGTAGCCACTTGGCTAGAACCGTCTGCCGTAACTAGTTTCAGCCCATTTTTTTTAATTGCTTCCAAATGAGAACCACGAGCAATTAGCGTCACTGTTTCACCCGCTAGTGCTAATTTTGCTCCTAAATATCCACCGATTGCACCTGCACCAACAATACAGATTTTCATTTTGTTATTTGTAGTTTGTCATTGGTCATTGGTTTAATTTTTGACTTCAAAGACTCAAATGTTAGCCTCAAAGGCTCAATTTATTGGCGTTATACTTAGATTGTATTCTGGGCGAGTCTAATGGAAAATGTATTGCGTCTGATTAATCAGGCATTGGATGAGGAGTGGAAAGAGCTAGACCTATCCGGGAAAGGTTTAACAGAACTCCCAACAGAGATTGAACAATTAAGCAATCTGATCGAGCTTAACCTCAGTAATAACCAAATAAGCAAAATTCCAGAATCGATAGGACAATTAAGCAATCTAACAGAGCTTATCCTCTACGAAAATCAAATAACCGAAATTCCAGAATGGATAGGACAATTAAGTAATCTGACCAAGCTTAACCTCGGTGATAACCAAATAAGCAAAATTCCAGAATGGATAGGACAATTAAGCAATCTGAGCAAACTTTATCTCTACGAAAACCAAATAAGCGAAATTCCAGAATCGATAGGACAATTAAGCAATCTGACCGGGCTTTCTCTCCGTAATAACCAAATAACCGAAATTCCAGAATGGATAGGACAATTAAGCAATCTGACTCTGCTTTACCTCAATAATAACCAAATAACCGAAATTCCAGAATCGATAGGACAATTAAGCAATCTGACAAAGCTTTCATTCGGTAATAGCCAAATAACCGAAATTCCAGAATGGATAAGACAATTAAGCAATCTGACCGAGCTTAACCTCAGTAATAACCAAATAATTGAAATTCCAGAATGGATAGGACAATTAAGCAATCTGACCGAGCTTATCCTCTACGAAAACCAAATAACCAAAATTCCAGAATCGATAGGACAATTAAGCAATCTGACCG
>JAQYWR010000042.1 GCA_029379225.1 Nostoc sp. S4 | reverse complement strand
CTTCTTATAAAGCCAGTTTGGGCTACATTTGGGCTTGATTTTTGTTTAAGTCCCGTTAATTGGAGTTGACTTCACTACGTTTCTAAATAGGTATTTTGCCTTGTTGTAACCAAGTTTCAAATTCTGGGCATTTTCCTACCTGTGCCAATAATTCATTGATGAGTGGTGTATTTTTTTCAGCCATCAGTTCCCACAGTTGACGGAGAGTGTCTTCTTCAGCAACCAAGCGACATTGAATTGTAATAACGCTCATGGTGTCTTCAGCTTTGTGGATTCGCTAACACTGACAAGGTTGTTAATTGTTTTTTTACTTCATCTAGTTATAGCGCAATGCCGCAAATGTTTTTTTATTGAAACGCTGTGCAAAAATGAAAGCCGCAAACTTTGGCTTCAAATTACGATGGCAGAAGAAACTAGAGAGGTTAGGGGGAGACTCCCTAAAGACTTAAAAATCGCGTTTGAAATCGCCTGTGCGCGTCTAGAAGTGACGCAAACTGCGGCTTTGGAGGAGGCGATTAGAGATTGGTTGCAAAAAAAAAGATTCCCCTGCTGGTGGGGAGTTACAGGGGAGTTAAAGGATTATGGTTAAAATTGCTGAGGCATTTGCATAATATTATGATGTAAAACTTTTAAGTTACTGATTTCTTAGCCTCTGCGAGAAATCGAGGTTCATACCTACATCAATCGTAAATTTCAATCTAGGCTTGGGAGTTTGAAATTGGATTAACTATGTAAGGTTTTTAACCGGGATGTAGCATTTAACGAATCGCACGCTCATTTCACCTTGTAGGTGCAAAATTATGAGCCAAGCTATTAATATTAAAAATCCCACAGTAGAGCTAAATGTTCGAGCAAACTTTTAAAAATATTGATGATGTTCCTGGAAGGAGGCGGGTTGTACTACAGAGTTAGATTACACCGAGCAAACGTCTTGGTTGCTGTTTCTGAAGTATTTAGATGATTTGGAGCAGGAAAAGGCGTTAGAGGCGGAACTGGCTGGCAAGCCATACGAATTTATTATTGATGAGGCGCACCGCTGGTCATCTTGGGCAGCACCGAAAAAAGCGAATGGTACATTGGATCATGATAATGCGCTGATTGGCGATGATTTGATTGATTATGTCAACCGCCAACTATTTCCATATTTACAGAGTTTCAAGCAACGGGCTACTAGTCCAGACACAATCGAATACAAGATTGGGGAAATTTTTAGCGAGATTAAGAACAGGTTCCAAAGCGGCTACAGCTTGCGGGATGCGCTGGAATATATTGATGAGCTACGGTTTAGATCGCAACAGGAGAAACACGAGCTATCGCATCTCTATGAAGCGAAAATCAAAAATATGGGGAATGCGGGGCGCAATGGTGGGGAATATTACACACCGCGTCCGTTGATTCGCGCAATGATTCAGGTGGTGAAGCCGAAGATTGGCGATCGCATTTATGATGGTGCTTGCGGTTCGGCGGGGTTTTTGTGTGAGAGTTACGACTATTTACGCCGGGGTAAGCTGACAACAAAAGAGCTTGAGACACTTCAAAAACATACTTTTACGGGTAAAGAAAAGAAAAGTTTGGCGTATGTGATTGCGATCATGAATATGATTTTGCATGGTATTGATGCGCCGAACATTATACACAGCAACACGCTGACGGAAAATCTCAGTGATATTCAAGACAAGAATCGTTTTGATATAATCTTGGCTAATCCGCCATTTGGGGGGAAGGAACGCAAGGAAGTACAGCAGAATTTCCCGATTAAGACTGGGGAAACGGCGTTTCTGTTTTTGCAGCATTTTATCAAAATGCTGAAGATGGGCGGTAGGGCTGCGGTGGTCATCAAAAATACGTTCCTGTCAAATTCGGACAATGCTTCGCGGGTGTTGCGTCAAGAGCTTTTGAGTAGTTGCAATCTGCACACGATTTTAGATTGTCCTAGTGGAACTTTTATCGGGGCGGGTGTAAAAACAGTGGTGCTGTTTTTTGAGAAAGGAAAGCCCTTTGATTCTGTTCAGGGAACGCCTTTATTTTCTCAGGGAAAACCTTTAACTCAGGGAATGGCAACTCAGAAAATTTGGTATTACCAACTCGAACCGGGGCGGAATATGGGTAAAACCAATTCTCTGAATGATGAGGATTTGCGGGAGTTTGTGGAGTTACAGGCTAGATTTGCAGAAACAGAAAAATCTTGGCTGGTGGACATTGCTGATGTGGATCGGGTGACGTTTGATCTATCGGTGAAGAATCCAAATAAAGCTGAGGAATCGTTGTTACGAGAACCGCAGGAAATTTTGGATGAAATTGCGGCTTTAGATGCGGAAAGTGCAGAGATTTTGGCTGGAATCGGGGAGATGCTATGAAATCCAAATGGTCAATTAAGCGACTGTCTGAAGTGGCTGAGATTCAAATGGGGCAGAGTCCAAAAGGCTCTAGTTATAACATCTCAGGCGAGGGAATTCCCTTGATAAACGGTCCTGTTGAGTTTGGCGAAACACCATTTTCTCGAACTAAGAGAACAAAATTTACAACTGAGCCTACTAAGATGTGCAGAGCAGGCGATTTAATTCTCTGCGTGCGTGGCTCAACCACTGGTCGAATGAATATCGCTGGTTATGACTCCTGTATTGGTCGAGGAGTTGCATCAATTCGATCTGAAAAATACCAGGATTGGATTAATTTTTTTATTCATGTCAACCGTGAAACTATTTATCGTCTTGGTTCTGGAGCAACGTTCCCCAATGTATCTGGATCAATGCTAGCAAAACTAGAAATACCAATTCCACCAGAATCTGAACAAAAGCGGATTGTGGCAATTATGGATGAGGCTTTTGAGGGGATTGATAGAGCGATCGCCAACACCGAAAAAAACCTCGCCAACTCCCGCGAACTATTTGAAAGCTATCTAAACGCCATCTTCACCCAGAAAAATGAGCGCGGTGAGATATTCAAACTTGCAGATATATGTGAGAAAAAACGAGTAATTACTTATGGTGTTATCAAGCTAGGTGAACATATTGACGATGGTGTACCATGCTTACGGACGAGTAATGTTCGCTGGCTTAATATTGATGTCAATGGCATAAAGCGAATTTCACCTTCCTTATCGGTGGATTATAAACGCACCATTCTTAAAGGAGGAGAAGTGTTAGTTAATATTCGAGGGACACTTGGTGGAGTAGCAGTTACAACACCAGAGATGGCTGGTTGGAACATATCACGCGAAGTAGCCCTTGTTCCTATAGATACAAAGCGAGTTTATCCAGCTTATTTAGCCTATTGGATTGGGACAAAAACAAGCCAAAAATGGCTTAGTGGTGTTCAGAAGGGCGCTGCATACACTGGGATTAACCTTGAAGACTTACGGACTCTACCAGTTGTAGTTCCTGATTTGAAAGAGCAAGAAAGACTTATTAACTCTATTGAAAAAGTTCACTCCTTCTCCCAACGCCTCGAAACTATTTACCGCCGAAAAATCACCGCCCTCAACGAACTCAAACAATCCATCCTGCAAAAGGCATTCACAGGCGAACTCACTGCCGACACCACTAACCAAACAGCAAAAGCCGCTCAAGAGGTAAACGCTGCATGATTACCCTTGAAAACCTTGAAAAATGGCTGAACGCACCCGCAGAAAAAGAACGGCTAGAATTCAAAGAAGCCAAGCAACAGTATGATACAACCAAATTGTTGCGCTACTGCGTGGCTTTAGCCAACGAAGGTGGTGGATATTTGGTTTTGGGCGTAACTGACAAGCCTCCTCGTCGAGTCGTAGGTTCTCAAGCCTTTGTTTCCCTAACCGATCTCAACGATATCAAAGCTCGCATTGTGGACAAACTCAGATTTCGGGTAGATGCTACAGAATTGCAGCATCCTGATGGACGAGTGCTGGTTTTTGAAGTGCCAACCCGTCCTGTCGGGCAACCATTAGCGTTTGATGGAGCCTACCTAATGAGAGCGGGAGAAGATTTGGTGGCGATGACACCAGATGTACTCAAGAGAATTTTTGCAGAAGATCAACAAGATTGGTTTTGCCAACCCGCCCGCTCTGACGCTAGTCCTGACGATGTAATCGCCCTCCTAGATACCCAAACCTACTTTGAACTGCTAAAAATCCCCTATCCAACTAGCCGTGATGCTGTCCTAGAACGATTACAGAGCCAACATTTAATCAAACCAACAGCACAGGGTTGGACAATTACAAACCTAGCCGCCATCCTTTTGGCAAAAAAACTGGATGCCTTTTCCCCTGCATTGGCTCGTAAAGCACCCCGTGTCGTCATCTACGAAGGTATCAACAAGCTACAAACTCGTGAAGACAAGACAGACAACCGAGGATATGCCGTTGGCTTTGACGGATTAGTAGATTTTGTCCACTCAGCAGCACCGCAAAATCGCTTTATCGAGGAAGTTGTGCGAGAAGAAGTAAAGATGTTCCCGGAACAGGCTTTACGAGAACTCATTGCTAATGCTTTGGTGCATCAGGATGTTCTAGCAACAGGTACTTCAGTGATGATCGAGATGTATAGCGATCGCATTGAAATATCTAATCCTGGCATCCCACCCATTAAGGTAGAGCGATTTATTGATGAAAATCGCTCCCGTAACGAACAACTCGCCAACCTAATGCGACTTTTCCATATATGTGAAGAAAAAGGCAGTGGCATTGACAAAGTTGTAAGTGCAGCAGAAATGTTTCAACTACCCGCACCAGATTTTCGAGTAGGTGACACACGCACTACAGCAGTGCTGTTTGCCCATCAGGATTTCGCCGATATGAGCAAAACAGACCGAATTCGAGCTTGCTATCAGCATTGCTGTCTGCTGTATGTCAGCAATCGACGGATGTCTAACCAAACCTTACGGGATCGATTTCGTCTAAGTGAGTCAAAGGCAGTAATCGTTTCTCAGATTATAGGAGCTACCAAAGAAGATGGCTGGATTAAGGCTGACGAATCCGAATCAACCTCAACCCGCTATGCTCGCTATCTCCCTTTTTGGGCATAAAAGTGTTTTAACGCAAACCGAGATGAGTCACTCTCAAAACTTGAAACCCTTGCAGAACCAACAAAAAAGTGCTTAAAAGCAAATCGAGATCAGTCACTTTCAAAACCTGAAACTCTTTCAGAACCAACAAAAAAGTGCTTAAAAGCAAATCGAGATCAGTCACTCTCAAAGCCTGAAACCCTTGTTGAACCAACAAAAAAGTGCTTAAAAGCAAATCGAGATGAGCGAAATATGAACGAAGCCGAAACCCGTGCCGAACTAATTGACCCCGCACTCAAAGCCGCAGACTGGGGAGTTATCGAAGGTAGTCGCATCCGCCGCGAAGTTATTGCCCCTGGTCGCTTAGTTGGCAATGGGAAACGCGCTCAATCAGACATCGCCGATTATGTGCTGCTTTATCGTGGTGAAAAACTCGCTGTCATCGAAGCTAAAAAACGCGACTTACCAGATACCGAAGGTTTAGGGCAAGCCAAAAAATATGCCGAAAAGTTGCAGACTCGATTTGCCTACTCTACAAATGGCATCGGTATCTACCAAGTAGATATGCACACAGGGACGGAAGGATACATCAGCGAATACCCCACCCCGGATCAACTGTGGGAAACAACCTTTAGCAAAGATAACCAGTGGCGCAATCGCTTTGCTGCCATCCCCTTTGAAGACAAAAGCGGTACATGGGAAGCCCGTTATTATCAACATAATGCTATTAAGCACGTCCTAGAAGCTATCTGCCAAGGAAAAGACCGGATTCTATTAACAATGGCAACTGGCACGGGTAAAACCTTCATCGCCTTTCAACTCGCCTGGAAACTCTTTCAAAGCCGTTGGAACATCAGCCAACAACCCACCCGTCGCCCGCGAATTTTGTTTCTAGCAGATCGCAATATCTTAGCCAACCAAGCCTATAACTCTTTCTCTGCCTTCCCCGACGATGCCCTAGTCCGCATCGACCCCGAAGCTATCAAAAAACGTGGTCGAGTTCCCAAAAATGGTAGTATCTTTTTTACCATTTTCCAGACTTTTATGACTGGACGGGACGAGGCTGGCAATCCTACGCCCAAATTCAGCGACTATCCACCCGACTTCTTTGACTTCATCATCATTGATGAATGTCACCGAGGCGGAGCCAGTGACGAAAGCACCTGGCGGGGCATTTTAGAATACTTCTCTCCAGCAGTACAACTGGGACTCACCGCCACCCCTAAACGAGAAAACAACGCAGACACTTACGCCTACTTCGGCGAGCCAGTCTATAAGTACGCCCTCAAAGACGGCATTAACGACGGGTTTCTTACTCCCTTTAAAGTCAGGCAAATCAAAACTACCCTAGATGAATATATTTACACCACCGAAGATGAATTAATAGAAGGTGCAGTAGACGAAGGCAGAACCTACACTGAAGCCGACTTCAACCGCATCATTGAAATTGGCGATCGCGAACGCTACCGGGTGCAGTTGTTCATGGAAGAAATTGACCAGAATCAAAAAACTCTGGTATTTTGCGCTAACCAACCCCACGCTTTAGCTGTGCGGGATTTAATCAACCAAATGAAGATTAGCAGTAACCCTAATTATTGTGTCCGCGTCACTGCCGATGATGGCAAACTGGGCGAACAGCACCTCAGCACCTTTCAAGACAACGAGAAAACTATCCCTACCATTCTCACCACCTCCCAAAAGCTCTCCACTGGCGTTGATGCCCGAAACGTTCGTAACATTGTGCTGATGCGTCCCATCAACTCGATGATTGAATTTAAGCAAATTATTGGTCGCGGTACTCGCCTATTTGAGGGGAAAGACTACTTCACTATTTATGATTTTGTCAAAGCTTACGAACACTTCAACGATCCTGAATGGGACGGCGAACCCCAAGAACCTGTAGTAGTCAAAAAGCCTGAAGGTGCAGATACAACCAAAGGTTTCATAAAAGACACTAACAAAGGTAGCGTGGAAACACCAGAAGAACGCCGCCCTCAAAAAATCAAAATCAAACTCGCTGATGGCAAAGAACGTTTCTTCCAGCATCAGATGTCTACCACCTTTTGGAGTCCAGACGGTAAACCCATGAGCGCTACAGAATTTGTGCAACGTCTCTTTGGTGAAATTCCTGAACTATTTACAGATGAAGACGAATTAAGAGCCATCTGGAGTCGCCCTGATACTCGTAAAGCACTATTAGAAGGACTGGCTGAGAAGGGCTACGGAGAGGAACAACTTACAGAAATTAGCCGCCTGATTGATGCCGAGAAAAGCGATTTATATGATGTGCTGGCTTATATTGCCTATGCCTCTCCACCCATTAGCCGCCGAGAGCGCGTCCTTGCTCACAAGTCCTTAATCTTCTCGCGCTATATCGGCAAACAGCAAGAATTTCTCGACTTTGTACTAGAGCAATACATCAAAGCAGGGGTGGGAGAACTCGATCGCACTAAATTACCTCAACTGTTAGAGTTAAAATATCATACTGTTCGTGATGCTGTTAAAGAATTAGGGAGCGTTGCGAATATTAGTGAAGTATTTATCGGGTTTCAGCAGTATTTATATTCACAGGACAGAGCAGCTTAATTAGACCTCTTGCAAAAGTTCCAGATGGTGAGACAAGTAGGTTAGAGTTGGGTAGCATTGATGACCTACTTTCCAAGTAAAGAGCTTGAAGCCAGAAGACTTTACAGCAATGTGTGGTGTACGCGAGCGAGACTTTTAACCAAATGCTAGAGATAGTGCGATCGCTTATTAAACTCACACGCTATTGTGAAAGCTGTTTTTGAGACTTCGCCATTGTACCAAAAGGCAAAAAGCAGTGAGGGCATTCACCTTGCGCCCAATCTGCAGGAATGGGAAAGGTGTCTCACAATTCGTACATTTGGTTAACAGACGTAACTGGTGGCGAAGCTCCTTTGGAGCCGCTTCGCTAACGCGCAAATGGCATTCAAATCCAATTTGTTTTAAATGTTCCGAGCGAAAATCCTTTCTACCATCAGTAAACAAATTTTCTGGAATACCAAAAGTTCCCCACTCACAATAAAGTTTATATTCCGAAGTATACTTTTTTGGTGACAAGGAACTTCTGCATAACAAGCAGCATATAATCTAATTGGTCGGGGCTTCATCGTCATCCCTTTGGATGGCGGTCTTCTATGTTTATAGATTAGCTTTAACCAGCTGTAAATTGACACATGTGTGGCAATACTAAGAGAATGTTGATTTTTTTACAGTTTTTGTATGACTACATTCTTTAGTTGGTTTAGACAATTACTTCAATATCTGCGTACCTTGGTAGCAATAGGTATGCTATGTTTACTTCTCACTTGTTCACTTCCTGCACAAGCTGCTAGCCGCATCGATCCAAAATTAGAACAGCAAGTATTACAAATTATCCGCGAACATCCAAAGGAAATTATCGAATCTGTTCAAGTGTATCAGCAGCAACAACAACAGAAACTCAATCAAGTGCGGCAAGGATTTTTACAGAATTTAAAAACAAATCCTCAAGCAGTGATTGGTGATTCTCCAACCACAGGTTCAACTCAATTAAAAATTATACTGCTGGAGTTCTCAGATTTTCAATGTCCTTACTGTGCTGAGGCGCATAAAACCTTGAAACAATTGTTAGTAAAATACCAAGACAAGGTAACATTAATTTACAAGAATCTCCCGCTAACTTCAATTCATCCTCAAGCGTTGCCAGCTGCAACAGCGGCTTGGGCAGCATATCAGCAGGGTAAATTTTGGGAATATCATGATGCCCTATTTACTAATCAAAAGCAACTGGGTGAGGTATTGTATTTAGATATTGCTAAAAATATCAATTTAGATTTAGTAAAATTTAAACGCGATCGCACTCTTGCCACTCCGGCAATTAAAACAGATATCGAGTTAGCTGAAAAATTAGCTATTTCTGGCACACCTTTTTTCGTAATTAATAGTCCAACTGTTTCCGGAGTAGTGCAGCTATTGGATATCGAAAATATATTGGCTGATGGTAAATAAATTAGTTTGTTTGGTAATCAGCTAACATTGATGATAGTAATTCTGTTTAGTCATTAGTACGTAAGAATTCAGAATTCAAAATTAATTAAGTTTAGATACCCGAACTTGAAAAGTTGAACAAAATCAACCAGGTATACAATCATTAATTTTTTAACTATTTTGAACGCCAGTTACTTGATTTAGGGAGACACGCTAATTCCTTCACTTGGAGAAACCCCAAGACCGTACTGGCTCCTCATGACTCCTGAATTCTTACATCAGTACTAATGACTTAACAGTAAGAAGCTGGATATATATACTCAGTAACTATACTATCTATATAGTATTTGTTTAGATATATACTTAATTATTTAATATAAATTTGCATCTTTAGTTAGAGGTTTAACGCATCAGTAAACTGTTGTACTTGAAGCAAGTGTAAGGAGTAGCTATATGAGGAGTAAGGAGGAGAGATTTTCCTCACTCCTCATGTTCTTAAAGATATGAGAATTTTCTTAAGTTATACTAAATTGAGGGCTGAAACATCGTAATTAATTTTTGCTATTTTGCCTCAAAAACTCGTGCATAACCTGCTATTTGTTTTGATCGGCTTTCTTTCTACGCAACCTCACCAAAGCTCTAACTCGCTCTTTAAATACTTCAAATTCTTCGCTACTCAATTTGGTTTTCTGCCATGCTGGACGTTGCATCAAGCGCTCAGACCATTCCTCTAATTTGGGGTAATCACTAAGATTAATACCTAAATTAGGTAATGAAAGTATACCTATTCCGGCAACGATATCTGCTAAAGTTAACTGTTCGCTACCAAAAAAAGAGCGATCGCCAAGTACTTGGGTAAAAAATTGCAGTACCTTATTTATATGCTGCTTTGCTTGTGCAGCTTGTGGGGAATCTTCAGTTTCATAAATTAGCGAAATGATTTGTGGAAATAATTCATTATCAGTAACTAATTGCACCATCCTCACTGTAGCTAATACTTGAGGTTCAGAAGGTAGCATCGCAGGTGTAGGATATTTCGCTTCTAAATAGTCCATAATTGCCAAGGATTCCACAACTCGAAAACCATCATCCACGACAACCGGAATATGATAAAAGGGGTTAATTGTTACAAACTCTCCTTGGAGTTGATCGCCATCTAACTTTATCAAAACTGGTTCAAAGGGAATTCCTTTTTCCAGTAAAGTGAGCCATACACGACGAGCATTTGGTGAAAGAGGATTGTAGTAAAATTTCAACATTTTGAATCCTTAATCAATGAAATAATTTTGACATTACAATTTACTGAGTCATTTGCTGATAGTGAAAATATTTCTTTTGCAATTCTTCTGGAATTTTAAGCGGACGACCATTTTGTAAACTAATAAAAGCACCTTTTTGGATAGCTACTGCTGCTAACTCATTGTTAGACAAAATTTCTGCTTTCACAATCCATTTCAAACGTCCTAAATTACTCAACCATAAATGCCCAATCACACGATCGCTAATTTTTATCGGACGTTTATATTCAATTTCAGTTCCAGCTAAAACAGGTGCATATCCTTGCTCAAGTTGTTGACTGAGTTGCCAATGTTCATCTAAAAATTTTAAACGTAAATCCTCTAACCATCTGATATAAACAATATTGCTAACAATTCCTACAAAGTCGATGTCGTATGTCCTTACAGGAATTGCCAATACTACCTCTAATGGTCTGTGCATGTCATTTACTACCATAATTTATCCTAAGTAAAATAAGTTTTAAGACTGCTCGGTCTGTAAAACTTCAAAATAATTACTCTGGGATAATTTTTGCCCATCTTTTCATCCTGGATAATTACAAGAATTTCAAACTTTTATTTAAAGGTGAGTTTCTAAGTATTGATTCAGGTGATTAATTACCCTGTGCATGTGAATTGAATCACCATAAAGCTTGCTCATCATAATGGCTCCTTCCAAGGTTGCAATGATAATGGTAGCGATTTCATCAGCGTTCACATCAGGACGAATTTCACCTTTTGCAATTCCTGTTTGAATAATTCTACCAATCAGATTCAGCCAAGAGTTCATTGCTTGTTGAGCGCGATCGCGCAGTGCTGGATGAGCATCATCACTCTCAACAGCAGTATTCAGCAATGGACATCCTCCCTTGATCGGTGGATTTTCTGCAAAACTGCTAAAGACTTCAATGATTGCTTGCAGACGTTCCACTGCATGGCGTTTGTTTCGCAACGCAGATCTAGTATGCTGTTGGATGCAGGCGATCGCAAACTCAAAAGCCTGTAGCGCTAAATCATCTTTGCTTTGGAAGTGATTATAAATTCCTCCTTTTTGCAATCCAGTGACACGCATGATGTCTGACATCGATGAGCCTGCATACCCCTGTTGGTTAAACAGTTCGGCTGCTTGCTGGAGAATTCTGCTTTTTGTTTCTTTACCTTTGGACATGAAATTATTTCCGACCTTTTGGTCTGAATTAATATAGCATTAAAAATTGTAAAAATCAAGTATTTCTCAATCTAAAGTATTGAGGATTGAGGATTGAGTTAAAAAAACTCTTCTTTAGTCTCCAATACCCAATCCCCACTGCCTATACAAAGCGAATACAGTAGACGTTCGAGCGTAATTACGATTAAAATACGGTAAGCTAGTCGGATTACCGGCTTTTATGTGTAATACTGCAAAAAAATTAGTTAGGAGTAGTAATTCAGCAATCAGCGAACAAGAACAGTTATCAAGGCTTTGTTTGGGAATTTAAACCCTAACTTAGTCTTCTGACTGATAACACGACTTTGAACGTACAGATACTTGATAGCTGATTGTTGAAATTCCCGAAGAATATGCACTATCTATTACTACCATTCTTAAGCTTCTTCGTTGGCATCATTGTTGGTTTAACGGGAATTGGCGGAGCCTCTCTGATCACGCCAATGTTGATTTTTGTCTTTCAGGTTCCGCCTTCTATTGCTGTGAGTTCTGATGTTGTGGCTGCGACATTGATGAAGATTGTCGGTAGCGTCAAGCATTGTCAACAGAAAACCCTTGACACAGAAGTTGTCAAATGGCTCGCATTTGGAAGTGTTCCAGGCTCATTGTTCGGGGTGGGAATTTTGCACTCGATCAAACGCACCGGCGAGTATAACCTAGATAGCATTTTGCTTCGTTTGCTTGGGGTGATGATTCTACTAGTCACCTTGTTAGCATTAATACAATTATTGCTGTTGACATTTTTCCCCAAGTTTAATTTACCCGAACTACCAAAATTAAACTTAGAAACTAACTTTGGTCGTTTTAAAACAATGACTTTGGGAGCAATTTTGGGCTGCTTAGTTGGTTTAACAAGTGTCTCCTCAGGTTCAATGTTTGCCCTACTAATGATTGCATTTTTTCGTCTTGATGCACGTAAATTAGTGGGTACAGATATTTCCCACGCAGCCATTTTATTATTGTTTACCTCTCTTGGACACCTCAGCTTGGGAACAGTTGATTGGAGTGTGGTAGTGCCTATATGGTTAGGTTCTATTCCAGGAGTATTAGTAGGTGCTAAAGTCTGCCAATTAGCTCCGCAACGCCCACTACGGTTTATTATTTATGCAATCTTGATGATGGTGAGTTGGAAATTGGTTCATCAAGTTTAAAAAGTAAAAAGAACGCTTTACCTAAAAGGACTTTCATCGACTTACAGATCGTATAGTTAGGGACTGACAATTAAAAAAATAATCAATCGCTGTGTAGGCAGGGGGGCAGTTCTTGCAGGGAGCAGGGGGGAAAGCAAATCGTTTTGAAAGAGCGAAATTGGATAATTTATTTTCTGGAGTTCCCTTAGTTAAGATTGAAATAGAGCGATCGCCAGTTTTGATTCTACTGACACAACTATTTAATTAAACTGCGCTAATCAAAGTACCTTGAGTTAGCACTCCTGAAACTGCTTTGACTAAATTGCCCGGAATATTCCCATCAATTATCCAACAGTCAATTCCTAAACTAGAAATAGCTAAAAACTCCTCAACTTTCTTAGCCATTCCGCCAGTCACATCTACTGATTCACTTTTACTCAAGAAAGGTTGAATCTGAGAATAGTTGGCTTGAGTAATATTAGAAAATACTCGTCCATTTTGGTCGCGCACACCTGGATAATTCCCGGCATTGATTAGTCGAACTCGAAACTTATGTTGAAGATAGAAATATTTGGCTAGTTCTGCAAGCATTGTATCTGTGGAGAGTATAGTACCACCAATGGCTTTATCTAAAACAACATCACCAAAAACTAAAGGAATCAAACCTGCTTGTAGAGTATTTTCTATCGCCCAAAAGTTACTCGTCAATAGTTTTTTTTTGTCAGTGACTACCATCGTAAGAGGTGATAAGCTGACTACTGGTAAACATGCTTGTAAAAAAAATTTAGCTAGGATTAAATTTAAATCTAAAGCATCTTGGTGAACTAAGCAAAACCCTGATTTTTGTTCATCAGAGAAAAAACCATTTATTGTATTATATTTATGAGCTGATTGGTGAGCAAAAGAACCAGCACCGTTGCCAATAATCAATTTCAGATTAGGATTTTCATGTCTAATTAGGCTTACTTGTTCGACCAGTTGTGCCATAATTTCTGGTCGAGCAGTATAAGGTTTATCCTTATCAGTAATTAAGGAACCTCCGAGTTTGATTAATACTAGCTCCATAATGAAATCTTAAACAATACAAGATGAATACTTTTAGCAAGCTTATCATTTGACGTTACTGATTGAAAGTATAAATTAGTCTTAGGTAACAGGAAATCAAAAAGTTTTTCTGAAGAAGCGATCGCTAAGAATCAGTTACGTATTAAAAGTTTTAAAAATTACTTTAAAAAATATCAATTTATACTTTGATTCAGCAACGTTCAAAATTGATTAGCCTTTCACCCACGGTAATAGTCTGAATGTACCTCGTTCATAAATAATAAATACACCCAAGCCAATTAATACAAAAGGTACGAGAGCCTTCCCGTAGCGACTTAAAATATTTGCAATGGTAGGTTGACGGCTTAACAAATAAGCGATCGCACACCAAATTCCTACCATGATAAAAAATATACCCAGGATTACTGCCAAGCTCTTAAGGTCATGACCAGCGAATAAGGGGATATATATACTAATATTGTCACCACCATTAGCGATCGTTACTGCTGCAACTTTATAAGTTTGGGGGTGCAAAATACTCAAAATAAAAGACAATATGGGGTTAGTAGGTGTAGACTGCCTAAAATCAGTGCTTACTGTTTGAACTGTTGGAGTTTCTTCTTTTTTAGACACTAATTGTTGAACACCAATTGCTATTGGTAGCAGTCCTAGCAATCCTATCCATTCTCGCTCTATCGCTAAGCCACCAAAAAATCCTGGTAAGCTCGCGATGATAATGGCTGTAAAACCTAAGTATTGGCCGAGTAAGATATGCCGCCGCCGAAAATTAACATCTACTTGTGAGAAAAATACTAATAAGATAATGATGTCATCAATATTGGTGGCACTGAAGGCAATGATTCCTTCAGTGAAAGCTGTTGCAAGCTTACTCATGCTGGATGCAAATAACACACATATCACTATACCAAGTTAATGTCCTGGCACAACTATGTTACTGCAATTAGTACAGGGGCAATTACGTTTATTGCCACTAACATTGATGATATTGTTATTCTGTTATTGTTTTTTTCTCAAATAAATTCTACTTTTCGCTCCTGGCATATAGTTACTGGTCAGTTTTTAGGTTTTACAGTTTTGTTAATCCTGAGTCTTTCTGGTTTATTTGGTGGATTAGTTTTATCAAAAAGCTGGATTGGATTACTTGGTTTGCTACCAATTGCCATCGGTATCAGCAGTTTAGTCAATCAGGAAGAAGATTCATTAGAGGAAGTTTTACCAGAAACCCAACAGTCTCAAGGAACAATAATTACTAATTTACTATCTCCTCAAACTTACAGTGTGGCAGCTGTTACAGTTGCCAATGGCAGCGATAATATTAGTGTCTACGTACCATTATTTGCTAGCAGTAACTTAGAGAGTTTTGTAATAACTATAGGATTATTTTTTCTATTATTAGGAATTTGGTGTTATATAGCATACAGATTAACTAACTATAAAATAATAGCCAGCGTCTTAACTCGCTATGGCAGTAATCTTGTGCCTTTTATTCTCATAGGTTTAGGTGCTTTTATTATACTAAAAAGTGGAGCTTTGAGCTTGATAAAGCTAGCTGCTAGTTGTTTGTGTTTGATGATTTTGGTGAAAAATAACGAAAGTCAGGATGAAATCAAAGAAAATTCAAGTAGGTAATACTAATTTCAAAAAAGAATGCGACAAATAGGCCATCTGTAGAGAGGCAATTCATCGCGTCTTCACCCAAGCATGTGTTGCAATCATGAATTGAATTGGTATAACAAAGCCAATTTTAAGTAATAACTCAGGAGTCAGAATCCAGAATGATTTATCAATCAAGTGTGATATAACTTCTTGATTATTTTAAAGTTGTTAAGTTGAAGTATTAAAGTCTTCTGACTTCTGAATTCTTACCTAAAATCCAAAATCTAAAATTGCTTTAGGGAATTAAACTTTGCTCAACCACTCATTTTCCTCTGGGTCTTTAAACAGTGAGGTACTAAGGTAGCGTTCGCCGAAGCTAGGCTGGATCGTGACGATGAGCCGACCTGCATTTTCTGGTCGTTGTGCGACTTGGATAGCGGCATACAAAGCAGCACCAGTAGAAATACCAGATAGTAATCCTTCTTCTTTTGCTAGCCGACGGCCGTAGGCGATCGCTTGCTCGTCTGCTACCTGAATCACTTCATCTATCAGTTCTGAACGGTAAATTGCTGGGATAAATCCCGCACCGATACCTTGAATTTTGTGAGGGCCTGATTTACCACCTGCTAATACCGGACTGTTGCTTGGTTCAACTGCGATCGCTTGAAAACTCGGTTTGCGCCCCTTTATAACTTCTGCAACTCCTGTAATCGTCCCACCAGTACCGACTCCCGCCACAAGAATATCCACTTGTCCATCGGTATCATTCCAAATTTCTTCTGCGGTGGTTTGGGCATGAATTTTCGGGTTAGCAGGGTTGCGAAACTGCTGCAACATATAAGCATTAGGGGTTTTAGCTACAATATCCTCTGCATGAGCGATCGCCCCTCGCATCCCTTCTACCCCTGGTGTTAACTCTAGTTGAGCGCCATAAGCTTTGAGCATGGATCGTCTTTCTTGGCTCATTGTGTCAGGCATCGTTAGAATAAGATGGTAACCCTTAGCGGCTGCCACCATCGCTAACGCAATTCCTGTATTCCCAGAGGTTGGCTCTACTAAAACCGTTTTTTGGGGGTGAATCAAGCCTGCTTCTTCTGCCGCTTCCACCATACTTGCGCCAATCCGGTCTTTGACAGAAGACGCTGGATTCATGCTTTCTAGTTTCACCACAATTCGAGCAACCGCTCCCGAAGCTTGGGGAATCTTGTTTAATTGAACTAAAGGAGTCCGTCCAATTAATTCTGTGATATCTTTAGCGATTCGCATATAAGTACTCCTTTGGGACTAAATGTAATACATCGGACTCTGCTGGGCGCGACTCTCCCTTTCCTGGCACAAATCTTGGAGTGTATAACGACCTAAAACTTCAATTGAAGCAGTGTTAGCCTGCTCCCAAACTTCATAAACCAGAGTCCTTTCCAGAGTCGCAGATTCAGAGGGATCTTTCTCTTTTCGCTCGCCTTCAACCAAAGTCACAATTTCCAGCAGGGTGATCTGCCAAGGTTCACGAACTAAAACGAAACCTCCTTTAGAGCCACGTTGACTCTGCACCACACCAGCACGCCGGAGGTTGGTCAAAATTTGTTCCAGATAGCGCTCAGGTATGGGTTGCTTAGCGGCGATTTCACTCATGGTTAAAGGAACTTTTTTTCCGTGGTGGCTTGCTAGTTCTAAAAGTGCTAGCAGCGCGTATTCCACTTTGGAAGACAAATCAAGCAGAGAGTAGTTTTGGCTATTCAAGACTGTACTCTATATACTACGGTGAATTGAGGGATTTATCGCAGTTTGTGCGAAATTTATTTTTTCTAAGTGTCGGATGTGATAGCATCCCACTTATGACCCACAAAAACACTATAATCTATCGACTTACCGTAGATTATTATTTGAGAAAATTCCCATAAATACTTGATTTTTGAGTGGGAATTATCTGAGTTTGGGAACTCCAAAAAATCAAACTAAAATCTCAAAAGAGTATGCTACTAACAGATTTGCGAACCATTTTTGAGCGTGACCCAGCAGCGCGTAACTGGCTAGAAGTATTGTTCTGTTACCCTGGATTTCAAGCGTTACTGTTTCATCGAGTGGCACACTGGCTGTATAAACTTGGAATTCCCTTTATACCTCGGTTTATCTCTCATCTTAGTCGGTTTTTGACTGGGATTGAAATCCATCCTGGGGCATTAATTGGCAAGGGAGTGTTTATTGACCACGGTATGGGAGTAGTGATTGGCGAGACAGCGATCGTCGGCGACTATGCCTTGATTTATCAAGGTGTTACCCTTGGTGGTACGGGTAAAGAAACTGGCAAGCGCCATCCAACTATAGGTTCTCATGTAGTTGTAGGAGCAGGTGCCAAGGTATTAGGAAATATTCAAATTGGCGATCGCGTCCGTATTGGAGCAGGTTCAGTAGTGCTGCGAGATGTACCCAGCAACACTACTGTTGTCGGGATTCCAGGCCGCGTGACTCGTCAGAACAATTTACCCGGCCAAGTTCTAGATCATGATAAAGTCCGGGACGTGGAAGCTGAAGTCATCCGCGCTTTATTTGAACGAGTCAAAGCTCTAGAGAAACAGTTACAAGAGTTAGAAGACCAATCAAGCTCAGTTGAAAACGAGTTTGACTGCGAACAAACAAACAAACCTAAGAGCAATAATTCTGATGGAATGATTGAAGATTTTCTAGATGGTGCGGGAATTTAGAGAATAGGGCATTGGGGAGTGGAAAAGATGAGGGAGATGAGGAGATGGAGAGAATTCTTAACCGGACGCGGAGCGTCTCCGGCTCCGCTCAATAGTCAACACCCCCATACCCACTCCTTGTGTAAAAACATTAATAATTTCAATATACATAAGCTTTTATAACCTGATATATATATACTACGGTTAGTTTATCCAAGAACAGTATTATAAATATGGTTTCTTTATACACAAATTTCACTAATCTACCAATTAATAATACTAGACAAATTTTTGCACGTCGCTCATTTCTGCCAGAATATCCAAACGGTCTATGGAAGATTGAAACAGGTTTTGTCAGGACTTATACTTATTTGGAAGATGGTACAACCGTGGCTTTGGGATTGTGGGGGCCTGGAGATGTGGTTGGCAAAGCTTTGTCAAAATTAGAACCTTATCAGATGGAATGCTTAACTAAAGTAGGGGCGACAGTTTTAGCTTTAGAGGAGTGGACTCAACTAACTGAAACTTTACTTAGCCATATCCAACAGGCTCAAGAATTGATGGTGATTCGTAGCTATAAAAAAGTGGATACTATGCTCATCAAGTTATTGGTATGGTTATCTAAAAAGTTTGGTTCGGAAGTTGAGAAGGGACGTTTAATAGATATGCGTCTAACTCATGAAGACTTGGCACAAATGCTGGGTTCAACTCGTGTAACCATCACTCGTGTTCTTGGCCAGTTTGAGCAAGAGGGCTTAATCGATCGCCTCTCCTTGCATCGAATTGTATTACGAGAAGAAGATATTTGGTACTACGAAATTTAAGTTTGGGGGAGATAGGGGAGTTCTGAATTCTTTAGTTAGCGATCGCCATAAATGCTAGACAAATCCAACCAAATTGGTAGTCCGAGTTTTTCTAAATAATTCAGACTAGAGTAGAGTTGCTTTGTTTTACCCCATAAATCCAAGTCAAACCAGCCGTCATCTTGCCTATCGGGTTTAAGTATAGCACTGGATAATATTAACCGTTAATCCATAACAAGAAACTAACTTGGAAATCACCGGTTTTTCGTAGTAGGTTTTCAAGACACACAGTTGCAAGCGCAATCAGAATCAATTTCTGTTAACGGGACTTAGACAAAAAAGAAGATAGAAACAGGGTATAATACTTAATTAGCATAGCTTTCACGTCAAAGTAATTCCCAAATGAGACAGACAATCCCCACAGCCATGCCACCCTGCTTTGAAAAGTGGTGTAAAAGGTTCGATGAACTGTTTAGCCATAAAGCTCAAAAAAGAGAGTTTAGACATTACTTAGGGGGATTATTGGGCGAAAGCGAGAGAAAAAACCTATTTCAGATTGCAGAGAACGCTATAGGAGTAAATTACTCTCAATTACACCATTTTTTGACCGAAGCGCCTTGGTCTGATTCAAAGATCGATGAACGTCGGTTAGAGATCGTGAACAAATGTAGTCAGACGAGAATTAGTAGAGGATTTAGCTTGATAATTGATGATTCGGGTCATCGAAAAAGTGGTAATTTTACAGCGGGAGTAGGGAGGCAGTACATTGGAGAAATTGGCAAAACAGATAATGGAATAGTAGTGGTAACAACTCATCTATATGATGGACGAAAAAGCTTACCATTTATCACCAATTTTTCTTCATCAATTGCTACCCCAAAATGGATAGTTGATATTTATTCTCAACGAAATTGGGTAGAAGTTTTCTATCGAGAAGCTCTGGTGTTGGTTAGGATTGAAAGAATATCAAGTCCGAGAGAAAAGAAGTCTACTGAGGCATTTTATCTTGGTTTTCTGCGCCTATACTTTTATTCTTTGGCATCAAATGACTGGTGGGTTAAGACGAAGGTGGGCTACTAAACCTTTAAACACTTTTACTGAAGCTTTGTTAGCCTTTAGAACAGCTATGTCTTTCCGATTTTTGATTGGTTGACTCTTAATCGTGACCTGTTTGCTTCTTATAAAGCCAGTTTGGGCTATATTTGGGCTTGATTTTTGTTTAAGTCCCGTTAAAGGAAAATGTTTGGTTTTAAAGGGTGATCTCAAGGATGGCAACAGCGCCAGACACCAAAACCCGCAAGCGTACTTGTATGGCGCTTTCAGCTTTAGCCAGATTTGCCCAAGTTGAAATCAACCTCAAACCCTACAAAGGCAGATATAGCCCCAGACTGGTGCAGCCGCGAGATTTGCCAACGGATACCACCATTGCCAAACATTTTTATGAAATTGAATCACCAGATTGGCGCTGGGTCTACGGAATGCTGGCTACCTACGGCTTACGCAACCATGAGGTATTTCGTCTTGATTTTCGAGCGATCGCGGAAGGAAACTACATCGTAAATGTCAACGAAAATTCCAAAACAGGCAGTCGCTCGGTTTGGCCTTGTTTTCTGGAATGGTTTGCACAATTCGAGTTGCAAAATGTGATATTACCTAAAGTCGATTTAAACCAATCCAACGCCGCTATCGGTCACGTAGTCACGGTCTGGTTCAATCGCCATGCCGTTCCCTTTGCCCCCCATAACTTACGCCATTGCTGGGCAATCCGGACTTTAGAATTTGGCTTAGATATTTCCTTAGCAGCCCAGCAGATGGGGCATTCGGCAAAGGTGCATTCGGAACTTTACCACCATTGGATTAGCCACCGATACCACCAAAGGGCTTTTGAGTTGATGACGAATAAAAGCGATCGCCCCCAAGTGCCCTTGGTTTTGGGATACAAAAAAAACTTTAAAATCTTCTGACTAAAGTTTGACTACAGAAGATTTATGAATTTTCGCCTACCTTGCTTAATATTTCGTGACGTTAAATGCCAGGAACCAGACTTGAACTGGTGACACGAGGATTTTCAGTCCTCTGCTCTACCGACTGAGCTATCCCGGCGGAGGCTTTTTGAGCCACGATTACTTAAGATAGCAAAGGTAAAAGGATTTTGCAAGAGTTTACACAAAAATTATTTATGCAACTTTCAAGGTCAACTTTAACCAGATGAAAACAGCTAGGAAGAGTAGAAACTGGACAAGCACAATACTCGGGCCAGAAGCAAAGTTGAAAAGACCTGACACAATGATGCCAATAATGCTGCTAATGGAACCGACTATTACTGAAATAATTAGAAAGCGGCTAAAGTGGTGACTCATTAGTTTGGCGGTGGAGGCGGGAATGACTAAAAAAGCATTTACCAGTAAAACGCCGACAGCTTTAATTGCTACAGCAACGGCGAGTGAAAGCAAAACTACAAAACAGTAGCGGTACAATTGCACGGGAATACCCTGAACCTGCGCTACATCTGGGTTAAGTGTCAATAAAATTTGCTGTTGCAGAGTTGATAGCAAAAATATGCAGCCTGCCAAAAGTACCAGTAGTGTCAAAATCAAATCTGTGGCATCAATAGCCAGAATATCGCCGAATAACACTGCCATCAAGTTGCCACGATATCCTTTAATTAAGCTAGTGAGAATCACCCCGATCGCTAATGCCCCAGACAGCACTATGCTAAGTACGCTATCGCTAGCTAAGTCGGTTTTGTCGATGAAGTAAAGAACTATAACACCAAAAACTAAGGTAAAAGGTAGCAGCATCCAAGTAGGATTTATCTGTAACAGCACACCCAACGCCACACCTACCAATGCTGCATGACCAACCGCGTGGCTAAAAAAAGACAGTTGGCGCAAAGTGACAAAACTACCCAGCATCCCACCAAGTATTCCCATCAACAAAGCACCTGCGATCGCCCGTTGCATAAAGGGGTATTGTAATAAGCTTACCAAGTTATTACTATTGGCGATCGCTAGCCAACCTATGTGGCAATCATTGAACAAATCCATACTTATGGGCAATACCTTTGATAAGTTCTTACAAACAAGGTCGTAATGTATTTTATATTATGTTTGAAATTTCAAACTCCTAACTTTTGGGACTGATAAATATAGCAGGAGGTAGGAGGGAGAAGGCAGTTCTTGCAGGAGGTAAAACTATTACTGTTCCTAGCATTCACGCTTATCTTTATGTCCTAAGGGGTGTGACTACGGCTATAAAAAATATTCCACTGTTCAAAGTCAACGGTCATTAGTCATCAGTTAGCAACTTCAAACTGAATAATTTATTTTTTCAACTTCCCTTTAACTTGTAACTCCCAAGTTAATTATGATCGTGCTGGTAACGACTGAACCCGGGCCCATAGGTTGCTAACAAGTTTTGCGGAGAAAGGGCAATTTCCGGCTTTCCAGTGCAAACAATGGTTTGATTCAAGCAAAGCACGCGATCGCAATGACGACTTACCATATCAATATCATGGGAAACTTGCAATACTGTCCAACCCTCTTCCCGTTTTAATTCATTTAGCAAAGCATAGAAATCTGCCGCACCTTGTACATCAACTCCAGCAAAGGCTTCATCTAGTACCAAGAGTTTCCGTTGCCTCACCAAACAATAAGCCAACAATACGCGTTTAAGCTGACCACCGCTAAGAGTACCAATAGCCTGATGTTGTAAATGATAAGCATCAGTTCGCCGTAAAGCTTCTGTTATTGCTGTGGATTTTTCTTGGTCTTGTGTCCGCAATCTCAAAAAAAATGAATCTCCCCTTTTGCCTTTTGCCTTTGGCCTTTTGCCTTCACTTGTCCATCCTAGTCCCACCAATTCTCTAACAGAAATTGGAAAGCTGCGGTCAAAGAAGAAGTTTTGTGGCATATAGCCCAACAAGTGACGTAGATGCCCTAGCTTTGCAATTGGACGATCCAATATTTCAATCGTACCAGCACTTCGAGGTATCAAATCTAAGACTGCTTTTATTAGAGTACTTTTACCCGCGCCATTGGGGCCAACTATAGCTGTATCTGTTCCTGACAACAATTCAAAGGAAACATTTTCTACAGCTAGATAACTGCCTTGATAAACAGTTAATCCTTCTACTTTCAAAATAGGAATATTATTAGTCATTGAGCGTTGGTCATTGGTCATTGGTCATTGGTCATTGGGCATAGGTCATTAGTCATTTGTAAAGGACAAATGACAATTGACAAAGGACAAACTTATTTACATGCCGTTTCTAGAGTTTGTAAGTTAGCTTTCATCGCTTGGAAATAATGCTGTGGATCTGTTTGACCTGTTTCTAGAGAATCCAAAGTACGCAAACTTAACTTTAAGTCTTTTGAAAGACTTATGAGTAATTTATTATCTACTCCTGGTTCACTAAATAAGGCTTTAACTTTGTACTTTTTCACAGCATTGACTGCATTTTGTACGTCAGTTGGTGAAAGTTGGTCTTCGGGAATTTCTACCACTGCAACTTGTTTGAGGTTATAGCGTTTGGCTAAGTATGGAAATGCGTCATGAAAGGTCACAAAGGTGCAACTCGGAGTTTTTTGTAATGTTTGCTGAAATTCCCTGTTTAAATTTTCTAATTCTTTTATATAAGCCGCAGCATTAGTCTGATAAGTAGCTTTATTTACAGGGTCAGCAGCAATTAAACCATCCCGAATATTAGTTACTTGCTGTTTTGCCAAAACTGGATCTAACCAAACGTGAGGATTCCCTTCGGCGTGTTCGTGGTCGCTATCTTCCTGGTTTTTCCCAGTTTTCTCAACAGGTGAAATTTGATTTAAGGGTTTAATACCTTTACTGGCATCAATTTCTACTAATTTAGAATTTTGGGCATTCTTGACAGTATCTTCTAAAAATTCCTCTAACCCTAAACCATTTTTTACTAATACATTGGCAGTAGCGATCGCTTTGACATTTTCTGGTGTCGCTTGATATTCGTGTACCTCCGTACCAGGTGGCACTAAAATTTCTACATCTGCAACGTTTCCAGCTACTGCTTTAGTAAACAAATATATCGGCAAAAATGTCGTCACTATTTTAGTTTTTCCCTGCTGCGCTGTAGGTGTAGATGCAGCCTCCTGTGCTTGCGGCGACTGTTGAGCAGTTGTTCCTTGATTTTGATTCGATTCGCTACAGCCGCCAGCCATTGACAACATTAACACAGCAACTAATGACACGATGCCGCTTCGCTGTCTGCAGGTTCTAGATATTTTGCAATTCCCCATCACGGTGTTTTCTCCCCAAAACCGATGTTTGCTGTACCTTTGCCACAATTTTTGTTGACAATGATACTTATTCTACTATAATAATTCTCATTCTCAATGAAAATACACATATTATTTAAGTATTTACTGTGTAAATAATGACGACATAAGTTGTTCAGCAGGACTGCTTTGGCATTTAAATTTTGCCAAAATAATTAAGATTTCTTGAAATATTTTGTTAACAATCTTGCATACTTCTGATAAGATTACTGACTAGTTTTTAATAAAATGTGCTTGAAAAAAAGTGCGGTGTGAGTGCGAACTATAAATAAGTGTGAGGAGAAAAATGCCAAAATTTTGTCAATATCTGCTAATTAGTCCAGCATTATGCAGTGTAGTGTTATTGATGAATACTGCTGTATTTGCAGGTGAAACATCGAACACTTCCCAAATCAATCAAGCGCAAATTATAACTAGTCCAAACACAGAAGTTCAGAATATAGCTGAAAATAAGACAACGGCGCAAGTTACCTCAGTGTCTCAGTTGTCAGATGTGCAAACTACAGATTGGGCATTCCAAGCGTTGCAATCATTAGTAGAACGCTACGGTTGTATTGCAGGGTACCCAAATAGCACTTATCGTGGTAATCGGGCACTGACGCGGTATGAGTTTGCTGCTGGTTTAAATGCTTGTCTCGATCGCGTTAACGAATTAATTGCGACAGCCACCGGCGATTTGGTTAACAAACAAGATTTAGCCACATTACAAAAGCTACAACAAGATTTTTCAGCAGAACTGGCAACACTGCGGGGTCGTGTCGATACACTAGAAGCACACACTGCTGAGGTGGAAGCCAATCGGTTTTCCACCACAACCAAACTGCAAGGGGAAGTTGTTACAGTCGTCAGCGATGTTTTGTCAGGAAATACGGTTAACGGTGCAGAAATTACAGAAAAGAATACAACTTTGGGGCTAAGGGCGCGGATAGAATTAGTTACCAGCTTTACAGGGCAAGATGCGCTGTTCACTAGAATTCAGGCTGATAATATTTTCAGCCCTAATATTGGTACACCAGAGGGCAATTTATTTTTTGCTGGTGAGGATGGTACTACTAATACCACCATCGACGCACTATATTACAAATTTCCCTTGGGCAAAAACACAGAGGTAATTGCTCTTGCCAATGCAGGTGCAGCAGATGACCTGACTAATACGATTAATCTCTTTGATGGTGATGGTTCTTTTGGGGCTTTGTCCACCTTTGGTACACGCAACCCAATTTATAACCAGATAAATGGTGCGGGGTTGGGAATAACATATAACCTCAGCCAACAATTAGGGCTAAGTCTAGGGTACTTAAGTGGTACAGCTAATAACCCTACACCTAATAATGGTTTGTTCAATGGTTCTTACGGTGCGTTGGCACAGTTGACAGTTCAACCAAGCGATCGCATTTCTATTGGTTTAACTTACATCAATTCTTATAACCAACCACTACTCACAGGTAGCAACGCAGCTACCTTTCAGGATATAGCAGCCATCCAGGGTTTACCGGAAGAAGAAGTAGGATTTTCCAGTAATTCTTACGGTGTCCAAGCATCCATTGGCATTACTGACAAGATAGTTTTAGGTGGTTGGGCTGGATACACCAATAGCCGAAGCTTGAGAGGAAACCGTGGAGATGTTGACATTTGGAACTATGCCGTTACCCTTGGCTTTCCTGACCTGGGTACAAAAGGTAGCTTAGCTGGTATTATTGCAGGTATGGAGCCTAAAGTAACAAATTCTAGCCTAGCAGGACTAGCTGAAGATGAGGATACATCTTATCATCTGGAAGCATTCTACCAATATAAGATCAGTGACAATATCACCATTACTCCAGGAGTCATTTGGCTAACATCCCCAGATCATAACAATGACAATGATGATGTTGTTATTGGTGCCCTGAGAACCACATTCAGTTTCTAATTTTCAAAATCTCAAAATAAAGACGCAAAAGAGTATTTTGCGTCTTTCGTTTTATATAAGAATACAATTTGATTTATGAAAAAATCTAAGTAGGGTGTGTTATCGGCGAGAGTACGGCACCTTTGGATGGTGAGTTAGCCAGAGGCATAACGCACCCTACGTATATTTCAATAATCAAATCATATTCTTATATATGATATTAAAATAATCACAAAACATTCAGCTTAATCTGGGTCACTCCACTTCGTTACACTCGCTTCGGACATATCACAAGTGATTAGCCGAACATGATATTATTTTTTGGAGTTCTCTTCCACGCTTGAGATTATCGCTGTTTCACCATCTACCAAATATCAGCTGTACCTTTCTTATAAGGCTCACCAGTAAAAGGTTGTACGCCAATAATAGGATAGGCATCATCAGTGGGACCAAAAATCCGCATTGCAGCTTCCGAAATATACTGGGTTACATTAGCAAGCATTTGGGAAATATTGAAAATAGTCATATTATTTGACTCCTAATTTTCGAGCCACTTTAATCGTGATACTTATACTCTAATCCTGATTTTCTTAACTAGCTGCAACTCTCAATATATTGAGAATCTATGCAATATTTATTCAGATAAGTTTGCAATACTTTAGCTTTTCAAAAAGCCAAAATTTTTTCTTTAATTCTAATTGTAACATAACTATTTCCTAAGAACTCAGCACTCAGGAGGAGGCAGTGCGCTGGACAGGTTTGCTGACTTGTTCGCTCTTAACTTCCCGCGATGAAAGCAACTGCCATTCAGAAGTCAGAATTTATCAAAACGTAATATTGGCGCCAAGCCAGAGATGCTGCACTTTGGTCAGTCGTCAGAATTGAGTATGAATTAGAGTTCGACTAACGGATGAATAAATGGATTGAAGGCGTGGTAGCGTACCGCTTGCGTTAACAGGAAAGCCACTTTGCTATTCGGTCTACCGCGTTATCTACTTCAACTTAATGACGTACAACACTCAGTTATCAGTTTAACACAGAGAAATTTAGAAAAAATTAATTAACAAATGTTACAAACAGCATAAAAGACAATGATTAAAAAGATACCTGTCTATGTATTCATTGGTGAATTCCAGCAATAAAACATAGAGGTTTATAAATGTCTCAAAAAAATAGACTTCTTACTATTGGATTGAAAATAATTGTCACCAACTAAGGTATGTAATAATCCTTAGAGACCGTCTGAATTTACTCAAAATCAGAGGATAAAAATGATGTCATATTTAGAAGATAATGCAATCCTACTGAAAAAAGGCTGTATCGATCAAACTGGGGAACAAAGATATAACAAAAAGGCTAATGTTCCCGATAATTATGTGGTTGACCTGCAAAAAGATTTGCAGAATTTGGGATTTTCGCCAGGTTCAATAGATGGAAATTTTGGTGATAAAACTGCTAAGGCACTCAAAGATTTTCAACAAACAGCAAGCAATAATCAACGACTTCAAAATGGAACAATTATCACAGTTCAAATAACGTATCCAGGACAGATTAACGGAGAATGCGATCTCAACACACGCCAAGAGATCAAACTTTGGTTGGATTCACAGTATCAGGCTGTATCAAGCAATCAACCTCCCAAAGCAATGTCAGGACATGGAACATTTATCTATGAGCCTGAGGAAGTGATTCAGCGATACGGCTCTCCGGGAAAAGTTGCAGCAGCTATGCAGGAACTTGATATGCAACACGCCTGGATTCGTATTCATGACAAAAGTGAGATATATGATTTAGAACCAACTCGTTCCTTAATTCAAGCATTAAAATCTGCTGGAATTTATGTAGCAGGATGGGGGTGGTGTCAAGGAGCAGATGTGGACAAAGAAGCTAAGTTAGCTCTTGATGCCTTGGCTCGTTTTGACCTTGAGCATTATATTGCAGATATTGAACACGAAGTTAGGGGAGCCAATTGGACAAATGAGGAGATTAAAAAATTCTTCACTAAATTAAGGAGTGGTCTATCAAATACAGCTAAGGTTGCTCTGAGCACTCATGGTTTTATCATCTGGCATAAGCCTGACCTGATGAAAACGGCAGAGCAATATGTAGATTACTTTGCTCCTCAAGTTTACTGGTTTTCATTTCCTTCCGATCAACTTCTCAAGGCTGCTTCAGCAAGCTCCCAAGATTATCCCTTAAACAATCCTGCTTCTTATATGCGTCTTTGTCTGAAAGTTTGGCGCGATATTACTCAGAAACCTTTGATTGTTGCAGGTCAGGCTTATTGGGAAGAAGGTATTGCACGCGATAAGGCAGAGCAAAAACTGAAATCCTTTGTGAATAACTTTAGCGACTGGACAAAACTTCAAGGTTTGAATTGGTGGCATCTCGGTGGCGAGAATCAAGCTGCTATGTCCTCAACAATGTATTCATCTCTAAAACAAGCGAAATTAAACAGCAAATTTTCACATATTTAACTAATTTAGCAATTTGTTTTGAGGAGAAAATCATGAGTCAACAACTATTTGAAGATGATGTCAAGTTTTTACAGCGATTTTTGAAATCAGCGGGTTTTAACCCTGGTAAAATTGATGGAATTTGGGGTTCAAAAACAGACGCAGCAGAAGACGAGTTTCTTAAAAAATCTGAGCAAATTGCTGCATCCTATGGAAAATTCTATCAACGCTCAGAACGTAATATTATTACACTGCATCCCAAGGCACAAGAAGCTGCAAGACAATTTCTCAAACGTTTACAAGATGCAGGAATTAATGCTCGGATTATTTCTGGTACGCGAACTTATGCTGAACAAGACGCTCTATATGCTAAGGGAAGAACTCAGCCAGGGTCTAAGGTAACTAATGCCAAGGGGGGTCAGAGTAATCATAATTTTGGCATTGCATGGGATATTGGCATTTTTGATTCTCAAGGAAATTATCAAGGGGAGTCTCCTCAGTACGATAAAGCAGCAGAAGTGGGATTATTTGCAGGTCTAGAATGGGGAGGAAATTGGCAAAGTTTTCAGGATAAACCCCACTATCAAATGGTGACAAATTTAGCTATTCAACAAGTGAAAGAGCGTTTTGAAAAAGGTGAATATTACATCTAACAAAAAGGTACTATTGTTTGTGGCAGATATCAATGAAGCTTTCAAACATAGTTCTTTTACTTTGTGGCAATCCATATAACTTTTTTGAATTTAAAAGGTAGTCTGATGAAGCTTGAAGAAATTATCAATAATCAAAAAGTCATCAATTTGAATCAACTTAAGAATGACCAAGAATTACTCAAGCAGATACAAACAAAGCTCAACTTACTAGGTTTATACCCAGGTGGACTTCTCATAGATGGTGATTATGGGCAACGCACTGAGGCTGGACTCGTTGAATTTTGTAATTTTCTGAACATTAACAACATGAATACTGGTCAGTTCGATGGCATCTTTGCCCAGAAACTGCTCAATTTTCCGGTGCTACCCTTTACCTTAGAAAATGCTAAAAACAGAGGTCAAGTCTTAAGTCATTTCCTCGCCGAAGGCAAAGCGTTCAAGAAAAATGACAAAGTTGCATTTTTAGACCGGGGTATTAATAACTCACCATACGAAGCAGAAATCGGACAATATGCAGAACGTTTGCAAGTAAAACCTGATGGTCAAAACCTAGTTTCTTTAGGGAATAAAACCGTACTTTCAAACACTGGTACAACAATAACATTTAAATCTTATCCAAAGATTGGTATATATCCTGACTCTGAAATTGATGAGCAAAGTCTTAATTTTCTTAACGACGACATCACACAAGCTTGTATCTGCATCGGCAGCTTTGTGGATGAAGAAATAAAAGTACATTGGTTAGGCAAACATGCCCAGGAAAAAACTCAGTTCTGGAGTGCTACTAAAATCATTCCTATTCTGAATACAGTATCGCTAGCAAATCAAAAGTTTTCTCATATTGAAATCGAGAAAACTATGATTGCTACTCATCCTTTTTATGATTTAGTAACAGACGTTATTAGCTATCAAGAAAAGATAGGAACTTCTAATGCTGTAGCTGCTATGTTTAAGCAATTTCAAACCCCTAAAGATTTAGAAACCTGGGTAAAGAATATAACAGGAAATCAGGATTTGATTTTTCGTGGGAAATACCATGACCCTCCTTTGATTGAGGAACCAAAGTTACTTAAACAAATAACAGAAGAAATTCTGCTTACAGGTACATCAGTAGATCACAATGGCGAGAATCATGTCTCAGCATACGATCTGACTAGATTTATTTCGCTTTTGGGATGGCACCATCATATTTCCCAGGAGGCACGGCTACCTGGCGCACAGTGGCACAGTCTGAAAACTGTTGTCAAAGCTATGGGTACAGATAAGGCTCGTTATGCTGATGCTGCCATCAAAAGGTTGGGCTTGCAAAGTGTAATCAAATCTCCAGTAATTATCTCTAAATTGGGCAATGGAGATAGCAATACCAGGAATAAAACTGAAATAGTCTATGTTGCCTTTATGCAGTTTATTGATGAACTTCAAAAGTCAAGTAACAAACCCAGCAAACTTAGAACTTTATGCATGACTTTACGTGGAGCAAAAGCTATAGGTAAAACTGTTGAACTTGATGCCCTGATGGCTGCGGAAGTCACTGAAATTCTTCGCCGAGTAGTCACAGAAGAACTCGTATAAGTTTTCTTTGCTGATATCTTGCACCATTTTATTTAACTAATTCGCAATTTTAGGGTTTAAGTTGCCTACAAAATTTTTAAATTGATGGTCTTAAATTAGTTGGGGATTTAGACCCCAGCTAATTTAACTAGGAATTACTATCTTCATGTTTAATTATATCTACTTAATTATTTAGAGCTATCACTATTAAAAAATATTAAATAATTAATAAAGTTAATATAAATCTGCCTGTAGATTCATGCTTATAGAGTAATCGCTGAAGTATATTCGCTGGGAGTTGACATTATTTATGGTAAATATTACCATAAATAAAAGAAGCGTTCTTATAAGGAAGCTCTAGCATGACAACTTTCTCAGATTTAGACTATATAAATAAGCAGCAGACCCAGCAGAATCAGGAACTAAACCTATGTGCGGATGACTACAGTTTGCTGACTGACCTTTACCAGCTGACGATGGCGGCTTGTTACATAGGCGAAGGTATAGAACAACGACGGGCAAGCTTTGAGTTGTCTGTCAGACGCTTGCCTCCTAATTTTGGTTATTTAATTGCAATGGGTTTGGCGCAGGCGTTGGCATATTTAGAAAAATTTCGCTTTAATTCATCGCAAATTGTTGCCTTACAAGCGACAGGAATTTTTGCTGGGGCAAGCGATCGCTTTTGGTCGTTGTTAGCCGAAGGCAAGTTTACTGGCGATGTTTGGGCAGTCCCAGAAGGGACAGCTGTATTTGCCAATCAACCACTATTACGCGTTGAAGCACCGCTTTGGCAAGCACAACTAGTCGAAACTTATCTGCTAAATACTATTAATTACCAAACTTTAATTGCCACAAAAGCAGCACGCTTGCGGGATGTCGCTGGAGAGTCAGCAACACTTTTAGAATTTGGTACAAGACGGGCATTTAGTCCCCAAGCATCTTTGTGGGCGGCGCGGGCGGCGTTGGCTGGTGGATTGGATTCTACTTCCAATGTGTTAGCAGCGCTACAACTGGGACAAAAGCCAAGTGGTACGATGGCACACGCCTTAGTGATGGCGCTGTCAGCAACAGAAGGTACTGAAGAACAAGCCTTTAGTGCATTTCATCGATATTTTCCGGGTGCGCCATTGTTGATTGATACCTACGATACCATTGCTGCTGCCCAACGCTTAGCCGCAAAAGTAAATTCTGGGGAAATGCAATTAACAGGAGTGAGATTGGACTCAGGAGACTTAATTACCTTATCAAAACAAGTGCGATCGCTACTTCCTGGTGTGACAATTTTTGCTAGTGGTGATTTGGATGAGTGGGAAATTGCCAGACTTAAAGCTGCTGGGGCTGAAATTGATGGTTACGGACTGGGAACGCGATTAGTTACAGGTTCTCCCATAAATGGAGTTTATAAACTTGTAGACATTGACGGCATCCCAGTAATGAAGCAGTCGAGTGGCAAGATAACTTATCCAGGACGCAAGCAGATTTTTCGCTCGTTGATGGGAGGTAAGGTAAAAGCAGACAGGTTGGGACTTTTAGGTGAAAGTTCTTTGGAACAACCATTATTACAGTTGGTAGTCCAGCAAGGTAAACAGTTGCAACCGTCCGAGACTTTAGAAACAATTCGTCAGCGTACTGCTGCCTCAGTTGCCAGTTTGCCACAACAGACACGGCGCTTAGATCGTCCTGTGGCTATAGAAGTAGAAATTTCTGCCGCACTGCAAGAGTTGACAGAGGAAACTAAAAAACGAATCGCACAGGCACAGAAAACACACTAAATAAAAATACTCTTTGAGTATGTCTTAATTACAAATTACGAATTACTATGAGAATTGCTTTATTTGGAACTAGTGCCGATCCGCCAACTACTGGACATCAGGAAATTCTGGGTTGGTTGTCTGAGCGTTACGACCGAGTAGCGGTTTGGGCAGCGGATAATCCATTTAAGTCCCATCAAACACCTTTAGAGCATCGGGCGGCAATGCTGCAATTGTTAATTGCGGATATAGACGCACCACGGCACAATATTGCTTTGGAGCAAGAATTGAGTAGCTTGAGAACGCTGGAAACAGTGGAGAAAGCCAAATTACATTGGGGTGAGAACGTTGAATTAACTTTAGTAATTGGTTCAGATTTACTGACTCAGCTACCAAATTGGTATCGCATTGAAGATTTGTTACAGGAAGTGCAACTATTGATTGTACCGCGACCGGGATATGCAATAGATGAGTCTAGTTTGGAGGTAGTGCAATTGGGAGGCAAGATGGCGATCGCCAGTCTAACTGGTTTAGATATTTCCTCAACAGCCTACCGCGAACATGGAGATTCCCAAGCCCTGACTCCCCCTGTAGTTGCTTATATTAATCGAGAGCATTTATACAAATGCCAGGACGCCAGCAAAAAAAGATTTCAACTCCGCTAAACCAACAACCTTTGGCCGATTTCAAGGTTGGTGTTGATAATGTAATTTTTTCTGTAGATACTGCACAAAATCGGCTGTTAGTTCTGTTAGTAATGCGACAGCAAGAACCATTTTTAAATCATTGGAGTCTTCCGGGTACTTTGGTGCGTCGAGGAGAGTCTTTAGAAGATGCCGCATATCGCATTATGGCAGAGAAAATTAAGGTCAATAACCTGTATTTGGAACAACTTTATACCTTTGGAGGGCCGAATCGCGACCCGCGGGAAGCAACCGATAGCTATGGTGTGCGTTATCTATCGGTTAGTTATTTTGCCCTTGTGCGATTTGAAGAAGCCGAATTGATTGCCGATCGCGTCACGGGTATAGCCTGGTATCCGGTTAAACAAGTTCCCCAATTAGCTTTCGATCATAATGAAATTTTGACCTATGGACATAGGCGTTTGCGGAATAAATTGGAGTATAGTCCGGTAGCTTTTGAAGTGTTGCCAGAAATGTTCACCTTAAATGATTTATATCAGTTATACACCACAGTTTTAGGTGACAATTTTTCTGATTATTCTAATTTTCGGGCGCGTTTACTCAAGTTAGGTTTTTTATCCGATACCGGAATTAAAGTCTCGCGGGGTGCTGGTCGTCCGGCTAGTTTATATAAGTTTGATGCCGAAGCTTTTGCGCCCTTGAAGGATAAACCTTTGGTGTTTATTTAATGATGACTGTTAACAGTTGACTGTTGACTGACAAGTTAGGAATTAAGAGTATTGAGTGAGGAGTTAGGAATTATTCTCCCCATCTCCCCATCTCCCCATCCCCTCATCCCCCCATCCCCCATCCCCAATAACTAATAACTAATATGAAAATTGCGATCGCTCAAATTAATCCGACAATTGGTGATTTACTAGGAAATGCCCAAAAAATCCTAGAAGCGGCACAACGTGCTGCATCTGGCGGTGCGCGTTTGTTGCTGACACCAGAACTTTCTTTGTGTGGGTATCCACCACGAGATTTATTACTCAATCCTAGTTTTGTAGAAGCTATGAATATAACTTTACAAAACTTAGCTCAGGATTTACCAGCAAATTTAGCGGTGTTGGTAGGAACTGTTGAACAAAATGTTAATGCACATATCAATGGTGGTAAAAGTTTATTTAACAGCATAGCTTTGCTAGAAAATAGTGAAGTCAAACAAGTTTTTCACAAGCGACTTTTGCCTACTTACGATGTATTTGATGAACGCCGTTATTTCGATCCAGGCTTGCAAGCAAATTATTTCACCTTAGATAATATCAATATTGGCGTCACTATTTGCGAAGATTTATGGAATGATGAGGAATTCTGGGGCAAACGTACTTATGCAGTAAATCCGATTGCTGATTTAGCAATTCTGGGTGTAGATTTAATTGTGAATTTGTCTGCTTCTCCTTATACTGCGGGCAAGCAACAGTTTCGTGAAACAATGCTCAAGTATAGCGCAGTGCGTTTCCAACAACCGATTATTTATGCTAACCAGGTTGGGGGAAATGATGATTTAATTTTTGATGGTCGTAGTTTTGCCTTAAATCGCCAAGGTGAAATTATTTGTCGCGCCCGTGGTTTTGAAGCTGATTTATTAGCGATTGAATTTGACGAGGCGGTGCGAGATTTGCAACTGAGTTCTCTAGCACCTGTATATGAGTCAGAAGATGAAGAAATCTGGCAAGCTTTGGTTTTGGGAGTACGAGATTATGCCCGCAAGTGTCGCTTTTCTAAAGTAGTTTTGGGTCTGAGTGGCGGGATTGATTCGGCACTAGTAGCAGCGATCGCCACTGCTGCACTCGGTAAAGAAAATGTCTTGGGTGTTCTCATGCCTTCGCCTTATAGTTCCGAACATTCTATTAGCGATGCTTTGGCATTGGCTGAAAATTTGGGAATTAAAACTGATATTTTACCAATTGGCGAATTAATGCAAGGCTTTGATAAAACCTTAGCCAATTTGTTTGCAGATACAGAATTTGGACTGGCAGAGGAAAATATCCAATCCCGGATTCGGGGTAATTTATTAATGGCGATCGCTAACAAATTTGGCTATCTTCTTTTATCTACCGGTAACAAGTCAGAAATGGCGGTCGGTTACTGTACTCTCTACGGCGATATGAATGGCGGCTTAGCAGTAATTGCAGATGTTCCTAAAACCCGCGTTTATTCACTTTGCCACTGGTTAAATCAAAATAACGAAATCATCCCTAACAACGTCTTGACTAAAGCACCTAGCGCCGAACTCAAACCAGGTCAACTAGATCGAGACTCTCTACCGCCCTACGAAATTTTAGACGATATCTTACAACGCCTGATTCACAATTACCAATCAGCAGCCCAAATTGTCGCAGCAGGTCACGATTGTGTCATTGTAAACCGAGTAATTCAGATGGTGGCGCGGGCTGAATTTAAACGCCGACAAGCACCCCCCGGCTTAAAAATTACCGATCGCGCCTTTGGAACTGGTTGGCGAATGCCAATTGCCAGTAATTGGGTTGGTATCAAAAATGCCTATCAGACTCAAACCACACCCACGCCTACTTTAGTCTATCAGGATGGACAAGACGCCCAGCGGCGAATTAAGTGAATGAGAATGTAAAGACAGGGGGACGCGGGGACACTTTCCTGTGTACGTTGCAGTGTCTCCTACCTTTACCTCCTCTTCCCTCTTTGCGTCTTCTCCCTCTCACCCGATCGCTACGTCTTCTTGAATGTTAAGATTTGCTTCTTTTATCAAAACTTTTAGTAAAGCTGCTATGCCAATTTGGTCAGAAATTGCATTAGCATCCCATTTGGCATCAGCTACATACTTGCCTTTGTTGTAGTGGTTAGTCCCTGACCATAAATAAGGTGTGAGAACTTCTGGATGATACTTTCTATAACCAACACCGTTGTATCTCTCTAGCTGCCAAAGCTGTGCTGGCAAACTCCAATCTTTGACTTGATTAAATTCTTTGATTGTCAAAGCATCAATCGCACTTTCTTCCCATGTATATCCCACTTGCCAGCCGTTGCTGGGGTCGGTTAGTGGTCTGCCACTTGGTTCGTGGATAGTACGTTTTTTTAACGAGTCGCCGTTGTGCAGATGTGTGGTAAAGTTCAGAGAAGATTCCATATCATGGATGACTGCAACAAAGTACCAAGGCACATTAATTTTTTGCTCTAATGCTTCATAACGAGGACGATTTGCACTGATTTTCGCAACTACGTTTTGAGTACTTTTAAGTTTATCTGGCTTAATTTCGCAGCTATCCCAAAGCCTCTGATATTCTGGTTTTAAATCTTGCAGGCTAAGTAGTATTTTATTTGCCATTTTTGTTAAATACCCAAGAATAACTTTGATTTTCTAGTTATGACAAAACTACTTTAGTTCTACGAGATTTTTAAACTTTTTATCCAAAAAAATTATTTTTTTATACAAAACTTTTTAATATTTTATGCTTTATAAACTAGTCTGAAGCTGATTTCTGTGTTTTTGTGAACTTAAAATTAATTACGTATAAATATTGAATTGATAATTAAGTAGCTTTGATTTAAATAAATTATCTATATAAATTTTTGTGTAATCAATCATAAAGGAATAGTAAAAATTTTGACATTATCTTAATAGTGAGAGTATTGTTTCAAACAACATCCATCCTCAAAATGATGTTTATACTTAGAAGTAAGTGAATGAAGGCAAGTGCATAATGAAACTACAAGATTTCTTAGGAAAAAATGAGAAATGGGGATTCGAGGCGATCGCCAAAGACCCAGAATTGAGTCATCAGATTCAAATACTGTTAATTGGCTTGGGTTTGCTCGACCCTCCGGCTGATGACAAATTTGGGCCTGTTTCTACCGCAGCCCTTAAAGAATTTCAACAATTAATGAAAACTGGAGAAACTGACTTTTTAGCAGCAGTCACAGCCAAAGAATTAATTGAAACTAAACCAGACGATCTTCCTAAACCCCCCTTAAAACTTGGTAATGACGTTCCTAGTAAGATTGTCAAATACATGCAGGCAAAAAACTATCAGATATTCACTAATCGCAAAGAATATAATATTGTTTATTTAGAAGGAGTAAATGAAGACTGGACTCTGAACAAAGATACACCCAATCAATTCAACGATCGCCGCATTGTAATTGAAGTAGTAGACGGTGTTCCTAAAATTGTAAATCACTGGCAAGCTACTACAGAACCAGGTCGGTGGTATACTTATAACCCGATGAATCCCGGAGGAGCTGCCAGAATTAAATTTGGACAATACAAAGCTTGGGCGGTTGGCATACACGGCAATTCAGAACCTCACGAAGCATTAGTCCAAGTTGCGCCTATTACTGTTCACCGAGATTTTAATAAAGATTTTCAACGGACTGGTGACAAACTTGATACAGGTATTTTTGCAGTAAATCAACACTACGGTTATGATGCTCCTGTAAATGATATCAAGAATGCCAGTGCAGGTTGTTTAGTAGGACGTAGGCGGGAAGGACATCGAGAGTTTATGGCAATAATTAAACAAGATCGTCGCTATCTAGCTAATAAAAATTATGTCTTTTACAGTACTGTCATTCCTGGAGATGATTTATTGAAATAGTTTTCCGAATGAGGCAACATAAAGTACGGGCACAACATAGACCACCGGGTAGGGGCACAGCATTGGCGTGCCCATACAAGATATGTAGTTTAAATAAATGAATAATGTTTTGCCCGGACTTTATCTGAAATTTCCCAGGCAACGTTATCTAACTTTGCTCTTGGGGAATTTGCCCTATCTGCGCCATCAACTTCTCTTTATCCTGCCTACGTTTTTTGGCATAAAGTTGAATAGTAACTGCCATTAAAATAATCATGCCAAAAATGCCCCAAGCAGTGATATCTGTTGGAAGATTATTTTTAAATACAGCCAGTAAGACAATCGCCACCAACATGACTGTCGGTGCTTCATTTAAAGCACGCAATTGCTGACTATTCCAGGAACATTCATCTACTGCTAACTTCTTCATCAAACGAGCGCAGTAATGATGATAGCCAATTAAAATCGCTACAAATAGCAGTTTGATATGCAACCAACCCTCTTTTAACACTTCTGGTTCAGTGCTGACTAAGCCGATGGCCATAGCGATGGTCAGAAACATTCCTGGGTTAGTAATGATATGGTAGAGGCGCTTTTCCATAATTTGATACTGATTTTTTAGTATCGTTCGCGCTGGTTCAGGTTCTTCATTGGCTTCAACGTGATAAATAAAAAGACGTACCAGGTAGAACAAACCGGCAAACCAAACTACAAATCCGACAATATGAAATGCTTTAAACCATGAATAAGCCATGAATTATAATCTCCATCAGTGTGGTTTTGATGCATTTTTAATGGTAATAAAAATGAGTCAGAATTTTAACTTATAACTTATAAATTCTGAGATTCATTTTTATAATATCGATTTTTGCCAAAGGTATATTATCAATGAGTATCTTTGCGACGCACAAAGGGTAAAAGGTCTTCTAAAATAGTCTCATGGTAGTGTTCTTGAGGATAATGTCCGACGTTATTAAGTTTTATTAATTCAGCATTGGATACCGAATTTGTAAATTTTTCTGCAACATCTATGGGTAACCAAGGGTCAATCATACCCCATTGAATCAGAATTGGCTGTTGCCATTGTTTAAAGCCAGATTCAATTTCTGTCATTGTTGAATCAAGTTGCAAATTGCGAATACTTGCTAACAAACCTCGACCAGATGCAGAAGCGGTCAAAAATGGTTTTCGATAAATATCTAAATCCTTATCTTCTATGCGATAACGGCTACCACCTTCTAGCGTCCGGTCAACTAACAGTGGGTCTTGGGTCATGACTTCACCAGCCAAAGGTAAACCCATTTGTTTAATTTTCCAAGGTAATTTGGCAGCAGTTGAAATTGGTGTATTTAAGATAGCTATATTGGCAATTTGTTCTGGGTAACGCAAAGCATATTGTAGTCCGACAGAACCTAAAAAGCCTTGGACAACTAAGGAAAAATATTCGAGTTCTAACGCTTTGATAAATCCTGATAAAGCTGTGATAAAAGCTTCAGGAGTGTAAGCAAAATCTCGTTTTTCTGGTTTTGCAGAAAAGCCGTGACCAATCCAATCTGGGGCGATCGCTCTTGTACCTTGATTCGCTAAAGCAGGTATAATATTACGCCAACTATAACTTTGTGAAACTAAGCCGTGTAGCAATAATACAGGCGTTAAGTCAGTTCTGCCGATTGGTGAAGATTCCCGATAAAACCATTCTAGTGAATCTACGTTTATTTTATGTTCTGTTATTGACACGCTATTTTCCTATGAATTTAGAATTTAAAAGCCTCACGCACAGACACGAAGTGGCTTCCCAAAGGGTAGGCACAGAGGCGCAAAGATGAAAAGGTTTTTTATAAAAAGGACTAGGGATTGGGAATTAGGGATTGGGATAGAAAAACTTTTTTCTAGTCCCCAGTCCCCACTCCCTGAGGAATAATCATCTCACGAATTGCATAAGCTGTGGCGGGTGCTAGTAAAACGCCGTTGCGATAGTGTCCGGTAGCCAAGAGAACGTTGCTAAATCCTGGCAACTTATCAATAATTGGGGCTGGGCGTCCTTCAGGACGAGGGCGTAACCCCGACCAAGTGCGGAGAATAGTTGCTGTGGCTAATTCTGGACAAAATGCGATCGCTTGTTCTCTAACAGATTCCAACAGTTGTTGATTTGGCGGTATTTCATCACCGTTGGTGGGAAATTCCACTGTTGCACCCAGCCAATAATCTCTACCGCCTACAGGAACAATATGGACATCATTACCAGTGATTATCGGTTGGAAGTCCCGATTGCCTAATGGACGCCTTACACGTACTTGTAACGCTTGCCCTAACACGGGGCGGATATCAATCGCCTGATTTAATTTTGCTGTCAGTGGTGTTGAACCTAGCCCTGCGGCGACTACAAACCAATCAGCAGCTATTTTTCCTTCTGTAGTTTCAAGGGAATTGCAAAATTTAGGCGAAGATTCAGGTGTCGAGGTTTGGCTATCCGAAACAGCTACACCAAATTTGAAAGTTACACCATTCTGCTGGGCAGCTTTAACTAAAGCTAATGTCAGGGCAGTTGGATCGAGTTGACGGTCTTGGGGAGAATAGACGGCGCCAAGAATTTTTTGGCAATCAACCTGAGGACAGATATTCTGGAGTTGAGCAGTATTCCAAATTTCTAACTGCCAGCCTTGAGAGTGGCGAGTCTCTACTAACTTTTCCCATGCTGAGATTTCCTTGGCGGGATCAAACAACAGCATGACAATTCCCTGGCGGTTAAAAGGAATTTTGCTACCTGTAATAGCTTCTAATTCTGGAATCAAGGTTTCATAGCGTTGGATGCTAGTTTGCCGCATTTGCCAAGCCTTGCTCTTGATTTTTTGGCTGATTACGCCCATCAAAACACCAAGTGCAGCACCCGTAGAAGCTTGTGCTGGTGGTTGTCGGTCAAAAACTGTGATTTTCAGCCCTTTTACTTGACTGAGTTCATAAGCGATCGCAGCCCCAACCACACCACAACCGATAATGATTACATGACTCATTGCTTGTTTGAGATGGAACGGGGGAGTGGGAAGTAGGGAGGTGGGGAAGTGGGGAGGTGGGGGGAGTGGGAGGTGTGGGAGGATGGGGAAGAAATCTTTCCCCCCTCTCTCCCCACACTCCCCACACTTCCCTATCTCCCCATCTCCCTCATCCCTCTGTGCCCCTTTGCTCATCTTAACTTGCTTCTATTGAGTGCTTGTCTCAGGAAGCAACTGGAGGAATTTGTCAATGTCTTTGAAAGCAGCCTGGGAGTTACTCGAAGCAAGTTCACCATTGCCAGAGGACGCGCCTTGATTGACTTTAACCAGGTGGTTAAACAAATCTCGCGTTATTTGACGTGCTGCGGTTTGGTCTTTAGGTAGAAGGTGGGGAGTGACATAAGTCAGGTTCAACCTTGCTTCTGTTATCGGCCCATGTATAAAGTTACTCACGTTGATCCAATCTTTTCTTTGGATCAAGGTCTGCAACTCTTGTGAGCGATCGCGCACAGCTTGAATTTCCGGAACGTATTCCTGAATTTTCGCAATTTGCGTTTCTGTGTACGTTGGAGGTGCCACTGCGACACCAGGCCCGCCACAACTAATGAGAAATGTGGCCAATAATACCAAAACAAATGAGAAAATTGAGCGTTGACGCACCATACGCTGAACTTATTGACTTTTTGTTTACCGATTAACAGTGTCATTTTAGATCGCTGGCGGACATTATCATTTGACTCTCGGATTTTTTTTTGAAGGCCAGGAATGGAGAATGGTCAAAATTTACACAGGCAGAGGAAATTTTTAGCGTCAATGCTCTAGTAATTCCCAGATTGGGTATTGACTGATAGCAGATTGACAGATAGCGGTAAAGCCGTGTTAGATGGCAATAGAAACAACAAGTAAGATATTTTAATCGGTACAATTGCCATTAGGGACTGACAAATAAAAAATATCCCACTCTTCACACTCATCACTCAACAGTCATCAGTTATCAGTCAGCAACTTCAAACAGAATAATTTATTTATTGGAGTTCCTTTAAATCTTGTCAAACATCTCAATAATAGTACTTAACTTGAGTAGTAGTTTAGTAGCAGCATGAATACATAAGCTGGAAAATCCCAGATAAATTAACCGCTCCTACCTCAAATTTGTTGTTATATTAAATACACGCAGTTGTCGGAATGCAGTTAACAGTGTCATAAAGAAAAGGTGAAGAGTTAACCTTTAAGGTATAACTTACCCAAGAGTTGCTCGCACCCGTAGCTTCAATGGATCTATCACACTCATGACTGAACTCACCCTACGCCTACAAGAGGGAGATACCGAGACAGCGATCGCAGTTGACCAAGATGTATTTACGATTGGTCGTTTGCCAGAATGTAATTTGTACTTACCTTTTGCTGGAGTATCCCGCAACCATGCCCGGATTTTAAAAACGACCGAGGGGATGTGGACTATTGAAGATTTGGGCAGCAAAAACGGCACGCAAGTCAATAAATATCTGGTAAACTCTCCCCAAGAGTTGCATCACGGCGATGTCGTTTGGTTGGGTAATGTTAACCTAGTAGTGCTGCTGACAAATCCTGCTTCACAATCGACATCAACACCAGAGTATGCGTCAACTTCGGATACTAATGAGCAAAGAACAATCCTTCACAATGTTGAACAATTACAACAGCAATGGATTGCAGCAGATAGTAAAGATGGCAACATCACCAATAAAGATAAAACTATTGCCCGTCTTAAAGACTTAGTTGATATCGCGAAAAATCTCTGTGCGGCAGCGTCTATAGAAGAGATTTTTTCCCAGGTGCAACAAGTTGTATTTCGTTACCTTGATAGTATCGATCGCTTGGCATTATTAATTGATGTCAATGGTCGTGGGCACTTAGAGTTAGTGAATGCTGCTACTAGAAATGTTTCCCAACAGCAACATCTCTCTGCCGATGGTAGTTGGATTAGTCGTAGTATCTGTCAAAAAGTATTTGCCGAAAAAGTCGTTATTCAAACTGGTGATACTCATCAGGATGAACGGTTTGCTAGCGAACAAAGTATTTTAGTCAAAGGCATTCGCAGTGCAATGGCAGTGCCTTTATGGGATGAAAATAAAGTTGTCGGCGTTCTTTATGCCGATGCCAATCTTTCTTCTTACCATTGGGCAAATGAAGGCGAGGAAGAACTGAGCTTTTTTTCAGCTTTAGCAAACCTTGTGGCTTCCAGCGTCCAGCGTTGGCTACTGGTAGAGAAACTTAAAACTGAAGAAATGATTCGTCATCGACTAGAACGCTATCATTCCCCAGCAGTTGTACAGCAGTTGATATCTGTAGGCGCGTTGCCAGATGGTCGTTTAGCGCCAGCAGAAAGTGAAATCAGTATTTTGTTTGCGGATTTAGTCGGGTTTACAGCAATTTCTGAACGATTAACACCAACTGCGATTGCCCAACTATTAAATAATTTATTTGAAGAAATGCTCAAAGAAGTGTTTACTTGCGGCGGCACTTTAGATAAATATATTGGCGATTGTATCATGACATTTTTTGGCGCTCCAGAACCGCAAATAGATCACGCCGATCGCGCCGTAACTGCTGCTAAGGGAATGCTGGCTCGTCTGAAACATCTCAATGCCAATAATTTTTGGCAAGAACCGCTGCAATTACGCATTGCAATTAATAGTGGTAAGGCGGTCGTTGGAGATGTTGGTAGTTCGCAAAGGGTAGACTATACAGCATTAGGCGCAACAATTAATCTGGCAGCTCGCATGGAAGGAGTTTGTCCTCCGAGTGAATGCGTGATTAGTGAAGCCACTTATGCAATGCTTTCACAACCATCGGACTTCCAAGAAATGGGAGATTATCGCTTCAAAGGTATTGATAGATTAGTCAAAGTTTATCAAACAAAATTGCAGCCAGTATCAACAATTATTAGTCATTAAGCATAATTCAAAACTCCCCGCATCTCCAAACACTATTGAGTATATTTGCTTATACATTAACTATATTTGCAAAAATCTGGAAGAGCGTTCCTGTGGGTTCATATCAATGATAATTTTAAGCATTGGGAACCCCTAAAAATCAGAGTTTATGAACGCAGCCGACGATAAAACGATTGTTCGCGAGTATTTCAATTCCACAGGGTTTGACCGTTGGAGGCGGATTTACGGCGATGGCGAAGTTAACAAAGTTCAGCTGGACATCCGCAATGGACACCAGCAAACGGTGGATACAGTTCTCGACTGGCTAAAAGCTGATAACAATTTACCAGAACTATCAATTTGCGATGCTGGCTGTGGTGTGGGTAGTCTCAGCATCCCGCTAGCAGTCGATGGTGCCAAGGTCTATGCAAGTGATATTTCCGAAAAAATGGTGGAAGAAGGCAAAGATAGAGCCAAGCAAACCTTAGGAAATGGTGAAAATCCTACCTTTGCTGTCCAAGATTTAGAATCATTGAGTGGTAGTTATCATACTGTTATTTGCTTGGATGTTCTCATCCACTACCCCCAAGAAAAAGCCGATGAAATGATTTCTCACCTCTGTTCTCTAGCACAGTCGCGGATAATTCTTAGTTTTGCGCCGAAGACCTGCGCTTTGACTATACTCAAGAAAATTGGCAGTTTCTTTCCTGGACCGAGTAAAGCTACTCGCGCATATTTGCATCGTGAGGCCGATGTAGTGAGAATCTTAGAAAATAACGGCTTTTGTGTGCAACGTCAAGCAATGACTAAAACTCGCTTTTATTTTTCCCGCTTACTGGAAGCTACACGTGAGTGATACCGAGTTGCGTTCGGTAAGTAAGGTGCGTTACGGCTTGCGTCTAACGCACCGCTAATACTAACTATTGGCTGGGAGATGTCGCATTTGGTACTGAGTTTTGTTTTTGATTATTGCTGTGATTGGGAGTATAAATAAATATGATGAAGGAAGCGATCGCAGCTACTCCTAAAAAAAGAATTCCCAAAACTAACCAGATTTCCTCTGTTTTTAAATGAATTTTAGTTTTAGAAGATTTGACAGAAGATATATTTTGTTCCAACTTCTGGAAATCTTGATTCCAACCAGTGCTTTGAATAATAGTATTTTGGTTTTGATTCTGGCTGATTAAAGGTATTTCATTAAAGGTTTCGGAGGTATAACTCACTTCTTGTTTATCTAATTTCTCTAATTCCCTAATTTCGTGCCATAAGGGGTGACGTTGTATTAACCAACGCTGGACTAATTCTATTTTGACTTTATTGCCTTGCTCGTTTAAAAAACCCTTTAATGCTAGTTCTTTGATTAATTTTTCTAGCAAATCTCTTGACAACACATTATGATAACTTTTAAGTACCATCAATGGGTCTTTTTCTAGCACTTGGTCATTTTTTTCACTAGCTATTTTTTGCGCCTCAGCTACCGCCGAAAAAACTACCTTTTCTAGTATAGATAAAGCCTCCCAGTACCATGCAAAACCCGCTTCTGCCAGTTCAACTGCCTTATCGATAATATTTTTTACATCTTCTTCAACAACTTCCGATTTTTGCAGTTCTCTAGCTCTACTGAAAACCGCAAAACATAAAATTTGAATGAAATAAGGATGTCCTGCCGATAAATCTGCAATTGCTTGTATCGCTTTTGGTTCGTAACTCAAAGAACCTCCAACAGGTTCGATAATCAGCTGTTTAATACTTTCATTATCTAGTAATCCAACTTCAGCGATCGGTACTTTGGGAAATATTTCGAGCAAATTTGAGATATCTGCTGGTTTTCTCCCAGCAAAGATTATCACAAATAATTTGGGATTTTTATGGACAATGTTTTTTAATTGCTTGAATAATGATTCAAGTTCTACACCGATATGTTTATTGTCTAAAGCATCAAATTCGTCTAAAAGTAATACTAAATTCTTCTCGGGAAGATGTTCGTAAATTTGAGGTAAAAAACTATTACAAAAAATTTCTTTTTCTTCTTGTATCTGTTGAGCGTTTGGTATTGATATTTTTTCTGGAGGTATTTCTAATTGTTCAACAAGAGTTTCTGCTAAATTCTCTAAAAGGTTTTCTAGTTTTTCTTGGCTATGATATTCTAAATCAAAGCTAACAAAAGCAGAGTTATCTAGTTTGACAAGTTTAGGGATATTTTGAAGTAGAGATGACTTGCCTATGCGTCGTTGACCATGCAGTAATATAACTTTTTCACCTTGTCTCAGATTTTCTTCAATAAACCCTAATTGCTTCTGTCGCCCAAAAAATATTTCCGGTTCGCTAATCGGACGCCCGATAACATAAGGGTTTCTCTGAGATTGTAGTTGCATCATGATAATATCTGCGATATGTCAAATAAGCAGCTTGTAATTTTTTAGTTAGATACCCATAAGCTATATCAGCACAAAGCATAATCAGAAATAAGAAAAACTTTTATTTCTTGTTATTTATCGTTGTTAGGCACGACTTTCATTATACTCATATTGATTGACTAATTTACATTGTTATTGTTAAGTTTTTCAAAACTCTATTTCGGTATGAGAACAAATCTACCGTTTTGAACCGTAATAAGTATTTCTTCTCTTTTCATTTCTCTAGTATTTTTATCAAATACAAGTTCGTCTCCAGAAGTATTATTTGATGAAATTTTGACTTTTAGTAAATTGTCCAAAACTGTTTTCTGAGATGGATTCGAGGATAATTTGAAAGCTCCAATAAAAGCCTGGGTAGCGTCAAAGCTAGTTGCAGTGCGCCAACTTACTTCTTTTCCTCCCCATAGGTCTTTTGCTGTTTGAGCAAAGTTTTTTGCTTGTTTAGCTTCCCGAAACCAAGGTGGAGATAAAACTAAACCTTCTAAAGCATCATTATATTCTTTTAAAAAGCCGTAATTATAGAGAACATCACCTCCTAATAACTTAAGTTTTTGAATATTATTTCCTTTTTGTTGCTGCTCGTCTATCAACACTTTCTGAGCTTTGGCAATTCTACCAGCATTTTTAAGATTCTGTGTGTCCGGAAATAATACAATTGCCTGAGCCTGATTTTTTAAAACAATCTTTTTCACCTCTTCGTCTATATTAAAGTTTGGATCGGCTAAATTAATGCACTTTTCGTCCACACCCACTATTTCAGCACCGTAATTTGCCATAAATTTAACCCTAAACTCTTCTCTCATCGTGTTACTATATGTATCTTTAGGATTACAGAAAATTACTACTTTTTTTAATTTTACTTTCCAAGCATATTTAGCTAAAGTTGTACCAGTTACCTTATTTGAATTTATGGTTCGATAAAAGACTCGGCTTTGAAACTCTGTACTGCTGCTAGTCGGTGAGATGACTGCTAAATTAGCTTCTTCATATGTTGGTAAAGCTTCCTTAGTAGTATCGCTAGAATTATGTCCTATGACTCCTAGTAATTTATCATTTACTAGTTTCTTAGCTACTAGTTTTGCTTTATCTCCTTGGTTCTCATCGTCAGCAATTATAATTTCTAGTAATCGATTTTTGAATCCGCCTTGTTGGTTAAATTGATTTTGCGCCTGTGCCATACCACGTAACATTTCTAAAGCAACATCGGTTCTGTTTGTTGCTGGTATTACCGCTGCTAAGGTTAAAGGCTTACTTTGTTGAATCGCACGAGCATTATTTTGGTAAATTAGTATCTCTGGGTCATCATGATTATTATTGATAGCTGCTTTAAAGTGTTCTTCAGCACTTATGTAATCTTTAGCATAAAACTTATCAATACCATTTTTAACATTGTCAAGATCGCGGTTATTTAGATCTGGAAATAAAGTACGCTCGCCTTTACTAATTTTAACATTTTCAGTACAATTAATCAAAAAAAGTTTTTCTTTAAGCAAACAATTATTAAAGAGAAAACTAAAAAATATTATACTAATAGCACTAATAAATACTATAATTATCTTTGATAAACGTGACCTAAAAACTTGCTGTATAAAGTTGCTGTTATGATGATTTCTATTATTTTTAAAATCTCTTATTTCCGCTAGTTTTTGTTTAGCTAAACTATTTTCAGGTTGAATCTGTAAAATCTTTTGATACTGCTGCTTTGCTGATATATATTTTTTTTGATTTATCAAGTAGTATCCATAGAAATCTAATGCCTTTATCAATTCTTCTTGATAGCGTATTTGATCTAGTTTATAAGCTCGTCCATAAAGTTTTAAAGCTTTGTCAAAATTTTCCTTCTGCAAGTATTTTTCTGCTAGCTCTACTATAGTGCTGAAGTGATTAGGATTTAGTTTGAGAACCTGTTCATAAATATCCAATCCATCCTGCTGCTTATCTCCTATCCAACAATTACGAGCTACAAATAATAGTTGGTTGACATTTTGTTCTTCTAGCGTCTCCAAACTCCTGATTTCAGCCCTCAATTGATGACATTGTAGTAACCACAGACAGACAAATTCTACTTTTACCTTAACTGGTTTTCTATCTAAAAAACCCTTATTAATTAATAGCTGTATAGCTTCTTCTAAAGAATTTGTTAGCACTAGCCCATATTCTTCAAGTAGCTTTAAAGGGTTTTCAGAGGTATTTCGTTTTTGAGCATCAGCAACTGCTGAAAATACTACTTGCTCGCAGACACTTAGCCCATCCCAAATACTAGCTAATCCGCCTTCAGCATTTTCAATTGCTTGGTTTACAGCATCATTTACAGAGGCTGGTATAACTATCGAAGAACTTTCATCCCTTGCTTGATTGAAAATTGCATGGCATAAAACTTGGGTATAATATGGATGTCCTGCAGAAAATTTTATAATTTCTTCTATCGTCTTTTCTTGATATTGTAAAATATTATTAGCTGGTTGAGTAATCTGTTGTTTGGTACTTTCGGAATCAAGCAAACCTATTTCTTGATATATTCCACCTCTAAATGATTGAACCAGATTTGGCATGGAATCTAGGTATCGCCCAACTACTGCAATTACAAATAATTCTTCTTGTCTTCTAACTAAATTTTCTAAAAGATGCAATAATTCAACAGCTTGTTCTGTATCATTTTGAGTGACGACATCAAACTCATCTAACAATAACACCAGCTTTTTATTATCTAGTTTATCGTAAACTTGTGGTAAGACTCTATTGTTTAAAATTCGGCGAATGGTTATTAAATCTGCATTTAATAAGGGTTGTAGTATACTCGTGTCTAAGTCAAGAGGCTGAAAAATCTCCCTAGCGATCGCATATATAATTTCACCTAGACTTGAATGATGGTGTTCTTGAAAATCGCAAGGTACAAAGAGATATTGATCTTGAGATATAAAAAGGGGAATATTTTTGAGTAGAGAAGATTTACCTATACGTCTCTGACCGTATAATAGAATAAATTTTGCATTCTGTTGCAAACTATCTTCTATAGTTTTTAACAGAGTTTCTCGCCCGAAAAGTTGGTGTTTCTTGCCAATAGGAGTACCAATAATATAAGGGTTTATGCCGTAAGGATTTTGTGAGTTTGGAGACATTCGGATTTTGCTGGTTCTACAGTATTTGACGTTTAATTTTTAGTTTTATATCTCTACGAGATGATGTTTATGATTTTGTAGTATGAAAATCTAACCCGCCCTGAAATTGTTGAACCAGGCAAAATGCCTGTCCCACAATCATCCTGAAATTGTGTAACGCCGAATTTTTATAGGGAATTAAGTATATTAAAATATTACATGATTACTAGAGTATCTTGTACGCGCCTAATAACCTTGTTTTTTTAAGTAAGATACGCCAAAAAGTCAGGTGTGTTTGCATGAAAGCGTTAGCGTAGCTATCGCTAAAAAACTTTCCTTGGGAGTAGATTGATATACTGGAACCTCTGAGAAAGTCAGGTTAGAATTTCTAGCAAAGTTCAAATCTGAAGTGGAACTATGAAAACTGCTGAAAAATTGGCTGCTGGTTGGCTACTGACACTCGGATTCATGTTTTTAACGCTATCAGCATCAGCAGCAATTGACAAATTTGCTACGCGTAAGGTGTATATACCAGTAAAAGATGCGTATGATTTTTCTGCACCAAATGCGACTTATCAAGATGATAATACTGCTGTTAGTGGTCTAATTTTTGGTGTCCCTAGCCTTACACTGGGTGCATGGTTAGCATTGGGATTGTATCGTCAAAGTCGGCAAGAGAAAAAGGCACTCGATCGACAACGTAGCGATCGCCTGCAATCTCTTTTTTATGAGATGCTACAACAAAATCATGGACGCGTGACTGTTTTAGGCTTTGCCATGCAATCACAACTACCTCCAGCCGACGCTAGGCAATATTTAGATGAAAAAGCTAAAGAATTCAATGCAAACTTCAAAGTGAATGAAGAAGGGGCTGTATCATATCATTTTGATGTCTAACTGTTATTTGTCATTTGTCTTTTGTTATTTGTTATTCACTAATGACCAATAACCAATGACTAATGACTATCTTACTAACTTACGGCTAAGTCTAATGACGCAAATTTTCTTGAGCGTAGCCGCTGTTTTAGGTGGTTTGTCAGTTGCTGCTGGTGCTTTTGCTTCCCATGCTTTGCGGGAAAAAATTAGTGAGCGATCGCTAGAAATTTTTGAAACTGGCGCTCGTTATCAAATGTATCATGCTCTGGCACTTTTTTTAGTAGCATTACTAATTAGTCGCAGCGAATTTCCTCAACCCACTCTTGTAGCCAGTGGATGGTTATTTATCATTGGTATTGCTATTTTCTCAGGAAGTTTATATGCGCTGAGCTTAACTGGTATAAAATCCTTAGGAGCAATTACACCACTAGGTGGTGTAGCTTTTCTTGCTGGCTGGGGTGCTTTAGCTTTTACTGCTTGGAATTTAAAGTTGTAAAAAAGTTAGGAGTTAGGAGTTGCAAGTGAATGAATTAACAACTCCTAACTAATAACTTTTAACTCTTAATCTTAGGAGTAAATTATGTAAAGCTACCTTCGCCGCAGGTGCTTCGGGTAGCGTACTTGCTTCATACGCTTCTTGCAAGCGATCGCGCAATCGTTCATACTCTTGTTGATGAAATGCTACATCAACATTTGACAAACTAGACTTTTCTGCCTCTGCCAACTTTTGGGCAATTAAATCAGGAATGTATGGTAAATTAAAAACTTCATTGAGCTTAACTAAATTGGCTTCAACCACTCCTGTTTGCATCAGGTAGATACCAGTCAACATTACTCGATAAATATAAAGTAGCGGCTTGACTCGATGTGGTTGTTCTTTCGCAAAAAGTTTCCATTGAGTTGCAGCAAATCCAAAGTAATGATGACTGTGGTGACGAGTAATACAGTTTTTGGCAATAATTTTTAATTCTTCATGTTCTGGTGTAGTTTTTAATATCAAAGGCGAATACAGTTGCTCCAACACATAACCATTCTTTTTCAGGAGCAGCAAAAAGAATTTTTTGATGTCGTGAGTTACTAAATCAATTTCTAAAGATTCACGAATCTCTGATATTTCAATAGTTTCAGCCCCAGTATTTAATCCCACCACTTCTGGTACTGATAAAATATGCACGCCACGTAAGTCATAATCAGAATCGGGTGACGGAAAACCATATAAGTGAGAACCGCTAATCGTCGCAAATAAAAGCGGATAAGGCTGTTGCTCAACTATTGTTCTGATAGAAGGTGAAATATCCATATAAAATCTTAGACAAACATTCACTTATTTATTTATATTTATTCAATTTCACCACTGAAGTTGAAAATTACATCAAAACATATACCAATCCTAAATCATTCGTTAAAAAACCAATTACCTGCCTCCACGAGTAATTTTACAACTCAAATATGACTGCTATTTTTCAGTAGCAAACATTCTTCCCTACAACTGATGGGGTTCAAATACATGAAAACTGGTGTAATACAAGTTTAGATAATAACATTGGTAAGCTAAATATTTTGGATGGTCAGTAGGTCAATAAGGTAACATGAGGCAGCAGTTGCTAACGAGAATAGCGCAAATTTATCAAAAATTCAGCTAATTCTCCGTAAAAAAGCTTATTCTATAAAGCTATTGGGAGCAAATACTTGAATCATGTCCCGTTTACTTGCCTACCTCGGTTCGTCTATTTCTCTGGAATATCTTCTGTATAAACCAGAACATTCATTGATAGCCCAGAGTTATCAACCCTGCGAAATGACTTCTGGGATAGTAAATGCAGATGGCTTTGGTGTGGGTTGGTATCATAATCAAAAAGATATCGAACCTTTTACCTACAAAAATACTCTACCTATTTGGAATGACATCAACCTACCCAGTCTCAGCCGTTACATTGAATCAAAGTGTATACTTGCTTATATCCGTAGCGCCACACCAGGCCAAGCTGTAGATTTTGCTAATTGTCAGCCATTTAACTATCAACAATTACTATTCATTCACAATGGCCAAATTGATAATTTCCGCAAAACATTACACAGAAAAATTCGCAGTACTTTAACTCCCGATTTTTATGAAATAATTAATGGTACTACTGACTCAGAACACATTTTTGCATTGTTACTTTCACACAATCAAATTAACAAGCATCGACCTCTAGAATATGTTTTACGTACCACATTATTAACGCTCTTAGAGATGGCAAAACGCTATCAACTACAAGCCTCGCTCAATGTAATCTTTAGTGATGGACATCGCCTTATAGCCTCTCGTGTTGCTACCAGTTCACCGATGCCATCTCTTTACTGGATACGAGACGATCCGACTTTCCCAAAATCTGTGATTATTGCATCTGAACCTCTATTTATAGGTAATTGGATTGCTTGTCCAGAAAATAGTATTATTAGTGTCGGAAAAGATTGTGATATCCAAATTGAGCAAATCTAGTCTAAAAGAGGCTATTTTTTAAATCATCCATATTTTCTATATGTACAAACTTTTTTAAGCAATCAATGCTAGGAATTACTTCTTATTCAAGAGGGCAAAATCGTAACCAATCCCAGAAGAACAACGCTCGCAACGCTCAACTTTGACTAGCAAAGCTTCTCCTTGACGCTCGCCTGAAGGTGAAAACATAATCATTCCTGTGGCTCCAGAAGTTGAAAAATCAGGATTAGACAGTGCTTTTTGCAAACCTTCGCGGGTGTTATCTCGTTTCAAACCAGTGATAATTACTTGCATCGCATCATAAGCTCCCGCTGTTCTCTGATTTACCCGTGCATTCCAAAGCCGAAAAGCATTTTCTGCAAATGGGTTATTTTTATTTGCATCACGATGCCAATATACGGGTAGTACCATTCCTTCGACATCTTTGCCGTTTTGTAAAGTTGTTGGACTGTACATAATTTCAGAAGCAAACAGTGGTTTTCTGCCTTTAATCTCTTGTGCAACTTTAGTGGCAAAATATATATTTCTGATTGAAGGTATTAGTAAAAAGCCACTAACGTTTTCTGTTTCTATAGCTTTATCCACAAAAGCTTTAGGGTCAAAATTTTTATCTGCCAAATTGCAAGGCGTACTAATAACTTTACTGCCATATTTTTCCAGCGCTTGACTGTACTGTTCTACAAGTACTGGATTAGATGAAGAAGTTGAATTATTTACTGAGCTAAGATAATCACCACAAATAGCAATATTTCTTGCTTGTCGAGCAATATAACGAGCATGGGTATCTACTAAATTCTCATATAGCGGATTTACATGAAAAAAGTAATTATTTTCTGTATTCTGCTGACTATTTACTGAATTTCGCTCTAAGTTTTTTGGATTTTCAGCTTGAGTGGGGCGCTCAACCGGGAAGACTAATACCAAACCTTTCTGATTATAAACTGGGGCATTTTGTCTCACACCTACTGTGGCTACAAGGCTCTTGTCTTCAACTAATTCATTATCTAGTTTTGGAAAATCTTCTTGATTCTCAACACTTGCAATTACAACTTGCAATTTCTTTCCATTAATTCCGCCTTGCTGATTAACTTCATTTTGAGCTTGAGCTACGCCACGCAAAATTTCTTCTGCTAAATTAGCATCAAAGTTAAGTGGTGCAATCACAGCAACTTTTAATGTTTCTGAATTATCTCGTGCAATTTTTGCATTGTTTAAATAAATTAAAGTTTCTGGATCGTTGGGATTATTCTTCAAAGATGTAGTAAATTTTTCCACAGCAGTAGAGAAATCTTTTTCTCCAAAAGCTTTAACTCCATCACTTTTTTCTGGAGAAGTTTGTACTTTTACCAAAATCCTTGTACCCAAATTTATTAATGAAGGTTTATTTGGTAATGAAGATGAAGTTGATATGGGGTTTGATGATGGTATGATAGTAGAAGAAAGTTTACTAATTAACCAAAAAATAACTGCTACCATTACTCCAGCTATTCCCAGAGAAATAAGCAGTCTCAAGTTTTCTTTTTTATTTGTCATGAATAATTCACCTATTTAGACAAAGTTGTTAAAAAATAAAGGTACAGTAAGAATTCTTAATCAGAATAGTTAAATAACAGGAGAAAAGTTGATAAATATATTATAATTATAATATTAATAATACGATTTCTTTGTATAACTGCGTCAGATTATAGCTTTTTTTAACGCCAAAGTACGCGGAGGTTAGCGCCAAGGTACACAGAGGTTTTATGAGAAAATTTGCTATGTTCTAAAATAATTAGATGTATCTTCATAGCGAATTGCTATGAGTTTTAATTTCTAATTTTTTAAAAATATTGAGAAATAATTTTGTTAATAAGTTCAGATATACCCATAATAATAACTGTCAAAAAACCAGCAAGAAGAATCAGCAAGACTACAAGCAATAGTCCATTAATCCCAAATTGAAGAAGATTTTGAGTTAGCAAATTTTTGAAACTTAAGACAACAAGTAAGTTGGCTATGATAGCAATAATAATTAAATAAGTTTTTTCTACCAACGAGCGAGATTGAATAAATACTAACACTCCTAAAATTAGTAACCACAATCCTGAGCTAATCCAAGTAGTTCCGATGAAACTAATCAGAGCGATCGCTAAGAATGAACTACCAGTTCCAGCAATTATTGCTGCCAACAATAATCTATTATTAGATAATAGTGGTAATCCAGTTGTTTGGTGTTGAACTTGTGGTTGTACTTCTAATAATCGGGAAGGCGAAAGGACTGTAGGAGGTAATATATGTCTTAAGGTTGGTAAATTACTCAAGTCTTGCAATATAGCCTGTGCAGACTGATAACGCTGTTCGTTATTTTCTTGAAGTAACTTATCAAGAATTAACTCTAATTCATGACTTATTTGTTGCTTTAAATGCTGTTGCCAATTAGAAGTCCAACTATAGCCTTGTTTGATCCACAAACTCGATGGAGAAATATTAGTTAACAGATGAAAGCAAGTTATTCCTAAACTGTAGATATCGCTAGACGGAAAAACTCTACCCAATTGCATTTGCTCAATGGGTGCATAACCTAATGAACCAATAATTGTCCCCAGTGCAGTGTTTGAATCCCTTTTTTGCTTTGACACTCCAAAATCAATTAGTACAAATTTATTATCGCTGCGACGACGAATAATATTTTCTGGCTTAATATCTCGGTGAATTATCTCCTGTTCGTGTATCGCTACCAGTATAGATAATAAATCATTTAAAAAATATCGAATTTTAGCTTCATCAAAAACTCCCTGCTGTTTTAACTCCTGCAACAAATTTTCCCCTTCAATAAATTGCTGCACTAAATATAGATATTCACCTTCCTTAAAATATGCATATAAATTGGGAATTTGTGGATGTTGTCCTAGTTCTTTAAGACGTTTAGCCTCTCGCTCAAACAACTCAGTTGCTTTTTTATGGGTGTCAGTACCTTGAGAGCTATAAAATTGACTTAAAACTAATTGCTTAACAACACATTGTTCGTTGAGCTTGTCTATATCTTCTGCGATATATGTGCGTGCAAACCCTCCTCTTCCTAACAATGCGCTAATCCGGTAACGATTTCTCAGCAGGGGTATCAACTTTGTCCCGCAACTGAGACAAAAATTTGCTCCGTCAGGATTTTGGGGATTCTCGCAATTAGGATTTAGGCAGCAGATCATAATAATTATTTTATCGCTGTCATTTGATTAATTTTGAAAATATATCTTAAATTTATACCGGAAATTCAGTATAAACTTTGTGCTGCAACGTTTCTATATGAATAACAAGCAAGGGTGCGATCGCACTCTTGCTTGTTATTCATCAACCCAGACAAGCACAACCACCTGCTCAAACAGATTGCCTATAATCGATACCAAGATTAATGTCTACTGTTAACAAATAGCCTGATAAACTAACTTGCTGCTAATAGAAGCTTTTTTCTCATCCCATTCACGCCGTAATTACCGTACATCCGCCATTCTCACCTCGATCCAACTCTCCGCAATTGTGACAATTACGCTAGAATTATTAAAGGTTCTTTACAGAATTTGCCGATCGCCCTTAATTCTGTTACAAAAGCCTAGCATTCAAATGTAAATCTAAAAACTCCCTGTAAAGTTCACCAAAAGCTTCTATGACGCTCCCAATTCGCAACGTCGCCATTATCGCCCACGTTGACCACGGCAAAACTACCCTGGTTGATGCGCTCCTCAAACAGTCCGGCATTTTCCGTGAAGGTGAAGACGTTCCGGATTGCGTCATGGACTCCAACGCCCTAGAACGGGAGCGAGGAATTACAATCTTGTCTAAAAACACAGCGGTTCGTTACAAAGAAACGCTAATTAATATTGTTGATACACCCGGACACGCTGACTTCGGTGGTGAAGTAGAACGAGTACTCGGCATGGTTGACGGATGTCTTCTGATTGTCGATGCTAACGAAGGCCCTATGCCTCAAACCCGCTTTGTACTCAAAAAAGCTTTAGAAAAAGGACTGCGCCCCATTGTTGTCGTCAACAAAATCGACCGTCCCCAAGCCGATCCTTACGGTGCAATTGATAAAGTATTGGATCTGTTCTTGGAATTAGGTGCAGATGAAGACCAATGTGATTTTACCTATCTGTTTGCCTCCGGTCTGGCAGGTTATGCCAAAAAAGACTTGGATACAGAAGCAGTAGACATGCAGCCTTTATTTGAAGCGATTCTCCAGCATGTTCCACCACCTGTAGGCGACATCAATAAGCCTCTGCAATTACAAGTCACAACCCTAGATTATTCTGAATATCTCGGACGAATTGTGATTGGCAGAATTCACAACGGTGTAATTCGCGCCGGACAACAAGCAGCACTAGTTACAGAAAGTGGCAAGATTGTTAAGTCGAAAATCAGCAAATTGTTAGGTTTTGAAGGGCTGAAGCGGGTGGAGATGGAAGAAGCATCCGCAGGTTACATTGTCGCTGTTGCTGGTTTTGCAGATGCCAACATTGGCGAAACAATTACAGACCCCAATGAACCGCAAGCTCTGCCATTAATTAAAGTAGATGAGCCAACCTTGCAAATGACCTTCTCGGTGAACGATTCACCTTTTGCAGGTCAAGAAGGCAAGTTGGTGACATCAAGACAAGTGCGCGATCGCTTGTTCCGCGAATTAGAAACCAACGTTGCTTTACGGGTTGAAGAAACTGATTCTCCTGATAAATTTCTCGTTTCCGGTCGTGGCGAATTGCACTTGGGTATCTTAATTGAAACCATGCGCCGCGAAGGCTTCGAGTTTCAAGTATCTCAGCCACAAGTAATTTACCGCGAAGTTAACGGACAACCTTGCGAACCTTATGAACTATTGGTGTTAGACGTACCTGCTGATGCTGTCGGTAGCTGTATCGAACGCCTGGGACAACGCAAAGGTGAAATGCAAGATATGCAACCAGGTAGTGGCGATCGCACTCAGTTAGAGTTTGTCATCCCCGCCCGTGGTTTGATTGGTTTCCGGGGTGAATTCATGCGGATGACTCGTGGTGAAGGTATCATGAACCACAGTTTCCTAGACTACCGTCAACTCAGTGGTGACATTGAAGCCCGTAACAAAGGCGTTTTAATCTCCTTTGAAGAAGGTACTGCGACCTTCTACGCCATGAAAAATGCCGAGGATAGAGGATCGTTCTTTATCACTCCTGGTACTAAAGTTTATAGAGGTATGATTGTCGGCGAACACAATCGTCCCCAAGATTTGGAACTGAATGTTTGTAAAACCAAGCAGTTAACCAACCACCGCGCCGCTGGTGGCGATGAATTAGTGCAACTGCAAGCACCGATAGACATGAGCCTAGAACGTGCTTTGGAATACATTGGCCCTGATGAATTAGTGGAAGTTACACCGCAATCGATTCGTCTGCGGAAGATGGCGAAGAAGTTAGCGAAACGGTAAGTAAATTTAATTAATTGATTCAAAAAGCCCGCATTAGCGGGCTTTTTGGTTTGTTATTTAAATTGCATCAGACGCAATTGAATTCTTCTTGATTGCGTAATGACATGTCTTGCAAACTACTGTTATAACTGAAGAAGCTACATAAATAATACAATAGTACTATCAAATTTTACCCTATGCATCTCAAGACAGTCTTCATCCGTTTCTATAAATCCTTTAATGACGACTTCCTGAGAAAGCATAATAACAAAGTAAAGCGTAAACCTTGGGAACTGATAGACAATGTTTTCTACCCATATATTGAAGTTTCCATAGAGTCTAAAATTACAACAATTGTTGGTGCCAATGAATCTGGAAAGTCTCACTTGTTAAGTGCTATTGAAAAGGCTATATCTGGCAAAGATATTGAGCGGAGCGATTTCTGCCGCTATTCTCCTTTTTTTACAGTTAAGCAGAATGAATTAAAATATCCTGATTTTGGTACTGAATGGGAACTGTCTAAGCCTGAACAGGACAGCTTAAGAGAAATTATTCCAGAAATTTATCGTAATCCTAATCTTGATAGATTATTTATATTTCGTAATAATGTTGATACTTTAACAATTTATTTATTTGAACAAGGAGAATATATATCATACCCAATTAAAGAAAAACAGGTTATTGAGTTATATAAACTTCTTCCAAGAACGTTTAGAATTGAGTCAAGTATTGCGCTTCCTTCAAGTGTTCCTATTAAAAAATTAGTTCAGTTGGGTCAAGAGAATTATTTAGGTGGTAGAAAATTTGAACTCTTGGATCGAGAACAAAGAAACAAAATAGTTGATGAACTAGACGTTTTTAGTGATAATCCAGAATTGATTACTAAAGTTCGCGTTCTCTGGGGTGAGAATAGGGAAGAAATTGACCATGAAGCAGTTAAGGCAATAAAGTCAATTATGTTAGCACTTGATGAAGTCAGTTTTAGTGACCCAGAGAAGGAAAGAAGAGAAAAACAATTCTATTTAGCTTATAAATTAATCTGCAAAATTGCCAAAGTTGACATTAATTCTTTACTGGATTTAAGTAAAGCAATTAAAAATGGAATGCAAGGTTATGCAAACGCAATCATCAAGGATATAAATCATCGATTGGCCATTAATTTAAATTTTCCCAACTATTGGGTTCAAGATCGCAATTTCTGTTTAAAAGTTATGGCAAGAGACTATGACTTAGTTTTCACTATAACAGATAGGACAGCAACTGAATATTCATTTGATGAGAGAAGTCAAGGGTTACAATACTTTCTCAGCTACTTTATTGAGTACCGTTCTCATGATCCTGATCCAATGAAAACTGAGATACTGTTGATGGACGAACCGGATGCTTACCTATCTAGTCAAGCCCAACAAGACTTACTTAGAGTATTTGATTTGTTCGCAAATCCCGAACCTGGTTCGCATTTAACTCGTCCAATTCAGGTAGTCTACGTAACTCACTCTCCTTTTTTAATTGATAAGAACCATTCTGAGCGTATTCGAGTTTTACAGAAGGGAAATGAGGATGAAGGAACACGCGTAGTCAAAGATTTTGCCATCCACCGTTATGAGCCTCTGAGATCCTCGATTGGGCCTGATATAGGCGAAACGGTTTTTATTGGTAATTGTAATTTAATGGTCGAAGGTATTGGCGATCAAATTCTTCTTGCAGGAGCCGCAATATATCTTCGCGCCAATGGAGTATCTAATTTAGAAACTTTAGATTTAAACCAAATTACAATTGTTGATTCTGGCGGAGCCTCACAAATTCCCTACATGGTCTATCTAGCTTGTGGAAGGCACGCTGATGAAATCGCAGCCATAGTTTTATTGGATAGCGATCAGAGTGGTAATGATGCTAAGAAGCATTTATTAGGTAAAGGGGGTCAACATAGAAGACCTTTACTTAAAGAGAAGTTTATTCTTCAACTTGCCGATCTTAAAGAAGAATTCTGCTTAGATGACAAGGTAACAGCACAACTTGAAATAGAAGATATTATTCCCTTACCAATTTGCATACAAGCAACAAAGCTTTATTTACAAGAGTTTCTTCAATTAGAAGAAACAGAGCTTATATTCCTTACTGAGGAATTAATATCAAGCAAGATTACTGGTCAAACTATTCTTAATGTTATAGAACAAACTCTAAAAGACTTTCCTGAGAAAGAGTTAGAAATTAGTAAGTCTGGCTTTGCTCGGAACGTTATTCGAGTAGTAAATGAGTGGTCAAAAAAACAAAATTTATTGACTGAAAGTGAAAATCATGCACTAGGAATTTTTGAGCAGAACTTCAAAATTTTGTTTAAGAAGTTGAACATCATGCAGCGCAGTGCCCAGCAGAAATTCACTAGAGAAAGATTGTCTCAAAAGATAGAACGTCTAAAAAAGGACTTTATTGCACGTCATCCTATTTCTGCAAGACGTGAGCATGGTGTTATTTTGCTTGATGAGATTGAGGGAATTTTAGAGAGCAATATAGAGAATGAATCAATTAAGGAAATTGAAGCAGTTAAGAACGCAATCCAAAATTTACGTCGTGATTACAAGCTTGATATTGATATGAATCAAACAATTTACGACTATACTGTATTTCAAGCGGGCTTAGAAAGCATTAAGTATGCAGGGCTTTTAGATAGTCAAGAAAAAACTCCCGATGAGGCTCAAGCAGAGAAGTCAGCTATTTCTGAAGAAGTTCTTGAAGAGGTACAAACGGATAAGCTCATTGTGGATGAAGAAGCACAATTAGTTAATGAGCAAGTACCTACCGCCTCTGACGTAGAAACTGCTCAAGTTTCTGGTAATTCCAAAAGTTCCAGTAAAAGAAGGAAGTCCAATCCCCGCTAGTAATATGATGAAAATCCGGTAAAATCAAGGAATGAAATTCGAGTGGGATGAGCAAAAGAATCAAGCAAATATTGCAAAGCATGGACTTGATTTTGCAGACACGCCCAGAATGTTCAATCTACCACTCCGTATTTCTCTAGATGAACGTCAAGACTATGGCGAGGATCGATTGATTGGACTGGGAATACTTGATGGACGTGTTGTAGTTGTAGTTTTTACAGAACCAGACGAGCAAACAATCCGAATTATTTCACTTCGCAAAGCTCTGCCTTATGAACGAAAACGCTATGAACAATTCCTCAAAGACGAACTGGGACAAAGTTGACTCCCTCACAGAGGATGAAATCGATACATCTGATATTCCTCCGTTAACCGAGGAGTTTTTCAATAAGTCACGGTGGTGGAAACCTGTAGCACCAATGAATGTTCTTGTCCAAGTAGATCCCGACACGCTGGCCTGGTTCCAATCTCAAGGTGAGGATTATGAAAAGAAAATGGCTGCGGCACTACGGATTTATGCAGAGGCTAACAAGGTGTAATCTTAAAACTGATCTCATTAGCAGAATGTTAATTGTGAAGGAACCGTTCAACCCCGAAGTGTCAAGCGCGAGGCATTTAAACATAGAGATGGATTTGTAATTCTCGAAGATGTAACGATTGGTGTTTGTGATACCTGTGGTAATCGCTACTACAGTGCCGATATTCTGCATGTGGTTCATGCTGTTGCAACTGGAGCCAAACCCCCTGAAAGAACCGAACAAATTCCGGTCACTCATGTAGAATCAGCATAATTAGCGCCGCGTAACTCGAGATCCTTGAGTTATCGCTTATGTTCGTTTTTTCTTTGTGAATTATATCAATATCAAGCTAGGATGATGAGCGATCGCTTTTGTGTATAGCAGTTTTTATTTAGATGAAATACGCTTCAACCCCTCCCCATAAGCGGCTACTGTGTACACACAAGTTTTATAAAGTTGGTGCGTAACGTAACGTGAGTGAATTTTTGTAAGCCGATGCATTAGCAGTGCAAGCCGATGCATTAATAGCGCAGGTCAACGCATTAACAGTGCAGGTCGATGCATTAACAGTGCAAGCCGATGTATTAACAGTGCAAGCCGATGTATTAACAGTGCAGGGCGATGCATTAGCAGTGCAGGTCAACAGAGTTGTGTGTAGACCATAGCCACAAGCAAAGAGGGGAGCGTATTGCGTAAGCAAATGTGTGGTCGGGTGACGACTGTATCGCAACGAACTAGATCTGACTTTTCACGTCATGTAGAAAAGTCTACGGACTCTCACTTCCAAACCAGAAATTCAAAGTCTCTCTCCTCGCAGGAGAGAGATTTAGAGAGAGGTTTTGCAGATCCCGTGAAAAGTCAGGAACTAGATAACCGCTATAATTGTAGATTTTCAACACACTAACAGTTAAGTCCAATATAAAATATTCGCATTTGGGAAGCGATTTAAAATTTCAGCCTCGAAAAAGCGTTTCATTGTCTTCGTTATATCAGCATCATAAACATACTTAATCCCGCCAAACTTATTGCGCTTGATACGGCGTTTTTCCTCATCCATGTCTAGTTTAGATTGTGGATACCAAGTCTGTAAAACTTCTTTTGAGCCAGGTGTAAAACGATGTGAAATTAGCTCAAAAGTCAAGTCACAATTGAAATCAAGTGCTTCGCTAATCGAGTCAAACAATCGACTGTAGTGTAGCTGCCAATCATCTATAGGCATAATCGGTGCAATCACTAATCCTATAGGATAGTTGCCACCACCTTTGTCTGATGGTAAAGCTAACTTACGCAACGCCTTCAGCCGCGCTCCTACAGATGCAGTACCGCCTTCAAACCTTCCGGAAATAGGTGCAGCATTGACGCTCATCCGGCATTGAGTATGACCATTGTGAGGTAAATCGAGTAAGCAATCTACCGCATCAAACTTTGATACCCAGCGTAAATTTGCGTTTTTCCGAGTACCAAAATAACGGATACACTCAGCAAGGCTACCTGTTAAATGCTCAATACTTATTGGGTCAGTGTAGCAACTAACCTCATAAGTTGTTATTTGTTCTGGTCGTTCGTAAGCAGTTAAGTTTTCTAAAATTTGCGGTAAGTTAGCAAAAGTGCGAATAACTGGCGGGCCTGATAAACTACCAGCCAAATAACAGTATTGGCAATGTCCTGGACAACCCTCAGCAATGTGAAATTGCCAGTCAGCCGAAGGTGGGATCGGACTAAGCTTAAACTGGCTAGGTGGTGCAGTGACAACCGCGAGAGTACGCTTGGCAAGATTGTAAGTCTCGCGTTCATTTTCACCACGCAAGCCAGTCAGACGGTTACGCGGTAACTCTTTTATTGGTAAGTTAAGTGACTGCACGCGCTCCAAAATCTTTTGTCCCCAAGGCTCATCCAAAGCAGCAGGAGTAAACATGACCTCTTGAGGCATCCACAACCTTGTTGGTTGTGTTAATAGGTCTGTTTTTGAGATCGGGTCTTTCATATTACTGAGCAAAATTGCTGTGCGTTATCTTTATGGCTGATATCTGCAATTATTTCTCTACTGATTTATACAGACTATTTTCTGATATATAGGATTGCCACAACTCTATTTTAAAATCACAGTTAAGAATTTCTAACTATCAATGAGCGGATGTTACTCAATAAAAGAGTAGTAGTTTCCCTCACTCTCTATTTGTTCTAATATTAAAATTAGCTGTCTAAGCAACAACTGTTTAATACTTAGGATGGAAGCTAAAAAATTAGGATGGCTCATCTTAATACTAAAGATATATTTCTCTTTTTTTAACCAATGCTTAACCTAAAAATAAAATTAGTTTTCTATCCTGAAGTTTATCTTATTTAAGAATAGGTTTTTAATTTTATAGAAAAATATAGCAAGTAGTTACAGGGTATTAATTTATGATTATAGCAAGTTGCCAAAAATAAATTTTAATATTTTTTTATTAGATAAACAATATTCCGTTTGGAAATAAGAGAGAAATTCTCGTAATGAAAATGAGTAGAAAAACTTACCAATTAAAACACACCTTATTTGTTGTTTTATTTACTCTATCTATAATTATTACTTCTTGCACGAATGGCTTAGGTAAAAGTAATACTAGTGCTACTATCATCGGTGCTGGTGGTACATTTCCTGCTCCTTTATACCAGCGTTGGTTTTCAGAGTATAACAAGCAAAAACCAAATATTAGAGTGATATATCAACCAATTGGTAGTGGCGCTGGGGTAGAACAGTTTACCGAAGGTACTATAGATTTTGGAGGCAGTGATGTAGCAATGAAGGATGATGAAATTAAAAAGGTGAAACAGGGTGTAATTCTTTTGCCTATGACTGCTGGAAGTATTGTTATAGGTTATAAATTACCCAATATTAAAAATCCTCTGAAATTATCACGTTCAGTAATTGCCAATATCTTTTTAGGCAAAATCCAAAAATGGAACGATCCGGCGATCGCTAAAACTAATCCGGGGGTAAATTTACCAGATTCACCTATTACTGTTATCCATCGTTCTGAAGGGAGCGGAACTACAGGTATATTTACAAAATTTCTCAGTAAAATCAGTCCAGAATGGAAAGACAAAGTTGGAGATGGTAAAGCTGTAGATTGGCCTGTAGGGGTTGGTGGCAAAGGTAATGAAGGTGTTGCTGCCCAGATTCAACAACTTGATGGAGCAATTGGTTATGTAGAGTACGGCTATGCCAAACAAACTAAGTTGAAGTTTGCCGATTTAGAAAACAAAGCTGGAAAGTATATTACTGTCACAACCAAATCAGTAACTAAAGCATTAGATACGGTAGAATTGCCAGAAAATTTACGCGCTTTTATCGACGATCCAACTGGAGAAGAGGCTTACCCTTTGGTAACTTACACTTGGCTTTTAGTTTACAAAAAGTACGAACATGAAAACAAAGCCAAAACCTTAAAAGAAGTTTTGAGTTGGGCATTAACTCAAGGACAGAAAAATAGTGAAGAACTAGGCTATGTTCCTCTGCCTGAAAAAGTTTTACAAAAAGTAAAAACAGCTGTAAATCAAATTCAAACTTAACGCTTTTAGTGTTTTACTAATTGCTTCACTTGCTAAATTATCGTGATTGAGGACTGTTATGACTTCTGTAACCAGCAATTCCCAGACAGATATTGAACAGCAATCAAACGCAGAAAAATTTCTTAATCAGAGCTTTTTTTGGATAACTTTAGTGTGTGGAATTGGTGTTGCAGCAGTCTTACTGTGGATCGCGATCGTTGTTGGTTTGCAAGCTATGCCTGCTATAGAGAAGTTTGGCGCAAAGTTTTTAACAACTACAACTTGGAATCCTGTTAAAGAGAACTTTGGCGCACTGCCAATGATTTATGGGACACTGGTTAGTTCGATAATTGCTCTTTTGCTGGCTGTACCTACAGGTTTGGCTTGTGCGATCGCTTTGAGCGAGAATTTTTTACCACCCTCCATCCGAACTATATTAGTTTTTCTAGTCGAACTGCTAGCAGCGATTCCGAGTGTCGTTTACGGCTTCTGGGGAATTTATGTATTAATTCCTTTTTTAAGGGTAATAGAACAATGGCTTCACCAATACTTTGGCTGGATACCCTTATTTAACTCCTTACCTATCGGGCCAGGAATGCTCCCGGCTGGGATAATTTTAGCGATTATGATTCTACCAATTATTACTGCTCTATCGCGCGATTCTTTAGCAGTTTTACCTACTGAGTTACGAGCAGCGGCTTATGGAGTTGGTTCGACTCGCTGGCAAACCATTCTCAACATTCTGATTCCCGCAGCATTTTCCGGTATTGTCGGTGGAATTATGCTGGCACTAGGTAGAGCCTTGGGAGAAACAATGGCAGTAACGTTAGTAATTGGTAACAGTAATGACCTTAATTTCTCTTTAATCGCACCTGCAAATACAATTGCTTCTTTAATTGTAAATCAATTTTCGGAATCAACAGGTATACAAAAGTCCGCTCTCATGTATGCCGGATTAGTTTTATTTGCCATCACTCTGGCAGTGAACATCTTAGCTGAATTGATTGTTCGCAAAGTTAAAAAATATTAATACTAAAAATTAAAAATTTTCACAATGACTTCTACTTCCCAAAATCAGCAATTCGATAAATCTGTTGACGAGAATTTTGAGCATTCCTACTCCCATCCAGAAACAGTAATGGATTTTGTGCTGACAGGATTAACATTTATATTACTCGGAATTGCGCTTTTACCTTTGTTACTCGTTCTTTGTTATGTTGCTTTTAAAGGAGCCAGCCGATTTAACCTCGAATTATTTATTGGGCAAATTCCAGCAGCTTTAGAAAAAGGAGGCGGTATTGGTAGTGCGATTATTGGCACATTAATTACAGTAGCGATCGCCTCTATTATTAGCATTCCTTTTGGTATCTTAGGAGCAGTTTATTTATCAGAATTCAGTTCTGAAAAAGTTGCTGATGGGATTCGTTTTGCCACTAATGTATTGAGTGGTGTTCCCTCAATTATTATCGGAATTTTCGCTTATGGCGTTCTCGTAGTTACAACAGGTAAATTTTCGGCATTTGCTGGCGGATTTGCCCTTGCTATTTTGATGCTACCAATTATAGTCAGAAGCGCTGATGAAGCCTTGCAGCTTGTACCACAAGAAGTACGCTGGGCATCAGCAGGGGTGGGATCTACTAAATTTCAAGGCGTACTACAGATTGTTTTACCAGCCGCCTTGCCAACAATTCTTACAGGAATAACCCTAGCAGTAGCTCGTGCTGCTGGAGAAACTGCACCGCTAATTTTTACCACGTTGTTTTCTCAATTTTGGCCCGGAGGTTTATTGGAGCCAATCGCTACTTTATCTGTCTTAATCTATAACTTTGCTACTGTTCCATTTGAAAATCAGCAAGATATTGCTTGGGCTGCTTCCTTAGTTCTGGTTCTGTTTGTTTTGCTAACTAGCATTCTTTCCCATTGGATTGCGCGTAAAAGTCTTTATTGAAAATTTACGGTATTTAGTATGCGTTCCACAAATGATTCTGACCAGCGAAAGTCTCAAAATAAAGAAAACAAACAACGAAATAAAAATCAATACAGAGAGCAAAATGAAGTCATTTTTAGAACTGAAAATCTGAAAGTATTCTATGGCAAAAACTTAGCCTTGCGAGATGTTTCAATCGAGATTCCAAAACATCAAATTACTGCCTTTATTGGGCCTTCTGGTTGTGGCAAAAGTACTTTACTGCGGTGCTTTAACCGTCTGAATGATTTGATTGAAGGTTGTCGAGTTGAAGGTAAGGCATCATACCTGAATAAAGATTTGTATTCATCTAAAGTCGATCCGGTACAAGTGCGACGGCGAATTGGTATGGTATTCCAAAAACCAAATCCTTTTCCTAAATCGATTTATGAAAATATTGCTTACGGCGCTCGGATTAATAAACGTAAAGATAAATTAGATGAATTGGTGGAACACTCATTACAGCAAGTGGCACTCTGGGATGAAGTCAAAGATAATCTCAAAGAAAATGGTTTATCGCTTTCTGGAGGTCAGCAACAGCGTTTATGTATTGCTCGTGCTATTGCACTTGAACCGGAAGTAATTTTAATGGATGAACCGACATCATCTCTTGACCCAATTTCCAGTCAGAAAATTGAAGAGATGCTAAAACAATTAAAGGAGAAATATACAATTGTAATTGTTACTCATAGTATGCAACAAGCACAGCGAGTAGCAGATTTAACAGCTTTCTTTAATGCCGAGGCAGCCGAAAAAGGACATCGCTTTGGTTACTTAGTAGAATACGAAAAAACAGAGGCTATCTTTAACAATCCTCAAGAGCAAGCAACCAAAGATTATGTAAGTGGTCACTTTGGATAATTTAGCAATCAGTAATCGCTACCTATTTTTACAAAAAATATAAACCGATGAATTATAACCACTCAAAGCATAATGGCAATTGTACTCCGCGTTTCAAAAAATGCCATCGGCGGACAGAACAAGTTGAAATCCAGGTGCAAGATGACCGCACGGGCATGGATGCAGTAACACTCAAACGCGCTCTTTTAGATAATCTCTACTACATCCAAGCGAAGGATCGAAACTGGGCGAATGCACATGATTATTACATGGCGTTGGCGTATACTGTACGCGATCGCTTACTGCAACGTTGGCTGAAAACTGTAGAACAAACGTATTTCCACAAAGATGTCAAAATCCTTTGTTACCTATCTGCTGAGTACCTAATTGGGCCGCAGTTGGGGAAAAATTTGATGAATGTCGGACTCTATCAAGAAGCTCGTAATATTCTGCAAGAATTAGGCTTTAATCTTGATGATGTGTTGGAACAAGAAGACGAACCAGCTTTGGGCAATGGTGGTTTAGGACGACTGGCCGCTTGCTTTTTAGATTCTCTTTCTAGCCTAGAAATGCCTGCGATTGGTTACGGTATTCGCTACGAATTCGGGATTTTTCAACAAGTAATTCAAGACGGCTGGCAGGTAGAACGCCCAGACCGCTGGCTGCGATTTGGTAATCCTTGGGAAATTCCCCGTCTCGATTATATTGTAGAAGTCAAGTTCGGCGGACACACTGAGGCTTACACTGACGAACACGGACGCTATCAAGTACGCTGGATACCAGAGCGAACCGTGTTAGGCACACCCTACGATACGCCAATTTCTGGTTATAACAGCAATACAGTGAATACGCTCCGCTTGTGGAGTGCGAAAGCCAGCGAAGATTTCAACTTGCAGATTTTTAACTCTGGGGACTTTACCGACGCTGTCGCAGAAAAAGTTTTTTCCGAAAATATTACCAAGGTGCTTTATCCAAATGACCAAAACTATCAAGGTAGAGAACTGCGTTTAGAGCAGCAATACTTTTTTGTTTCTTGCTCGCTGCAAGACATGATTCGCAATTATCTACTGACACACGAAAACTTCGACCAATTTCCTACAAAGGTTGCGATTCAAATCAACGACACTCACCCATCTATAGGCATTGCAGAAATGATGCGGTTGTTAGTGGATGTTTATCAATTAGATTGGGATAAAGCGTGGGATATTACCCAGAATAGTTTTGGATTTACTAATCATACTCTGCTATCAGAAGCATTGGAACGTTGGAGCATTGATTTGTTTGGTCATTTGTTACCCAGACATTTAGAAATTATTTTTGAAATAAACAGCAGGTTCTTAACACAGGTTCGTCTCAAGTATGCTGGAGATAATGAGAAAATAGCTCGACTTTCACTGATTGAGGAAGGTGCAGAGAAGAAAGTGCGGATGGCACACCTCGCTTGTGTAGGTAGTCACGCTATTAATGGTGTTGCTGAATTGCATACAGAACTGTTAAAAAACAACTTGTTTCTAGATTTTTATGAATTGTTTCCCCAAAAATTTAGCAATAAAACTAATGGTGTTACTCCTCGACGTTGGATATTACTTGCCAACCCCAAATTAGCACTATTAATTACTAACAAGATTGGCAAAGACTGGATTAAAAATTTAGATGAAATCAAGCAATTAGAAGCTTTTGTAGACAATGCGGATTTTCGACAATCTTGGTGGCAGATTAAACATGAAAACAAGCAGGATTTAGCAGAATATATTTTGCAAACAACTGGTATTGAGATAAATACCAATTCTTTGTTTGATATTCAGGTTAAACGCTTCCATGAGTATAAACGTCAGCATTTAAATATACTGTACATTATTACTCTCTATAATCGGATCAAGAAAAATCCCAACCTTGATATAGTACCGCGAACTGTAATTTTTGGTGGAAAGTCGGCACCAGGTTACGCAATGGCGAAGTTAATTATTAAACTAATTAATTCTATTGCTCATGTTATTAATAATGACGCTGATGTAGGTGACAAGCTGAAAGTAGTCTTTTTACCCAACTACAATGTTTCATTAGCACAGCGAATTTATCCGGCTGCTGACCTTTCCGAGCAGATTTCTACTGCTGGGAAGGAAGCTTCTGGTACTAGTAACATGAAGTTTGCAATTAACGGAGCGCTGACAATTGGTACACAAGACGGAGCCAATATTGAAATTCGCGATCGCGTCGGTGCAGAAAACTTTTTTCAGTTTGGATTAACTGCTCCTGAAGTTGCTCAATTGAAAGCACAAGGATATTATCCGTGGAACTATTACAACAATAATCCCGAATTAAAACAAGCAATTGACCAAATTGCTGATGGCTATTTTTCTGATGGAAATACAGACTTATTTCAGCCATTAATAGATACATTGAGAAATCGGGATGAATATATGTTATTTGCAGATTATCAATCTTATATCGAGTGCCAACAAAAAGTTAGTCAAGCTTATCAAGAGCAGGAAAATTGGATAAAGATGTCAATATTTAATGCTGCTCGCACGGGTTATTTTTCCTCAGACCGTACCATTGGTGAATATGCCCAAGATATCTGGCATCTTCAGCCAGTGACGATTAATCTAAATGATAGTCAAGAACAAGATGCAGGCGTGAAAGTAAAAGAAGCATCATTATCAATTTAGAAGTAATTAGTAAGCTGTTCCACATTTAAGAAAGCATATATTTTTGTGTTGGCTGTTGACCGTTGACGGTTGACAGTCAATAGTTGAACATAGCATAAAATAGTTAGCATGTTAACTATTTGGCTCAACAATCAGCCTTGTTCTAAAATGCCTAGTTCATCCTTATCACATAACCAGCCTACCAGATAGATAAAAATGGAAAATTCAAATCAAACAATTCTCGTCACTGGCGCAACCGGCAACCAAGGCGGCGCGGTAGCGCGTCATTTATTACAACGGGGAAAATTTACGGTTCGTGCCTTTGTGCGCGACCAAAACAAGCCTGCCGCCCAAGCACTCAAACAAGCTGGTGCAGAACTTGCACAAGGAGATTTCAGCGATCGACCGCTATTCGCTTGTTGGGGTCTTGCTTTCTTACCCAAGTCAAGAATTTCTGCATTTGTGGCTGATTGCGGAGTTTGTCTAAAGTGTTAAGTTCCTTTGCCAATAACTTGTTATCAAATAGAGCATGAATTTGTCGATGGCAGGCAGAACAAATATTTATAGTCAGACCTGGGTCTTGTTTCTTGCGTTTAGTATTTTGTCGTGGAACTAAGTGGTGGACAGTTAAAGAGGCCATTTCTCTTTCACATAGTTCGCAGGAAATTGCTGTTTTTGGATTCTGCATTTGTAAAACCAACTAGTATTTGACTTAGCTTTTGAAAGCTCTTTCAATTAACTTCTACAAAATAGTTTGATTTTGTTTAATTTTCGATTAAGTAGTTGAATAAATAATCGAGTGCCAATCCGTTTTTTTTGCTGACCTTGGTACAAAATTGTCACTGTCAGGAAGGTGCAACCTATAATTGTGGTATTAGAAACCTCAAAAGTATCATCACGATCGCCTGAGAACGATATCCACTTGTTTGAGAGGCGATCGCTGATTAGATTTGGTCATTGAAAAAGCTTTATATGTCAACACCCTCACCTGCACTGTTTTTGAATACAGTTAACGCTTACCAACGTAGCGCGGCAATTAAAGCCGCAGTTGAATTGAATGTTTTTACTGCCATTAGTCAAGGAATTGAGTCTAGTCAATCTCTAGCACAAAAGTGTCAAACCTCTGAGCGAGGTATGCGAATGTTGTGCGATTACTTGGTGATTATGGGCTTTATCGCAAAGGAAGCAGAAGGCTATAGGCTGACGCCAGATTCGGCGATGTTTTTGGATCGGCAAAGCAAATTTTACATAGGAGATACAGTTGAGTTTCTACTATCTCCAATGATAACTAATGGCTTTAAGGATCTGACTGCTGCTGTCGTCAAGGGAGGAACTGCCGTATCGTCTCAAGGAACGTTATCGCCAGAAAATCCAGTATGGGTGCAATTTGCAAAAGCGATGTCACCGATGATGGCAAACCCCGCACAATTAATCGCTCAGTTGGTGAATGAGAATAAAATAGAGCCAGTGAAAGTTTTAGATATTTCAGCCTCTCATGGCTTGTTTGGTATTGCAATTGCCCAACATCACCCCAATGCGGAAATTTTTGGTGTTGATTGGGCATCTGTTTTAGAGGTTGCTAAAGAAAACGCTAGGATACAAGGAGTAGGTTCGCGCTACCATACAATTGCTGGTAGCGCTTTTGAAGTAAATTACGGCAATGACTACGATCTGGTTTTACTCCCCAACTTCTTACATCATTTTAATGTAGCAACGTGCGAACAACTACTGAGAAAAATCAAGACTGCGCTGATTGTTGATGGAAGAGTTATCGTTTTTGATTTTATTCCTAACTCTGACCGGATTACGCCACCTGCTGCTGCTGCTTTTGGCTTAGTCATGTTAGCAACAACCCCTAGTGGCGATGCTTATACATTTGCAGAGTACGAAAGTATGTTTAGCAATGCTGGTTTTTCCCATTGCCAACTTCATTCACTGCCACCTACTGAACAGCAAGTAATAGTTGCATACTAATGAATTGATGACGAGATGATGTTAAAAATGCCTATTTAAAAGCATGGCGTTGCAATTGCGAGAATAAGTTTTGGCTTGCTACGATCGCATTAGAAACCTATAGCATCTGACTATGACAAAGCAGGACGCTCCAACCACACCAGAAGCGCTCATAAAAGAAGTCTGTCGGCGAATTCGGGTAGCCCGTAGCTATTGGGATGCTCACAACAACGCTGCCTGTCGGGGCGAACGCGACCGAGCCTTAGCTCTTTACAACACTTTAAGTAAGGAACAAAAACAGCAGATTCCGCAGGTGTTACGGGTATGGTTGCGTTATCGTAGTGAAAAGTACTTTGGCGCACACCGAACACCGCCCAAGTCAGCACGGAAATCAAAATAACTCTCCACACAATTAAAACACACATATTTTGTTCGCTTCAGGCATTCGTGAATCATTCGTTTGTTCGCGTATGGTTTGATATCATGTCCGCCTAATCACTTATGATTACCGTATCTGTGCAAAAATCCCAAAAGTCTTTTTCCCCCTGCTAAGAGCAAGAACTGCCGCCTGCCCCCTTGCCCTCTAAATGATAAGTCTTCAACCGGACATGATATGACTTTGTTGGCGAAAGGCGAACAACTCTATTTTTGTCTAAAGTTCAAATAAGTAACAAAATAGTCGAAAAATACCACAGGTCAAATACTGAAATGAAATCTATACAAGATAAACGGGCATTAGTCACAGGTGGGAATCGAGGGATTGGGTTTGCTATTGCCCAAGGTCTACTGGCGAAAGACTATGAAGTGATTATCACTTCGCGCTCGCTTGAGAACGCAAAACTTGCAGCTGAGAAACTTCAAGGAAAGGTAATTACCATCGAATTAAATGTAACTGACGATCGCTCTATCAATCAAGCAGTAAAAACCCTGCACGAGAAAATCGATCGGTTAGATATTTTAATCAATAATGCTGGCGTATATCCAGACAAAGATGTAAATATTCTCACCATTGACCGGGAGTTACTTGATTTTGCAATCAATGCCAACACGTTTGGCCCAATTCGGATGGTGCAGGCATTTTTACCTCTATTGGAAAAATCCTCAGATGCTAGAGTTGTTAACGTTTCAAGCGGATATGGAGCATTAGCAGACTTGTCTGACGATGTTCCAAGTTATTGCCTCTCGAAGCTGGCATTAAATGGCGCCACGATTATGCTGGCACAAGCTTTGCACTCCAAAGGAATTGTTGTTAATTCCATTTGTCCGGGGTGGGTTAAAACAGATATGGGTGGGTCATCAGCACCGCGAACGCCAGAGCAAGGAGCCGATACTGCAATCTGGTTAGCAACTGATGCTCCACGCAATATCAGCGGTAAGTTTTTGCGCGATCGCAAAGTAATTACTATGTAAAGATGCACTTAATTCGACCCCGTGTAGTCCCACGCCAGATGCTTTAAGGGATTACCAAGAAATAAATTACTACTATTGTGGGGTGGGCGTCTCGCCATTGGTGTCAAGTTAAGAAAAATAGAAACTTGTCAAGTGGGTAAAACTCAATGG
>JAQYWR010000041.1 GCA_029379225.1 Nostoc sp. S4 | reverse complement strand
CAGCTTACACTGAGAGAGCTTTTTTACAACCTGACCGACTTTTCAAACAGCCTCTAAGGGATCGGATTACTACGATGTCACAGACTTTCCTACCACCAAAATGGCTTGAACAGCTTTGCGATCCTTTTGCTGTGCTAGGAATTTCCGTGACTGCTGACGATCGCCAGCTTCTCAAACGCTATCACACTTTAGCAAAACTGCTGCATCCCGATGGCCAGACGAAAAGCAGCAATCCAGACCAAGAATTAGCAACGGCAATATTTAGCCGTTTAATCAATCCAGCTTATGAACGGTTGAAAAACCAACACAAGCGCTTTAACACTATAGCTATGCTGCTGTCAGAAGCAAGAGTCATCAAGGAGCAAGCTTTGTCTTCTAATACCATAACTGAGGAAATTCGGCAAATGTCTGCACCCGAAGCAGAGTTATTTTATGAAGAAGCGATCGCCTGCTATGCAGAAGCTCAATACAAATCACTACATCAGTTTTATCGAGTAACGCAACAAATTAATATACTGAATTTAGTCTACTTACAATTGTATAAACCTTATCTGTTGCTACCTGAAGAACCTCTTCCCATCATTTCTCAGGTAGAAGTCAAGCCAGTTGAATTGACGTTATCTGAAAAAACTAATGTCAAACCAGTTTTGAAAAACTATGCTCAACGTCACTACGAGCGAGCTATCGAGTATACTAAACTAACCAACTGGACGCTAGCTGTCGGAGAACTCCGCGACGCCATCAAGTTAGAGCCAAGTAACAGTGATTATCACGCTTTATTAGGTTTTGTACATCTTCAACAAAAATTGTTTGGGATGGCTAGGGTTTATATCACTCAAGCATTAAAACTTAACCCGCAAGATTCACTAGCTTTGAAATGCGCTTCCAGACTGAAAATTAAACCTGGTGAAAACCCCAATCCGAAATCAATTGCTAAAGCTTTGAGTATTGCGGCCTTATTAGGTGGATTTAGAGACGGGAAACGTTCACAAGTCAAGTGTTGAAATTTCGGTAATAAACCCCACTCAAACCGAAGCTTGGTCACCACATTACTTCCCTAGACTAAAATAATAAATATAAGTCAAACTATTAAGCTACTGAGTCTGGGCGCTCAGTTTTATATAGGCAACATGGGATTCTTCGATTCTGAGATAGTTCAGCAAGAAGCAAAGCAGTTGTTTGATGATTATCAAGCACTTATCAAGCTTGGCAACGGCTACGGTAAATTTGACCGCGAAGGCAAAAAGCTATTTATTGAGCAAATGGAAGCCATGATGGAAAGGTATCGCATCTTTATGAAGCGTTTCGAGCTATCAGAAGATTTCATGGCACAAATGACAGTAGAGCAACTCAAAACCCAGTTAGGTCAGTTTGGTGTTACCCCGCAACAAATGTTTGACCAAATGCACCTCACTTTAGAACGGATGAAAACCGAGTTAGAAAAACAGCCTTAATCTCAAGTTAGAACTAGGAGTTAGGAGTTAGGAGTTATCTAAATTATGTCTTTAAAACTTTGTTATTAACTTGATTTATCCAAAATTATAATCTTGTGGAACTTTGGAAAACCTTATTGAACAAGATGTGAAGCCATATCAGGTCTGACTTAATTAATAACTCTTAACTCATCACTTATAACTCCTAACTCTAATTAGATTTGGGACGAGGAAACTGAGAAGGTGACTTGAAGTTTTCTACTGGTACGTTCTTAAGTGCCTTCTCCATAAAATCTTTCCAGATGGGAGCAACCATTCCACCGCCGGTAGCATGGTCAGCTAATTGTCTATTATCGTCTCTCCCTACCCAGACAGCAGTGGTTAACTGGGGCACAGTGCCAACAAACCAAATATCTTTTTCTGAGGAAGTTGTACCTGTTTTCCCAGCAGCAGGACGACCGATAGCAGCACCTTTACCTGTACCACTACTAATTACTGTTCGCATCACATCGATAATCGCTGCCGAAGCCCAAGGGTCTAGAACTAGCTGGGGTTTCGGGGTGTTATCTAATAATACGTTACCACTACTATCGCTGACACGGGCAATTACAGTAGGTGGCGACTGCCAACCATAATTAGCAAAAGTAGCATAAGCACTAGCCATTTCTAAGGGAGTGACACCAATTGCACCCAGAGGCAGAGAAGTAACAGGCTCCATCGGACTCATAATTCCCAAGGTACGGCAGGTTTCGATGACTCTATTCATCCCTATAGCTTTACCAACCTTAATCACCGGAATGTTACGTGACTGGGCAAGGGCTGTACGAATTGGCATAGGGCCACTAAAACCGCCATCGTAATTTCTCGGATAGTACCAACCGTTACCATCTCGATAGCTGACTGGGGCATCTACCACTGTTGTGTCTGGGCTGTATTTACCCGTAGCAAAAGCAGTATAGTATACAAACGGTTTAAAGGAAGATCCTGGCTGCCGTTGAGCTTGAGTTGCCCGATTAAATTCACTAGTCTTAGGATCTATACCGCCCACCAGTGCTTTAATAAAATGCGTGCGCGGATCGATTGACACCAACGCCATTTGATTCTTCGATAACCCTTGTCCCAACAGGGATTGATGCCACTTAGCGACAGTTTCCTCTGCCATAGTTTGGAATTTGGTGTCAACTGTAGTTTGCACCCGCATTCCGCCTTTGAGTAGTGCCTCACGCCCAAACTTCTTAGCCAACTCCTGCGCTACGGTATTAGTTATGTAAGGTAAAGCACTACCTTGAAAGGATTTGATTTTACCAAGTTTAATTTCTTGCTTAAGGGCATCATCGTACTCTTGCTGGCTAATCCAATTCAATTCCAGCATTCGTCCGAGTACTTCTTTTTGTTTTTGTTTTGCGAGTTTCATACTCACAAACGGACTGAATTCTTCTGGTGCTTGAATCAAGCCCGCCATCATTGCTGACTCACCCAAGGTCAAATATTCTGATGACTTATTAAAGTAACTACGTGCTGCTGTCTGTACACCATAGTTATTGTGACCCCAATAAACTTGATTGAGGTACATTTCCAAAATTTGGTCTTTGGTAAGAATTTGTTCTAAGCGAATTGCTAGTACTCCCTCTGCCAATTTCCGAGTAAAAGCACGCTTGCGAGTCAAAAACAGGTTTTTTACCAGCTGCATGGTAATAGTAGAGCCACCTTCGCGCACTCCACCGGCGACAGCGTTAACTACTACAGCACGTCCAACACCAGTAGGGTTAATGCCGTGATGATCGAAAAAGTGGCTATCTTCACTTGCCAATACTGCCCGTTTGAGATTTGGGGAAATTCTATCTAAGGGAACTACTTCTCGGTTAGCTTCTCCGTGGACACTAGCTAAGAGTTTACCTTTAATGTCATATATGTAAGTCGTTTCTGAAGGAAAGAAGTTACGTAGCTGTCTGACATCTGGCAAATTACGGAAACTAATCGCTAAACCAACCAGTCCTCCGGCTACAATGGAACTTGCCAGCATGGTGATTGACAGGAGAGTACCGCCAGTGACCTGACCAACTCCTTTCAAAAACTCAAAACCTGATGAAGCCCGACGTTGCGGCTGTTTCTCTTCAAAAGTCCTAGATGACACGGCGATTTCACTTCCTCACTTGTAAATTTAACTGTAATTTATTGGGCGAAGCAAGGCGGTTAATTTTTTGCAATTATAGTAGTTTGGCAGATGAGAAAGTGGATAAATTGCCAGTGAATATAACCAACTTAACTTCTAGTGTACAAAGTATAGCTAACAGTGGGTCTTCTAGTATGACGCAAGATATGAGTTGGTTGCGTCGTGGTGTAGTAGAAGTTTTTCCACAACCAGTTGATGTTAACAGTGAAACTCTAGAAAAGCGCTTATTAACTACAAACCAACCTTTGAGGATCAAATTGGGAATCGATCCTACAGGTACTGATATTCATCTAGGTCATAGCATACCAGTACGAAAACTGCGAGCTTTTCAAGATGCTGGTCATATAGCAGTTCTAATTATTGGTGATTTTACAGCACGTATTGGCGATCCGACTGGGAAATCAGAGGTGCGTCGTCAGCTTACCCAAGCAGATGTAGCCCAAAATGCCCAGACTTATCTCGACCAAGTACGTCCTATTTTGGATTTTGACACACCAGGAAGGTTAGAGGTACGGTATAACTCCGAATGGCTTTCCCAGCTCAACTTAGAGAAAATTTTAGAGTTACTCTCGACAATGACGGTAGGGCAGATGTTAGCCAAGGAAGGATTTGCCGAACGCTACAAAAAAGAGAATCCAATTTTTATCCATGAGTTCCTGTACCCATTGATGCAAGGTTTTGATTCTGTTGCCGTTAAAGCAGATGTGGAATTAGGAGGAACCGATCAGAAATTTAACATTGCTGTGGGCAGAGATTTGCAGCGCCATTTTGGTCAAAAGCCACAGTTTGGGATGCTGCTGCCGATTTTGATTGGGACGGATGGGGTACAAAAAATGTCCAAGTCTTTAAGTAATTATATTGCATTGTCCGAACATCCAGGTCAAAAGTATCAGAAGTTACAAGGAATACCAGATAATTTGTTGGAGCAGTATTTTGAATTGTTGACAGATTTACCTTTAGATCGGTTGCCAGAAAATCCTCGCGATCGCCAAACACTCTTAGCATGGGAAGTTGTCAAACAGTACCACGGCCAAACAGCAGCTAAAGAAGCGAAAGAAGCCGCCCAAAGTGGCGGTAAGGAAGGTGCAGTTCCAGAATTCTCTTTAGCTGAGGTATCACAATTTCCTGTTAAATTAGCCTATCTTCTGAATTTGACTGGCTTGTGTAAAAGTACAGGGGAAGGAAAGCGGAAAATTCAAGAAGGTGGAGTACGCTTAGATGGCGATCGCATTTCTGATGCCGATACCACTTTCGCTGCTGCTGCTGATTTACAAGGTAAAGTTTTACAAGTTGGCAAAAATAAATTTGTGCGTTTAGTGGTTTAGATGGGAGTAGCTAATGGGGAGTGGGGAATCGGCACAACAACGAGTGATAGTGGCTTTAGATATGCCGGACGAAGAAAGTGCGATCGCTATTGTCGAGCGACTTGAGGAAGTGACTTTCTTCAAAGTAGGTTTGGAATTATTTACTAGCACTGGGCCGAAAATTCTAGAAATCCTCAAGTCCAAGCAAAAGCGCATTTTCCTGGATTTAAAGTTTCACGATATCCCCAACACCGTTGCTGGTGCTTGTCGAGTTGCAGCCGATTATGGGGTAGATTTATTGACAATTCATGCTACATGTGGGATTGAAGCTCTGAAAGCTGCAACTGAGGCAGTACACCAGGGATCTGCCCAAGCAGGTGTAAAACCACCTAAGTTAATTGTCATTAGTTTGTTGACGAGCATTTCTGCTAGACAGCTGGCATTTGATTTGAAGATTCCTTTAGAATTACCAGAATACGCCTTAGAAATGGCATTGATGGCTCAAGAGGCGGGGTTGGATGGGGCAGTTTGTTCGCCCCAGGAAGTGGCACAACTACGGCAAACTTGTGGAGATAATTTTTTGTTAGTTTGTCCGGGAGTTAGACCGACTTGGGCAGACAAAGCCGATCAAAAGCGATCGCTCACTCCAGCACAAGCAATGATTGCTGGGGCAGATTATCTAGTGATTGGGCGTCCCATTACTACTGCTGCTGACCCTGAGCTAGCTTGGAAGAGAATTTGTCAGGATTTGAGTGCAATCGCATGAAGGCAGAAGTTAGAAATCAAATTTATGGCTTGTGGCTCCTAGCTTGTGGCTTCTGGTTTCTAATACCAAATACTTTTAATAACTCAGCATTTGCGAACGACTTTAATCCTAACCCTTCTTGGTTAGCAGAGAAGAGAAACGTCAACAATGAAGCAAAGTCTTTATGTTCTCAGCAAGATTTAGAAACATTAACTACACATTTATTACAAGATTTACCTAGTTACACTAATCGCGCTAGTCAACGCGCCCGCCGTCGCAGCCGTAGCGCTGACCTATACAGTTATATCCTCGTAGCAGGAAGACCTGAGTTTACTCCCTTACCCCTTAAGCTGGAAGAATATAGTCCAGATACTCCAGAAAGTGCTGCATCAGGAGTTGAGCAAGTTTTTTTTACTACCTTAGAGCGGCAGTACATAAGTAAGAACGCAATAGAATTACAAGAATTTCACTGGTTATTGTTGACTAAAACTAAAAGTGGTTGGCGTCTAGTGATGATGTTTTCTCAAATCGGTGCTTATCCAAAAAAGCAGCCACCATCGCCGCCACGCGATAGTAGTAATGGGGCGATCGCTCAAGGAGTTAAAGCTTGGTTACGCGATTGTGAAGCGGGAAGTGTACGTCAATAAGTCAATTAGGAGAATATTAAATAATGTCTCAAATACTTACTCAAATTCTTTATGAACAGGATTATCAGTTATGGCTAGAAACTACATTGAAACAATTACAAGAACGAGATTTAGCGCATCTTGATTGGGAGCATTTGATTGAGGAGCTTGCAGCATTGAGTAATGAACAAAAACACAAGCTCGAAAGTTATCTACTGCAACTTCTGAAACATCTGCTTTTGTATCAACATTGGAGTCTTCCTGACTGTAAAAATCATTGGGAAGTAGAAATTGATAATTTTCGGGTAGAACTCAGGAAATTAACCAAATCTAAAAACCTCTACAATTATCTGCTCACAGTGCTTGAGCAAGTCTACATTGATGCATTACGACAAGCAAAAAAGAAAAGTAACTTAAATTGTTTTCCAAAAAGTTGTCCTTATACCATTGAGCAAATTCTAAATGTGGATTATTTGCCACCATTTACCTATTTATAAGGCAATACGGTTGAGTTAATCAAACTTCTCTGTCAAGGCAAGGGAATACAAAGATAAAAACAAGCTTATCTAAACTGTATTGATTTATAAGGTAAGCATCACCCACCCTATACTTTCCAAAGTTTACGCGAAAATACCAGCTAGTTGTTAACTAATTAGTTGACTGGATTTCGTCTAACTTGGCACGCACTGCTTGAATATCCTGCCACATTAACCATTTAGGACCGCCTCTTTCTTTAGAAGGGTTACGCAGTAAATAAGAAGGATGAAAAATTGGCATGCACAAACGTCCTTCCCACTCTAGCCACTGTCCGCGAATTTTTGTAATTGCCCGCTTATCACCTGTTAAACCTTTGAGTGCAGTAGCACCCGTTAAGAGAATGATTTTGGGGTCAACTAAGCGAATTTGTTCTAATAAATAAGGTTTGCAAGCCGTCATTTCTTCAGTAGTAGGAACTCTGTTATCTGGTGGACGGCATTTATTAATATTGGCAATGTATACATCTTGCTCGGTACTCAAATTCACAGATGCCAGAATTTTCTCTAACAGCTGTCCTGATTTGCCCACAAATGGTAAACCCGTTTCGTCTTCGTTTTGACCAGGTGCTTCTCCCACAACCATTATTGGTGCTTTGAGGTTACCGCGTCCAACAACAGCATGAGTACGAGTGTTTCCTAATACACATCGGTGGCAGCGATCGCAATCCTGCGCCAACTCGGTAATAGCGGAATAGGTTCCAGGAGGGATAGGAATTTTAGCATCTGTGGGAATCAGCTCTCGTTGGTCAAAGGTTGAGTCGTCAAAGAGGCTGAGTTGGGTTTCACTGCTCATGAAAATTACGATTTAGGTATCAGCACCAGTCTTATTAATTCAAGTATGTCTTTGGCTAGGTACTTATCAGAAATAGACTTCAGAAATAGACTTTTACTAAATACTTACTTATTTATACAAATCTTATTTTATCAGTTAATTTGAGACAAAATTCAGTCATGATAAAAGTAGTGCTATTCTAAGACGCTGGGGGAAACTATGTCACAGACCCCACTTTTCGCCGATCGCATCCATGCGGGTGAGGAGTTGGCGCGAGTAATTCACGAGCTTTTGACTCAGCAAACTATTGATTCTGGGGTAAAGCCTGTACCAATTGTTTATGCTTTGCCGAGAGGAGGTGTACCAGTAGCAGCACCAATAGCACGTCTTTTAGGTTGTCCGTTAACGATAGTTGTAGCCAAAAAAATTAGTCATCCAGAAAACCCAGAATTAGCAATTGGTGCAGTCACTAGTTCTGAAAATGTTCTTTGGACTGAGCAAAATCTATTTCGCCCCAACCATGATACGCGCTGGCAAGAACTAGCTTTAAATAAAACCATTAAGCAAGCGAAGTTGTTGGAAGAGCAATTAATTTCTGCTTGTCCCCAGGTGAATCCAGAAGATGCGACGCTGATCTTAGTTGATGATGGCATTGCCACAGGTATGACTATGGCAGTAGCAGCAAGTGCCATCAAAGCCCTTTCTCCAGCAGCAGTTTGGCTATGTACTCCAGTAGCGCCACGAAAATTGCTACCCTGGTTGAACCAATGGGGCGATCGCACAATTGTCTTGAACGCCCCAGAAACTTTCTGGAGTGTGAGTAATTTTTACCTGCAATTTCCTCAAGTAGAAACATTAGAAGTTATCGCATATCTCCAGCAACAAAAAACTATCGGCATGGATTTAGGCGAGTAATTTTTAATTTTTTATTTTCTTGCAAGAATTCCTGGAGCATAAGCTTCAATGACTTTGCCAGTAACAGTACAACTAATCATCAAGTAGTCACAACTTGGGCATTGTGTCCGAGTTAAGTGATTATCAGTAATATAATAACGTTCAGCTTGGCTACCACAATTTGGGCAGAAAATCTTTTGTACTATCTGCATTTTAAAACCTCTAGTTCTAATTATTTTTTAAAAAAAACTACTAATTAAACCAGTAAAATTTATGGCTCGACCCAACTTAACAAATTGGTGTGAGATTGGCTAATTATTTTAAACAAAACTTTATGTTTAAAAACTTTTGGATATCTTTAATATATTATGAGAAGTTTACGTGATTTTACCCTCCTACTTTAGATACATAAAATAGTTTTTTAATAGATTTTGTTTAGAGATCGAGTGATCCCTATGGTTAATCTCTTGAGAGAGGCTGATTTTTATTCGTTTGAGACAAAAAGAAAAAAACCTTTCATTCTAATATTCAAAAATTAAAACCTCCAAAAAACTGTAGCTTTAGTTACAAAATCTCTGTTTTAAGATTTAGTTCATATTTACAAATAAAATTTATAAGATTAAAGGTTATGTTGTAAAAACTAGGACTGATCTAGTAGAAATCTAGTTGTGTCAATATTCTTGTATCAAAGTTTGCCTGTTCATGAACCGCAAAGAAGCGTTAAAATAGCACAAAGCCTGAGATACTCTGTTCTCGCTCGTTTATAATCTCAGCTCATCCTGGTATGTGTGCGGTAATACTTGGAATATCTACTCTTGGCTCGTCACTTCAAGAAATTATGGAACGGTTACTATTGGTAAGTTCCACAACACCAACTAGACTCAGCAATAGAGCTTTTGACATCAAAAGCTCTATTTTGCTGTGTGCATATCTTGTTACCCATATCAAGATGGGTGAAAATAGTCATAAATATCTTGAGCCAAACGCGGCCCGATTCCGGGAACTTCCGCTAATTGTGTAGTTGTCGCTTGTCGAATATAATCAACTGAGCGAAAATGCCCTAGTAGCTGCTTTTGTCGATGATGTCCTAAACCAGGAATTTCATCTAAACGCGATCGCTTTAATTTATCACTGCGTTGCTGACGATGGAAACTCACCGCAAACCGATGCGCTTCATCTCGCAGTCGTCGCAATAGCTGTACTCCTGGTTGTTCTGCGTCAGTAGTTAAGGGTTTAGATTCTCCCGGTAAAAAAATCTCTTCTCGCTGCTTCGCTAAACTAACAACTCGCAAGTCTTCTAGTAAATTCATTTCCTGCAAAACAGCAACAACTGATGATAACTGACCTTTACCACCATCAATCATAATTAAATCGGGCCAGTCAGGATTACCCAAACGTGCTAATTGTTGATCCTCAGCATACTTGCGAAACCGACGCTGAATAACTTCTGCAAGACTAGCAAAATCATCTGAATGTCCGGCTGTGACGGTAGGATTTTTGATTTTGTAGTGGCGATAGTTCTGCTTAGCGGGTAAGCCGTTGATAAATACAACTTGGGAAGCTACAGCATTTGAGCCTTGAATGTGGGAAATGTCATAACCTTCGATGCGGTGAGGTACATCTGGTAAATCGAGGATAGCGGCTAAATCTTGCATTGCTTGGTGATTGCGATCGCCTAATTTTTGCATTCTTTGCAATTCATACTGGGCATTTCGCTCTACCATCTCTATTAATTCTGCTTTAGTTTGCCGCAAAGGAGTCAAAATCGTCACTTTTTTCCCTTTACGTCCACTCAAGACATCTGCCAATATTTCTACATCTGGTAACTCATGCTGTACCAAAATTTCTGTGGGTATTTCCACTGAATCAGCAGTTTGGTAATGTTCCTCTAAGGCTCGTTGTAAAATCGCTCCTGGTTCTGCATGAGCATCCGCGACAAACGCCAAGCGTCCTACCAGTTGTCCAGCGCGAATCTGGAATAGTTGAATGCAGGCGTGTTGTGCGTCGGCTGCCAGGGCGATCGCATCCCGCGAAACTGTATCATCTGGTAAGGATACTTTTTGGTCAGCTGTCAGCGATTTTAACCCAGAAATTTGATCGCGAATTCGCGCCGCTGACTCAAAATTCAAGTCCTCAGCAGCAGCGTTCATTTGTTGCGTCAAAATATCAATCAACTCTTGAGTCCGACCTTGGAAGACCATCGCTATTTTTTGCACGATTTTGCGATATTCTTCTGGTGAAATCATCTGTTGACAAACACCTGGACAACGCCCTAAATCATAATTCAAACAAGGACGGTCTTTGAAAAGCGGTTGAGGTCGTTGTCGCTGGGGAAAGATGCGCTTGCACAAGCGTAAAACTTCTCGCAATAGGCCAGCATCGGTATAAGGGCCATAAAATTTGTCTTTTTCTTTGCCTAATTGGCGTTTGCGGGTGATAAAAATCCGTGGATAGTCTTCCGACCAAGTGATGCAGAGATACGGATATTTTTTATCATCTTTGAGCAGCACATTAAAGTATGGTTGGTGCTGCTTAATCAAGTTGGCTTCCAGCGCTAACGCTTCTGCTTCAGTGTCAGTGACGAGGAATTCAATTTCTGTCACTAATTTTACCATTGTGGCAATGCGTTCGCTTTTGTTGTAACCATTTCGGAAATAGGAACGCACACGCGATCTCAACTTACGCGATTTACCTATATATATAATGCGATCGCTTTTGTCTCGCATGAAATAAACCCCCGGTTCCGGTGGAATTTCCGCTAGACGGCTTTCTAATCGTTCTGGCTCTTTAACCAGTGATAGTATTTGAGTCGATATTGTCACAACCAAAATTAAGTAATCTTTCTCTATTTTAAGAAAAATTATTTTTTCTTGCTGATTTTACGAAGTATTATCAAGTAAATATACAGTAACTAGGCTTTTAGTCCACACATAGAGAAGTCTAAGTCGAGGAAATTTCGCTCCATAACTTAGACATAGTTTGTGTTGTTGCAAGTTTAATCTTCAGTAGTTGTCCTCAGAAAAACTTGATTTTTTTGGGTTTATACTTAACATTTTATATTTGTATTTTGTTTAGATAAAAGTATTGTAGTTTCTTGACTGTATTCAATTTATATATTTTTATGTAATTCACTCATTTCTAGAAGTTTTAATATTAAGCGAATTAACGGATTTAGTAACTTAAATTTACGTTTATTATTGGAAATCTAACTATATATAATAATTTCCAAAAAATGAATTATGAATCTGCAAGATTTTGAAGCCCAGTACCGTGAGGCGATCGCACAAACGCTCAACGAACTGCAAACAGCAGTTTTATTATTAGCAGAGGCTCAAAGTAAAATTTCTCAAATTGGCAATTCTGTGCAAAATCTCAGTCAGCGTGTTGAAGAGTTTATTGCTGAGCAAAAAGTAGAATAAATATATATCCAGTAAAAAAGTTTATCTGTGGTAATAACTAAACTCTTTATCAATTGTCAAGATAAGATCCTTAAGTTTTAGAGGTTTGACAAAATAGTGACGTGCGCCCAAACTCAAAGCTAATTCTCGATCTGCTTTGAAAGCAAAGGCTGAAACCACAATAATAGGTATTTTTGACAAATCCGGTTTTTGCTGGACTTGTTTTAAGAGTGAATAACCATCAATATCTGGCAATTTCAAATCCAGTAACATTAAATCTGGCTGGAACTTCTCAATAGCTGAGAAAAAAGTAGAACCTTCTGCTAAGCTGTGAACATCGTACCCACAATAACTTAGATAGTCACTCAGCAACATCCTATTGAGATCGTGGTCTTCGATTAATAAAATTCGTCTAGCTTGATTTGAACGGAATTGGTGATTTATGTTCAGTAATTGTGCTGTCATTGCCATCTATCATCATTTTAAGTTACAAGTCAATTATTGCCAGACGAATTGTGAAATAAATAACAAGATAAGTTATATAATATACCAATAAAATTATAATTCACTAGATTTACTTATACTGGTATAATTAGATAATATTATCTTCAAATGAAATAATAATAAAAAATTAAGCTTTTCTTCACAAAGTCTTTATTAATAATATCAAATAGTTTGCTGCTAAGGTAGAGGGGTTTTTGGCATAGATTCGAGAATATAACTAATTACCTGGACACGATCTCAAATAGGAATCCTAATATGATGTCCGCCAATCAGCTATAATATGTCCGAAGCCAGTGAAACGATACAATCACAAAGTTTTTGGGATTGCTTGCTAAGGTTGCAATAACGGTTATTTGAGCGGACATGATATAACGTATCGTCTGAAAGTTGGAAGCAAATATTTATAAAAAAAGGGAGCTAATAGCTCCCTAATTAGTTTATACAGTTGGACTCACTATCTCAAATAGATACTTTTTTTAATTTACGTCGTGTAGTAAAGACACCAGCAACACTTAGCAGACCAAGTATTACTGATGATTCTGGTACTTGCTTTTGAGGGGGAGTGTATCCAGGTGTGTGCCAATTATAATAAGCACTGTAGGATACGCCGTCATCAGAAGCTGTGATTCCAGATGCAGTGGGGCTAAAGCTATAAGCGTAGTAAGTTTTATTACCAGTAACTACTTTGGCAATTTCACTAGCTCCAATTTCACCTTGGTAGGTTTTTAATGCAGCTTGGAAGTTGAGTAAGTCTTTAAACGATGTCAGTTGAGCTATTTGAGTTGTCAGCGTTGACTTTGTAGCAGCAGGTGTTTGAGGTAAGCTCAGCGTTAGTTGAAGTGCTGATATCTTAGTTTGGACTTGTGAAGCGGTCGCTATACTTGTATTAGTTGGAAATAATAATTTTACTCCTCCATTCCACGCTTCATTAAGCTTAGTAGAAAGTGTATCTGAAAGTTTAGTCTTGACATCTAAGTGACCAACCAATGTTAGATCCACACCGCCATTTTCACCAAATTGGAAGCTACCAACGTTCGGATCTCCCATCCCCAATGAAGGAAAATAACTCGCTACTAATGATTGAGTTGTGGCTGAAAACCCATTCCACACAGACTTGAATGGAGTATAAGTATTTAATAAATCATTCAGCCATTGGGAACCTAAACTATTCCAATCACTAACAGTAACACTAGTAACGGTAGCACTGTAGTTTCCTTGGGTGGCGGTGAAACCTACATTAGAAGTAGGATTTTCAGTACTATACCAAAGTTCAACGTTAGAAGAGGGATTACTGTCACTCAAGGCTTTGGAGGCAGCTACAGTATCATTTGCTTTAAATATGCCATTTGACCCACCAGTATAAGTTTTAATTTCATTAGGGTTGTTGAAACTAAAAGATGTAGCGTGTGCAGGAGCAGTGGCAAGAGTGCTTATACCAATAGCCATTGATGCACCAATCACAAGTTTTTGAAAAGTCATCTTCATTTTTTCAAGTCTCCGTCAGTTTGAAAGTTAAGGTTTAAACTATTGCTGTTTCTAGGCTTGGACTGTTTTGGCTACAGGCTTTTTAGCAATACTGCTGCTTAAAAACACAATTTGTATTGTTAGTCATCTCTGGTAGCTCAACGTACAAACCCAGTTTAAGAAACCGGGAGACTCGATTAGGTGAAGTTGCTGTAGATTATCAATAAATTAATAACAAATATTTTTCTAATTGGTTACATAAAAATACGTAATTGAAATAAAATATATAGTAATTAAAAATACAATTTAAATAATTATAATATATGTATTTTTAGGGTAGTACAGTTGTGCTGTACTACAGTAGGGAAAAAATACTTGGCGTTCAGTTTGAAAACAAGTTCAGTTGAGGAACTTTGCCATTCTTTCCACAGCAGTTTCTAACAAAGATGGCTCATGTACCAAGGCAAAACGGACATACCCTTCCCCAGATTTACCAAAACCTGCACCTGGGGAAGCAGCTATACCAGTTTGTTTGACTAACTGAGTGCAAAATTCTATAGAGTTTTGACTCCAAGTAGAAGGCAACTTTGCCCAGATGTACATTGTGGCGTGGGGAGTGGGAACATTCCAGCCAATGCAATGTAGAGCAGTAATAAAAGCATCACGGCGCTGCTGGAAGGTAGCGACAGCGGTTTTGACTCCAATTTGTGGCCCAGTCAAGGCAGCGATCGCCCCATTCAAAATACCCCGATACTGGTTAAAATCAATAGCGGCTTTAACCTGGCGTAAAGCGTTAATCAATTGAGCATTGCCAATGGCGTAGCCAATACGGAAGCCGCCCATATTATAGGACTTAGAAAGAGTGAAAAATTCAATGGAGATGCTTTTTCCTGGATCGGCTTGCAAAATTGAAGGCACTAGGGATTGAGTATTATGTATTGGGTATTGGGAAAACTCTTTCCCAGTCGCCAGTCCCGAATCCCCAGTCCGTGCAAATACCAAATCCACGTAAGGGAAATCGTGAACTAAGGCGAGATTATGTTGCTGACAAAAGGCGACAGCTTCTTGGAAAAAAGATAAAGGAGCGATCGCAGCAGTAGGATTGTGAGGATAACTCAACACCATCATCCGCGACTGAGCCAAGACTGGGGCGGGAATATCGGCAAATACTGGTAAAAATCCATTTTCTGCGCGTAATGGCATTGGATAGATTTGCCCGCTAGCGAGGTAAACTCCTCCAGCATGAGAGGGATAACCAGGATCGAGCAACAGAGCAAAATCTCCCGGATTGAGCAATGCTAAGGGTAAATGGGCTGTGCCTTCTTGAGAACCAATTAGAGGTAGTACTTCAGTTTGGGGATCGACTCTGATGCCAAATTTTTGTTCGTACCAATTAGCTGCGGCTTCGCGAAAGCCTTGAGTACCATTAAATAACAGATAGCCGTGGGTAGTAGGATCGCCAAGAGATTGGCCGATTGCGTCAATGACATGTGCCTCGGCTGGTAAATCAGAAGACCCCAAGGATAAATCAATTAGCTGTTGTCCAGCTGCCAAGGCAAGCGCTTTGGCTCTGTCCATATCAGCAAATACATTCGATTGTAGAGGTTGTAAACGTTTTGCAAACTGTATATTAATCATTTTTCCTCTCTTACAAAGTTCTGCTTGCCGGAAGCCGGCGCACCCTGCCTTATGCCGCAGAAGCGTCTACAGACTTTGCGCTTTATCATTTATCCTTTATCGTCTGTTATAAAGTTGAGCCACTGCATTGGATAGGTTTCCTAGCTTCTTCAGTGGCGTCTGTTCGCCCTTGGCGCTGGCTTATGTCATCGCTGGTGACTTTGGGTTTTGTCATTCATCAGTTACCAATGACTGACTAATGACCAACGACCAATGACTATTAACTAATTACTATCTAAGTGCTTAGCTAGAAGGCTGAGTAATTTTTCTTTACCAATGACTCCCTCAGTGGATTCTAGTAGTTTGTCTCCTTGAATTAGCCTGAGGGCGGGGACACCTTCCACTTGATACCGCTTAACTGTGTCTGGATTGGGGTCAATTTCTATTTTAACGACTTTGAGGCGATCGCTATAAGCACTAGCAGCTGAGTTAATCACGGGCGACATTAATTGACAAGGTCCACACCAAGAAGCCCAAAAGTAAACTAGTACAGGCTGCTCGGCTTTTAACACTTCGGTTTCAAAATCAGCATCAGTTATGGTGATTACAGCCTTACTCATTGCAGTCTCCATCAGGTGGCGATCGAAGTTGGCACACACAATACTCTATCCCAAACTGAGTCCTGAGTCATCGAACTTCTAATCTTAGTAAGCTTGAAGCTTCAAAGTTCATACCCAGTACTGAGAAAATAGTACAGCTGGTCGTAGGGGCACAACATCGATCGTTGGTTTGCCCTACTTCTATTGTTCATTCAAATGAGAATTGTTATAGATTCAAGCTAAAGTGAAATGTAAATATTACAGGCTGATGCAAGTTCAGACAGCCAAACAATAGCGCCTGGATATCACTCTGTTTAATTATCAGGATCGAGGTGCAATTCTTTTGCCAAGAGGCTGCGCCGATGCGTGCAGAATATTTACAGTGTTGCCGAAAATTATGGATAATTTCCCAGTGGTTGCTCAAACGGATGCATCCCTAGCCAATTTCCCTCACGAAAATACACTTATCATGCAGCCTAATACTGACTCAGATTCACCACCAAAGGAAAAAGTAGGAACTGACTTTGACTCTTGCATGATGCAGCGGTGTTTGGAACTTGCTCGCCGCGCTTTAGGGCGTACTTCACCAAATCCGTTAGTGGGAGCGGTGATTGTCAAGGATAGGGAGATTGTTGGGGAAGGGTTTCATCCGCGTGCAGGTGAGCCTCATGCAGAAGTGTTTGCCTTAAAAGCAGCAGGGGTTCGGGCCCAAGGCGCAACAATATATGTCAGCCTTGAACCTTGCAATCATTACGGACGCACTCCCCCTTGTTCGGAAGCCTTGATTAAAGCAGGGGTGGCAAAGGTGGTAGTGGGTATGATCGATCCCAATCCACTCGTCGGTGGAGGCGGTATTGCCCGTTTACGTGCAGCGGGGATCGAAGTGGTGGTAGGAGTGGAACAGGAAGCTTGTCGTCAGCTAAATGAAGGTTTTGTTCATCGCATTCTCTACAAACGACCTTTGGGAATTTTAAAATATGCCATGACTTTAGATGGCAAAATTGCTACTACCTCTGGTCATAGCGCTTGGGTTACAAGCCAAGACGCCCGCACTGAAGTACATCAACTGCGGGCGGCTTGTGATGCTGTAATTGTCGGTGGTAATACGGTAAGACTGGATAATCCTTATTTAACTAGCCATCACCCAGGGTCACATAATCCCCTGCGGGTGGTAATGAGCCGCTATCTTAACCTACCGGAAAATGCTCATTTGTGGCAAACTGCGGATGCTCCAACTTTGGTGTTAACACAGCAGGGTGCTAACCCCGATTTTCAAGAATTGTTGCGAAAACTTGGGGTGGAGGTAGTGGAATTCACATCACTTACACCAGATAAAGCAATGGCGTATTTATATGAGCGGGGTTTTTGTAGTGTGTTGTGGGAGTGTGGTAGTACTTTAGCTGCTAGTGCGATCGCTCAAGGAGCAGTGCAAAAAGTCTTAGCATTTATTGCCCCAAAAATCATTGGTGGTAGCATTGCTCCTACGCCTGTGGGTGATTTAGGTTTTACTAGCATGACTCAGGCACTGTCTTTAGAACGCGTTCGTTGGCGTGTAGTAGGCTCCGACTGCTTAGTGGAAGGTTATTTCCGCCAAACCAGTCAATCATCACAAGCAATCAAGAGTTAGAATTGGCGAATTTAGTAATCACACTTGTTATGAACATATACCAGTTAGTAGGTAGCTGAGGACATAAACTGATGGTAAAATCTGGAGATTAAGAGACTTTCAAGCCTGTTCCCTACTATAATCCTTGGCGATTTTGCTTCGATTAACACTGACGTTCATGAGCAATATCACGTATGAGTGCTAGCCGTGATTGAATGTACTGGCACAGAAAATCAGTTTCGTTGGAATTTAACAAAACTTGCGTTTCGGTTTGTTTTACCAACCACTGCACCAAGTTAGCATCATCCAGTTGTAAGAGGATCTTAGCTTGGGCGGTTTCGACTACAGACCAAAGCTGACGCATAATTGTAGGAGTCATCAGACCTCAATATAATCATTAGCTTAGCTGTTTTCAGATTACACAATTTTGATCGCACTTTACTATATGAATGTAGAAGCTGAGACAAGTATTATTAAAAAGTTAATAATGCGATTTATAACTTTATGAAGATTCAGAATCTAAAACTCCGTTTTGAAAATTGGGCATAGGGCATAGGGTTTAGGAAATAGTGAAGACTGGATTTTCTAAATTTAGTTCCAAAATCTAGAACATAAATTTACTAATCTTAAAATCAGATTTTTGTGCTTATAAACACTGAAATCATGTTGATTTAGACCCTAGAAAGCCAATTTGATTAAGCTTTGGTTGAAGAGTTTATTTGTATTGTAGAATACAAAACTCCGAAAAATTCAGAATCTACAATAAAGAATTGATGAATTAGCAATATTTTTATACTTAAGGTTAATAATCAACAATAAAATCAAGTAGTCTTACCAAGGCTGATTTGGTAAATATTCTAGATTCTGACTGCTGACTCTAATTTTTAAAATCAATTTTTATCAAAAAATTAACATTTTTTACCTGTAGATGGACTTACAAAATCATGTAAGTCTTCATCCCAAATACTAATGTAAATAAAATCACATTCTTGACGAATAATCTGACCTTTAACTGAGCCGTTGTGAAAACTGAAATTATCGGACTGGCGCTGTTGTACCTGTTTAAGTCCCTGCTTAATATCTTCAGTAGCTTGCCCATTTAAAAGTCCATTTAAAGTAGCTTCCATAATCTGTGGTTCTACTGTTTGGTTAAAAGCTACCTCGGTTTGACGCAGCATTCGAGAATTGCGATCGAATAAGTAGCCAAGGTCTATTTTGTTTGGTACAAGTTTGTAAACAACAGCGCGGGTATTACCCCACGCACCTCTTAAATCTTTGCTTGGTTTGCCAAGGGTAGCTTCTACAATATTTCTGGATGTCCCTGTGGGAAATGCAGGAACGCTTTGTTTGCTTGCAGTTGCAGCTAATTTAGTGCGTGGCTTTTTCTGTGGTGTGGAACGTACTTCTGGTATAGGAATCGCAACTTGCTTCTCTGGTTCTGGTTGTGGAGTTGATGTTGTTATTGGTGCTGGAGTATCTAAAGTTATAGGCTCGCTTTCTGGCTGTGGTGTGGATACAACTGGGGGATTATAGGTTGGCAAAGGCTCGGTAATTACTCGCGGTTGTGGTGGTGAGATAGGTACAACTCGGACTGGAGAAGGTTGGGAAGAAATAGGCGGATTGGTAAATGTAGGAGTGGGTAAAGATTCTGGCGATGGAGTGGAACTTGTGGCAATGTTTGTCTGTAGCTCTTGCTGACGAGTCATACCAGAAATTGCGACTGCACCAATTAATCCACCTATTAGCAAACTACCAACGATCGCAGCAGGTTTTTGCCAATTTCCAGGAGTAGCAGAATTATTAGTAATTGGAGGTATTTGGGGGGAAGATATCGCTTGGGCTTGTCGAGTTGATCTAGCAGTGGGAGACAAGCTGACTGTATTAGTAGTTGTAGATGATTGTAGGGGAATATAAGTAGGAGATTGCAATGCATGTAGCATTTTATTGGCAGTACTGTAGCGATCGCCTGCATGAGGCTTAATTGCCTGATTGAGTACCGCCACCAATTGGGGAGAAATATTAGGAGTGTGCTGATGCCAAAGTATTTCCCCTGTTTGCAAATCGGTTAGTAGTTCTTGGGGGTGTTTGCCAGTCAGCAGATAAATTGCCGTTAAGCCTAAACTGTAGATATCAGTAGCGTAAACTGGACGCCCAACAGCTTGTTCGCTAGGCATATAGCCAGGCGTACCAATAACAAGCGATCGCGTACCGTATCCTGGGGTAGTCACCACCGAACGAATTGTTTCCTTGACTGCACCAAAATCAATCAAAACTGGCTTGCCATCAATAGAACGGATAATGATGTTCTCAGGTTTGATATCTCGGTGAATGATGCCTTTGCTGTGGACATAATCTAAGACTGATAGCAGGCTTAAGAGGATTTCCCGAACGGCAGTTTCACTCTCAAACCCTTTAGCTGCAACAATTTTCGTCAGGGTTTGACCGTGAATCCATTCTTGAACGAGGTAAAACTGCCCATTCTCAGAAAAATAAGCGTAGAGTTTGGGAATTTGGTTACAACTTTCACCCAAATACTCTAAGGTTGCTGCTTCTCTTTTAAACCGTTCTTGGATTATTTGGTAAGTTTGCGAGTCATTATTAGTTATCGGTTTGAGTTGCTTAATTACACAGCGACGCCGAGAAGGCATGTGGGTGTCTTCTGCAAGGAAGGTTTCGCCAAACCCACCAACACCGATTACCTCGATAACTTGATAGCGATTGTTCAGCAGCGTTGTTGTCATGAAAAGTTACAAAATTTTGCCCTTTCCAATGTACATCAGATATATCACTTATCTTGGGTTTAACCTGTGAAATCTGATAATGCTAAGTATCTATCTATAATTTAATTTGATAAATTAACTTCTGTCCAAACTGCGGTTTATGAAGAAACTGAGTTTGGGTCTGTAAAATAATTTAGATTAACAATAATTAACGATATACAACTACAACGACACCTTTCTGCTTTCAAAGCCAATACTCAGGTTTTTGCGAGCTGTTTATTCGCAAATTAACTAGATTAATAACTTTTAATTATTTAAGCATAATTAAATACTAAACTTTTAGCAAATATACTGATATTAATTTAAATTGAAAATTTCTGAAGATTCAATGAAATATTTATCTTAATGAGAAAGAATTAACTTTAGTCAATAATTTTAAAACAAACTTAAGTTTATGAATACAGGTAAAAATAATATAAGTGTAAATTCTTATTTAAAAGTAGAAAATAAGGGTACAGTATTATACTTTGAACTAAAAGAGCAACAACATATATTGGGGCGCGATCGCACTTTTGCCGATCTGGTTGTCCCTCAAGATTGGCAACTTGTGGGCAGATATCAAGCCCTCTTACGCAAAGATGGCGAAGACTACTGCATTTATGACGGGAATGGTGACAAACCCAGTACCAATGGGCTTTATATCAATCAAATTCGGGTAACTCCAAAATCTGGCTATAGCCTGAAAAACGGTACAGAAATCCGCATTGGACAAAACTCTCAAGACCAGATAGTACTGACATACCATAATGAGAACCAACCCTCAGCTAACAATACACACGAGTTGCAAAGGGTTTCCTTGAAAAATCGGTCAGTTTTATTGGGTCGCGATCGCAATGCTACTTTACCTCTAGAAGCCCCTACTGTTTCTCGCCGCCACGCCACAATTGATACTGATGCTCAAGGGCGTTATATTCTCCGCGATTATAGTACCAATGGTGTGTTTATTAATGGGCAAAAAGTTAATAGCAATGCTGTATTGTCACCAGGAGCAAGAATTCGCATTGGGCCATTTACGCTGGTGCTGCGAGGTGATGAATTACAAATACTCGACCGAGGAAATCAAATTCGCTTGGATGCTTGTAATTTAGTAATTCAAGATAAAGACAAGCGGCGATTGGATGATATTTCTATACCAATTGAACCAGGACAGTTTGTCGCCTTAGTGGGAGGAAGTGGTGCCGGTAAGTCAACTTTGATGCGGACACTACTAGGAGTTGAGCAAACAACCCAAGGTGTAGTCTATTTAAATGGTGAAAATTTGCGGAACAATTTCAACATGTACCGCACGCATATTGGTTATGTGCCTCAAGACGATATTATTCACCAAGAACTCACCGTGTCTGAAGTTTTAACTTACGCCGCCAAGCTGCGACTACCGCCAGATATTGATGTGGCGCGGGTGGTGGAAAAGACTTTACAAGATGTGGAAATGTCCCATCGTCAAGATGCAAAGGTGTCCCAACTGAGTGGAGGACAGCGCAAACGGGTAAGTATTGGCGTGGAATTATTAGCCGATCCAAAGTTATTTTTCTTAGACGAACCAACTTCAGGACTCGATCCAGGGTTGGATAAAAAAATGATGCAGCTGTTGCGGAAATTAGCTGACCAGGGACGCACAGTGATTTTGGTAACTCATGCAACGACGAATATTAAATTGTGCGATCGCGTTGTCTTTCTCGGTCGAGGAGGACGACTATGTTATTTTGGCCCTCCCGATCAATGTTTACAGTTTTTTAATGTCAAAGATGACTTTGCCGATATTTATAATCAATTAGAAAAACCAGAAAATATCATTGATCGAGCTACTAAATTCCGGCAATCAGATGATTATCGACGCTATATAGATAATCATCTCAATTCTGGAACTCAATCGCCCCAGTCGGATAGTGTGAATAATCACAGTCATGGCATTTCTTTTGGCAAACAATTTAATATTTTGACGCAACGCTACTTTCAAATTCAAAAGCGCGATCGTGTTAATCTCGCTTTAGCACTTTTAACAGCGCCTATTAGTATTAGTTTAATGACATTCGCTATCCGAAATAAAGACCCTTTAGTATTAGGAGAACAACCCGATCCAACTCTTGCACCTTTAGCTTTGCGTGTGTTATTCGTCTTTACTTGTGCTGCTTTATGGGTGGGACTTTCTAGCTCATTACAAGAAATTGTCAAAGAGTCAGCAATTTACCTGCGAGAAAGGCTGGTAAATTTGGGTTTATTTGCTTATCTTAGTTCCAAAATCGCAATTCTTTCAGTATTAGCAGGATTACAAACACTGTTAATGATAGTAGTGATTTTTATATTTTTTAAATCCCCGCAACCAGAATTAATTTCTTGGCAATGGGGATTAAGTATTACTACATTTTTAACTCTTTTAACTAGTATTAGTCTTGGTTTATTTGTCTCAGCATTTGTCAAAAATACTAGTCAAGCAAATAGTGCTTTACCCCTGTTGTTACTTCCTCAGTTTATCTTTTCTGGCGTTTTGTTCAAAATGGAAGGTATTGCTAGTAAAGTTTCTTGGTTAATGCTGAGCCGTTGGTCAGTAGGAGCTTATGGTGCTTTAGTTAATCTTAATCAACTGGTTCCAGAAGCAATTAAATTACCTGATGGCAATACAGTGCCCCAACCATTTGAACCAACACCTGTTTATGAAGCAACATGGTCGAATTTGAGTTTGAATTGGGGAATTTTATGCTTGCATACACTCATTTATCTAACTGTGACTTTTTATTTGCAAAAGCGAAAAGATATTTTTTAAAAGTCAACTACTTGGTATCACTAACAACCCACCTGTTATTTTGGGCATCCCATAAAAGAAAAAAGCGTACAGAACCAGGAACTATTTTGCCAGTTTTCATCACGTATTTAAACTGAGCATCAACCGTAGCTAATTCTGTATTTGCTTCTACTAAACTAACTTGTTCTACATCTACGCTTTGAACCTTTCCGCCCCACCAGTCAATATAAGAAAGATAACCATTTGGGTGAAGTCGTCGATTATTTTGGTAGCTAGGAGATAGCTGATTCCATCCAGCTTGATACTGACCCTGATTAATAGTTGCATAATAATTTTGCACCGCTTCTTCAGGTGAAGGTCTATTGATTTGTGGCTGGGTTGATAAGGGAGTTTGAGGAGATTGGGTAGCGCTAGGCAATTGCGATCGCACTGGTGTATTATCTTGGGGTTCGGAAGTACTGAAAATTGGAGATTGTGTAGGTGAGGGCGTATTCTGTGGTTCTTTGGGAGTTGGGCTAGATTCCGATGAGATGGTTGACTGTTCGTTGGGAGTTGGGGTAGATTCCGATGAAACGTTTGACTGTACTACTGATTGATTTGGTCTATTGAGAGCAAAACCAACAACTATAGAAGTAGCAATCAAACCACCAGCAATTAAACTACCCAGAAGGATTCCCTTGTGTCCACTACTTTGATTGCTAGGTTGACTGGAAGAACCTGGACTAACAGCAACCGTATTTTGTAATGTTGCATGAGGCTGTACCCTCACTACTGGCGGTTGATTGTAAGGTGCTGTTGGCGGAACTGGTGGTTGGTTATAAGGTGTTGTTGGCGGAACTAGCGGTTGATTGTAAGGTACTGTTGGAGGAACTGACCCAAATTGTAAAGCGTCAAACATTTCTCTGGCTGTGGCAAAGCGATCGCGTGGATGATAGGCGATCGCTCGATCTATGACTCCTGCTAATGTAGGACTAACACTCAAAGCATATCTGTGCCAAATAATTTCTCCACTACGCGAATCTGTCTCCAATTCATGTGGCTGTTTTCCCGTAAGAAGATAAATTGCTGTAATTCCTAAACTATATAAATCACTCGAATAAACTGGTCTACCTGCGGCTTGTTCGCTTGGCATATATCCCGGCGTACCAATCACAATCGAACTTGTAGGTAACCCTTGGGAATTCACCACTGTTCCCATTGATTCGCGGACAGCACCGAAATCAATCAGTACCGCCTTATGGTCTCGATGACGCAAAATGATGTTATCTGGCTTGATATCTCGATGCACAATCCGGTGATTGTGTACTTGTTCTAGTACTGGTAATAAATGTATTAATATTTCTCTAACGGCACTCTCACTCAATAACCCTTGTTCGTGGACTTTCGCTGTTAAGGTATCACCTTCTATCCACTCTTGAACCAAGTAGAATTGTCCATCTGATTGGAAGTAAGCATATAAGGTGGGAATTTGGTTACTTATACCGCCTAAGTCTTCTAAAATTGCTGCTTCTCGTTGGAATCTTTCTTGCACCAACTGATAAATCTGCGGGTTATTTTGAATTGGTCTTAGCTGCTTAATTACACAACGCCGGTTGGAAGGCATTTGCGTATCTTCCGCTAAGAAAGTCTCACCAAACCCACCGCTTCCTAAAGTCCGAATAACTCGATAGCGGTTGTTTAGCAATGTTTGCATAAATTAGTACTGGTAATTATAAGGCTGTTTTACGGTATTGTTCTATCTACTTTAGTTTGTAAGTAGAAGGCAGTTCTTGCTGGAGGCAGAAGGTAAAACCCTCAACAGTATAAGGTTTCGTTAGTTTGGATTTTACATTTTATTATGTCCGCTTACTTATCTGATTTTTTCTTAGTAGCAATATAAAGATTACTGAATATAATACCTGTGAGAGAGTAAGATCTAAAAATAGCGCTGCCCACTCAACAATTGGGAAGCGCTATGCTTTTAGTAAAAATTTTTACCAATGGTATTACCGTTTAACAGACTGATTTTAACAGTTACCAATGTTGGCTGATTTAAATTTCCCATCAAAAAATTTCTCTACTGAGCGTCTTCTCGATCCTTAGGCTTGGATCTTTGTCGATGTTGTTCAACCTGTTGGTCAACGGTTTCTTTAATTTTTCGCTCAGTAGCGTCCATTGCAGAATATTTAAAGCGGTTGACTATACTACTGAATAAGTTACTAAAAAATCTTTCAATTTCTTGCATGGTTTTATACCTCAATACTTAAAGGTAAATTATTGACTCTATATTTGGTTTTGTACTTTCTGGTGGAAGTTAGAAATAAGCCCTAACCTCTCTTTTTTGAAGTATCGGTTACTCACTTAACGTTTCTAGGTGATAGATTGAAACATGCTAGACATCCATTTATTTTAATATGTCTAAAGTAATAAATTTGACTTGATAATAATTCGTAATTCGCAATTCGTAATTAATGTTACAAAAAATTTACTCAATAGTATCAGGGTCTACATTGAGCGATCGCAACTTTGCCTTTAATTGCTCAATCTGCAATTGTGCTTGTTCTGCGCGTTGGTGTTCAACTTCTGCGCGTTGACGTTCAACTTCTGCACGTTGGCTTTCAACTTCTGCACGTTCTTCTGCTTGTTGCCTTGCTAAAACTTCCTGCTGTAAAGCTTCTACCAATTCATCGGCAATTAATAATTTTTCCCCTGTATCCTCTCGATAAAACGCAATTAGCTTTCCTTCAATCACTAAACGCAGTTGTAGTGGTTCACTGCGTCCATCTTCTATAGATTCGTAGATTTCTCCCCGCAGTCGATAGCCGCGTAACTGTTGTTCTACCCACTCGACTTTCGGGTCAAATAGCCAGTATTCTTTAACACCCAACTGCTCATAAAGCGTCTTTTTGAAGATTTCGTCCTGTCCTTTAGTACCAAAGGATGTCATTTCAAAAATCACTGTTGGTACTTGACCCTCTTCCCAAATTTTATAGTTATCCCGACCGCCGGATGCAACATCAAAAATCACCATCACATCTGGAGCTACCCGTAACTTGGGAAAACCTTGTGCATAGTAAAGAAACTGATTTGCTAATACTGTTGCCTGACGATCTGCCAAATACTGTTTGAGTACTTCTAGGGTAGTTAGCAAAGCATAAAGGTGGTCGTAAGTTTCTGCCACCGGTTGACCATCAGCACTGGGGTAGAAAATTTCTGATTCGACACCAACAGGTATAGCTGTCATGGTTGTAAAATCAGTGCTACAAGATTATTTTAGAGCAAGTATGATTGTCTCTAATTTGGGATAGGCAAGCTTTGTAAAATGTAACTAGATAACTCACAGAATCCTTCGACTTCGGCAGCAGCAGTAATATAAGCAGGCTGATTTTGTAACTTATCTACATATTCCAGCACGTTTGCCACGCCTACAGAAACTGGAAAATAACGGCGATTGAATAAACTTTCATCATTGGGACTATCGCCTACGGTGAGAATTTGTTCTGGTAAGTAATCAGGCAAGTATTCGCGCAATACCTCTAATAATCCTACGGCTTTATCTTGTCCTTGGGGTTTAATGTGACACTGCACGTTACTGTAGGTAAATCCCCAACCCATTTGTTGACAGAGACGATCTAGGGTTTGGAGTTCATCTTGATTCAAAGTAGCTACGTCAAAAGTCCAATCGGTGATGCGGAAGCAGTTATCAGCAGATTCTTGGATTTGGGGAAATTGAGTTTTTAACTTTTCAAAAGTCGCAGCCAAGTGCTGGCGATGCTCAGCTAAATCGGAAATCGGTGTTAAGACTATTGGTTTCTGGTTCCCAGTCCCAAAGTACAAACCGCCATTTTCTGCCATAGCACCTGCCACTGGCATCAAACTACTCAATCCACTCACCCACCCAGCAGAACGTCCTGTGACAATCAGTACCTTAATGTTAGCTGCTGCTAAATTCTCTAAAGCTTGCAGCAGTGCAGGAGTAAATTTTCCTCGTCTAGTCAGCGTGCCATCCATATCTGTGGCAATCAGACGAATATTAGCCAGACAACTAGATGAAACCTCAGACACGGCAGTGAGGCTCAGATGTTTTGACATATGCAGTTTATAAAAAGCTGTAAAAAATATTAATCATACAGCAAGATGGTCTTAAAGATTTGGGCATCCTAAACATTAGGAGTCAAGTTTTTCAGTTTCCCAACCATGCCCACTTCGATGTTTCTTGCCCAATCCTCCGGGACAAAGACTAAAAAGGCATCCCAAGAAGTGCCAGCGAGTAATCCTCAAACACCACCATTTTTGGTGATAACCTCTGGAGGACTGGCTTTAGTAGTGATTGCTTTGATTGTGTATAGTAAGCTCCAGATAAATCAACTGGAAAAAAAACTTAAGTTTGAACAATTTCGCACGCGAGAATTAGAAAAAAAATTTAAGCTCGCCCTAGAAACAATTCGCAAAATGGAGACTAATCCCGATTTAGTCAACTCACGGGATTTTAACCTAGATTATCTGCGAATGCGGATGTCAGAGGAAGTGTTTCACTTTGCAATTCTTAATCAAGTAAAGATTAAAGTCAAAGATAAAATTTCTCAAGCTCTGCGTCCAAATCAATCCCAACAGGGAACAGTTGGAATTGCTAACAGTGCCGGTCGGCAGGTGGATGAAATTTTTGATGTAGAATATGAAACTGGTACTCCATCAAACTCTGCTAGGCGTGTACTGTTTCGTATTCAAGTCCGTTTAATGAAGTTACCAACACAAGCAACTTCTGCAACTATTAGTCAAATTATTGACTGTATAGAAACTTATTTAAGTCCTATAGAAGATGAAGATAGTTGGCAACCAACAATTCAAGGTCGGATTGCCACTATGCATTGGGATCAAAAGGCTAAGCCTACACCTTTATTGGTGCTAGAGCAATCAAATGAAGGCGTGAATGTGACTTTTCGCACTAGTCGCCAACCAAATGCTCTAACTCCGCCAAACCAACCTGGAATAAAAAAATCAGGTTCAACTAAATAATAATTGTGATTGTCATTAGTCATCAGTTATTAGTTATTAGTTATTTGCAAAGGACAAAGGACAAATGACAAAGAACAAAAGACAAATGACACCAAAATTATGACTGAATAAATGTATTTGAAGAATTACGTGTTAATAGACCATCTTCCATTTCTACGATGCGATCGGCGATGTCTAAAATGCGGTTGTCATGTGTGACTAATAAGATAGTAGTTCCCTGATTTTTAGCTAGGCTCTGCATTATTTCTACAACATCGCGTCCTGATTGTTTATCTAATGCGGCTGTTGGTTCATCTGCTAGGACTAGAGGAGGACGATTCACTAAGGCGCGAGCGATCGCAATTCTTTGTTTTTGACCACCAGAAAGATTGTCTGGGTAATAATTAATTCTTTCTTCTAAACCAACAGCCCGCAACATCATTTCTGATTTAGCTACTGCTTCTGTTTGAGAAATGCGATCGTTTAATTCTACTGCCATTTGTACGTTTTGCTTGGCAGTCAAAAACCCTAGCAAATTATGAGCTTGGAAAATATAACCAATGTTACGTCGCATCTGAACTTGTTTGTTCTGACTGACACCATACAGTTCTTCACCTAAAAATTTCAAACTTCCCTCTTGTACAGATCGCAAACCACCAATCAAGCTCAATAATGTGGTTTTACCTGAACCTGATGGCCCGGTCATAATTACAATTTCACTAGGATAGATTTCTAGGTTGATGTCAAATAAAATTTGTTTTCTCAGTGCGCCTTTGCCATAGTAATGATTCAGGTTTTTAATGGCAATTACAGGTTCTTGTCTCTTCATAAATTTGTAAGCTATGAGTTAACATTTCTCAGACTTAACTGTATTGATTGCTAAGAATTAGGGCTGCTTAATTATTACTTGATTAAAAAATATCTGCTGGATCGGCAGAACGTAATTTTCGGACTGCGATCGCACCAGAGACAAAGCACATAATTATAGTCAAAATCAACACATTTGTGGCACGGTCAAAACTCATAAATACTGGTAAAAGTGTTGCATTTCTTGCACTTTGATACATAAATAAAGCGAAAGTTATTCCAGGTAAATATCCTAAAACTGCTAGTAGGAAAGCCTCTTGGAGAATAATTTTCAATAAATAGTTATGTGTATAACCTATGGCTTTGAGGGTGGCGTACTCAGCTAAGTGATCTGAAACTTCTGTATAAAGGATTTGATAAACAATTACAGTTCCGACAATAAAACCCATGATAGTTCCCAGTGTGAAAATAAATCCGATAGCTGTACTACTTGCCCAGTAATTTCGCTCAAAGTCAATAAATTCTTGTTTAGTTAAAACATTTACCTCTTCTTTAGGTAAATACTTTTTTAATTCCTCAGCAACAGTATTAGCATTTGCTCCCGGTTTCAATCTAATTAACCCAATATCAATTAATCCTTTCTGACGATTATTGAATATCCGTAAAAAGTTAATATCACTAGTAATTAAGTTTCCATCTGCACCAAATGATGCACCTAATGTAAATAGTCCTACTACTTTCATTCGCCGCCTTCGTACTTCTGCTGTCACCGTCTTGCCTTGGTCATAATTAGCAGCAATTGGTCCATACTCGACTCTAGAAGAACGGTCAAATAAAACTACATCTGGTAGTTCAAGTTTGTGTAAATTTTCCTGAACTCCAGGCAAATCGAGCAAGTTAGTTTCTGGATTCATGCCAAATATCAGGATACTACGAGGGCGACCTGTTATCGGATTCTTCCAGGTTGTATAATCTAAATATATAGGATGTACTGATTGGACGGTTGGTAACTCTAAAGCTTTATATAATCGTCGTTGAGAAAAGCTCCTCATAGCCAAAACAGCGCTAGATTGACTGTTAATTAAAACGATATCGCCCTGCAAACTGCTATGAAATCGAACGTTACTATAATACAAAGCATCCCGAAATCCGAGCTGCATAAACATCAAAATATCAGCAAAAGCAATTCCTGCCAAAGCCACAGCTAGGCGAGTTTTTTCTCTTGTTAGTTGTAGCCAGGACAGAGGGATTTTTTTAGCCATTATTAAGGATTAATCTGGAAAAATTTATTTATTAATTTCTACAAGAACTTTTGCATTAGTCAAACCAGAAACTTTCAGACTATCTTCCGGAGACAGAGCAATTTTCACTTCTATGACTCTGGCATCCACATCTGCTGCTGGATCTGTATTGAGTACGTCTTTTTTGCCAATTTTTCTGCCAATTTCAGCGACAGTTCCTTTGAATTCGTCACTAAATGCTCCGTTATCGCTGGTGATAGTGGCGTTTTGACCGAGACGCACTTTGCTAATACTATCTTCAGGAACTTCCGCAACTACAAACATTTGATTAGTTTGTCCAAGTTCAGCAATGCCATTTGTACCTATAGCTTCACCTGACTTAGCGTAAATCTTTAAAATTTCTCCAGCAATTGGTGCTTGAACGTAGCTCAATTTCAGTTCTGCTTCGGCTTTTCTGACATTAGCGATCGCATTACTCACTTGGGCTAGTGCTACTTGTACATCAGTAGGACTAACATCCAAAAGTCTGCTGAGTTTAGCTTTTTCTTCATCGATTTGTCTTTGCAAAGTTGCTACAGTTTTGTCACGGTTAACTTTAGCTTCAATTAACTGCTGTTGCAAAGTTGCTGAATTTTGTACTTGATTAGCTCTAGCCTCGGCAAGCTGCTGTCGTAGAGTTGCCAATGTCTGCTTCAAGGTAGCTTGACTTTCAGCAACCTGCTGATTAGCTGTAATCGCATTCAGGCGTCTTCTATCACGTTCTTGCTGCGAAATCGCACCTTCTCGGTATAAAAAATCATAGCGTCCAGCATCGACTTGAGCATTGCGCTGTTCGGCTTTGATACGCGCCAAGGTTGCTCTAAGAGCCTCTGTTTGTCCGCTGAGTTCAGCTTCTAAGCGATTGACTGTTGCTTGTTGAACAATTTTGTCACCACTTAACTGAGCTGCAATCCGAGCGATCGTTGCTTGTTGAGCATCCTTTTCCCCAACTAACTGCGCTTGTAGACGAGCAACAACGGATCTCTGAGCTTGAATATCTCTGGGAGATCCAGCTCTGACTTGCGCTAAATTTGCACGGGATTCTTGGACTTTGGCTTTTGCTTCTTCTAGTGCGGCTATTTGGGTATCGCGGTTGTCCAAAATTGCCACAATTTGACCTTGTTTGACCTTTTCACCCTCTCTGACTAGAAGCCGTTGAATTCGTGACGATGGTGCTAATCCTGAGGAGGGCGCAGACAATTTAATAACTTCGCCTCGCGGTTCCAAACGTCCCACAGCACTAACGATATTGCTAGATGGCATTACGGGTGCGGATACTGTTAGTTTTTTTAGCTGCTCGATTTTAGCTGTACCTAATACTCCAGCAGCAATTACTATTGGGACTGCTATAGCGATACCCCACCAAATCTTGGGTTGTTCGGGATTAAACGTCTGCTCAGTTGGCTTTGGCTTCTCAGTCACCCTTGACATAGTATGTTGCCCGTTTATCTGAATTGTGCTGATGTAAGTAAAAATGGGTTTTTAATCAATAGCCAGCCGCTTAGGACAAACAACGATATGGCTTAAAATCCATTGCCCGATCCACACTCAACACTCACACTAAAGCCTTGCAAAATCATGCCCTCTTGTAGCTGGCTATTTGAAAAAGAATTCAGAATTCTGAATTCAGCAATCTTTATAGTGGAGCATTGAAATCCACCACTCTTTTAGGCGCTAATCGCAGTATGAATTCAGATATAGAGACGCGAAATATCGCCTCTGTATTGAAAATTCAAAACTACTATGATGCGGTACTGTACTGCTACATTCACATACCGCAAGGATAAAGTTATTAACATTAACTAATCAGTAAATATTAAGAATTCAGGAGTTAGAAGAGTTGAAAAATCAATGGTTGTCTACCTGCTTGATTTTATGCTTATCAAGTTCGGTCATCCAAGCCTATTAATTCCGAATTCTAATTCTTACATTTTCTGATAGCTAATTAATTGTTTCAAATCACCAACTTAAATTTTGATTGCTAATAACTGTTTGAGTTACCACAGCATAATTAGTGGGACTACAGTTATTCACAAAATTAAAAAACAAGATCAAAAATCATTTGTTTCAAATACTTGATACCAATTATCAAAAATTTTGCTACACATTATTCTTTGCGTCATCATCTGTAACGTAGTTAAAGCTAATTGGTGTTAGTACTCTCCCTGCTGCTATTTTGGGACTCCATCAAACTCTCGTTGAATGAATTCTACATTTATCAGTTGCCAGAAAACGTAACAGAGCCTACAGATGGGGAATCAGGGCATTGACATGGGGCATAGTTAAGTAGGCAGAGGGACAGGGGGGAAAATGAAAATTACCTCTATTTCCCCTTTCCTCTGCTCCCCTACCCCCCATCTCCTGTGCCTATTTAGCAATCTCCTGTGGAAGGTCGAATAGAACTGTAGTCATGTAATGTTCTGCCCAAGCTGGGCCAAAAGCTTTTTCTAGTACGCGGCGGGTTTTGTCATTTTGCTGCTGTTTGGTGCAGTAGTTGTGTTGTCCGGCAAGATTTTGTGTAACTTGTTCGAGTGAAACTGGACTAGAGGCGATCGCTTGGGTACAATGAATTTCTAAAAATTCTCGCACGCGAGACAGAAACATTGTTTCTTCTTGTGGGGAAGTGGGGCGCACAAAGATACAAAAATCTGAAAAAATATTTCCCCATTCAGGTAATTCGCGCGGTTGGGAAAAGTTAAGCACTGTTAACTGTGTGAGCGCAGCAGTATAAGATTCTGGTAAAGTACCTTCTACATGTACGGGAGAAAGGTCTGCGATCGCCGCGCTAATTTGACCTCTACCACCCACTAAATCACAACCAAACATCGGCAGGTTGTATTCTGGACGGGGAAACATCACACAATGCAAAATATCGAGCATATTTCCGATTTTTGCAAGTTCCAAGTGCATTTTTCGGAACTGAGGCGTTTGATAGCAACGGTTTTCAATCGTCAGTTTTTCCCCTTCTAGTCTACCTTCCACATACCCCAACTCAGCAGGCAAATGGTAGGGCGATAGATCCAGGTGCTGATGCCAAGCTGCCTCAATACAATCAGCTAGCTGACGAATTAGGGGATGTTGTTGTTCACGCAGCGAGGGTATAGAAGTAAATGACATATCTAGTTGGGAATGCGATCTAGTAGCCAGTCTACAACCTGCCGCGCCTCACAGTTATAGCTTGCAATATTAAGCAAACACTTACACCAGCGAACGTAAAGTTATAAGACAGTTACTTTTCACAAGTATTATCTATTTTGTAGTCTAGGTCACATAAATTTTTTCTATCAGCCCATCGATTAAGGCTAAGACGAAGATGTGAAACTAGATTTCAATAGACCAGATTTTGCTGTCCAAGCAAGAAGGCGAAGTCTCGAAGGTTTGGGGCACTCAAGAGTTTCTGGTTGGGTGAAGCTTTTAGAACTTCCCAACCCTTGGAGTTTTGACGAAGCAGTTTCTCAAGATGAATGGCTGGCTTGGATTCCAGATTGTGGGGAAGCAATACTAAATATTAGGCAATTTAGTCATTAGTCATTAAACTTAGGGATTTCCAATCAAAAAAACATCCCTTACAAATCCACAAATAATTTGAGATAATTTATTTTTTGGAAGTCCCTTAACGATAGTTAAAGCAATGAGAGATGCTTTTGAAGATGTCGAACGCTTCCAAAAGTCATTAGATATCCTTCAGCAACAGACTAACTTCCCTGGCGCTACAGCAGCCTTCATACTTGCTGACGGACAATGCATCGAATTTGCAACTGGGTATGCTGATCGAGAAAATCAAATTGCAATGACATCTGATATGCGAATGCTCTCAGGTAGTGTGGGTAAGACATTCACATCTGCTGTTGCACTTGATTTAGTACAAGAGGGCAAGCTAAACTTGGATATCCCGATTGCGAGATGGTTAGCACAAGAGGATTGGTTCAGCCGTCTTCCAAATGGGGAAAATATTTCACTGCGTATGCTCCTCAACCATAGCAGTGGTTTACCTAACCATAATCACAACAAGCGCTTCAGTACCACACTACGAGCCGCATTCAGCGCCGACCCTCCCAATTCTGACTTTTACTTTTCACCCCGAAAGTTGTTAGAGTTCGTATTAGACCAACAGCCTTTATTCCCAGCTGGTCAAGGCTTTGCTTACAGCAATACTGGTTATATTCTTATTGGTTTGCTGATTGAGCAGGTAAGTAACAACACATATTACGAGGAACTACAAAAACGTTTCCTCAATCCACTCTCTCTCAATCTTACACAACTAGCTAATCACCGTAATATTCCTCACCTATCACCGGGCTATCTCAGTCCAGATAACCCTTTAGGTCTACCAGAGAAAAATATGAAAAATGGTGTACTAATCTTTCACCCTGCCAATGAATGGACTGATGGTGGTCTGCTCACTAATCCAAAGGACATCGTTCGCTGGGCAAAATTGCTCTATGAAGGTAGGGCGATGAGGGAAGCTTATGTTGACAACCTGTTAACGGCGATTCCCCGTAACGCAGCTGAGAAGATTGATTACGGGCTTGGTGTCACCATCAGTGAGACTGAGTTTGGGAAAGCCTATGGACATTCTGGCTGGACTCCTGGCTACCAAAGCATATTTAAGTATTTTCCTAACTACAAAGTTGCCATTGCTATGCAGGTTAATACCTCTCAAGACCTGGATATGGCAAGTTGCTTGCAAGTTTTAGTCAAAGTTATCCTCGGAGGAAAAAATTAAAAGCACCTATAACGTATCTGATTAGGTAATTGCAAGATATGAAAAAGAACAAACGATAAATCACTATTGCCAAAATTCGGTAACATCATATCCCAGTTCTGCTAACATCTGCCGCAGCAAAGGTAAACTCAGTCCAATTACATTGCTGTGACAACCTTCGATTTTTTCGACGAACAAGCTACCAAAACCTTCAAGGGCAAAGGCACCAGCACACTTGAGGGGTTCACCCGTGGCAATATAGGCTTTAATTGCCTTGTCACTCATTGGAGCAAAGTAAACTCTTGTAACTTGAGACTTGACTAAAGTTCGCTTTTGGTCATGGTCAATCAAGGCGTGACCTGTGTATAAATCACCAAAGTTACCTTGCATTATCTGCCAACGAGCGATCGCTTCACTAGCGTCCACTGGTTTACCATGAATCTCACCATTAAAAAATAAAACCGAATCACAACCCATAATCAAAGCTGATTCAAACTGTGGGGCTACAGTTTCTGCTTTGTACTGAGCAAGAGTTTTTACCAATTGTGCAGGTTCACTTAATTGGATTTGCGACTCATCAAAGTCACTCGGTTTAACTATTGGTTCAATACCAACAGTTTGCAGCAAACGCCGTCGCGCTGGGGAAGCTGAGGCTAATATAAAAGGTGGAATGCCCATAAGGAGATGAGAGGGAGATGGGGAGATGAGGGGCAGGGGAGCAGAGAGGCAGAGGAGACAAGGGGACAAGGAGAATAACTCCTCGCTCCTGACTCTTGTACAGGCAAGGGTTAATCGCGTCTCTACTACTCAACACTCCTAATGATTAATGACCAATGACTAATGATTAATGACTAATAAACAGAAAAAGAATTTACAACTTCATCAATTGTTTGTTTTACTTTTGGCCAACGTTTTTCAGTAATTGAGGCGTTGAAGGTAAAAAGTTTACCACGGCTAACAGCGACGCTGGTGATGTTATGTCGTTGCTGTTGATTGGGGAGTTTAACTTCGTACTCTAAAAGGTAGTATGTTTTACCGTCTACTTCTCGCTGCGCGGCATTGACTAATTCAGCTGAACGACCAGAATCAGGAGGTGCTAGAGCTGCTTTTCCCAATTTATATCCTACTTCTGTAGGAGTTCCCAATTGTGCCAAGGTTTTATTTTCTGGAACTGGGCTAATTACTACAGAAACATTTTCAGATACCTCAATTAAATCATGAAAAACTACGTCTGGGCCGTCGGCAACTTTAACTTGCAGCCAGCCATTAGGATATAAAAACTGATAGCCATCATTGGTGTCTACAAAGCTTTTAAGTCCGGCTGCAACCGCGACACCAGAATTACTCAGGCTGAAGCTCAACACCAATAGCAAAATTAATACAATTCGTTTCCACATTAGAGTTGGTTCCTTTGGGCTGGAGGCAATACCAGGCAAGCATTATTTCTCGCTTTTATTTTCCCACCAAGCGGTACGCTTCGGATAAAACATAAGATGGGGAGGGATAATCAAGAACACAAAAAACCCCGACTTGATAGCCGAGGTAAATGGGAGAAGTCTAAATGTAGATGAAAGATACCGTTACCGAAGTCTATTTTTTGCTAACATCCAAAGAAACTAAAACTAAATAGCTACTTTGCTGCTTTGTCAGCTTATGTAAATAAACTTAACAAAATTTATTACAATTAGTCAACCAAACTTAATAAAAAAAGGTTAATAGCTCTAATAAGAACTACTTATCAAAGTAGTGCCGATAAAAATTTTCCGGCTGATGCATCAAAAAAGAACTAGGGACTGGGGACTGGTATTTTTACATCGCAAAAGTCTTTACAATGCCCTTGTTGACTCAAAAAGTATTTCTCCAAAATATGACGAATCAAGCTCCTATCCCGGTTATTGTCAACGGCGCTGCTGGTAAAATGGGTCGTGAAGTAGTTAAGGCCGTAGCGCAAGCACCCGATTTGAACTTAGTGGGTGCAATTGATAGCAGCCCGCAACATCAAGATAAAGATGCTGGAGAACTAGCGGGTTTAAGCGAACCCTTGGAAGTGCCAATTACCAATCAATTAGAACCGATGTTGGGTTACGTGGCTGGGGAGAGACAAGGGCCGCCAGGGGTGATGGTAGACTTTACCCATCCCGATTCAGTTTATGACAATATTCGTAGTGCGATCGCCTACGGTATTCGCCCTGTAGTCGGTACGACTGGATTAAGTCTAGAACAAATTCAAGATCTGGCAGACTTTGCCGAGAAAGCTAGTACTGGTTGTCTAATTATTCCTAACTTTTCCATTGGCATGGTACTGTTGCAACAAGCCGCAATCACAGCTTCTCAATATTTTGACCACGTAGAAATTATTGAACTGCATCACAACCAAAAAGCTGATGCTCCTAGTGGTACTGCCATTCAAACGGCGCAGTTATTAGGAGAATTAGGTAAAACTTTTAACTCTGCGTTAGTGGAAGAAACTGAAAAATTAGCAGGAGCTAGGGGCAGCCAAGCAGAGGAAGGCATTAGAATTCATAGCGTGCGCTTGCCAGGATTGGTAGCTCATCAGGAAGTTATTTTTGGCGCACCAGGGCAGATTTATACTTTACGACATGATACGAGCGATCGCGCTTGTTATATGTCAGGAGTGCTATTAGCCATTCGCAAAGTCTTAACGCTAAAGTCGTTAATATATGGATTAGAAAAAATACTTTAAACTCACTACTTATCACTCAGTACTCAGCACTCATGTTAGTACCATTGACTCGCCAGAAATTTGAACAAATTATCCCTTTAATTGCTACTGGTCTTCAGTACAAGCACTACTGGGGAAAGTTTGCAAATTTTTTGCAACGGCTGTTAATTTCTGTTGTTGCCCTAGTCGTTATTTTGCTTGTCAAAGCCTTTTTCGGACTGGAGTTTGGTCCAATAATATTTGTGCTGGGAGTAATTAGCGCTTTTTTTTGGCTGTGGTATCCAGTGTTTCAAGCAAGTATGCGGAATATACAATGCCGACGTTACAAATACAGCGGCTTTTTTCGTGGTCGAGTCTTAGATTGGTGGATTACAGATCGGTTGATTGGGAAACAAGAAACCGTCAATAACAAAGGTGAATTGGTAATTGTAGAAAACCGAGAAAAACGGATTAATTTAGAAGTTGGTGATGACACAGGATTTAGCATTGAATTTGATGCACCACTACGTCCTACCCACAAAGCGATCGCTCGCGGTCAAATTGCAGAAATGGTAGTGATGTCAAATCGCTCAGATTTGAGCAGCATCGAAGAATTCTCCGATATATACATTCCCAGTCGGGAGTTGTGGGTTAGCGATTACCCTTACCTGCGGCGCGATTTCTTTACCGAAGTCGGCCGTCGCCTGCGTGAAGATCGACAGGAAAGAAGGCCGCATCGCCGTCAGCGTAGAGTAGAAGAGTAATTCAAACTTCTTAATCGTTAGAGTCTGATTAATTACTGAATAAAAGGATTTCTGGGAAGATTAGGACACCTTGAGGAGATCATATTAAACTAACAGTCTCCCTAGCAGCTTCTCGCAGCTGCTCCACATCGCGTATTGGTGGTGTACCAAAGAGTCGCTTATACTCTCGGTTGAAGTGTGAGGCGTCATCATAACCCACACGGTAGGCAGCACTGCTAGCGTCAAGGTTTTCCGTCAGCATCAAACGGCGAGCCTCTTGGAGCCGCAGTTGCTTCTGGAACTGCAAGGGACTCATTGCAGTCACAGATTTGAAGTGATGGTGGAAGCCTGAGACACTCATTCCCAGTTCTCGTGCGATGCTTTCAATACGAAGCGGCTGGTCAAAGTCTTTACGCAGCTTATCCACGGCAAGAGCGATGTGGTGAGTGTAGCCACCCAGAATTGCAATATGACGCAGCCGACTACCTTGCTCTCCCATCAGAAGTCGGTAAATGATTTCCCGCTTAATTAATGGTGCCAGAACATGAGCTTCAGTAGGAGAATCTAGAAGCCTAACAAGCCGGACTACGGCATCCAGCAGAGGCGCATCCAATGGACTGACGTCTATCGCTTTGACATTGGCACCCCTTTGTATCGAGGGATAGCCCGCCTCGACCATAACTGAACCGACAAGCGTGGAGTCGAGATCGAGACGAAGGCTGAGATAGGGTTGCGCCTTAGAGGCTTCCAGAATATGACTCACAATCGGCAGTTCGACCGTAGCAAGTAGATAATGCATCGGGTCGTACTGATAGCGATCGCAGCCCAAAAGGACTTCTTTGCTGCCCTGAGCGATCGCACAAAAGGCAGGGACAGAGACACCGTGACAAAATTCCGTAGGCGAAGAGGAGCATTTGAGGTGCAAACCTTTGAGCGGCTCAATCGTCCCATCATTACGGATAGCCTGTGCAATACGCTCTTTGAGTTCGTCTCTATTAGCTTGCACTCTGTCTGCTTCGCGCTTTGCCTGCTGGTCATTCATTAAATCCATAGCGGACTTTTCACTCGTTTTAGCAGCGTTCATTTCTAAGTTTGCAGGATTGTACAACAATTTTAGACAATCGTTCTATTGCTTGTTCTTCAGCTTTCTTAGAATGAAGCTAAAGCAATGAAAAGTGATTCCGGCTGATTGCAGGTATTCTAGATTTTTATTTAAGAGAAAACTTTGTTTTGATTGAGCAAGAGACTTGCTTACTGACAATCATGCAGGGCATCAAGTGAAGGAATTAAGAAAATGGACATCAAAAGAAGTGGCTCACAGCCTTCCACCAAAGGGCCGAGCGAGTATTTTACCGGCACTGTCCGCATTGACCCTCTATTCGAGGCACACGATCCAGCACGCACTGTTGGTGCCAGTGTCACGTTCGAGCCTGGCGCTCGGACAGCATGGCACACCCACCCGTTGGGACAGACCCTAATCGTCACGGCTGGCTGCGGTCTGGCACAACGCTGGGGTGGAGCGATCGAGCAAATTCGACCGGGGGATACGATCTGGTTCTCGCCGGGTGAGAAGCATTGGCACGGCGCTACGGCGACCACGGCGATGACCCACATCGCCATTCAGGAACAGCTCGACGGCAAGACCGTGGACTGGATGGAAAAGGTCAGCGACGAGCAGTACCAGACATTAAACATAAACAACTAGGGGCATCAGTTCATGTACAAGGAGTAACCATGCAGCAGCCCAAAATTGGCAACAGCAACCGCTACTTGCAAAGGAGGTGAGCGTGGAGACCACCCGCTTGGAGGCATTCAGCGATGGTGTCTTTGCGATCGCAATCACCCTGCTGGTGCTCGAAATCAAAGTGCCACCACCCGATACGGTACTTGGGGCAGAACTCCTCCATCTCTGGCCCTCCTACCTTGCCTACGTGGTCAGCTTTCTGGCGATCGGCGCAATCTGGATCAACCACCACGCCATGTTCTACCACATTGTTCGCGTGGACGGAATGCTGTTGCTGCTTAATGTCCTCCACCTGATGCTAATCGCATTCCTGCCGTTTCCAACCGCCGTACTCGCCGAAGCGTTTCACCGGGGAACGGACGAGCCAGTTGCCGCTGCGTTCTACGGTGGAATTCTAACCATAATTGGGATCTTTGTCACTGCCATGTGGCAGTACGCGGCTCGCGGGCATCGGCTGCTCGGCACCCACCTCACAGTAAAAAAGGCACGGCAGATCAGTCGGCGGTTTCTCCTCGGTCCGATCATTTATGCGATCGCTACTGTAGTCGCGCTGGTCGTGCCCTGGCTGGCGGTGCTACTCTACATCCTCCTCAACCTTTTCTATCTCTGGCCTCGCTGGGGTCACAGGCACGCCCCATCCCACATCAAAGACCCCAGTATCAGCAGGGATCGCAGCGAAGGCGACTGACAAGGGCGGAATCGATCGAAACAATTGCAGAGTATCGATAAGGCATTGAGACAAATCAAAGTGGCAGGCGATCGCTATCCAGAAGAGTTGGAAAAGCGAACGGGACTATGAACGGAATCGTCAACCACACAACGATGACACAAAGGAGGTGCATATGACCAATACACCGCAGCCGGACAGAACTCAATCTTCTATAAGAATCAGTGAAGCAGCACATAAACATCATGAGGAACTGTTTCCAAACCACAAATCGACTCTGAAAGTAACTGACCCTGAACTAATCGAAATCTTTGACAACTTCGCCTTTGATGAAGTCATTGCGCTGAGTAAGTTCGATACAAAAACCAGGGTGATGCTAATTGTGGCATCGCTCATCGGCAGCCAGGCAGTCAGCGAGTACAAAGTCATGGTGGGCGCTGCGCTCAATGTTGGAGTAACGCCAATTGAAATCAAAGAGATTTTGTATCAATCAGTCCCCTACGTGGGGATGGCAAAAGCATTTGATTTCGTTCATGCTACGAATGAAGTGCTGTCTAGCAGAGGCATTCAATTACCTTTGGCAGGGCAATCGACCACCACCCCGGAAACACGTTACGATAAAGGGCTAGCAGTACAAAAAGCCATATTCGGCGAGGCGATCAACCAAATGTATGAGCGATCGCCCAAAGACCAACTGCACATTCAAAGGTTTCTGTCTGCCAATTGCTTTGGCGATTATTACACTCGCAATGGCGTAGACATTAGAATCAGGGAGCCGATCGCATTGTCTATCCTCATTGCTCTGGGCGGGGTTGAATCACAGATAAAGGGGCACATTCAAGGCAACCTGAATGTTGGAAACGGCAAAGATATACTGCTGGATCTGATTACACAATTGTTACCGTGGGTAGGATATCCCCGAACACTGAATGCGTTGAAATGCCTTGAGGAAGTGGCGACATAATGGCGATGATCGCGATTGACTAGCGAAGAATATGTTCTCTCATTGACATTTCGGTCACTGTAGCAGACTACATACGCGAGATAAACGACTGCTGCAGCAATACCGTCGAGTGGATGGAACAGGTCAGCAACGAACAATACCTGACTGTGGAGTAAGACAGTTTGACCTTTAATTCAAAGACAGGAGTTGAAAAAATGCACAAGCGCAAACTTGGAAACAGTAATTTAGAAGTCTCGGCTATCGGGCTGGGCTGCATGGGAATGAGCTTTTCTTATGGCCCGCCCAAAGACACGCAGGAGATGACCGCTCTTGTGAGGGCTGCTGTTGAACGCGGCGTTACATTCTTTGACACGGCTGAGGTCTACGGCCCGTTATTGAATGAAGAGCTTGTGGGTGAAGCCCTCGCTCCCTTCCGCGAGCAAGTGGCGATCGCCACCAAATTTGGATTCGACCTAAGTCCTAATTCCGATCCCCGTGGCATGACAGGTTCACCAGGACTAAATAGCCGACCGGAGCATATCAAGGAAGCTGTGGAAGGCTCGCTCAAGCGACTCAAGGTTGAGGCGATCGACCTGCTTTATCAGCATCGGGTTGACCCGGACGTGCCAATCGAAGATGTCGCAGGAGCGGTGAAGGAACTAATTGAGCAAGGTAAAGTGAAGCACTTTGGACTTTCCGAAGCAGGAGTGCAAACGATCCGTCGTGCCCACGCAGTTCAACCGGTCACTGCTCTCCAGAGTGAATATTCGCTCTGGTGGAGAAACCCTGAAAAGGAAGTAATACCCACCCTTGAGGAACTCGGTATCGGCTTTGTTCCCTATAGCCCACTGGGCAAGGGCTTTCTCACTGGTAAGATTGACGAAAACGCGACCTTCAACAGTTCCGACTTCCGCAGTACCTTGCCTCGCTTCACGCCGGAGGCTCTTAAGGCGAATCAAGCGCTGATTAATCTGCTCGGCAGCATCGCCCAACGAAAGCAGGCGACACCAGCTCAGATCGCGATCGCCTGGCTGCTGGCTCAAAAGCCGTGGATTGTTCCGATCCCAGGCACTACGAAGCTGCATCGCTTAGACGAAAACATCGGGGCAGTCTCAGTCGAACTCACGCCGGAAGATTTGCGTGACATCGATGACGCCGCCTCCAGGATCGCAGTCCAAGGAGCTAGATACCCCGAAAAGCTGGAGCAAATGACTGGTCGCTGAATATTTCTTATTTGCAGTCAATTGAGGGAATTACTGGTATATAAATCGGCGATTAACGATATGGGAAGTACCTGAATAGAATTAATTACACACATCGTTTTTCTGTTGCCTATTAATAGTTCCCTCTCTTCAGTAATAAATTTAATTTTGCACAACTACTTAATTTAGGGACTTCCAAGTAAAAAATATTCCATTACTATTATTCACTGTTGACTGTTGACAGTTTAGAGTTAATAATCAACAACTTTAAGTGGAATAATTTATTTTTGGAGTTCCCTTACTATCATCCTTAGCGCGAACATCCGACCTTGATGAGTTTGCCTTTAAGACTATAAGTCACTGGTTCGCAAACAACACTTGCTGAATCAAGCTTGATAGAGGTTGGTGCAGAGCGACTTTGCTTAGATAATTGCGATTTCCAATCACCATCTATTTTTTTTAAAGTAGGATGTGCTCTGATAAACTCTGCATCTGCAACTATATCGTGAGGACCTTTAACCTTTACAGAAGAACTATTGAGATATATATTGTAATCAAAAACAACGTTTTTGCTTTTACTGCTACTGTTAACATTTTTGCCAGGAAAAGCATAAAGAATATTATTTAAAATTTTTACATCAGATGACATCTGAGTAAATATTTGTCCTAGTTTCAGTTCTGGAGTCTGATTATTTAGAAAAGCTGTATTATTGATAATATCAACACGGGTACTATAAAATGAATGAATCCCCGAACCACCGTTATGAAATGTTAGATTATTTTTAACTAAAGTACGTCCTTTGTATGGAACATAGTTTGATTTTTCCGGTTTATTTAAACTATCGATAATAATGCCATTCCCGTCTGTAATCGTTCCGGTCTTAATCCAAGGAATATATTCTCTATTGTTATAAACCTTGTTGTTGGTTACAAACATTTTATATCCCTGGTAGTTATCAAAATTCCAATTACGCAACATTGAAATTCCGCTGCCAGCATAGACCCCATACCAGGCATTATCAAATACTACGTTATTGTCTACTGTTACATAGTCAGATTCAATTGCTGAAATACCTCCTCCACCACAGCTATGTGCCTTGTTGTTAACAATACGTATATGATGAGGATGACCTTGTTTTCTTCCATCGATGCTAATGCAGCCTCCATTTGTTAGCGGGTTTAATTTGTTACTCTTTTGACTCATGGCATAATCAAGAGTTACATTGGCATTATTCCCAATTACCTCAAGCCCGTTTACTTCAATATATGAAGCTCCATTGTGAATCAAAATTCCATGCCATCCATTGTGCCGAAGTTTTGGTAAATGCCCAGGATATGCTTTAAACTTAATCCATCCATTTGCAGTTCCAGAACGAGTAATTGATACTACCTCTCCTTTGGGATTTGCATTTGTGTAGACTCCGTTCATAATAAGTACAGTGTCTCCGGGTTTGGTAAGATTTGCTGCCTTTTGAATAGTCCTAAAAGGTGATGAAGAAGAAAGTCCTTTATTTTTGTCGTTCCCAGTACCACTAACATAGTATGTTTTTCCAGTCGTTTTAGTGCTGATTAACTGGGGACTAGGCGCTATTGTTTCCTCAACAATAGATTCCTGACTAACATTTTTAACTACAGGTACTTTTATGTTGTCTCCCTGAAGCAAAAGACTTAAAACTACGGGGATTGCAATATATGTGCTTAAACTGAAACCTTCAATTACCACAATACTACGCTCCTTGCTCGGCATTATTCAATTAAAATATCAGGATATTCACTAATTTTGAATACTCTTTTGGATACAGAATAACGCAGAGCCTACTTTCCTAGCTTCCCCTATTTCCGTTTTGCCCATAGGCTTGCCAAGCCAAATCAACCAATCCATCAACGATCGCAGCTGCAACAACTGCATTACCTTTGCGATTGTCTATTGTAATGTGAGGAACTAAAGAGTCTTGTAAACGCCCTTTGGCGCGATCGACATTTACGAATCCCACTGGAGTCGCAATTATTAAAGCAGGTCTAATTTCCTCAGCTTCAATTAAATCTACTAGTACTGTTAATGCTGTTTGGGCTTGACCCACCACAAAGATACCCTCTGGATAACGCTTTGCAAGGGTTTCTATTCCCCATGCAGCCCGCGTTTTTTCTTTTTGCGGGCGTGTCAAAGCTTCCATGCTGCAATAGAGTGGATTGGCAAAAGTATTTTGAATATCGTAGGCAATACCTACTTGTACCATCAGTACATCTACTACAATTGCGGTACGTGCAGCTAATGCTGCTGCTCCAGCTTGCAAGGCACGCTCAGAAAAGCGAATCAAAGACTTATACTCAAAGTCAGCCGTAGCATAGATTACCCGACGCACAATCTCATACTCTGCTGGTGAAAAGACATGATCGCCAATTTCACTATCAATGATTGCTAAACTTTGAGCATCACTTACGTGCCATTCCATTTTTGTTGAGCTTCTCAAATATTTAGCTTTCAGCTTATCAGTTTCAGAGAGTTAGGAGTCAGAATTGGTAAATTGGTAGATTCTGACTTCAGCCCTTGTAACTAGGCACTCTTTATTCATTACTAGAAAAAGGCTGACTGAAAACAGGAGAGAGGTAAGCAACTAAGCCGCCGATGAGAAACCCAGAAATATTGCGAACTAGAGGTAACCAGTCGCTTGTACGTGTGACTACTGGCCCGATGCCAAAGGCAATAAATAAGATTCCCCATAAAGGAGAGAAAATTAAAGCCCATTGCCAAGCAAACACTTGTCCTTTTTCACGGGGTTGAGCTGCAAATCCACAAATTATCCCACCAATAACCGAAGTAATCAAAGTGAGAATCCATTGCTCTCGTGGCAGTCCAGGGACTACATTGCAACCACCCTTGAGTAAACAGCCTTTAACAGATTCTAGGGCTTGCAGAATAGCTTGGTCTTCACCTTGTTCGCGTACAAAGTACAAATTACCAAACCTGGTTTGCAGTTCTATCCAGAAAGTCCGAGGTAAAAATTGATAAACAGCATCGCCGACACTAAAGCTGAGGATGTTACCGCCGCGAGAATCAGCAACTAGGAGAATACTTTTGTCATCTAAACCCCAATAATTAATCACTGCCCGACCCGGAGTACGATCGTACTGAGTCAATACTCGTAATTTCCAACCTGTATCGGCTTCAAACTGCTCTAAATCTTTGACTAGTTTTTCTTCTTGCAGTTCGGGGAGAGATTTAGCTAAGTCTACAACTGGCGTAAAGGTCTTTGGAAGTAAGTCAGGATTGTCATAAGCCAGTGCTGGGGAAGAATGCATCACCCAAATTGACCCAGCCAGGAAAAATACTGCAATAGATACCAGGATTCGTCGCCAAAAACAAGACTGCATGAACGTTTTTATAGAAATATCAAAGGTAAAAGTAAACAAGTTGTTCTAAAAGAGTACTGGAAAAATCATACTTCTTTACACTTGTTTACTTTACTCTAATCTTAGGGATCAAAGCAAAGCGTTTTTGGTATTAGGGATTGAGGATTGGGGAAGGTGGGGCCCCCTCTGGGGATAAGGGGTAATAGGGACTGAGTACTGAAAATTGGATATTAGAAGATTTTTAATCTTATTTCCTAGTCCTTAATCCCAAATTCAATCTTCATCATCGAAATCTGTTTCCCAGTTAGCAGTCTCGTTATAAGCGTCATTGATGCGGTAGGCTTCTGCTTTTATGCGGTGATTTTCTTGTCTGAACACTTCTCGTTCTCGCAACGTGAGTGCTGGTTTTTCATTGTCAGTGAGGCGATCGCTGATTCGCCTTGTTGGCTTTTGGCGCGTAAAGTTTCTCCAAGCTGCTTTGACGCCAACTAAGACGCTACGTGTACCTACTTGCAGATTTTGAGCCTGTTTTCTTGCAGTATCAAGGCTTTGATCGACTTGTTTGACAACTTGACTAGCACTTTTGACACCTTGACTGACATCATCGCTTAAGTCAGTAATTTCTAAACCAGTGACACGGATAGCATCTAGAGTAGGTGGTAACTCTCGCGAGAGTGTGTCAAATAGCTTTTCTGCACTCCGAGCAGCGCGTGCTAACTCCTGCAAAGCCGGTATAGCTGTCACTAAAACCGCAGTCAAGCTTGTAGCGACTAAGAGTAAGGAAAGTCCCAACCAAAACAGGGGTTCAATCACAGTTACGTCATTTATAAGCGTTCTAATTGGTGGGCAAGAGAATCTGAGTCTTCAACAGATTGCCGCTTCAAAACTTGGCTTTCTTGCTGACTAGCATCTACACCTGCGGCGATCGCTTCCCGTAATCTATCTAAAGTTTCATCTAAGTTTCGCAGTGCGCTAGCAGAAAGACGATCTGCCTGAATTTGCACGCTTGTTGAGATATCTTCTGCCAATTCTGGGATAGCATTGGCAGATTTTTGCAAAATTTTACGCGTTTCGCGCCCTGTGCGTGGAGCAACCAGCAATCCGGCTAAGGCGCCGATTGTCGCTCCCAGCATCAAACCGCCAACAAATATTCCAGAACGGTTATTAGACATCTTGTTATTTCTCTCCTTAGACCCATTTTAGGTGGGTTTTCCCCCCTTGCAAGACTTAAACAATTTATCAATATGTAGCAGAGCGCAAATTCAGCTACCACAAGCGACTCACCAGGCAAGGGGCTTAAGCCGCTTGTTTCAGGTAGGCAAGCTTTTCTCACAGTGTAGTATTTACTATCCTGACAAAATATTAGCCACACATGTTGCTTTTATTCTAAGAATTCAGAGCAAAGCAAGGAAAGCTTCGCCAATGCCTCAGAATTAGGCACTGATAATTCTGACTTCTAGTTAAAGAGTTCTTGAATTGTTATCTTTTGTTAATTAACTTATTTTGTGAGTGCTGTTTTCGCTGGTGTTAACTCTAGCCTGCGAAAATAACGCTGCCAGATTTGCCGCCCTAACAAAATCAGGCTGATAATTTGTTGCACTTGCTGAATTTGTATCTGTAGTACTTGGTTTCTCTGCCGTAAGTTATAAATGTTCTGCTGGCTTAAATAAATATTTTCAGGTGCTTTATAGAGTGTTGCATGGGTACAACTTTCATAGGCGGTTAATCTATCTGCTATACATGCTAGTTGCTGCTTGAGTTGCCATACCTGCCAAGCAATATAGAGTAGGAGCAACGAAATCAAGGTGTTAATGATGACAACTAGAATTACCATTGTTAATCTTAATCGATATCAGCTTGGAGAAATTGTTTTCTAAATAATTCACTAACTCTTGAGCCAGAAGTCATAATGAATTTGAGTCAGACTTGCTTGGCTTTAAAACCTTGCCTCTTCTAGGTTTAATTGAATCGAAAATCTAAAATTGATTGACTGGACTTTTATTTATTCATCTAAATAATATTCTGCCGAACGATTGAGATTGATTTATTTGCGATCGCCCTCTAAGCAACCATGTCAAATCAGGATGGTATGGTGCTAATTCCAGCGATCGCATCTGCTACTTTAGTATAAGCAATTGCTTTTAATGATAGGGTTGAGATGGGCAATCGCGAGCTTTTCCTAAATATAGCTTTTTTTCAGAAATAACAGCAATTAGCTAATGGTTAAAAATCACTAATTCATCAATTTTGTAACAAATACATATCCACACCTCGCGAAACCACAGCTACAATTGCCTTAGATTCACGACTTGGTTTACTTCTATCAACCCCTACGATTGCTCGCCCCATTATCCTATGTTCCTTTCCTTAATCAATTTGCCACTTTGACGGCAGATTGACACAATGATATAGTTGCTTGATGCTTCTATCATAGACACCTTAGCATCGCCTCGTATCCTGGTGCTTTTACCTTTAGCAGTTTTGCAGCCCGTTGCGTGAAGCTACATTTTATCTGCAAAAATCTTGTTTGTTGAATTCTAAATTTTGAATTCATCAATTCTGACTTGTTCAAGAATATTGATTATCTTTTTTTATGCATCCACTAGGAGATAAGGATGTCAAAAAAATCACATAAAAGTATTTTATTACAAGGTATACTTATTGCATTAATGATTGGATTTGTTGGGTGTCAAAATCAAGCTATAAAAACTACATTTACTCAGACTAGTACCGAAGTAAATGAGAATCTTCCCAAAGTTGTAGCAACTACAAGCGTACTCTGTGACTTAACTAGACAAGTTGCTGGGAATACAGTTAACCTCACTTGTTTGATTTCCCCGACAGCTAATCCCAAAATTTATAAACCAAAACCGGAAGATCGTAAAGCTATAGAGCAAGCTAATCTGATTTTCTATACTGGTTACAATTTTGAACCAAATTTAATCAAATTAATCAAAGCGACTAAAAATTCTGCATCAAAAATAGCTGTCGGGCAAGTTGCAGTGTCTAAGCCGCAAAAATTTCAGCAAGGGGATAGGATATTAACCGATCCTCATGTTTGGCACAATACTAAAAATGCGATCGAGATGGTAAAAGTAATTAATAGTAATTTGAGAAAATTAGCATCTAGTAATGCAGAAGTTTATACCAGTAATACCAAAAAAATCACAAATGAACTCACTCAACTAGATAGCTGGATTAAATCAACAATTGCGAGTATTCCTGCTAAACAGCGCAAGTTAGTTACTATCTCTGATGCCCTAAGTTATTATGCTAAAGCATACGGTATCTCATTAGCAGGAGGAATGGAAGGTATTACCAGTACAGAAAAACTGACAGCTGCACGAGTGAATAATTTGGCTAAAAATATTAAACAGACTAAAGTACCAACCATTTTTTTAGAGGTAACAATTAATCCTAATTTGATTCAATCTGTAGCCACACAAGCTAATGTGAAAATTTCTGACAGGGAACTGTATTCCGAGGGACTTGGAGAACCTGGAAGCCAAGCAGATACTTATCAAAAAATGATGATTGCGAATACACGCACCATTGTAGAAGGTTTAGGAGGAACGTATTTGATGTTTCAAGTGAAATGATTGTGGCAAAATCTTAAGTTGTTTAACGTTTCTAACAACAGCTTTAAAGGCGTACCACTGTACGCCCTTACCGATAATTTAATATGCATTAATTAGTAGGGTGTGTGACGCCAAAGGTTAACGCACTATCCAATCTCAGCATTAATGAATTTGCAATTGCTTTTACAACTTCATAAGTTAACGAACCTCTTTAAGAGTATCAACTTGCTTAGTAAATAACTCAGTAAACAGACTCAACACAGTTCGTTCTTCCCGCACTTTTATATTGGCACTGATAGACATCCCTGACTGTAAAGTGACATTTTTACCCTTAATAACTAAGGATTGTCGATCCAAATGAATTTTTGCCGGGAATCGATAAAATTGATGTGTTTGATCTGGGGGTAATGCGTCCGATCCTACTCCCATTACTTCTCCTTTAATATCACCAAACTCGCTGTAAGGAAAGGAGTCAATTCTGACATCTGCTTTCATACCTTTTCGCACAAAACCGATATCTTTGTTTGTGATGAAAACTTCACCGATATAGTTTTCATTTGGGACAATTTGCAGCATTTTTGTAGTTGGATTTGCTACAAATCCAGGATTTTTGGCTTGTAAATCAAAAACTGTTCCGGCTACCGGTGCGCGAAGTTCTTGATATCTAACGTTTAACTGTGATTGAGAAATTTTACTATTGATATCTGCTAAACGCTGCTCATTATCCAGCACAACTTTCATGAATTGACTATCGATTTCGGCAATACGTTTTTTGTTGTCAGCTATTTTATCCAAAACGTCTTTATCAGTAACAGCTACTGTATTGCTTACCTCTTGCTGTCCTTTTTCAATATCCAACTGGAGACGTTTTACTTCTTCGCCTAATTGCGCTACTTCTGCGGTGCGGTTTTGTACTTCTTGTTGTTGGTTGAGATACTGAAGCTGAGAAATGCCACCTTCTTCTGAGAGAATTTTCAGTTTATCTAAAATTCTCTGTTGAATAGCTAAACTTGATTTACTGTCTTCCAATTTAACTTGGGTTTGAGTAAGTTGTTTCTTAGTTTTTTCTACTTCTAACCGCGCTGCTGAAGAACGAGAATCTAATTCTTGTTTGGCAACTTGTAGACGTTGCTGTTCATCAATTCCCAGTGCATAATCTTGACCAGAATTTCTTAATTGAGTCCGCAATAATTCATTTTCTGATACTAAAGCTGCACGGCTTTTTAATAAAAAAGCAGTTTCTGGTGCTAACTTACTACGTAAAAATAATAATTCTGATGTAGTACCAGTACTTGCTCCCATTAGTCGCCGATAAATTTGGTTTTCTCTAGTTAATGCAATACGAATTTTATTCAAAGAATTTAATTCAGCAACAGAGGCGATGGAATCAAAAGTCAGTAGCAAATCTCCTTGCTTGACTTCTTGTCCATCTTTGACATAAACTGCTTTGACTACTCCACTTACAGGAGCCTGAACTTCTTTAACTGTTCCTTCCGGTTTTAATTGTCCTGTTGCTGGTACTACTTGCTCAATTTTGGCAAAATAAGCCCAAGCAATTCCAAAACAAGCTAAGGCCATTAGGGTCACCATGATTGTACGCGACCAAACTGGAGATTGGCGTAAAATAACGGACTGCTCAAACTCTTGAGGATTTGAGTTAATTAAAGATTCTGAGGTAGTTTTTTGTTGTTTTGTAACTACTCGTGAATCTTGTTTTGCTCCGTTTTTATAATTACCGTTGGTGTGATTTCCATTAAGTTGAGTCATATTGATTTGGGATTTAGGATTTGGGATTGAAAATGAAATTTTTGTAGGGTGGACACCAACATCGATAGCTGATGTCCACCCTATGGTTATTGCCGAATTCTGTTAGTACAACTGGATGTAGCCGATTGGGAATTCTGATTCCTGCTCATAAATTTACTTCTTGTTGGTGATACAAGTAGTAATAATGACCTTTAGCAGCCATTAATTCTTGATGGCTACCTTGTTCTATAACTCTGCTGTTATCCATAACAACGATGATGTCTGCATTACTGACCGTATTCAATCGGTGAGTAATAAAAAATACTGTATTACCCTTGAATGACCTAGCTAAGTTGAGACATATTTGTCGCTCTGTAGGATAATCTAATGCGCTGGTTGCTTCATCTAAAACCAGTAATTTCGGTCGTTGTAACACCGAACGAGCGATCGCAATTCTTTGGCGTTGTCCACCAGAAAGTGCAGAACCCCGTTCTCCTACCCGCGTGTTATAACCGTTAGGCAAGCTCATGATAAATTCGTGGGCACAGGCTACCTGAGCTGCTTGGATAATTTCTTCGGTTGTTGCATCGGGATTTGTCAGAGCAATATTTTCTTGAACGCTTCCATCAAACAACAATGTTTCTTGGGGAACTACACCAATTTGTCGTCGCAGTGAATAAAGTTCTACTTTGGCAATATCATAACCATCAATCAAAATTCTGCCGGACTCGGTTTCGTAAAGCCTCAGCAATAATTTCATCATCGTACTTTTGCCAGAACCACTTTGTCCGACAATCCCGACAAATTTTCCCGGAGGAAATTCGAGGTTGACGTTAGAAAGTTGCAGAGGCCCACTGGTACCAAATCGGAAGGATACATTCTCGTATTTAACTGCTCCGGTAATCGCTGGTAAGGGTATGTTGTAGCGGTCTGTTTCTGCTTCTTCTGGTGTATCCACAATATCGCTCAAACGTTCTATGGACAACGCAGTTTCTTGGAAGCTTTGCCAAAGTTGAGCTAAGCGCAATACTGGACTGGTAACGTAACCAGAGATAATTCTAAAGGCGATTAATTCTCCTAAGGTTAATTGTTGTTGGAGTACTAAATAAGCTCCTACCCATAAAACTAGTAAGCTGCTGAGTTTGTTGAGAAAGTTACTGGTAGAGTTGGCGAGGGTAGAAGTGACAACTGTTTTAAAACCAGCAGCGACAAAACGAGCATAACGCTCTTGCCAGGAAAAACGCGATCGCAATTCGATATTTTGCGCTTTTACTGTTTGAATTCCTGACATTACCTCCACTAAATAAGATTGAGTTTCCGCATTACGTTCGGCTTTCGAGCGTAATTGTCTGCTAATCGTGGGAGATGCTATTAAAGTAATAATCACAAACACCGGAATTGTGCTTAAACCTACCAAGGTGAGTTGCCAACTATAAATCAGCATCACACCGATATAAACCAAGGAAAATAGAGCATCCAACCCCACTGTTAAAGCAGTACCGGTGAGAAATTGGCGGATGTTTTCTAGTTCGTTAATCCGAGTAGAAAGTTCGCCTACTGGTCGCTTTTCAAAATAGCGCAGTGGTAAACGTAGTAAGTGGTCGATAATTTGCGAACCTAGACCCATATCGATGCGATTTGTGGTATCGACGAATAAATAGGTTCGTAAGGTAGTTAATACTGCTTCAAATAGCCCAACCACTAATAGTAAAACACCCAAAATATGTAAAGTACCAATACTATTTTGGGTGATAACTTTGTCGATAATTAACTGCACGACCAAGGGATTTGCCAATGCTGCTAACTGTACGAAAAAGGAAGCAATAAATACTTCGATTAGTACTCGACGATAGCGTGACAAATACGGGAGAAACCAGCGCAAACCAAAACGTTCTTGGGGCGTTTCTTTGGTGGGTGTTAGCAGTAATACCCTAACTTGCGGCGGAAAGTTAGTCGGATCGATATCTAATTGTTCGACAAATTGAGCGGGTTTGCAGCGAACAATTCCTTGGGATGGTACACCCACAACCATCGTATTCGCATCGGCTGCATATAAAACGGCAAAATTATCAGCATAGCGAATTAACGCTGGTGTTGGAATGCGCCCTGCTGAAGCCACAGGCAACTCTACAAGTTGTACCTTGAGTCCAATTAACTCTGCTAGGTAAGCAATAGCTGGAAACGAGATAGTACCTTGGCGTTTGATTTGCTCGTTTAAAATGCGGCGAATCACTTCTCGACGAAACGGTATTTCTAAGTGTTTCGTGAGCATTTGGAAGCAGGCGAAGGCTGTATTTAATTCTCCTTTACCGCCAAAAAATGGGTATTTTATCCGTTTTGCTGAACTATTTGAGGTCTGACTGGTTATTTGTGGTACAACTATTTCATCCGATGCGTAGGGAATATCTATTTCGTCTTGACTAGGCGATTCGGTGTCACTGACTGCTAGTTGTATCTGATGAGTGTTTTGCAAGATTAAATTTGAGGGATTTAGACCCACCAACCGTACAGGAGTTTCACCGATAACTTGGATCTTGTCGCGATCGTCCTCTGCTTCTAGGCGATCGCCAACAGAAAAATTCGTTACCGTACCCCCACCACTGATAAACCAAACGCGTTTGCTATCGAGTTGCTCGAATGAATTTTTCCCTAGAGGCAAATAGTGAATTGTCGCTTCTGGTAAAGCTGTTTGTGTCAATTCTTTAAGATTTAATGTGGCGATCGCTTGCTTTTGCCAATAGGAACCAAGAATGTCAAAAACTTCGACTAAATTACTGCGGTTTTTTCGAGCTTGTGCAAAAGCTGGGTATGTATCTAAAAGCTGAAAATATACTGCTGCACTCAAGGTTAGACATATTACTTCGGTGGAAGCGATCGCTGTTTCACAAGGAATATCGCGCAATAAACCAATTTCGCCGATGATTTCCCCTGGTTGCAGTAATTTCAAGGTGGTTGGAATTTGTGTTTGGGGTTCGTATCCCAACAACCGCACTTGTCCCTCATAAACGATCGATATCTGTTGCGGCAGATTTTCTTTACCGATCAGTTTTTGACCCAAGCGATAGCGCCAAGCTTGTAGTTGTTGGGATACGTTGGCGAGTGCTTCGTCGGGTAAGCGATCGAACCCTTCTAGGGTGGCGAGAAATTCCAGAAAAGTGTTCTTTATATAAGTCATGTCAAATAAGTCAGAAGGTAAAAGGGAGTCGTCAAGTTACGAGTTAGCAATGAAGAATTAATACAGTTGTTAACTCCTTCGGGGTTTGTCATTCCTTCATCAAGAAAAGCTTTAAGACTAAGCTGGCTCACTTCTAACTCCTAACTTTTCGACTGGGGATTGGGTGTGTATAAATACGTCATACCACAGATAACAAGTTTACTAATTAGAAACCTATATTTAGCTCACACGATTACTGCTGTTAGATTATTCAAAACAAAGAGTGTTTGTAATAATTCTTCAAGTCCTAAGTCAGAATAGCTGGAAAATCAAAATTGGTATGACTGCTTAATTTTTTACAAAGTATAAAGGTGAAGTCTTGAAGTTTCATCAATTCAGCGATTTAGCCGTTCTGGATGGGAGAATTCTCACGATAGTTTGAATTAATTAAGCACAGATTGTTAGTTGGTTAATGTTACATAATTTATATAAAGTTTTATTCGAGATTTTCGCTTGCAAGTATGCAAAATTGATACTTATCATCAAATCAATACATCTAGATGCGTTTACTAAATTTAGTCTGGTGTTTTTAAAGTTATGATAGTCAACATGAAAATATCACAAATGCTTTCCTAAGTAAATACCCTAATGAAGAATTAGTAATAAAAAAAACTTTAAATTTCTGAATTATTTTTTACAAATTCTTTTATCTAGGGAACACAGTATCATTTATAGAGAAAGACAGTCAGCTTTCTTGAACGAACAGCACACATACCCGATTGTCAAAGAATTCTCCATTAATTTTTTGTTACCAGTTGAGTTGAATATGAATCAACCGGAAAACTACGGTAGAGGAATCAATAATTAAATTTATGAAGGAAAAACAATGAGTGGCTTCAGTAAAATTACTAAATTCATAGATATTCAGTTTTTTTGATTACTATACATAAAATAGTCTCATGTTTTTTAAAGATGAGTTGGTGTAATTTTCCTCTGTAATTACCGAGATTTTATTTCCCAAAAAAGATAGTAATCTCCAAATTAAATTTTATTCTCCGTGAAAGTACACAATGACTTTGTTAACAGTTATCAGTTTTCTTGCTTCGCTCAAAATATTCCAAAAAAGTTGGTGGTAAGTGCTGGTGTGTCATAACACCACTCTATAAGGCTGATAACTGTTCGCCATTTGCTGATTTAAGAAGAAAAGGCAAGAATCTTGGTGATTTGGGAATAATAAATTGTCAAGGTGAGAATTTAAGAATATGGCAATTACCCAAATTAATATTCCAGGGTATCAAATTAGTGAAGAACTCTATAATGGTTCGAGAACCTTGGTTTATCGTGCGATTCGAGATAGCGATCGCAAATCCGTAGCGATTAAGCTGCTAAAGAATCCTTATCCTAGTTTTAACGAACTCTTGTCGTTTCGCAACCAATACACCATTTCTAAAAATCTCAACGTACCAGAAATTATCCAAACCTACAGCCTAGAACCATATCAGAATGGTTATGCATTAGTAATGGAATTTGGGGGAATTTCTCTACCAAAATGGATTCTTAAACAAGGAATATTACTATCTCTAAAGAATTTTTTATCACTAGCTATTTCTTTGTGCAATATATTAGATATACTTTATCATCATCGCATTATTCACAAAGATATCAAACCTGCAAATATTTTAATTAGTCCAGAAACTAAACAAGTTAAATTAATTGACTTTAGTATTGCATCTTTACTACCACGAGAAACTCAAACCTTAATCAGTGCCAATGTATTAGAAGGAACACTTGCTTATATTTCTCCTGAGCAAACTGGACGCATGAATCGCGGGATTGACTACCGCACTGATTTTTACTCTTTAGGTGTAACTTTTTACGAATTATTAACTGGGCAATTACCATTTGAATCGAAAGAACCGCTGGAATTAGTACATTGTCATATTGCTAAACACCCAAAAGAAATTAAAAGTGAAGAGATTCCGCAAGTTCTATCAGATATTGTGATGAAATTGATGGCGAAAAATGCCGAAGACCGCTATCAAAGTGCTTTAGGGCTAAAGTTTGATTTAGAGAATTGTTTGGCTCAATTGGAAGAAACTGGCGAGATTAAAGATTTTCAAATAGCACAAAGGGATGTGTGCGATCGCTTTATTATTCCGGAAAAACTCTATGGTCGTGAGAGTGAAATTGAAACTCTCCTAAAAGCCTTTGAGTACGTTACCAATAATCAGACACAATTAATGCTGATAGCTGGTTTTTCTGGGATTGGCAAAACGGCTGTAGTCAATGAAATTTATAAACCTATTGTCCGCCAACAAGCTTACTTCATTAAAGGCAAATTCGAGCAATTCAATCGGAACATTCCTTTTGCTGCATTTGTGCAAGCGTTTCGAGATTTGATGCGGCAATTGTTGACTGAAAGTGATGCTCAATTGTCAACTTGGAAAAATAAAATTTTACAAGCATTAGGCGAAAATGGGCAAGTAATTCTTGAAGTAATTCCAGAACTAAAACAAATTATTGGCGAACAACCACCTGCAACAGAACTAACACCAAGCGCAGCCGAAAATCGTTTTAATTTACTCTTCCAAAACTTCATTCAAGTATTCACCACTAAAGAACATCCATTAGTAATTTTCCTTGATGACTTGCAGTGGGCTGATTCAACATCACTGAAATTAATTCAGTTGTTGATGCAGTCAGGGAGCGGATATTTACTCTTAATTGGAGCTTATCGCAATCGCGAAGTTTCTACTACGCATCCGTTGATGTTGACTTTAGCAGATATTCGCAAGACCAACGCCAAGATTCACACTATTACTTTAGCTCCCCTTTCTAAAGCTAGCTTAAATCTCTTAGTAGGTGATACTCTCAATTGTGCGGATGAAATTGCCCAACCATTGACAAAACTTATCTACCAAAAAACTCAGGGAAATCCATTTTTTACAACCCAATTTCTCAAAGCATTGTATGAAGATAAACTAATTATTTTTAATTTTGAGCAGCGGTACTGGCAATGTGATATTGCCGCTGTAAAAGCGCTTACCCTGACTGATGATGTGGTAGAGTTTGTAGCGCTACAGTTGCAGAAATTGCCAGCAACAACACAGAATGTATTGAAATTAGCTGCGTGTATTGGTAACTCTTTTGATTTGCTAACATTAGCAATTGTTTCTCAACAATCAGCAGCCGAAACAGCAGTGTGTTTGTGGAAAGCCTTACAGGAAGGTTTAATTTTACCAACTAATGAAGTTTATAAGTTTTATCAACAGGAGTTATTTGTCAATCAGAACCACTGCGTTGCAGAGGTTCCCAGAGTTGAAGCAAGTGACGGTCATTTGTCATTCATAAACAATCAAAAACAAATGACCGATAACCAAGGACAAATGACAGTTACTTATAAATTTTTACATGACCGCGTGCAGCAAGCAGCCTATTCGCTGATTCCAGATGAGCAGAAACAATTTACCCATCTAAAAATTGGCCGATTACTTTTAGAAAATACGCCACAGCTTCAGCAAGAGGAGCGAATTTTTGAGATTGTCAGTCAGTTAAATTGGGGAATAGCACTAATTCTCAAGCCAAACGAACGTCAACAATTAGCTCAATTAAATCTGAATGCTGGTCGAAAAGCCAAAGAAGCTACGGCTTATGGTGCTGCGATACATTACCTGAATTCTGGAATTAAACTCTTAGCAATTAATAGTTGGAAAATTGCCTACAAACTGACTCTAAATTTATATGAAGAAGCGGCAGAAGCAACTTTTCTCAACAATGAATTTCAGCAGATGGAATCTTTGATTGAGATTGTACTCCAAAAAACAACCACTTTTCTTGATAAAGTAAAAGTCTATGAAATTAAACTCCAAGCTTATCAAGTTCAAGGTCAACCATTACAAGCGATCGCAACTGGATGCGAACTTCTGGCTCAACTTGGGATAATATTACCTGAATCAGTAACACCTCCAGACATTCAGCAATATGTAGTCAACACCTTATCCGCCTTGGCAGGCAGAAGTATTGAGAGCTTAGTCGATTTACCATTGATGCATGATACTAAAGCTCTGGTTGCTTTGCGGATTATGGCTAGTATCGCTCCGGCTATCCACCAAACTTCTTCTTATCTGTTGCCAATTTTTGCTTGCGAAGAAGTGAATTTATCCTTGAAATATGGCAATACACCCCTCTCTGCACCAGGGTATGCAGATTTTGGAATTGTACTTAATGCTTGTAATCAACTAGAGTTAGGCTACGAATTTGGCAAGCTAGGTTTAATGCTTGTGGACAGATTTCAAGCAAAATCTGTGCAAAGTATGACTATATTTAAAGTTGCTGCATTTAATCAATCTAATAAACAACACGTTCGTAGCTCAATTAGATTCTTACAAGAATCCCATGCTATTGGATTAGAAACAGGTGATTTTTTTCATGTGCTTGCATCAATGATTTTCCAATTATTTTATGCGTATTTAAGTGGCACAGAAGTTTTGGAAAGTCTGCTAGCTGATATCAAAAATTATGAGTCTCATTTTGCCAAAAATCAGCGTTTATTAAATTGGTCTAGTATTCTCTGTCAAAGTATTAAAAATTTAATCAAATATAGCGATAATCCAGAATGCCTCATTGGTGAATATTGTCAAGAAGAACAACTATTATCGGCACTGCTTAAAGAAAACGACCAATTAACACTTCATATATTTTTCCTTAGTAAATTAACACTCAGTTATCTGTTTGAAAATTTTCTGGTCGCAGTTGAAAATGCCAACCAAGGAGAGCAGTACCTCAACGGTGCTGCGGGAATGCTATCTGTACCAATATTCTACTACTATGATTCTTTGTCGCGCCTTGCTGTCTATCCCACAACTGAGTCCTCTCAACAAAAGCAGTTACTCTTGAAAGTTAGTAAAAATCAGGAAAAATTGCAGTTTCGAGCTACATTTGCCCCAATGAATTTCCAGCATAAATACGATTTGGTGGAAGCAGAACGCCATAGAATTTTAGGGGACAAGATGGCAGCAATGGAACTATACGATCGCGCTATTTCTCTTGCTAAAGAAAATGAATATATCCAAGAAGCAGCGTTAAGCAATGAGTTAGCAGCCAAGTTCTACTTAGATTGGGGCAAAGAAAAAATCGCTCAAGCTTATATGCAAGAAGCCTATTACTGCTATGCTCGTTGGGGCGCCGAAGCTAAAACCAACGACCTAGAAAAACGCTATCCTCAACTTCTTGCTCCTATCTTACAAGCGCAACATCATCGCCAAAGTTCAAACTTCGACAAATCCTCATTCCAACATCAAACTATCCAAACAAATCTTTCTAGCAACAGTCTTTCTGAAACTCTAGATTTGACTACTATCTTCAAAGCCTTACAAACTCTATCCAGTGAAATTAAATTAGAGCAATTATTCGCTACCTTATTGCAAGTAGTGATGGAAAATGCAGGAGCGAAAAAAGCTGCCCTGCTTGTACTTAAACAGAATAAATTAATCGTTGAAGCAGTAGCCACTGTTAATGAAGGAGTCAAGCTCATATCTCTACCATTGTCAACCAATGACACCATTCCGAGCGCATTGGTAAACTATGTCAAACACAGTTTAAAAACTGTTGTGCTAGATGATGCAACAGCCGCAAACGATTTTAGTTTCGACGAATATTTAATACAGGAACAACCTAAAAGTGTCTTGTGTAAGCCAATTTTGCATCAAGACCAATTAATCGGGTTATTGTATCTAGAAAATAAGTTGACAATTGGCGCATTTACCAGCGATCGCCTGCAAGTGCTAAATCTACTTTGTAACCAAGCAACGATTTCTTTAACAAATGCTCATCTTTATGCCAGCGAACAGGAAAAATCTAGACTGATTGGTCAACAAGAAGAACAATATCGCAGCATCTTTGAGGCTGTCAGTGATGGGCTATCTATTTCTGATTTTGAAACTGGCGTAATTGTCGCAGCAAACACAACATTATGGCAAATGTATGGCTGTTCTTCCTACGAAGAGTTTCTGAGTCTGACTCCAGCTGATTTAATTCACCCAGACTCACTGCATTTGTTTGCAGATCATCTAGAAGTTCTGAAATCAGATCGGCAATTCTTTTGTCAAGGTGTTTGTTTGCGTAGAGATGGAACTTTGTTTGACTTTGAGGTCAAAGCTACCAAGTGTATGTACAACGGTAAGCCTCATGCATTAGCAGTTGTACGAGATATAAGCGATCGCAAACAAGCGGAAGCAGCAATCTTTGAGAAATCCCACGAGTTGGAAGTGACGCTACAAGAACTCAAGCAAGCCCAATTACAAATGGTGCAAAATGAAAAAATGGCAACCTTGGGGAATTTGGTTGCAGGTGTGGCTCATGAAATTAATAATCCTGTGGGATTTCTCAAAGGCAGTCTCAGCAATGCCGAAGAATATATCCAAGACTTATTTGCCCATATCCAATGCTACCAACAACATCATCCCACTGTAGCACCAGCAGTGATTGAGCATGGAGAAGATATTGACTTAGAATTCCTGGCTGAGGACTTACCCAAACTCATAGGCTCAATGAAAGTCGCTTCCGAACGAATTAAAGAAATTAGCACCAGTCTCCGCACTTTTTCTAGAGCCGATACATCTGAAAAATTTGCTTGTAATCTTCATGAAGGGATTGAAAGTACGCTGTTGATTTTGAAGTATCGCCTGAAAGCTAACGAAAAACGTCCAGCAATTGCAGTCATCACAGAGTACGGTAAATTACCACCTGTTAAGTGTTTTTTGGGGCAGCTAAATCAAGTATTTATGAATATTCTGGCAAATGCAATTGATGCCTTAGATTCTTACAGTGAAACCCTTTCTTTTGCCCAAATCCCAAAAAATCATCAACAAATATTAATTTGTACCGAAGTATCTAGCGACCAAAGTAGAGTAATCATTCGCATCAAAGATAACGGTCCGGGAATTCCAGAGGAAATTAAAGTACGAATTTTTGACCACCTGTTTACAACTAAAGAGGTTGGCAAAGGAACAGGATTAGGGTTAGCGATCGCTCGTCAAATTATCGAGGAAACTCACGGTGGGCAATTGAGTTGTAATTCTGTTCTTGGTGAAGGATCGGAATTTCTCATTGAGCTTCCAGTCATCTCATAGCAATTCTCTATAAACAAATTTTAGGGGTGGCTATGAAACCACCCCTTTATTCTCCTCATATTAGAATTTAATTCCAGCACCCTTTGTAGGATCTATATTTTACTTTGAAATATTAATTAAATTTTCCACTTGAGAACTAGCCAAGGTTGGTGCTGTAAAAATACGCGAGTACAGACTTGACGGTTGCTGATGAGCAACAACTGGTAGAACTTGGCGGGCATGGGTAGCTAATTCGACTGCCTTGACATCATAAGTCTGCGTTGCCAACTTAGGATAGAAGCCAATACCAATGATTGGTAGCAGCAGAGAAGCAGTAATAAACAGTTCCCGAGGTTTGACATCAGATATTACAGCATCCAAGTGCAACTCTTGATTTTGCTTACCGTAGAACACTTGACGCAGCATTGATAGTAAGTAAATCGGTGTCAAAATCACCCCAACTGCTGATAGCAGCACCACTACAACTTTGAAGCTAGAACTGTAAACATCACTGGTAGCGATACCCAGAAATACCATCAACTCACCTACAAAACCACTCATCCCTGGTAAGGCCAGAGAAGCCATTGAACCAACAGTAAACAGAGCAAAAGTTTTGGGCATTACCTTCGCCATTCCACCCATTTTGTCCATCATCAAGGTGTGGGTGCGATCGTAAGTGACACCAGATAAGAAGAACAAGCTAGCAGCAATCAAACCGTGGGAAACCATTTGTAGTACTGCACCGCTGATACCAACTTCTGTATAGGAAGCAATTCCAATCAGCACAAACCCCATGTGGGCAATTGAAGAGTAAGCCAAGCGACGTTTGAGATTGGTTTGGGCAAAGGCACAGCAAGCACCATAGACAATGTTCACCACACCCAAAATCGCTAACACTGGAGCAAAGTAAACATGGGCATCAGGCAGCATCTCAACGTTGAAGCGGATCAGAGCATAACCACCCATTTTTAACAACACACCAGCTAAAATCATCGAACCGGGTGCTGATGCTTCACCATGAGCATCAGGTAGCCAAGTATGTAAAGGGAAAATCGGCAGTTTTACACCGAAGGCAATCAAGAAACCTGCGTAAACTAATAGTTCAAAAGCTTTGGGATATTCTTTCATTCCCAGAGTCGTCATATCGAAGCTGACGGTATCTCCTGAGAAGACAAGTGCAAAACCCGCCACCAAGATAAATATTGAAGCAGCAGCAGTGTAAAGAATGAACTTGGTAGCTGCATAGCGGCGGTTTTGTCCTCCCCAAATGGAAATTAGCAGGTAAACCGGCACTAATTCGATTTCCCACATTAGGAAGAACAACAGCAAATCTTGAGCAACAAACACGCCAAGCTGGGCGCTGTACATCGCTAGCATCAAACCATAAAATAATCGCGGCTTGTTGGTAACTTTCCAAGCCGCGAAGATTGCGAGGGTATTTATTAAGCCTGTCAGAAGTACCAGGGGCATCGATAAACCATCAACCCCCACAGCCCAATGTAAACTCAACTGCGGTACCCAAGGGTAGTTCTCTATCAGTTGGAGTGTTGAACTTTGAAAGTCGTATTTATACCAAAAGGTATAAATCATCAATGCAAAATCTGCAAAAGCAATTCCTAAAGCATACCAACGGACGGTTTTTCCCTCTTTATCTGGGATTAACGGGATGGCTAAGGCAGCCACCAACGGCAAGATAATTATGGCTGTTAGCCAAGGAAATTCTATAGCATTCATCACTTATGACAATCAGTTTAACTTTTCACTTTTAGTTACATTATATTAAGGAGTTTGTAGTTTTGTAAACTGAATCGCCTTCAAAAAGATTAAATTTTTGTTTTAGATAGTAATAAATACTTATCTATAGCTACTCTAGACAATTCTAAATGTAAAGTTTTACTACGTCAACAAAAAACGGCAGCTAATGCTACCGTCCTAAGTTAGGGTTTAATCTAATTTTGGGATGATGAGTGTTTGCTCAGATTTCAAACAATCCGGTTGACAATTGTCCAGACTTCACCATCTGAGCGGACGTAGGGAACAGAGATTGTCTTGAACCCAGTAATGAAAGGTTTGTAATAAGCTTGCCAATACATCGGACTAAGTCGGTCGGCGCAAGCTTTGAGTAGCCGGATTTCTGTAGCTAGTTCTGCTGCAAGTTGATTAATGCGTTGAGCATGAACCTGAGCTACTTGTTTGGCTTCTTCTAGCTGCTGCTGTTGGGTAAGTTGTTTTGATTCAATTTCCCAACGGGCTAATTGGGCTTGTTTTTGCTGTAGTTGCAATTCCAGTGCTGCAACTGCATCATCTATGCCCTTGAGTTCAGCAGATAATTGGGGATTTTCTCTAGCTTGGCGACGGTAAGCCTCAACCAATGCCAGAGGTGAATCATTCTCGTCAATAACATTATTAATAGTGAGTGCAGTGCGTTCTTGTAGGAGAACCTGAATTTGAGACTTAAGCGCAGCTATTTCAACTTGAATTTGATCCATAAATCGAGTTCTGGGTGGGAGTGGGGACTGGGGACTGGGGGAGATGGGGAGAACGACTCTTAACTCCTAACTCAGCACTCCCAATACCCCATCTTCTAACTTTTTGTGCCTTGGATATCTAGAGAAAGCGATCGCACTTTGGCTGTAATTCCTTCTTGTTCCCAAGCGTTGGACATTGCTGCTTCTACAGCTTGTGAGTGTAACTCATCTGTCAAAGCCAACAGTGTTGGTCCAGCACCACTAATCACCATCCCATAAGCACCAGCAGTTACAGCGGCTAGATTCACAGCATCGTAACTAGGAATTAAAGTTTTGCGATATGGCTGATGCAATTTATCTTGCAAAGCTGTTTTTAACCATTCTGCTTTCCCAGTTTCCAAGCCACGCAATAATAAACCCAAGTGTGCAGTATTGAAAATCGCATCTGCACAGCTGACTTGCGTTGGCAGAACGCGCCGCGCTTCGGAAGTGGAAAGTTCAAAATCAGGAATGGCTACAACTGGAATGATATCTTGATGCCAAGGAACATCACAAATTTCCCAACCTGCACCACCAGAAGCAGCCAGACGACATCCACCCAACAAAGCTGGAACTACATTATCAGGATGTCCTTCCATTGCGATTGCTAACTCCATTACCTGCGACTGACTCATGGGCGCACCTTCAAGTTGATTCGCCGCCACCAACCCACCAACAATTGCGGTGGCGGAACTACCCAAACCCCTGGCTAACGGTATACCCAGTTGAATTTCTATTTTCACCGCTGGCGGCGTCTGCTCTAAATGTTGATAGAACTTGATAAACGCTTGGTAAAGGAGATTGCTTCGATCGGTTTGTACTCGTTGAGCTTCTTCACCTGTGACAGCGATCGTTAACCCACCCTCTTCCACACGAGTGAACTTGAATTGATTATACAGCTTTAAAGCTGCACCCATGCAATCAAAACCAGGCCCCAAATTAGCAGTTGTGGCGGGAACGGTAACAGTGACATCACAAACAACAGACATCTGCAAATACTCCCTAATCAATCAACCAGCATCCCACGCAAAGGGTTAATTTGCTCATCTGGTTTTTAATTGAGTAGGGTAGCACAGTTAGCTGTACTACCCTACGAATTGTTTGCACTTTAGTCGAGCGCAAACCGCTATATATATAATTTTTTAGGATAAGCATTGCCCACCCTACTTTATATTAGAAATTGTCGAAGTTAGCGATCGCATTCTTCATCTTATCTAACACCTCATCCACAGATACAGCGCCTAATTCCCCAGAGGCGCGGGTACGGATACTCAAGGTGTTGGTTTCCACTTCCTTGGCTCCCACAACTGCCATCACTGGTATTTTATCTTTCTCTGCGTTGCGAATCAGTTTACCCAGGCGATCGCCACTAGTATCCACCTCTGCACGGATACCTAATGCTCGCATCTTTGTTGCCACCTCTTGAGTAAAATCTAACTGTGCTTCACCTACTGGCAGTAATCTCGCTTGCACTGGTGCCAACCACAAGGGAAAATCACCCGCATACTCTTCAATCAAAATACCAATCAGCCTTTCCAGGGAACCAAAAGGCGCACGGTGAATCATTACCGGACGTTTGCGAGTACCATCTTCAGCAACGTACTCTAAATCAAAACGTTCTGGCAAAATGTAATCTACTTGTACGGTTCCTAATTGCCACTCCCGTTCTAAGGCATCACTGAAGATAAAATCGAGTTTAGGCCCGTAAAATGCTGCTTCTCCGATTCCCTCAAAGTGTTGCATTCCCAAGGTTTCAACTGCACGGCGAATCGCACTTTCGGCTTTATCCCAAACTTCACTGTCACCGATGTACTTATCACTAGTTGGATCGCGAAAACTAAGTCTAGCTTTAAAATTCTTCAGTTGTAGTTTATTGAATACCGACAAAATCAAATCTACCACGCTGAGGAATTCGCTATCTAGCTGTTCTGGGGTGACGAACAAGTGAGAATCATCTACAGTAAAACCCCGTACCCGCGTTAAACCGCCCAATTCCCCAGATTGTTCGTAGCGATAAACAGTACCGAATTCTGCCAAGCGCATCGGTAGTTCTCTGTAGGAACGCAACTCACTCTTGTATATTTGGATGTGGAAAGGGCAATTCATCGGCTTCATGACGAAGCCCACCTCATGTGCGGCTGCTTCTGCATTCTCCGCCATTAAGGGAAACATATCTTCTTTATATTTTTGCCAGTGTCCAGAGGTTTTAAATAAATCAACTCTGGCTATGTGAGGCGTTACCACAGGCAAATAACCTCGTTTTAATTGCTCCTGTTTGAGGAAGTCTTCTAAAATACTCCGCAACAGAGTACCTTTAGGAGTCCATAAAGGTAAACCCGGTCCCACTAAATCAGAAAATACAAATAATCCCAGTTCTTTACCGAGTTTTTTATGATCTCGCCGCAACGCTTCTTCTTTGCGTCGCTTATACTCAGCAAGTTGTTCTGGACTTTCCCAGGCGGTAGCGTAGATGCGTTGGAGTTGGGCTTTGGTTTCATCCCCACGCCAATAAGCACCAGCAACACTTTCTAATTCAATAGCTTTGGGGTTTAATTCACTAGTGTTTTCTAGATGAGGCCCAGCACACAAATCCCACCACTCATTTCCCAAATGGTAAATTGTGATTGGTTGCTCTTTGATGTCTGCTAAAATTTCTAGCTTGTAAGGTTCGTTAATTTGCTGAATCCGGCGTTCGGCTTCTTCTCGACTGACTTCTTCCTCAATAACTGGCAATTTACGATTGATAATCTTTACCATCTCTTTTTTGATGGCTTTAAGATCGTTTTCGCTAAATGGTTCTGGGTTATCGAAGTCATAATAAAATCCGTTTTCAATCCAAGGGCCAATTGTAACTTGCGCCTTGGGAAACAGCTTTTGTACTGCCATTGCCATCACATGGGAAGCAGTGTGACGAATCTTTTTTAACTTCTCTGATTCGCTGGTACGTGGCAAATAAATTTTTTCAGGTTTTTCTAACTCTTGTGAAGGATTTGATGATAATTTTAGCGACATTGGCTGCTGAACCATTGACGAAGTGATTACAAAAGACGATTGATGTGAATTTGTAGGCTTATTCAAATATAACGGCATTGGCATTAAGCATTGTTTATTTCTACCTCCTACCTCCCCTACTCCCCATCTATATCTACAGACACCTTTCTAAAGGAAGTGTACAAGCGCCTTAGCAAAACTATATAATTATAAATGTAACTTTTGTTACAAAAAACTGCGAATTTTCAATCTATTGTGTGTGAGAGAAATAAGACAATTGTTAAGAATCGTAAATAACGTTAATATTAGTAAGAAAGTTGGAAATATTCCTCTAATTTATGCCAGACTCAGATTTACCAGGGACTCAGTTGCTGAAAACGGTTTTAGAACCGCTACTGGACGATTTTCAGTTTTGGTTTACGCGATCGCGCGACTTACTCGAAACCAAGCAACTCTCATTTATGAGCAACCAAGAGCAATCTGACTTGCTGTCGCGGGTTAAGCAAGCGCAAGAAGAACTAAATACCGCAAAAATGCTGTTTAACGCTACTGATGGACAAGTCGGAATTGATATGGCAACTTTGATGCCTTGGCATCAATTAGTAACAGAATGCTGGAATGTGGCAATGCGCTTTCGTCAAGCGCCGGAAATATAAACAGCATCAACCAAGTTTTTACAGACTGCTTAGCTAATTACAAAACAACAGATTCGGTTGTTAAATAAATAGTACAAAATTCTTAACATTCTCTTAAGACAGTTTTCATTAACAAAATTATGTATCCTATGTTACCGTAAGTGGAATGACGGTTGACACATCGCTCCATATCAATACAAGCGCATCAAAAGTGCTTTAAATCTTTGTCCTAACTGTGAGCCGAATGGCGAGTCACGGTGTCGGTTAACCAAACGTTACAAAATAAACTTTTAAAAATTGCTGCCTTGGAGGAAAATCTAATGTTACACCTGCTTTACATCTTTGCTTTTACAGTCCTTGCATTTATAGCTGTTGGTAACTTAATTCGTAACCTGATTATGTTTAGTTTTGATCGGGAGCGAACTTACCCAACGAATTCTTCACCAATGGGTAATCAAGGTAGCTTTGGTTATTATGCATCAAGAAAACAGTTTATACCCCATCCAGAGTTATTAGATAACGCGGGCAACTTAATTAAAGAGCCATTATTGGTAATGCGTTCAGTTAATGTTGAAGATGCTCGCCAGCATTTGGATGCACTTTATGAAGCATCTCCAGGGCATAAGAGTGAAAATTCTGAAGAAGCATAAAAATAAATTTAGGAATTAAAAGTTAAAGATTAGGACAGACCTTGCTGGAGTGCGATAGTGGAAAACACCCACCAAGGTTTTTTATTGGCGATCGCTTCCCCATACTTCTAATAAGCTCGGACAAGGACTTAGATCTGATTTTGAGCGACTTGAAGGTGATACTGTTTCTACATTCATTGCTAACCTAAAACGGTTTGATGTCAGTGATAAGATTGTTCGGAAAGCACTCAGCGAAGCTACTGACGGATGCAGCAACAGCTAGTAACGGTATTATTTCTCTATTATGGTAGCAGAAGTTATCTGGTTGTTTTGAGGATAGTAACATAAAACAACCTACGATCTACTATTTAGAAGTGCATTGACCAGATTTGATTTCATAGTAAATGGGCGACCAGTATCACAACAGGCTCGTAACCGCGGTAAGGGCAATCGGCTTCAAGATTGGAAAAAGACAGTCCGACAAGAAGCTGAAAAATACTGGTTTTCGGAATAAAAATAGGAAGAGAAATTTGTCAGGTAACTTTAGAATAGAAAGCATTACCCCGACATTGGCGGAAGGCTTTGCTTGTGGCAATGAGTTCTTACATGTTGTTGTAATTGATGCTCCTAACCAGGAGGTAACTATTTAATGGAAACTCGAACCGCAAACTTAGAAAGAGAGCGATTGCTGCAATTAGGAGAGGAGTATAGTCAAAAGGGTTATGAAGTTTTTTTTAGTTCTTCAGTATCTAGTATGCTAAAAATACAGCATAAAAAGTTGATGAATATAAAAAAAAAATATAAAAATATTGCTAAAAGCCTTGTCTTAATTGACTTATAAAGCCTATTTATTGTTGATTAGAATCTAGGTTAACAGCTTGGGTTCAGGTGTATTTACAGACATGACTGCTAAAAAAGGAATTAAATTACTTACTGAGCTTCACGCCATCCTGGTGAGCGATCGCACTCTCGATTTGATGCTAAATAGGGAGTAGAAATTCACCACTCCCTACTCCCTTGTTATGCTTCGATAACCACCCGCAGGTTACCGCGTTTTTTGGCAACACGACAAGCAGTCGTACTACCAGAACGCTCGAATTCTAAATCGAGGACTGTAGTCCCAACTTGCAAATTATGCAAGGACAGGCGATTAATTGATTCTGGTAAAGCGGGGTCGATGATTCGCAAACAGTTATTTTGAGCATCAGGCACTAAGTTGACCATCATTTGCAGTAATTGGAAGATACTCCCAGTAGCCCAAGCTTGGGGAGTGCAGGCGACTGGATACTGCACAGGGGCATTATCACCGTTACGTTCGTACCCACAGAAAAGTTCTGGAGGACGTTGGTAAGATTGCAGACTAGTCATGTCGAATAAACCTTGGAAAATTTCCAGGGCTTGGTCAATAAGACCGAGCGATCGCAGTCCCATTGCAATCAAAGCGTTATCATGAGGCCAAACTGAACCTATGTGATAGCCCATTGGATTATAAGCGGGTGACAAGCTACTCAGGGTACGAATACCCCAACCGTTAAACATATCTGGTGCCCGTAACCGTTCTGCTACACTGTAGGCTTTTTCATGTGTGAAGATGCCCAAATGCAGACAATGACCTGGATTTGAGGTAATACTATCTACTCGCTTACCATCTCCATCCAAAGCCAAAGCGCAGAAATCCTGGTCTTCCATCCAAAAATCTTGATTAAAACGCGCCTTGAGATTCCTCGCCTCTTCTTGCCAACGGTCTGCCAAATCAAGCCGCTTCTTCATTCTAGCTATTTCTGCTAAGCGCATTTTTGCAGCATAGACGTAAGCTTGGACTTCACACAAGGCAATTGGACCGTTGGCTAATTCTCCCTTGTAGTTAACAATACAATCACCAGAATCTTTCCAACCTTGGTTAACAAGACCGCGTTTAGATCTACGGTAGTAGCTGAGGTAGCTGGTTTGTTTGGTATTGCGATCGATCCACTCCATTGCTGCTAGAGCATTGGGCCAAAGTTGCTCTAGAAGTTCTTGGTCGTGAGTCCAAGCATAATATTCGGCATACAGCATCAACCACAAAGGAGTAGCGTCAACTGTACCATAGTAGGGTGTATGGGGAATTTCTTGACAGCGAGCCATTTCCCCCAAACGTAACTCGTGTAAAATCTTACCCGGTTCTTCTTCGCGCCATTCATCCTCAATTTGACCTTGGTATGTCGCAAGTAGTATCAGGGTTTCTTTCGCGATTTGCGAGTTTAACATCAAAGTTTGGGAAGCTGTAATCAGCGAATCTCGCCCAAACAATGTAGAAAACCACGGCACTCCGGCGGAAACAGTTTTATGCTTACCAAAGGACTGACGCAACAAATACATATCTTGCTCAGCTCGCTCAATCACTCGATTGAAGATACTCTTATCTGAGCTAATCCGTGTAATTTGTTGTACCCAACGTTGTTCTTCCATCCACTCAGCATCTTTCGCCTGTCCTAAGGTGGCGGGGGCGCTGACAGTTGAAGTAGACTTGCTGTTGGTCAACATGTTTACTCGGTAACCGAGCTTTTGGGTTTCGTGAGAAGCCAACTCAAGTTGCCAGACCGCAGTATAACCCTTGAAATAGTCTGGTTGCCGATGTTGGAATAGAAGGCGCGATTCCATTACCGAGCCATCTACACCTTGATAGGCGAGTGTTAAAGATTCTTCTTTAGAGGCGTCTGGTTTGGTTACAGGCGAAACCCCATTGCCAAGAGAAAATGTTCCTTCTTCGGCTGTTGGCTCCACTAGGCGTAAAAGCCTACCTCGTTTTTCTCTGTCATAACCTCGAACTTCAAATAAATCAACAAAGTCGGCATCAAAGCTGATGCTGAGTTCAAAACTGACGGTGGTTGTGCTGTAGTTAGAAACCTCTATTTCTTCAAATAACGCGCCATTGAGTACCATTTCCCGACGAATTCCTACAGTTTCGGCTCTCAAGCGTTCGTCGATTTTCGGGTTGGTACACAAAACTGAGACTGAAAAGCCTTTTTGGGCAGTGCTACTTAAGAGTACAGGCGATCGCCCTTCAATTTGCAACTCCAAGCGATTGAGAAATCGCGTATCACAGCAAAACAGTCCCATGCTGGGGTTACCATCATTGAGGGAACAGCCAGAAATGTTGCCTATGGTATCTGTGACGAAAAATAAATCATCATCTTTAACCGTCAGTGTTGGCTGTGGTCTTTCACTCACAACACAAGGCCACTCCGGAATAGGTAATTGTTCAGCAGCAACAAAAGTTTTTCCATCCACTAAAATTTTTTCTGTGGTCATGAGCGCATCTGATGTCATTAGCCAAAGTTCCGTCTACAGGTCTATCTGTTTGCGATCGTATTATTTCTAGCTGTTATCGATTAGGTGCAATATATCCTAAAAGAGGAAAGTTAGTTTTTCTGGAGAATCTTGGGTTTAGCCATACTTGACAAGAGTATTCCAGCACAGCTACCTCTGATTTTAAAAGTCCGTTCTGAGGCATTATTAACAGTTGTCAATTGTCAGTTTTGTTGCTTTGGTAGCGATCGCTCCACCTATTCAACTGTATACTTTGATTAACAGTATGATTGTACCAATCACCTACACGAGGAACTTTGGGGCATCGCACCCTAGCAACTCTTCTCAAGGCTAACTGCCATTGTTCGATGGTAAAGCTGGTCGAGAATATATATTCAGCTTAGTGGTCTACTATTTAAAACATCACAATTAGCTATTGGGGATTAAGAATCAGAAGCATGTTCTAGAAAAACAATCCCTAGTAACAGAGCGCTCCGCGACCAGTTACATTTTGTAAATAAACCTGCACCTACTTTTGCTAATTGGTAACAAAGTGTTGCGTTTACTCAAGCAAAAAGTGCTTATTTAGCGTTGTTTACATATTGAAACTATCTATTTAACTTGAGAGTCCATTGGAATTTGTACAATGCAGCTGTGACGTGGATCTTGTTGAGATTGAGCGTTTAACGATAATTCATGAGCATTTCGACTTCTGTGCTGAGTGATCTGCTAAAGTCCCTACCCTACTTGCGGCCCCAGCTATATTTTAAGGCTTCACTAACAGCGCTCTCCCACGCGATGGAAGATCAAGTTTTGGCTGCGACTTTAGCTCAACCCCTTGTAATTGCTAGTTTTCAGCGAGAGCGATTCTATCGCCAAGAAGCTCATCGCTACCAGCGACTTGCCTTGCGAAGTAATCAAATATACGTATTGTCGGCTCCGGAAACTGATTTTGCTAACAGTTCCGAACACTACGAAAAGGTAGCTTTTGAACCAGAGGATGGCTTAAGTCAAGAGTGGCATTTGGTTGTGATTGCTGACAGTTATGCGACTTGTTTGGTTTGCCGGGAAAACCTTGGTTCTATTGCCAAAAACAAGCAACAACCAGAGCAAAGCCCCAGTATGGATATGGATACAGCGCGAAGATTTGAGGGAATTTGGACATCAGAAAGGGGAGTTAGCCTCAAAGCCGCCGAATTGCTATTAGAGAGAATTTTGGTCTACAGACCAGAACTGGCAAGCAAAATTGAGCAAGCACGTCAGAGGTTTGGCATTGGGCAAACGAGAACCTACTTTGGAACCGATACAATCAACGAATATGCTTGTGACATTGACACAGATCCGTTTGTGCAGCGCTTAGTAACTTACTTGCAAGCTAGTCAGTACAAATTACATAAAGCCTACCGCTCAATTACTGCTCAAGCACGCAAAGAACGATTAGTCAACAGCATTAGTACTGCCATTCGGCGATCGCTCGATCCTCACGAAGTTCTCCAAGTAGCAGCACAAGAATTAGGACAACACCTAAATGCATGTCGGTGTCTAATTTACCGCGCCCAAGCCACAGATAGCCAAGCGACCATTGAACATGAATCTTTAACTGCTGGTGTTTTATCTATTCGTGGAGAAACCTGGGAGTTAGAAAAAAATTCCCTATTTCGGGAGCTTGTGCAACAAGGCGAAGGTATTTGTGTTAGCGATACACAAACTGACCCTCGCGTTACTAATTCTGCCGGACTTTCGTTGATTGCCAAAAAATTTGCCATTTGTTCTTGGTTGATGGAACCAGTATTCTATCAAGGGCGATTACTGGGCATTGTTGAGTTACACTACTGTCGAATGCCACCGCACGAGTGCCAACCTGGAGAATTGGATTTAGTCAAAGCGATCGCCACCCAAGTGGGAGCAGCTCTCATCCAAGCCGAAGCTTATGCCAACCTAGAAGAACTCAATCAGCAACTAGAAGCCCTAGACCGCACCCGCAGCAACCTGATAGCCATCACCGGACACGAACTCCGTACCCCCCTATCCACGATTCAAGTGTGCTTAGAAAGTCTGGCTAGCGAGCCAGATATGCCTTTGGAATTGCAACAGGTGATGCTCAACACTGCTCTTGCTGACTCAGAACGGATGCGGAAACTAGTGCAAGATTTCCTCACACTTTCCAATTTGGAAAGCGGTCGTGTGGAATGGCATCCAGAATCCCTCACTTTACAAGAGTGTATAGATTTAGCACTCAGCCGCATTCGCACCCGTTCCTCAACAGAAAAGCCGCCACAAATCGAGACTCAAATTCCTCAAGATTTACCTTTAGTTAGAGCTGATGGTGATTGGCTGGTAGAAGTACTAGCAAAACTGATAGACAATGCTTGTAAATTTACGCCATCTCAAGGAAAAATTACCATTAAAGCGATTTGCAACAGCCGTCAAATGGTCGAGGTTACTGTGGCTGATACAGGACGCGGCATTGAACCAAATCGGTTAGAAGTCGTCTTTGACCGCTTCTATCAAGAAGAAGGAGCGCTACGACGCACCACTAGCGGTACTGGACTTGGACTAGCAATTTGTCGTCAAATTGTCAATGGCTGGGGTGGGCAAATTTGGGCTAAGTCAGCTGGCAAAGACCAGGGTAGCCAGTTTCACTTCACCATCCCAATTGTTCAGAGTACTCAAGAGGAAAAGCGGACGAAAGTCAAGACTAAATAGGGATAGGGAGATGACTGTTGACTGGTTAATAAATGACAAATCACAAATGACTAAAAACTGTTACAGTCTATAACGCGATCGCAATACGATCCTGGTTACAGTGTTAGGATGCCCTAAAAACGTTGAGAGAACACTTATGGCAGAAACACTCTCTGGACAAACCCCCCGATATGGTGGCAATACTGGTGGCTTGCTTTCTAAAGCAGAAGTCGAAGAAAAGTACGCTATCACTTGGACTAGCCCGAAAGAGCAAGTATTTGAATTGCCTACAGGTGGTGCCGCCACTATGCTTAAAGGCGAAAACCTCTTGTACTTCGCCCGGAAAGAACAATGCATCGCTTTCGGCGGTCAACTCCGGAAATTCAAGATTGCAGACTACAAAGTTTACCGGATTTATCCCAACGGAGAAACTATTTATATTCACCCAGCTGATGGTGTCTTCCCTGAAAAAGTAAATGAAGGTCGTGAGAAAGTGCGTTTCGTGCCACGCAGCATCGGGCAAAACCCCAGTCCAGCACAACTCAAGTTCAGTGGTAAAACTACCTACGATGCATAGGGACTAATTACTAGGTATTGGGGATTAGAGATTAGGAAGAAGCAGGGAGCAGGGAGCAGGGAGCAGAGGGGAGGAGCTTCTTCCCTGCACCCTGCCCCCTTCCCCTCTGCCTCTTTTCCTTGCCCAGTCGCCAATCCCCAGTCCCCAATCCACAACCCCCTAGCTATTTATGGTATTCCCCGATTTTTCTGAATTTTCTGTGCTAGCTGCACAAGGCAACTTCGTTCCGGTATATCAGGAATGGGTAGCAGACTTAGATACGCCAGTATCCGCTTGGTATAAAGTCTGTGCAGGTCAGCCCTATAGTTTTTTGTTGGAATCCATAGAAGGTGGAGAAAAACTGGGACGCTATAGTTTAGTGGGCTGCGATCCGGTGTGGGTTTTGGAAGCAAGAGGCGATCGCACGACTCAAATCAACCGCGATGGCTCACAGGTGGTTTTTGCAGGCGACCCTTTTACGGCTTTAACCCAATGCCTAGCACCTTATCACCCAGTAAAATTACCACAGTTGCCACCAGGAATTGGCGGTTTATTTGGGTTTTGGGGCTATGAATTAATTCGCTGGATTGAGCCGCGTGTACCAATTCATCCACCAGATGAGCGTAATATCCCTGATGGATTGTGGATGCAGGTAGACCACCTGTTGATTTTTGACCAGGTGAAGCGAAAAATTTGGGCAGTCGCCTATGCTGATTTACGCGACCCGAAAGTTGATTTCCAAGCAGCATATCAACAAGCAGGCGATCGCGTCACCCAAATGCTCGAAAAGCTATCTCTCCCCCTATCACCGCAAAAAACTAGGCTGGAATGGAAGCCGCCAGGAAGCAGAGGAGCAGGAGAGCAGGGGAGCAAGGGAGCAGAGGAGTATCAGAGTAACTTTACTCGTCCCGATTTTTGTGCTGGCGTCCAAAAGGCAAAAGAATACATCAAAGCTGGTGACATCTTCCAAGTAGTTATTTCCCAGCGATTATCAACAACATACACAGGCGATCCCTTTGCTCTTTACCGTTCTCTACGTCAGATAAATCCTTCGCCTTACATGGCTTATTTCCACTTTCAAGATTGGCAAATTATCGGTTCTAGTCCAGAAGTGATGGTGAAAGCTGAAACCGATCCAAATGGTGGAGCGATCGCAACTCTACGTCCAATCGCAGGGACGCGTCCACGGGGTAAAACCACCCAACAAGATACAGCTCTTGCCGAGGATTTACTCCAAGATCCTAAGGAAATTGCCGAACATGTGATGCTTGTTGATTTAGGACGAAACGATTTAGGGCGTGTTTGTCAAAGTGGTAGCGTCAAAGTTGATGAATTAATGGTAGTTGAACGCTACTCCCACGTCATGCACATTGTCAGCAATGTCGTGGGTAAATTAGCACTTGGTAAAACAGCATGGGATTTACTCAAAGCCTGTTTTCCAGCAGGTACAGTCAGCGGTGCGCCCAAGATTAGGGCAATGGAAATTATCCACGAGTTAGAGCCTAGTCGGCGGGGTGTTTATTCCGGTGTTTACGGATATTATGATTTTGAAGGGCAATTAAATAGTGCTATAGCAATTCGCACAATGGTAGTGCATAATAACACGGTCAGCGTACAAGCTGGTGCAGGTTTGGTGGCTGATTCTGAACCTGAAAAAGAATACGAAGAGACCCTCAATAAAGCTAGAGGTCTATTAGAAGCGATTCGTTGTTTGCGTTAAATCTGCGAGTTAGGAGTAGAGATGCGATTAACCCAAGTCTTTCCAAGAATTAAGAGTTAGGAGTTAAGAGTTATCCCTCTTTTGTTACCTTCGGGAAAGAAAAATATTGTCGTGCATTTGTTGGGTTTTATTTCGTTCAATCCAACATACAATTATCTTTAACCCAAGCGTATTGATATATAAACAAACTTCTTCATCGTAAGTAGTTGAAACAAATTACCCAAGTAATTCCAGTTACTTTAACAGCAATTAAGATGTTAGTAAAAAACTTACCTAATTCAATTTGCCATCACAGGCGATTATTGTCTTGATTAGCTGTGACAAACAATAACCAGGTTTGATTTACATTGACGGTCTCAAAGTTATTGAAAGTAGGTCTAAAAATAACTGGTCTTATTAAATCTTTTCTGGAATAATTAAAATCAGTTTTTATAGTTATGGTCTAAATTATTCTATTAGTCAATTGGGGAAAATTCGTAAATTCTAAATGTCTGATTTAAAAGGTTGTTAGTCATCCAACCAAACCATGTCTGATAAACTTTGAGTTTAATTGTAAATCTATTAAGTCGCTCCTGTTCTTTGATGATGAAGCCTCCAACTGTCAATTGTTACTTCTTATTTTGTTATTTGCCCAAGTTTGTAAATAAATATAAATTAACGTGAGTTCGACGGATAAGAAAGCCCAAAAAGTTTGCTAGGTAATAATTTGAG
>JAQYWR010000040.1 GCA_029379225.1 Nostoc sp. S4 | reverse complement strand
TTGGAGTAGAAATAGATTGGTCAGGATTTTACACTCACGAGCAGCGTCATCGTCTACCTTTGCCTACTTATCCTTTTGAGCGACAACGTTATTGGATTGATGCAAAATCACCATCAGTTTCTACAAGTAGCAACTCTGTAACTTTAGATAAAAAACAAGACATTGCTAACTGGTTTTATATCCATTCATGGAAACGTTCTTTATTACCTCCATCTCGCCCAGAATTAGAGGATGAGCAATGGCTTTTGTTTGTTGATGAGTGTGGCGTGGGTTCACAGTTAGTTAACAAACTGGAACAAAATGGGAAAGATGTCATTGTGGTAAAGCTGGGACAGCACTTTAGCAAACTAAGTCAGCGTGTTTATGCGATTAATCCACAAAGTCGAGATGACTATGATGCATTGTTCAAAGAACTGATTACACTTGGTAAAATCCCCCAAAATATCGCTTATTTATGGAGTTTGAATATCTTTGGAAATCGTCAAACAGGTGATTATCTAGAATTCAACAGTTTGCTGCTTTTAACACAGAGTTTTAGTAAGCTAAAAATTAGCGATAGCCTGCAAATCTGGGTTGTATCAAACCAGACCCAGGAAGTTAACGGTAATGAAACTCTCAACCCAGAAAAGGCAACCGTATTAGGGTTATGTAAGGTTATTTCTCAAGAGTATCCTAATATTGTTTGTCGGAGTATAGATTTTGTTTTAACGAATCGTCCAGATGCCAAGGGTGCAGAGGGAAGAGCAGGAGACGATAGCAGTTATATTGTAGACCAAATCATTAGTGAGTTTGCAGCTTTGTCGCCTGATTTGGTTATTGCATATCGCGATCGCTACCGCTGGGTACAAACATTTGAGTCAGTGGGCCTAGAGTCAGCAGTTGAAGAAAAAACTCCACTGAGAAAACAGGGCGTTTACCTGTTTCCTGGTGGACTAGAAAGTTTTGGAGTTGTGCTAGCGAAATATCTAGCGAAAACTTTACAAGCAACACTCATATTCATTGAGGATTCAACTTTTCCACAAAAGGACGAATACTCGCAATGGCTAGAAACTCATGTTCAAGAAGATGAAGTGAGTTGCAAAATCCAAGAACTAATAGAATTAGAAAAATTAGGTGTAAAATTTTTGGTGGTGCGTGCAGATAGAAGTAACTATGAACAAATGCACCATAGCCTTGCACCTGAGAGAATTGGTCAAATTCACGGAGTTATCTATTCAACATTAACAACCCGTGAAAATGTATTATGCTCAATACCAGAAATTGGTAATACAGAGTTAGGAAAACTCCTTGACTCTCAATTTCATAAGATGACTGTATTAGAACAAGTTTTACAGAGTATAAAATTAGATTTTTGTATCATTATTTCTTCCTTAGCTTCAATTCGTGGAGGAGTTGGATTATCTTTATACTCAGGATTGAACCAGTTAATAGATACTTTTACTCAGAGACATAATCAAAATAACTTTTTGCCTTGGATTTCCATAAAATGGGATAAATTGCAACTGAATACAACCCAAGAACAAAAAGTTATTGGACAGGCATCTGGAGTGGAATTAGCCATCACTGATGCAGAAAGCCTAGAAGTGTTTAAACGCATATTATCCTTAACTGAAGGAAGTCAGGTTGTTGTTTCAACAGTAGATATTAAAGCCTGGAGCGATCGCACATTTAACCTAGATTCTCTACTAAATTCAAAATCTTCTAGTCAACTAGACTCATCTCCACGCTACTTCAGACCTAACCTTAATAATTCCTATGTTGCTCCAACTAACGAGTTAGAAAAACAAATTGCCGAAATATGGCAAGAAGTTCTGGGAATTGCACAAGTTGGTATTTACGACAATTTCTATGAGTTAGGAGGAGACTCTCTCATTGCAACTCGATTAGTTTCTCGATTGCAAGCAAAGTTTCCAGTAGAGCTATCACTACGCGACCTTTTACTACAAGCTATGATACCTATCAAGCAGGCAGAAATGATTGAGCAACTTCTGTTAGAAAAAATTGAAGAATTTTCTGAAGAGGAGGTAGAAATGTTTTTCGCTAATCGCGCAGATAGGGAATAGGTGACGCTTGCTTTGTTTGTCAATCATCCATAATCCGAGGTAAAATCACAGGTTTTTTGATTCAAGATTAGCTTTGCATAAGTATCCCTATTTAAAAATGAATTTTCAAAGATTTATTTAGAATTACTAATTCCTGATAAAAAGATTACTAAATATTAAAAAGGTATTAAAAATGGACAAAAAACACTCTCATTTATCACCTGCTAAAAAAGCTCTTCTGGAAAAATTGAAGGGAGGAAATTTTCAAGCCAATATAATTCCCAAGCGACAAACATCCAACAGTGTTCCCTTGTCTTTCTCTCAACAAAGACTATGGTTTATTGACCAACTTTACCAGAGCAGTCCCTTCTACAATATTTCAAGTGCCTTTCATTTAACCGGAGTGCTTAATATTACGGCACTCCAGCAAAGTCTTAATGAGATTCTTAGGCGTCATGAAGTTTGGCGCACAACTTTTGTGCTGGTAAATGGAGAACCAGTGCAACAGATTGCATCCCAATTAACTTGGGACTTACCCATTCTTAATTTTGAGCATTTATTTGGAAAGGATTGGGAACCTGAGATTAAACAACTTGCAGTTGAGGAAGCCAAAAAACCCTTCAACTTAGCTAAAGGGCCTCTAGTCAGAGCAACTTTACTGCGCTTGGGTGAGGAAGAACACGTTTTTCTTTTGACCATCCACCACATTATTACGGATGGATGGTCTATTGGTGTGTTCATGCGGGAGTTGGCAACCTTATATACAGCTTTCTTGTCAAATCAGCCTTCTCGCTTACCTGAACTCCCTATTCAGTATGCAGATTTTGCAGTTTGGCAACGCGATCGCTTGCAAGGTGAAGTCCTAGCAACCCAATTTAATTACTGGAAGCAACAACTTAGCGGTGAACTTCCTATACTACAGTTACCCGCAGATCGTCCCCGACCTGCCGTCACTACTTTTACGGGTGCCAAGCAATACTTTACATTTTCAAAAACTCTGACTGATGCACTGAATCAATTCAGCCAGCGAGAAGACGCCACTTTATTTATGACTCTGTTGGCAGCATTAAATACATTGCTGTACCACTACACAGACCAAGAAGACATCCTAATTGGTTCTCCAATTGCAAATCGGAATCGAGCCGAATTAGAGGAGATGCTGGGTTTGTTCGTGAATACTTTGGTGTTACGTAATAACCTTAGTGGCAATCCCAGTTTCCGGGAACTACTACACCGGGTGCGTCAGGTGACTATTGATGCTTATGCACATCAGGATTTGCCTTTTGAGATGCTTGTAGAAGAATTGCAACCTGAGCGAGACTTAAGCCGGAATCCACTTTATGAAGTGATGTTTGTCCTGCAAAATACCCCAGTGTCTGCACAGGAAGCTTCTAGTTTAAGCGTGCGTTCTTTGCAGTTCGATAGCGGTACAGCTCAGTTGGATATTTTTCTATCAATATCCGAATCTCAGCAAGGATTAACAGGGTGTTTAGAGTACAATACAGACATTTTTGACTCGACAACTATTACTCGATTCATTAGTAATTTCCAAGCTTTATTAGAAAGCATTGTTGCTAATCAGGAACAGCGCCTTTGGGAATTGTCACCACTGACAGCTAAAGAGCGAGAGCAATTATTATTCGAGTGGAATCAGCAAAGTGCAGATTATCCCCAAGATGCCTCCCTTCATCAGTTATTTGAGCAGCAACTTCAGCGTTCTCCTGAATCCTTAGCGTTAATTAGCCAAACAGAACAACTGACTTATCATCAACTAAATCAGAGAGTTAATCAGCTTGCCCATTATTTACAAAAACAGGGTGTAACAAAAGAAACTCTCGTTGCTATTTGTCTAGAACGTTCAGTAGAAATGATAGTGGGAATTTTAGCTGTCCTCAAAGCTGGCGGTGCATACATTCCCATTGACCCAAGTTATCCAGTCGATCGCCTTGGCTTCATGCTTTCTGATTCCCAAGTGTCATTGATCGTTAGTCATTCGTCATTAGTTAATTGTTTCAAACAAATAACAAATGACAAAGAACCTCTTCGGGCTTCAGCAGTTGCTCCTCAAGATCGCACTGCCTCAATGACGGCGATCTTCCTAGACAATGAATGGGAATTTATCAAGCAAGAAAGTCAAGACAACCCAGCTAGTATCTCTTCAGGTGATAATCTCGCCTATATTATATACACTTCCGGCTCTACTGGAACTCCTAAAGGCGTCCTCGGTACTCATCGCGGTACAGTCAATGGCTTGCACTGGTTGTGGAAAACCTATCCCTTCACAAAAGAGGAGATTTGTTGCCAGAAAACAGCCATTAGCTTTGTAGACTCAGTATGGGAGATTTTTGCTCCTTTACTACAAGGCATTCCCACTGTGATTATTCCCGATGCGATTGCCAAAGAGCCTCAATTGTTTATAGAAACTCTGGCACACCACAAAGTTACGCGTATTGTACTTGTGCCTTCACTGCTGCGCTTACTCTTAGATAACTACAGTTATCTTATCAAGAATTTGTCGCATCTTAAACTCTGGGTAACAAGTGGAGAAGCGCTGTCTGTTAAGTTAGCCGAAAAATTCCGAGAATTGATGCCATCTGCAAAACTAATCAACTTTTATGGCTCATCGGAAGTTTCTGCCAATGTCACTTACTACGACACTAGTTTATTGCCAGAACAACCGAACAGTATTCCCATTGGTCGCCCTATTGATAATACACAAGTTTATGTGTTGAACAGCCATTTGCAACTAACGCCTGTAGGAGTTGTTGGTGAACTTTATATTGGTGGTGATGGATTGGCAAGGGGATATTTGCATCGTCCGGAATTAACTCAAGAACGTTTTATTAATAACCCCTTTGTCCCAGGAAGTAAACTTTACAAAACTGGTGACTTGGTGCGTTATCTCAACGATGGTAATCTTGAGTTTTTTGGTCGCCGTGATGACCAAGTCAAAATCCGTGGCTTTCGGGTGGAACTGGGAGAAATTGCAGCAGCGATCGCCCAACATCCAGACGTGAAAGAATCTATCGTTATTGTCCGAGATGATGCTCAAGGCGATCGGCGTCTCATCGCTTATGTCGTAACAGATAAGCAAGATATAATACCACAGTTAAACGCCGACTTACAGCAAAAGCTACCAAATTACATGCTACCGTCTACTTTTGTGTTACTAGATGTGCTTCCACTGACATCCAATGGCAAAGTAGACAAGCAAGCACTTTCTACCGACGATGTTATCCGACCAAACGCCACTCAATCCTTCATTGCTCCCCGCAATTTTACAGAATTGGCTTTGGTGAAAACTTGGGAAAATCTCCTGAATACTAGTCCGATTGGAATAACAGATAACTTCTTTGACCTGGGTGGTCAATCGTTTTTAGCTGTACGCTTAATGGCTCAAATACAAGACCGATTTGGACACAATCTTCCCTTGTCTACTCTTTTTGAAAATCAGACGATTGAAAAACTAGCTCAAATTCTTAGCCAGCCAGCCCGTGAGACATCCAATTCTCCTCTAGTAGCAATTCAGTCTTCTGGTGACAAAATTCCTTTCTTCTGTATGCATGGCGCTGGTGGAGGTATTCGTGCCTTCTATAACTTGTCTAGAAGACTTGGTGACGATTATCCATTTTATGGCTTACAACATACCCCTGACCAAGAGGAACCTGAAATTATTTCAGTGGAGAAGACAGCAACTCGCTACCTCCAAGAAATTCGTCAGGTACAACCAAATGGTCCTTATCTTTTAGGAGGTTTTTGTTACGGTGGTGTGATTGCCTTTGAAATGGCACAACAATTGCAAAGGCAGGGTGAAAAGGTAGGTTTGCTAGTTGTCATCGACGCCATATTAACAGAAACAGCCGTTAAAGCAGCAGACGATGATGATGCCAAATTCTTACTCCGCATGGCTGAATCGATAAAAACTAACAACAACATAAACTTTTCTGTTCCTTTTGAGGAACTTAGAGATTTGCAACTAGATGAGCAATTTCATTTAGTAAATAAAAGAGCAAACTTCATCTTGAGCGATACAGAAATTAAGGATTATCTCCGCTATTACAAACTTTTCAAAGCTCATGTCCAAGCCATGCGAGATTATGTTCCGCTCCTTTATCCTCACTCCATCAGTCTCTTTCGAGCTACTGAGGAAATTACTCATGACTTTGAAAGTCCAGAATTTCATACTGATGACCCTTTACTAGGTTGGGGTAAATGTTCCAGTCAACCTATTGATGTTATTGAAGTCTCTGGAGATCATTTCTCGATGTTAGTCGAACCGAATATTCAGGAATTAGCCAAACTATTGAGAATTCATATCGATAATGCTCAGTACAGTGTAAAGTAGAAAATGTGAGTAAACAAGACTGATGAACCTACCCGCAGGACCGAAAACTCCTAATTGGCTGCTAAACCATCAATTCCAGGCTGACCCTTTTGGCTATATGGATGCGGTTTACAAACGCTATGGTGATATTGTCACCATAATGTCTGATTCTACGCCAATAGTTTACGTCAGCAATCCCTCAGGTATAAAGCAGATTTTCACCAGTACCAAAGAAATTATCGCTAGGGGTGCATTGAACAGCGATTTCGCTGGGGGTACAGGAAACCAAGGAGTCCTTCAACTCGATGGTTTCCGTCACAAACATCGGCGTAAGCTGTTAATGCAGGCTTTTCACGGAGAGCGGATGCAAGCCTGTGGGCGACGTATCTGCGAACTCACAGAAAAAATCATGAGTCAACAGGCGATTGGAAAACCTTTTATTGCCTACCCTACTATCGAAGATATCACCCTGCGGGTGGGTATAGAGGTTGTAATGGGATTGCGTGAAGGAGAGCGCTATGACAAAATCAAGCATCTCTTTGCTTCTACGATCAAATATCAGCAATCTCCTCTATATGAGATCGTTACACAACTTCCCTTTGGACAACGGGATCTAGGTCAGTGGAGTCCAAGGGGATACATGCTTCAGCTCCAACGAGAACTTTTCCAATTGCTATATAGTGAAGTCGAAGAACGCCGCGAGCAAGCAGATCCCTCACGCACTGACATCCTCTGCGATCTCATATTTGCTCATGATGAAACGGGTGAACTATTGAGTAATGAAGAGGTGCGCGACCTCCTATTATCGCCTATATTTGCAGCTCAAGATGCTTCAGGAACTGCTCTAGCTTGGTCTTTATATTGGATTCACCATTTACCTAGCGTTCGCGAACGACTCCTTGAGGAACTTGATTGTCTTGGTGAAGACCCAGATCCGATGAGCATTGTTGCATTGCCCTACCTTAGTGCTGTTTGCAACGAAGTTTTGCGAATTTACCCGACTCAGTTATTCACATTTCCAAGGTTGGTAGAGTCCCCAGTTAATGTGATGGGCTATGAGTTAAGTCCAGGAACAGTACTTATTGGGAATATTTATCTGACGCATCAGCGTGAAGATTTATACCTAGAACCAAAACAATTTAAGCCAGAGCGCTTTTTGGAAAAACAATTCTCTCCCTATGAATTTCTTCCCTTTGGTGGCGGTGCTCGTAGTTGTATTGGTGGGGCTTTTGCCTTATTTGAAATGAAGTTAGTGTTGGCGACAATTCTTTCACGTTATCAATTAGCGCTAGTTGATAAGCGACCAGAAAAACCAAAATTTGGAGGTCTTATTTGTTACCCAGTTAGTGGCGTGAAAATGCTTATGCAAAGTCGGCGTCAGCATCAAGAACAGTCGCAGCCATTCGTTGTTATACCAATTTAATAGCTATCGATAATTAAACAATCATTAAAAAAAATACTAATGAAATTACCTGAAGGACCAAAAGATTCTCCTCGATCGCTAAGTCATCATTTTAAGACCGATCCTCTTGGCTTCATGGATGTTATGGGCGATCGCTATGGTGACATTTTCACAATTTTAGGTGGTGATACACCTTTAGTGATTGTAAGTAACCCACAAGGAATGAAGCAGATTTTTACGAGTGCCAAAGAGATAACAGCTTCTGGTAAGCTGAACCAAGGTGGCGCACCCTTAGTTGGAAACAATGGATTACTCATGCTTGATGGCTTGCGTCACAAACATCGCCGTCAGCTGTTAATGCCTCCCCTGCACGGAACTCGGGTAAAAGCATACGGGCAGCGTATCTGTCAAGTTGCAGATCAAGTCATGAACGATCTGGCGATCGGTGAATCTTTTTATGCCTACCCAACTATGCAAAAGATTACTCTAGAGGTGATATTGCAAGCTTTGTTTGGTTTGCATGAGGGAGAGCGTTACGAACAATTTAGGCTACTCTTTTGCAAGTTATTAAGTTTTGCCCGGTCTCGCTGGCTAAGGCTATCCCTGTCTTATCCCTTTCTCCGACGAGATTTAGGTCGGTGGAGTCCCTGGGGATACTGGCAGAACCTCCAACGACAATTTGACAAACTACTCTACACTGAAATTGCACAAAGGCGCGAGCAAGCAGATCCCTCCCGCACCGATGTCCTCTCCGAACTAGTATTTGCTCGCGATGAAACTGGTAAACCAATGACCGATGAGGATATGCGGGATTTATTCCCATCATTGTTATTGGGTGGTCAGGATGCGTCAGCTACTGCCATAACTTGGTCATTGTACTGGATTCATAGTTTACCTGCTGTTCGCCAACGATTGCTAGAAGAACTCGATACCCTCGGTGAATCCCCAGATCCTATGAGCATCGTTGCACTACCCTACCTTAGTGCTGTCTGCAATGAAGCACTACGAATTTACCCAACTCAGGTTGTCACATTTCCACGACTCGTAGAATCACCAATTGAGGTGATGGGCTACGAGTTGAGTCCAGGTACAGTGGTCAGAGGCTCTATTTATCTGACACACCAACGTCAGGACTTATACCCACAACCAAAGCAATTCAAGCCAGAGCGCTTTCTAGAACGACAATATTCTCCCTATGAATTTCTGCCATTTGGTGGTGGTGCTCGTCGCTGTCCGGGCGAGGCATTAGCCCTTTTTGAAATGAAGCTGGTTTTAGCAACGATTCTTTCACGCTATCAACTAGGATTAGCAGATGAAAAAAGAGTGGAAAAACCTAAGGCTATAGGTGTTAACTATCCCCCTGCTAGTGGCTTGAAAATGGTAATGCTCGATCGGCGTTCAGTCCAAGAGCAGCCACAGCAGTTCGTTGCTAATTCAGCGTAAGATGCTTTTGTCTTGCGGTAAGCAGTTACATTTTTAATCCAAAAAATATCAAATAAAAGCCATGAAACGTAAAATCGAGTCATTAGGAAGAGGTTCGGGAAAAATAATATACAGTACTAACGATTGTGAAGATATTTTAAGCCTTTCTAAAGCGGAAACTCTTGAGCTATTTAAGTCATCTGGAGTTGTTCTTTTTCGAGGTTTTGGGATCACTCCTACATACATGGAATCTTTTTCAGAAAAATTAAATTTTCGCTGCACAAAAAATTTCTCGAAAGAAAGTATTGACTCGTTTGATTTTGTTAACTTAGTAGAAGAAGGAATGGATGCTATTCCTGCTCATGCTGAGCATGCTAGTTTTTCTGTTATACGACCTGATGTTATTTGGTTTGGCTGTAAAACGCCTGTACAAGGAGGCGAAACTTTATTTTGGGATGGTGTTCAAATATGGAATGAAATGAGCAAAAATACGAAACAGTTATTTATTGAAAAAAAAGTAAAGATGTCTATTGATAATGTACCATGGAATGAATTAAACGAATGGATTTTAGGTGGTGAAACGCTTGAGGATTGCAAGCAAAGTTTGGATAACTTGGCGGATAACTTTGAGGGATTTAGTTATCATATCAATGAAGATTCGACTATTCTTGTACAAGATATTACTTCAGCAGTAGTAAAAACAAAAAATAGTAATCAAGATGCATTCTGCAACTTCGTTTGGGTAAGTCACGAAAGGGGAAATGAGATTTTTGAAGATGGTTCAAAGCTTCCTGAGGAAGTTGCCGACGAACTTCAGAAACTTTACGACAAGTTTGCCGAAGAAATACCGTGGCAAGCTGGCGATTTAGTTATGATAGATAATTCAAGATTTATGCACGGTCGCCGCGAATTCAAAGATAATCGACGGTTAATATACACTCTTACAAGTAATTTGAGTTTACACTAGTTCGCGGTGCGAAACTCAGAGGGATCATTTTATAAAGCCTAAAAACCAAGGTTTTATTTCCTGGAAACATCTTAAATCCGTATCATTATTTTTGGGAAATTTAGTTTCGCACCGCGAACTAGACTAATGGATGGCAAAATACCCATTATGGTCGTTTGTGAAATAGATTAGGACTTGATTAAGAAATAGATTGAGTTTGATTCAATGAGTAATTTATCTCGAATAATGAATGATGAATTCTAAGGGCTTGGATTTAAGAACCCTGCCGCCGCCTCATAGCTTTTTTTTAGGAGGGTTTTGAATTGCAAAATCAACAGACCAATCTACTTTCCCTGACAGATTGTCGTTTTTGCTCGGTGGTTTCCAAAACCAATAAAGAAGACCCAATTGGTACAGCAGGTACTTGCGACCATTGGTTGATTATGGAAATTCCCCAACCTTGGTCGCAAAACCTCTTTCAGGAAAATCCCACAATTAAGCCATTGATAGGTTTGTTCCAAGAATTAATTGTTAAACATGGAGTCAACCTGAGACCAATGGTGATTGCTCCTGACCGTGAATACTCTTACCCTGGCTTTACCCGCCTCCTATATTACTATCGTCCTGCAAAGCTGTTTTCTAAGTTTGAGAAACAGGAGTTCGTCGTTCCAGAGGAGGAAGCAACTGCCTTAGTTACGGCAATACTCAAGCAGTTAATGCAACAGCCCAACGATTTATCAAAGTTTCAGCAGTATCAGCAACAAAGCAATCACATCCGCGAACTCATGGTTTGCACCCATGCTCAAGTTGACCTTGCCTGTGGCAGATTCGGGACTCCTATATATCGTCGATTACGCAAGGAATACGCGCCTATTTCTAATGGGAAATTACGAGTTTGGCAAACAACTCACTTTGGTGGTCATCAGTTTGCTCCTACCCTAGTTGATTTACCTCAAGGATGCTTATGGGGACATTTGGAACCAGAAGTCCTTGATTTACTGGTAAACAAACATGGCTCCGTCTCTGACTTGCGTCAATTTTATCGGGGATGGGCGGGTTTAACCAAATTTGAGCAAATTGCCGAGCGCGAAATTTGGATGCAGTTGGGTTGGACTTGGCTTGATTATTTGAAAGCTGGCGAAGTACTGGCAAAAGAACTCAATGAAGAGCATCCTATCTATTGGGCTGAGGTGCGTATTGATTTCGCTGCAATTGATGGGAGTACATCAGGTACTTATGAAGCCAGAGTTGAAGTTTGTGGTGAGGTTATGAGTGCATTAAACTCAGCAAAACAGATGGAGTTAGAAGCGGTGAAGCAGTATTGCGTTAGCCGTTTGGTCAAGGTTGATTAAACAGGAACAAGCCAAAAAGTTTAAAATGACTTCACAAAAACAATCTCAACTGACAAATGAGATCCTCCATGGCAATCTCTTTCAAGTGATGTTTAAGTTAACAACTCCCAGTATTGCGGGAAGTCTTGTACTAGGTTTAACTCCTTTTATTGATGCTTTCTTTGCTGGGCAATTCATTGGGAAAACTGCTATCGGTGGTATAACTCTTGCTTTACCATTACTTTCTCTCATCAGTGGTTTTACTGACTTAATTGGCGTAGGTTCTGCTTCTCTTCTTAGTCGAGCTATTGGTTCTGGAGATATCAAAACTCAGTCCCAAATATTTGGTAACTTAGTGGTCATTAGTATTGTTATCTCCTTTATTATCACAATTATTGGCTATAGTTTTGGTGAAGAATTCATTTTATTTATGGGAGGTCGTGGTGAAGTTGCATTTGCTGGAGCAGAATTTCTTAAGACTTATGTGCTTGGTTCAGTGTTTATTGTCTTAGGGATTGCTTGTAACGATCTCATCAAATCAGAAGGTCAACTCCGAATATCTATGATATTTGCTACTATATATTTCATCGTTAATCTAATTTTAAATACTGTATTTCTTAGTGTCTTTCACTGGGGAATTAGGGGATTAGCTCTCGCTACAGTTATTGCAATGGGAGCTTACTGTACTGGATTATTAATTTATTACTTTTCTGGTAAAAGCTCAATCAAAGTTGATTATAAAAATTTAATTTTAAAAATAGATTTACTGATTAAAATTTTATCAATAGGAAGTTCAAATTTAATTATCCCAGTCATAGCTTTCATTCAAAGTTTTGTCGTTTTTCAATTAATCTCTCGTTATGGAACACAGAATGATATAGCATTCTTCGGAGCAACAGTAACATTGAATTCATTGGCATCTATCCCTTTAAATGGATTTTTGGAATCCTTACAACCTGTGATTGGCATAAATTATGGAGCAAAAAATTATAATAGAGTCAAAAAAGCTTATTTAATTTTTATCATTTGTGCAATTGCTTTATTAACATTGTTTTGGCTATTTATACAATTAAAACCAGAAGTATTTTTAGGCTTGATATTACCAGATGTTACTTTTAATGAAAATGATTTACTAAACTTTCATATTCTTAATTTTTTAATACCAATTATGCCCTTTATTCCTTTTAGTGCAGTTTTATTTCAATCTATAGGTGAGGGCAAAATTGTTTCAATAGTAGTTTTATTAAAAGGTTTATTTTTCTATATACCACTTGTTTTTTTATTAGGAGAGAAGATGGGCATAAAAGGTATATATTTCGGAATAATAACGACAAATTTTTTAGTCCTATTAATAGCATTAATATTAACATTGAGAAAATTTCAGGATTTTCATAAAATACTAGTCAAATCTTCTTCTTAAATCATCAATAATATTCTAAAATTTTTAGAATATTATTGTTTAATTTATCAGTTTTAGATAAATGTCCATAGATCGTGAGGGTCAAAAAAATGGTTCAAAGCCAAAAAGGTGCTGTCCTGATTACAGGAACTTCAACAGGTGTTGGTCGAGCAGCAGCACTCTTACTTGACAAAAAAGGATATCGTGTCTATGCAGCAGTTCGTAAAGAAAAAGATGCTGAATTACTTAAGCGTAATGCATCTGATAATTTGACAACAATCTTGATGGATGTTACAAAAACAGAAGAGATTAAATTTGCAGCAGAGATTGTATCAAAAGCTCTTGATAATGAAGGACTGATTGGATTAGTAAATAATGCAGGTCTGTTACTGGATGGGCCAGTAGAGTACGTTGCCATTGAAGACTTAAGATGGCAATTTGAAGTCAATGTCTTTGGGCAAATAGCGGTTACACAAGCATTTTTGCCATTAATTAGAAAAGCTAAAGGTCGGATAGTTAATATTGGTTCAGTTGGTGGTATAATCACTGGGCCATTTATCTCTTCGTTGTGTGCTTCCAAGTTTGCATTGGAGGCATTTACAGATGCTTTAAGAATGGAATTAGATCCTTGGGGTATTGAAGTAATTTTGGTTGAACCGGGATCAATTGCTTCAGCAGCACCAGATAAAGTTGAAGAAAGCTTTCGGAAAAACTTTGCCAATATGTCGTCTGAAGCTAAAGCTATGTATGGTGATGCATACAAATTTTTTGTAGAGGGTATGATTAGATCAAATCGCACAGGAATGCAACCTGAACAAGTTGCATGTACAATTCTAGAGGCTTTGGAAGCTAGCAAACCCAAAACACGTTATTTCTTAGCTAAGTATCAAAATTATTTAAGGCTTAATTTGATACTAAAAAAGTTTCTATCAGATCGAAGTTTTGATGCAAGGATACTAGAAAATTGGAAGTTAAAAAATAAAAATTGAAGCTATCTCTTTGTCTGATATCCAACTGAATACTCGAAACCAAGGTAGGTTCTTCAATTCCAATGCTTTCAAAGTACCAATACTCAAGAAAAGGGTGAAAAATCATGGTTTTATCAAACTCTAAGCCTAGCAATACTCAGCTTTCATTTACCACAGGAGATTTGATATATGCCTACAGAGTTTCACGGTTGCTCTATGTTGTTGCTAAACTTGGCATTGCTGATTTGCTCAAAGATGGTTCTCAGCACTGTGATGCTTTAGCTTCTGCAACAAACACCCACAGCGATTCTCTTTATCGAGTGTTACGAGCTCTTGCGGGTTTTGGAATTTTTGCTGAGACACAACCCCAATGCTTTGAACTAACTCCACAAGCAGATTGCTTGCAGAGTGATGTTCCGGGTTCAGTGCGTAATGAGGCAATTTTTCGAGGCGAGGAGTATTACTATAAACCCTGGGAAAATTTGATGTATAGCGTACAGACTGGGGAAAGTGCCTTTGAGCATTTGTATGGCGTAGATTTATTTGAGTATTATCAGCAAAATGCTGTTGCAGGAGAAATGTTTCTTAAGTATGCTAGTAATCGGTCACTAGAGGTATATGCTCCATACTTGGAGGCTTATGATTTTTCCTCAATTGGCAAGCTGGTTGACATTGGTGGTGGCACGGGTAATTTGCTTACTGCTATCCTCGAAGCTAACCCCACTATGACAGGTGTGTTATTCGATCTCCCAAAATCAATTGATAGAGTTAAGAAGTTACGTGAGCTAGCATCTGTCCATAACCGCTGTCAACTCATAGGAGGTAGCTTTTTTGAGGGTGTACCAGAAGGTGGAGACGTTTATTTACTCAAGCAAGTTCTTCACATGTGGGATGATGAACGAGCGATCAACATTCTTAAGCGCTGTCATCAAGCCATGAAAGAACAAGGGCGATTATTAGTGATAGAATCCATAATGCCTTCTGGAAACGAGTTCTCTAATATCAAGCTTGAAGATGTTCATATGTTGGTAGTATGCTCTGGTGGGCGAGAGCGTACTGAAATAGAGTTCAAAGACTTGTTTAAATCTGGCGGATTCAAACTCACTAAAATTATCCCAATAAAAAATTCTCAATTTACTCTATTTGAAGGAGTTAAACTGTAAGCTTTCAGGGGAGCATCCCAATTTGGCAAGAAGACCAGGGAGCAATGCGATTTTGTGGGATGACCCCACCGGGAGAGCGATCGCTAATGAAGCAATGTTCGTACTGAGTATTGTAATTAACTAAAAAAGAAAAATCAGTAACAACAATTTATCTTCTTGAGATATCCCAAAAAGCTGGAGCTACAATGATTTGGTATTTCTAGAAAGGAAAAATCTACGTCAATAGTGTTGGATAAAGTATTTATTATGACAATAAAATTTGCAAATTCGGAATAAATGTATAAAAATTATCCAACTGTTTGAGGATGTATAAAAGATGTGATGTAACCAGACCCAAAATTTGTCAGGGTCTAGAAGCATAAGCGAGGATTTTAGGGTCTGAAACCTTATTGTTGCGTTAATTAATTCTGGACTTTAGACTAAAGAAGAGCGATCGCGTTTGTAGTAGCTGTGCAAAAAAAAGAAAGGAGTGCCTGTAATCACAAGCACCCAGTAACGGAAGATGAAAAAAGCACAACTAACTTTCATCTACTGCTATGGATGTTTTTGCACAGTTAAGAGAATTCCGCCAAGCAGCATATCAATGTTTGTGTAGAGCAGAGGATGCGGTCTTTGAATTGATGGATGCAATATTGCACACGCAACACTTATAGCTTGGCAGATTTATCAATGTGTCCGGTATTTCGCCGCCAATGGCCAAGTATATACGAAGCAATACAGGATACAAGACCGCAGCGCCAGAAATTGATGCGATTATACAGTAAAAATATACCAGATCCCGTGTTTGAGCAAATCCTCTAGGCATCATACGCTTCTATCCGTCAAGATTTCAAGAGGTGACAAGAGAGCTAAAGTGCTTGCTGTATAAGCTCCATAACCCTTAAACCCCTGAGATAAAAGCTCTGCTTATTGCGAATGGAACCAACCAATTCCTCGACCCATTCTTGACACTCATTCCAAGCTATTATCCAATTTTGACCATCTAAACCTATCCAAAAATTACTGTGTCGTTTAGTGGCTCTACTTTTTTCTTGAATACCACAAATATAAGCTTCTTGTTTTTGAAACTTAAATAATTACTAATCTGTATTTTTTTAGTAGCCGAATTACTGGATGTAATACTTTTTGCTGTTCAGTTAAATTACTGCTACCATCTTTCTCTAGCAAGCACCAATATATTGGTCACGCTCTTTTTTGGTAAATCACACTAACCATTAACACGTTATTTTCTTTCCATTGTGTTCTGTCCAGTGCGACAATCACTTGTGAGCCAGGTTTAGAAAGCCTGCTAATCATCTCTTCAACGATCCCAAACCATAGCAGTACTACACTCAATGCATTCAAAGTTAAAAACCTTTGTAAATGCCGTCTACGACTGTTTTGTTGTATAGGTAAAGGTAAGGTTGCTGCCAGTCTTTCTATCCTGACCTGCTTTTGATTCTGTAGCAACCACACTAACATTTTCAGCGTAATTAACTGCGATTTATTTAGATACTTTTCTATGAACTCTTGATAGAATGAGAGCAACATTATATGACGGTCTTGTTTAATGGATGAGACCGTTCTTTTTTACCATCAAACTGTACCCCCTAGATAAACGCTTAATAACTGCACAGTTCATTCTCAATAAGTACCTAATTTTTCAAGGAGTATGTGCCTCCAAAACCTTTATCTGGTTTAGTTTTGCGCTGATTGTCGCCCCTTGAACTAAAACCCTCTTTCCTTCTGCCTCCTGCCTTATCTTAATGATAAATATTTACGCCGACCTACTTAGTTAGATATTTTATTGGGGAAAAAATTTCGTCTTCAGGGAAGAGGTAATACCATTCGCCAAAATCTTTGCAACAAATGAATCGGCTGTAGGGGCGTACAGCTGTACATTCACACCCATACATCTGTCGCATCCTTATTTCAAATTGGTATCAGAGGCAATTAATTTTTGTCTATTCCCTATTGCCTATTCCTTATTCCCTATTGCTTGCCTTAACAAGTAAATTTAGCGTTGGAATGTAGAGTTCGGTTTTTTGAAAATGTCTTTAACTCAAGAAATTCTTTCCCAATTACCTGGCAATGTTTTAGCAGGGTTGGAGCAAAGCGATCGCATTTTAACATCCCTAAGAGAAAACACTGCACCTGTACCAACCTTAGTTACCGAAAGTCAGCAGCCTTTAGGCGTTGCAGACTGGGATGTGGCGATCTGCGGCGGCACCTTGGGCATTTTAATTGGTTCGGCTTTAGCACTCAAGGGACTGCGGGTAGCGTTGATGGAACGGGGAATTCTTCGGGGAAGGGAACAAGAGTGGAATATTTCTCGTAAAGAGTTAGATGTGTTTGTGGAATTGGACTTGTTGACAGAGGAGGAATTAGAAACTGCGATCGCCACCCAATATAACCCCGCACGAGTCGGCTTTCACGGGGGTACAGAAATTTGGGTAGAGGATGTTTTGAATATCGGTGTCGATCCTGTATATTTGCTGGCTACATTAAAAACCCGATTTCTCGGTGCTGGTGGAAAGTTGTTGGAAAACACACCTTTTATTGGAGCAGTAGTACATTCAGATGGGGTGATGGTAAATAACCAATTTAAAACTAGGCTATTAATCGACGCAATGGGACATTCTTCTCCCATCGCTCAACAAGCACGTCAAGGAAAAAAACCAGACGCTCTTTGCTTAGTGGTAGGAACTTGCGCTCAAGGTTTTCTGGAAAATAACTCAGGCGATTTGTTGTTATCATTTACATCTTTGCAGAATCAATGCCAGTACTTCTGGGAAGCGTTCCCAGCTAGAGATGGTAGAACCACTTACTTGTTTACCTACATGGATGCACATCCCCAACGTTTAAGTTTGGCAACTTTATTTGAGGAATATCTGCGTCTTCTACCAGAATATCAAGGTGTGGAATTGAGTCAGCTGAAATTTCAACGAGCCTTGTTTGGCTTTTTTCCCAGTTATCGCCAAAGTCCCCTTAAAACTCCTTGGAGTCGCATTCTACCAGTGGGAGATAGCAGTGGTAGTCAATCTCCCTTGAGTTTTGGTGGTTTTGGTGCGATGGTGCGTCACCTAAAACGTTTAACATTTGGCATTGAGGAAGCGCTGCAAACGGAACAATTATCAGCAAAAACGCTGTCACTACTGCAACCGTATCAGCCAAGTTTGACTGTTACCTGGTTATTTCAAAAGGCGATGAGTGTCAGTGTAAATCAAAAAATTCCTCCAGAGCAAATTAATCAACTACTGTCAGCAGTGTTTGAGGAAATGCAACAACTGGGTACACCAGTGCTAAAACCATTTTTGCAAGATATAGTACAATTTTGGGCACTCACACAAACACTGCTAAAAACCAATTTATCTCATCCAGAATTAGTGATTAAAATCATTCCCCAAGTTGGTTTGGGAAATTTGTTAGATTGGATGGTGCATTATGTAAATTTAGGTGTTTATACTACCTTGTTTCGGTTAAGTCCGATGCTAGAAAGATGGATTAAGAATCAACCGAGCAAACAACAATATTATTGGCATCGTTTAATTGATGCTTATAAATATGGTTCTGGCGGTGATTATTTAGATGAAACTTAAGAATTCTGTGAGTCAGAGTGATTGAAAAATTAACAGTTTTATCCCAGGTGGATTTTGTTTAAATTATCAAGCTCGGGTATTCAAATCTGATTAATTCTCAATTATGAATTCTGACGAGTAAACTTAAACAATATGTGTGAGGATATTATGATTGAACGGAAATCTACAGGAATCAAATACTTTGGCGTACTGATTGGTTTCCTGCGCGATCGCCAAGGATTTCTAGAGGAAGTTCGCCAAGGTGTAAGATTACCAAATAAAATCATTTCTTTACTAGTTTGTAGTTCTTTGTTCCTGGCTATCTATGGCGCAATCATTGGTGCATATCATAGCTGGATGCAAGCTTTGTCTTCCGCCATTAAACTCCCAGCCCTTTATTTAATCACACTGCTGATTTGTATTCCGACGTTGTATTTTGCTAACATCATTTTTGGCTCAAAGCGGACTTTTGGACAACATTTAGCATTAGTATTAACTGCGGTTTCAGTAACTAGCGTGCTTTTATTTAGCTTTGCACCAATTACCCTCTTTTTCTTAATTACTACCAATAATTACCAATTTTTAATTCTCTTAAATGTTTTTATTTTTGCTCTGACTGGATTTATTGGTATTTCGTCATTATATCAAGCTACAAGTTTAGTTTTAGAACAAGATAATGAAGGTAGCAAAACACGCCAGAAGATTTTACAGTTTTGGTTATTTCTTTATGCTTTCGTTGGTAGCCAGCTAGGATGGACTCTCAGACCATTTTTTGGCACACCTGATTCTGTCTTTCAACTGTTCCGCGAAAGAGAAGGTAATTTTTATCTCAGTGTGATTCAAGCTATTGGCTATCTCTTGGGAGTTCGTTAATTATTAGAAATCATCAATGCCGCGATTTCTGAAATTTTAGGTTTGCGTTAATCTTAGACTAAGAGTTGCGATACAAAGTTTAATAAGCAGCAGTTAAACATCTGTGTTTTTTATGCCTTGGCAAATTGGCAACTATTGTCAAAATAATTGTGTTACTTTCAATACTATACAAGGTGTATTTGCACTTTCAAGCTATTAGACGGGTTGCAACCCGTCTTTATTTATCGCTAAACAAGGATATTTGATATCATGTCCGGCTAATCACTTATGATTAGTGTATCTGTGCAAAAATTCCAAAAGCCTCTTTCCCCTTGCTCCCTGCCCTCTAAATGATATGACTGATGGGATTGACCAACACAAGAAGTTGAAAGTCCTTGTGTAGCATACAGTAACGATTAAGAATAATATCAAAAGCGTAAACATAGCCCACCTTTGCCATCGCTCTCAAACCCAAAAACCCAGTCGTTATGACTGGGCTTTTGGTGGGCTATATTACCCCAAGGTTAGTTATACAAGTTATATATAAGTCGTTCGTTGTTCTAATAATGACTACAACGCCGAGATTATAAATTCCAGAAATTAGTTACGACTTACGCAAGAATTCTCTAAAAATCTTTTAAAGGAAATGATTTGAAAATACACCAGGAGGCAGGAGGTAGAACTATTCCTAGCATTCATGCTTGTCATTACAGCACTTTTCATTCGCATGAAGTACAAAGTTACGGGTTTTGAGGCAGGAGGCAGGGGGCAGGGGGCAGGAGGCAGGGGGCAGGGGGCAGGGGGCAGGAGGCAGGGGGCAGGGGGCAGGGGGCAGGAGGTAGAAACTCTTCATCTGTGATAAATCAGTCCTGGATTTTGTACCTCACTTAGTTGCAATCTACTGTATGTCTTAAAGGGTGTGACTACAGCTATAGATAGTAGAATGGCGGCTTGCTACGCGAGTAGTAGCGTGACAAGGCTAAAATGTTGCAAAAAAATTGTAGGTTGGGTTGATGCAAGCAAACCTAACATCCTGATTTGCGTTGGGTTTCACGTTGCTCAACCCAACCTATACCTAACACATTACGCAAAACGTCTTTTAGAGAAGCAATCACAACGTCTGTGCGATTACTTCACTGGTTGGCAATAACAAGTATTCACCCGAACATGATATTAACCGTTACCACGCTTAACTGACTACCGCTTCAGCTTTTTGCTCTACTTTTACTTTCACTGGCATATACGGGTTTTCTACACCTTGTGCGAGATATTCTGCTAGCTGACTTTCAATTTGATCGCGGACAATCTGGCGATATTCTAGAAAATGCTCGTTGTGGGCACAAGCGGCGAGGTAATGTTCAAAAACTCCGGGGTTACGTTTGAGAATACTAAATAAATGATGCCAGAATTTCCAACGGGTTTCGCGTTTGATTCCTTGTCGCCAAATCACAATTAACAAGGCTTTTACAATTAACCACTCTGGCATTTTGGCTGGGGCTTTCCAAGTTGGTAAACCCATCATCAAAAAACAGCGATAGGTGCGGTCTAAGTATTGTACTGGGTCGTATAAAGTACAAAAGGCCTGAATATATTCTCTAGCAATTTCTTCTAAGGGACGGGTGGGAACGAAGTTCATTAATGTTGTTTGGTTGATGTTACCATCTTGATTGTCCCGCAGTCGTCCTTCTTTTTTCAGACGATGCCAAAGCGCAGTATTGGGTAATGCTTGCAACATAGCAAAGGTAGTAGAAGGAATTGCTGCTTGTTCTGCAAAGCGGACAATGCGATCGCCTGCGCCAGTTTTTTCACCATCAAAGCCAATAATAAACCCAGCCATCGGGCGCAATCCAGCTTTAATGATGGTTAGCACAGCATCAGTTAAAGAACTGCGAGTATTTTGGAACTTTTTAGTTAATTGCAAACTATCTTCATCTGGTGTTTCAATTCCCAAAAACACCGCAGCAAAACCCGATTCAACCATTAACTCTAACAGTTCTGGGTCTTGTGCCAAGTCAACTGAAGCTTCAGTGTCAAAGCGGAAGGGATATTTATGTTCTGCCATCCAGACTTTTAACTCTTTGAGCAACAATTTCACATTGCGTTTATTGCCAATAAAGTTATCATCTACCATAAACACACCGCGCCGCCAACCCAGTTCATAGAGGTAATCTAACTCTGCTAACAGTTGGGCTGGCGTTTTGGTTCGTGGTTTGCGACCATAAAGAACAATGATGTCACAAAATTCGCACTGGAAGGGACACCCGCGCGAAAACTGCACGGACATCATGTCATAAGCATCTAATTCTAATAAATCAAAGCGGGGTATTGGTGTAGTTGTGACATCTGGTTTTTCCGTGGCGCGAAAAATGCCAGAAGTTTCTCCCCGTTGAACTGCTTCAATAAACATTGGCAAAGTGATTTCCCCTTCATCCAAAATTAGGAAATCTGCACCCACATTTTGCACTTCGTGAGGTACAGAAGTTGGGAAAGGGCCGCCGACTGCAACCAACTTACCACGCCGCTTTGCTTCCTGAATTTGGTCGAGTAAATCTTGTTTTTGGACAATCATCGCTGAGAAGATTACTAAATCTGCCCACGCCCATTCATCTTCTGTTGCTGCGCGAATGTTGCGGTCTACGAGCTTAAATTCCCATTCTTGGGGGAGAATTGCTGCTACTGTTACTAAACCTAGAGGTGGTAATAAAACCTTGCGATCGACTAACTCTAAAATTTTTTCATATGACCAAAAGGTTTTGGGAAATATTGGATACACCAGCAATACTCGCATTTAGTATCAATCCTCACACTTTGATTATTATCCCAACTCTAACGAAAATAAAGACTTATTGACTTTTGATGAAAGTCGTTTTAGTTTACCACTGATATTAGATCAGCAGTGGCGAATGGGGAGTAGTGAATTCTTTACTCAAAACGCGGAACTATTTTGCGTTTTTTGCTACGCTTTATCTTTTATCGGTGGAACAATACCAAATTTATTTAAACCTGCGTCGATTTCCCTCAGTGTTTTAAAATCCTCTTCTATTAAGGGATAGCTATTACTGTTAAACAAATCTGTACTAACAGGCTGCTTTTCTAAGAAACAGAAAGCTTGACGAAACTGATACGGCTCGGCTTTAATCGGTGCATCAAAGTGGGAAGGAATAATCCACTCGAAGTTCCAACTTGCAACTTTATTAGCCCAATCGATGGTTTCTTTGGGTGCGCGGTTGAGAATTAGAGTCTGTAAAATTGGTGCTACGAATAACCGACCGTTACCCCGTAGGACATCAAACGATCGCTGCCAATCATCCAGCCATTTAAAAGGATACAATCCAAAATAAGCTTTTTTTGAGCGTTCTGGTGCTTTTAAGGCATCTTGAAACACCTTACCCCAAGGACGTATTTCTAATCTGCTTGGTTGAAAATATAAAGTAAACAAACAGATACGCTGCCATCCTTTGCGGCGATTTGCTTGAATGTCTGCAACAATATTACTAGCTTTATCCTTAGCGTGGAATAGCAACGGATATGGATCTAATTGGACAATTGCAGGTGGATCTTCTGGAATCGAAAGCACTGAATCTGTTACCAGCAGAGTATGCGATCGCTTGTGAAAAAAAGCAACTTCTGCAAACCAACCAGTCCCAAGGTTAATGGGACCAAGTATGGCATAATCGAACTCATCAGCAAAGGGTGTTTTGCTACTATCTTCTGGAAGCACCTGAGTTCGTTTGGGGGGAAAGCCAAGCCAGCTAAGGGGCAAATTTAGCGGGAAACTCCATTGATTGGGGGCTACAAACACCTGTGCAGTAGAAAAGTATCTCGCAAAGGGAGCAACGAAAACCTTGTGTTCCAAACCGGAGACAGTTGACAGGATGATGTACTTAACATTACCGTGTTCGGCTACCAACTCATTCACAAGTCGGATGCACTCTGGGGTGGGCGCAACAGGTGCATAAATCAACAAACCCCCTGCTTCCAGCTTAACTACAGTCATGCGAATTGGCACAACAACGTAAAAAATACCTTGAAGTTGGTCAAAATTCCAGATTGTGTCCTTGAGGACTTCTTTGCGGATTGTCCGCCGCTTACCGTATGGGTAAAGTGGCACAATAGGCCATAATCGCCAAGAAAAGTTCCTTGGATGAATCTGTTCTACATTGACTATGCGTCCATCATCGACCACTGTGCGCCCCCTTCAAATTGTCTGCTCAAATTTTAATAGGATATAGCAGTTCTAAATAATTTGTGAAATATTTTTTATTAGCTGTGATTTCTCTTTAATGAATAATCACCAATAACTAAAGACGCAGAGCAAGATTATTCTTGAACTTCAAAGTCAACTTTATCGTAAATATCTAATAATGAGATTTCAAATTGAATTGAGGATAGGGCCAAAATACTATTTTCACCTTCATATTCTAAAAAAATCCATTTTCTTTCGTCAGTTTTATAATACTGTTCTACATGCTTTTTGTATTGGTCAATCAAAATATATTCTTGAAAACCGGGTAGGCTACGATAAGCAGCAAATTTTTCATCTATGTCATAGCTTCTGGTAGATTTAGATAGCACTTCAACAATTATCAAGGGATTGGTAATTGTATCTGTACGTCCTTGGGCAAATTCTAATGAGCCTGCAACAACCATGACATCTGGATATGTATAAATTTGTTTTTTAGGAATCCATAAACGTTGTTCAGCTACGAATACTCGATAAGGTTGTCGCTTCAAAGCAAAATTAAGGGCTGCATAAAAATTACCAGCTATTTGATTGTGATTTGGTGTTCCACCTGTCATAGGTATAATTTGACCATTTATATATTCATTACGATACTCACAAATAACTTCTAATTCTAAGTATTCTGTAGGAGAATATTGGCGTTGTTCTTGTAATTGCATAAGACCAAACAATTTTGAATTTAGGATTTGAGATTTTCGATTGGTGTCAAATATCAGAAGAGTAAGGACTGTCTTAGTTTTTAGTTTTAAGTAAACTGTATTGATTTGAAAGTGAGATTTTACACTAGTTGGAACAATCCCCTAGTAATGAATTACTAGGCTAATAGCTAAAGTCGTCTCAAGACGACTAGTAAAGAATTTTAGTCCACTTGAAGTGGACTTGGGCTATTAGCCCTGCACTTTCAGCGCAAGGTCAATTAGTTGGCTGATTAAAAATGCTGCAAGAACTGAGTTGAGACTAAAATCTTAATTCATCATTCCTAATTCCTAACTCTACTTTGACGCTGGGTTCCAAGTACCGTGGAAACTGTGAGGAATCACGCTCGGTAATCCTAGTTTACAAACTGGTTCTGCATCTAGGCGATCGCTATCAAATATCCAAACTTCGCTACTATGAGAATTAGCATCGTAGACAACGGTTAGTACCCAACTTTGTGCAGGGTTTTGGGTATCTTGGACGGGGATGGGTTCTGAAGGATAACGGTTTTCTCCTAAGTCTGCTTCGGTGAGGGTTTCGGTTTTGCGATCGAAACGAGCGATCGCATTTAAAAGTTCTTGGCTAATATCTGTTCCTGAGCGGGATTTTGACATATATGTGTACCGGGAAGGTTGCCCGACGTTTTGCTGTGGTACATTTGGAAATTCACAATGTTCGTTTAATAGTTGCTGAATTGACGTAACTTTTCCAGTTTGAGGATGCAGATGAACTCGCCCTAGTGTACTTTTAGCTAGGGTGTGAGTCTCACCTGTAGCTATTTCCTTAAGATATTGGTTAGTTTGAAAATCTTCATAACGGGCGATATCTACAATTACTGAGCCACTAGCATCTACATAACCGTTAGCAAAATGCCATTGATACCAAGGTTCGGTTTCTCCACGACTCACTACAGATAAAGAAACCCTGTCAATAACTAAAATCTGAGTTCCTAATCTAGGTTGCCAATTTAGCGAATCACTATAGTTGTTTGTCCCTATTAGCACGGGTAAGACATTCAACCGCACTGGCGGAATGAAAAATACAATATACTGTCCTGCTAAAACAAAATCATGTACCAATGGTACACCATCTAACTGGTATGCGGCTTGTTGGATAATCTGCCCAGTCGAATCGCTTTTGTAAATATTAAGCGTCGCATTTTGTGCAGGGCTAATGCCAAAGTTAAAAATCTCCCCTGTTTGCTCGTCACGCTTATAATGTGCGGAATAGTTTAATCCTTTAGTTAACCCCCCTAAATCATCTTCGCCCCAAGTTTCTAAAGTTTGTAAATCAAGGGCGTGGGGTTTACCACCTTCCCACAGTGCTAAAAGTTTATCTGGAAGTGCTAGCACTGAAGTGTTAGCAGCATTTTTGAGGGGCTTTTGCCATTGATTCCAAATTGGCCCTGGTGCAGTCATGCCATAATTGCCGTAGAGTAGTTTACCTGCTGCGACTTCTTCTTGATAGCCAGAGGTTTGCACGTAGCGATAAATCCCGGTTGCAACTGCATCAGTAAAATTTACAGATAGAATTGCGCCATCTCCATCAAACCAGTGTCCCATACGAATGCCACCGCGTTCTAGCCGTGCGGGCCCATTGCGATAAAGTGTGCCACGCAAGCCATCTGGGATTTTGCCAGAAAGAATTGGCAATTGGGTAGAGGGGAATTCTTTTGCTGGTTCTGCGTTAGCGTTCGCGCAGCGTTTTGCAGGAAAGCTTACCGTTGGCGTAGCCTCTCGTAGAGAAGGTATCGCACCTGCCCAGGCTTTTGTTGTTGACTTTTTCTCGATTGTCTGCATATCAAATTTTTGCTTGATAAATTATTGATGTACATATTTGCATTCTTACATTTTCATCTTTGTTGCAATTTTTAATAAGTAAGTCGGTGCAATAAAACCAAACTGTCTGAAGAAAAGTATATAAGGCTTAAACTCTTTCTCCCCCTGCTCCCTGCCCCCCTGCCCCCCTGCCCCCTACCTTATCTCAACAATAATTATTTACGCCGACCTACTTAATGCCTCTGACTATAAAGGTATAGAGGCTTTGACATAATATTACTTGTTAACTGAGCTAGCTCATAGTAACCGATAAAAATAACCACTAAATTGAAGTCAATCAAGATTCCTAGTGGTTGAAAAAAACTATGATTAGCCAACAAACAATAGATATTGTTAAATCTACAGCACCTATTTTGAAAAAGAACGGTCAGCAAATCACAACTCGGATGTATGAAATTATGTTTCAAAATCATCCAGAAATCAAAAAACAATTTGATATGTCTGCTCAAGCAGATGGTTCTCAGCCTGCGAGATTGGCTACAGCAGTTTATGGCTATGCTAATAAGATTGATAATCTACAAGCTTTAATACCGATGGTAGAAAAGATTGCCCATCGTCACGTGCAAACCCACGTTACACCAGAACAATATCCAATTGTTGGAGAAAGTTTATTGCAAGCGATAAAAGATGTTTTGCAAGAAGCTGCTACAGAAGAAGTGATAGCAGCTTGGACTGAAGCTTATCAGGCATTATCTCAAGTGTTTATCAACAGAGAACATGACATATATATAAATGAAGCGAGAAAACAATTTGTGCATACCCTACATTGCTAATGCATCGGCTGGCATTGTGAATGTATTGGCTTGCATTGGCTGGCATTGCCAATGCATCAGCTTGCATTAAAAACGCTACGGTTTTACGCAAAACTGTACTCGAACTTTTGGTAGCTTAGTACAGCCCATGATAAAAAGGGTATGAAAATCTTAATTGTAGGTTGGGGAGCCACTTGCATGGGCGGGTTTCCCAACTTGAGCCTCGTGGCGTTTGAATGCGACCAAACCCAACATTTGGGCCGATGTTGGGTTTTATTCCTCTAAGAAAGTCGCTGTGGTCAAACAATTTGCCGCTCTACAGCTTGGTAGACCACTCGATCCAATCACATACTACAGACTGACAACTGTAATTTTTATTTTTCGATCGGATTAAGGGACTTCCAGAAAATAAATTATCCCATCTCACGCCCATCAAAACTACTTTCTCTCCCCCCTGCTCCCTGCCCCCTGCTCCCCTGCCCTCAAAGCGTTCGCGTAGCGTCCCGCAAGGATGGAATATTTTTTTAATTGGAAGTTCCTAAGCAGGACTATCGATCCAACCAGTTAAGCAACCCAAGCGAAGTAGCGCCTCCTACAAAATGAGCGCCAATCAGATTGACGTTTGCTAAAACCACAAAAATATCTAGAGAACGAATGACATTTTCAGGTCTATAGACTGCCACTGCTTGAGGCAGAGCTAGGGTTTTTGATAGTACAGCAATAACGGTCACTTCAGCTGCTAAAAAAGCTAAGAACAGTCCGATCGCACTAGCAATTAAGCCAATTTGTAATACTTGAATCACGTCCTGTTTGCTTGGATGTAATTCACGATTAGGCGACTGTAAAAGTTTGTCTAAACGCCTGTATCGGTTCACCCAATAGAGTCGGAAACACAGCACTAAAATTCCCATAATTCCCAAAAATACTCCAAAAGCCATAACCGAATTTGTTGTAGTTTGGGGAGTAAGATTACGACTAAATATAGCCAATAACAAAGCCAAGCTAGAAATAGCACCTAGCGCTAACTGTATCCAAAAGCTAATCGGTCTGACTATATGAAAAGTAGCTGCAAATTTTTGCTTAGTTGGTACAGGTAAGTATGAATTTAAATCATTTGTCATCTTCGCTCTCCTTAGCCCTAATACAATATCTTTAATTAAAAACTCATTACCCAAAATTAACTGATATCTTGTAACTTATTTTCTCCCTTAAGTATTATTTGAGATAATTCTAGTTAAGCCTAAATAAACAAAGCAGACACTTCCTACTGTATTTGGAAAATCGGAACAGCTACACCGCTAACGACGGATATCGCCCAAGGTTCCATTCCTGTCATAAGATTATCAGTGAATATGTTTAAAAATTAAAGCAAAGTTGTATTATCCTCTAAGCTATATTATGACAACTACACCAAGCTTCAATTCCTGGGTTACCTGTTCTCAACCAAATCCTCAAGCAAACTTGCGTTTATTCTGCTTCCCTTATGCTGGTGGGAACTCTATGATTTTTCGCACATGGTCTAATAACCTACCTCGTAATGTCGAAGTCTGTGCTGTAGAATATCCGGGACGGGGAAGACAGATGAATTCACCACCGATTACGCGGTTGGAAGCTCTTGTAAAAGCGATCGCTCCAGTTATTCTCCCATATTTAAACAAACCATTCGCCTTCTTCGGTCACAGTATGGGTGCATTAGTTAGCTTCGAGTTAACTCGTTTACTGCGCTTAGAATATAATCTTAAACCGTTTCACCTTTTCATATCTGCTCGCCGCGCCCCACAAATCCCGCCGACAAAACCACCCATCCACGTCTTACCAGACCAGGAGTTACTCGAAGAATTACGCACTCTCAATGGTACACCCAAAGCAGTACTAGAAAATCCCGAACTGATGCAGATATTCCTCCCTGTTTTGCGAGCAGATTTTGCAGTTTTAGAAACTTATATTTACACTCTACAACAGCCATTGGAGTGTCCGATTACTGTTTTCGGTGGTTCGCAAGACCAAGAAACTAAATATGAAGCTCTGCAAGCATGGCGAGAGCAGACGAGCGCTACTTTCTCATTACAAATGTTCGATGGCGACCACTTCTTTATCCACTCTCATCAAAACTTATTATTTAAACTTATATCTCAACAATTGCAGATTTCTAAGCGTAGCTTGTAGTAAACATCGCCACTGTATTTATTAAAAAGTAAAAAGAGTGCTATACATATAGGACTTATACCATGTCCGTTTAAAAACTGATCGATCGTTTAGGCTGATGCGGGGACACAGCAGGGCCGCATCTTAATTATTAATAAAAACAACACCTTTTTTCAACTAGAAATCCGCTTCTCAACTATTAACATTAAGCCTTTCAATTTCCCATCTTCTGTAAAACTTTGGCTAGTGCGATATTTATTATCGTTATTCACCAGATTAATCATTTCCGTTGCTAATAATTGACCTGTAGCTTTATTCCAGATATTAAAAATGATAATGCTATCTCCATGTTCCCGTGCAATAGTGGTGAAATTTGCCCATGCAGGAACATCTACTGCTTCTACTTCTATTTCATCATCACTAATTACCTGACCAACAAAATTGTTAGTGACAATTCTACCATCACCATAATGGTAAGTATTGGTTTGTAGCCATTGATTATCAACTATCTTTTGTGTTATTTCTGCTTCAAAACGTTCTGTTTCTTGAGCATTCGCATCCATTTTAATCCAGTAACCTAACCAAGTGCCAATATGTTTGGGGAAAACCTGAAAATCACTCAATTGTTTTGGCATATTACTAATACATAGTTTTTTTACCTATTTTTATTTATACATTAAAAGAGTGTTTTCAGGTATTGAGCGCCTCTAAATATTATTGTTGCTCTGTTGTGTCATTAAATAAATAAAAGGAAATTAGGAGTCAGAATATAGAATTTTCCTGACTCTCTGAACTCCTTACGCACAATATTTCTAGTTTTTATTTTTGAGTAGCGATCGCTAACCTTGCTCCTTTTACCTGACGTACTTGATCCATTATCCCCACTATCTCACCGTGCAATACTTTTTGGTCAGCATTAATAATCACTAATGAATCTGGGTTAGAACCAACTAAAGTCCGCAGTCGCCCTGCTAAATCATTAATTGCTATTGGATCGCGGTTTACGCTTACCTGACCTTTTTCATCTACCGTAATCGTAATTTTAGCGGGAGTTTGCTCTTGCTTGGCCGTGGCTGCCTTCGGTAGATTTACTGGCAATCCTTCCGACCGTGTTAAAAATAACGTTGACATAATGAAAAATGTCAAAAGAGCAAACATCACGTCAATCAAAGGTACTACATTGATAAATGGTAGTAAATCTGGTTCATTATCATCTAGATCCATAAGACTTCTCCTGTTGTTCGTAGCGGTTATGTTGTTCATAGCGATCGAGGAACAGTATTTCTAGCTGTCCCCCGAACTCTTGAATCATTGCTATCTGCCGTTGGTATAGTCCTCGGAAGATACTGGCTCCTAAAAGCACAAAGATAGCCACAATTAATCCTGTAGCGGTAGCAACTAAAGCTTCACTAATACCAGCAGTAACTGCACCAGTTTTAGTAGCTCCCACATCACCAACATTCAGTCCGGCAAATGAGCGAATTAATCCTAAAATTGTGCCCAGAAGTCCCATTAGAGGTGCTAAACCGATAATGGTATCAAATACAGCTTGAAACCGCTTGAGCATAGGGATTTCTGCTTGCGCCTCGCTTTTCAAAGCCAAACGAAATTTTTCTGGAGTCGGTCTTTCTAACTGTAGTCCAGCCAGAAAAATGCGTGCTATGGGTAAATCTACATTTTTTTGCAGCTTATCCACAGCACTAACGAGATTATCAAGTCGATAAAGATTTAAAACTTCTCGCACCACGCGGTTTTGACGTTTACCAATCTGTATCCAAAACTTCGCCCGCTCAATCATTAGTGCCCCTGCTAAGACTGAAAACCCCAACAGGGGCCACATGACCACACCACCTGCTGCAAATAAATTTTGAATTCCCATGTAGTGCCTCTAAGCGTCATCAACAATACAAACTCAGACTACCAGAATCTAAACAAAAACTGAAACTTTTTCTCAACAAAATATAAAATATAATGAAAAATTTTTCAAATAATAAATATCATTATTTTTATTTAGTTGTTTGTGAGTTTTACATAAATTAATTTAATTTGTTTGAAACAAAAATTAATTTTGTTCAAAAACCATGATACTTGGTGGTTTAAAAAGATATTTTTGCTAGCACAGGCTTGCGTAAGGTCGTCCCAAGTAATTTTAATTATTTACTTGATATTTGTAACCATGCATTTTAAGATGACTAAATTAGTGAGAATGGGTAGCAATAGCTATGAGCTTTTCCGGCATTACTGTCGAGCAACGTTCCAAAGAAGTTGAGGCTCTCAAGTATTTTCTGGCTTACAGTCTGATAGGCTCACTGGCGCTGCATATCGGCGTACTGTCTTCAGGCATAGGTAGTTATTTATCGATAGCGCCTGAAGAGAACGATCAACCAATAGAGGTGGCGATCGTAGATTCTCCGACCACGGAACCAGAAAAACCAGTTGAACAAATTCGAGAAGAACCCAAAAAACAACCAGAGAAAATAGAACCAGAGATTGTACAAAAACAGCCTATAGAAACTCCACCAGTCCAACAACTTATTGAAAAACCAAAAATTCAGCCTGTTCAACAGCAACCAGAACGGACTACTCAAAGACCACAGCCACAAAATAGAGAAATTGCTCCCAAGCCACAAGTCCCAGTGAAAACTGTTGCTCCTGTGACCGGTGGTGGCGGCGGTGGTGGCGGTGGTAGTTCAGTTCTGACAGGTAACTCTGGTAGTTCTGGTTCTGGCGTTGCTTTAAGTACTGGTTCAGGTACAGGTACAGGTTCAGGAATTGGCTCTGGCTCCGGCAGTGGTACAGGTTCAGGAATTGGTTCTGGCTCTGGCAGTGGTATAGGTTCAGGAATTGGCTCTGGCTCTGGCAGTGGTATAGGCTCAGGAATTGGCTCTGGCTCTGGCAGGGGTATAGGAAATCAAGTAGAAAACCGTCCGACAGTAGCAACAGCGCCAATAGCGCCAACACCTCCACAAATTAACAATTCAGGTAATGTTAATGGTCGTGCAGCCTGCCGCGAATGTAATGCCAAGTATCCAGAGGGAGCAAGACGGCGAGGTGTCGAAGGCAGAGTAGAAGTAGCTGTTGATACTGATAAAGAAGGTAATGTTACTAACGTGCGGATTGCTAAATCCAGTGGAAACCGTGAATTAGATGAAGAAACTGCCAGACAAGCACGTGATTGGAAATTAAAACCCTCAGAGGGTGGTAGACAAGGAGTATCTATCGCCACTGAATTTGCTATAAAAGGTTCGCGGCGATCGCGCCAAGTTCAAGAACGGCAAGCACAAAGAGAAGCACAAGAAAGAACTCAGCAAGCAGCGGCACCCGCTAACTCCACACCGGAAAATCCAAGACGTAGACGACGAGAGTTGACACCCCCATCTAATGAAGCAACAGCCACAAGGCCAGCAGAATCTCAATTGAGTCGGCGGCTGGCACCTCAAAGAAGAGGAACTATTACCTCAGGCTCATCATCTGAAGCGAGGATAAATCGCACTCAAGGAAGTGGTAGAGACACTCTACGCCGCATCCGCCGTGAACGAGCGAGTAATTCATCACAAAACTCACAACCAACTACAAATCGACGGCAGCAAACACAAAACACTAGCCAAAATAAGTTGCGGGAATCTTTGCGCCGTTTACGTCAACAACCTCAATCGCAACCTGCTGCACCAAGTCAGCAGTAAAGCTACGAAACTTACAAAAGAAGGCAGGAAGCAGGAGAAAAAAATATTAATTAAAACTTTAGTTCTAGGTCATTGCCCAGTTTAAAAGAGGAATTGTATCTCGTGCTACACGTCTCGATACAAAGCGTCCTTGCTTCAATCTCACATTTTAAAAGGTGGGTTCCTCCTGCCTCCTGAATATAATCTAAAATCGTTTTGTCATTTAGTTGTTAGTTGTCATTGATTCAGTGTTTTTCTGATTATCATTGACTACTAACAACTTTTTATTTTTTATTGCTAATGCGTAAGTCCGATTTTTTGTGAACTCCTAAAAGGTACGGTTATTGCGATCGCTCATGACCATAAAACCGAACCTGCTGAACTTGAATATCGATCTAGTGTTGATAGCTAGGAAGCTTGAGATTGAGCTGAGTGAAATTTGAAGATTGCTTAACAGATGTATTATATTCAGTTGTTCGCCAGCTAAAAAGCTTGAGATCGAGCCTCCTAAGACTAAATAGTTCATCTTATAGGTGGTAGTTATGGCACTCATTCGTTGGGAACCATTCCGGGATATTGAACGCTTACAATCATTCCGCGATCGTGAGCGTTGGGAACCGTTCCGAGAAATCGATACCTTACAGCGGCAAATGAATCGCTTGTTTGACAGATTAATACCAGATGATGGTGGTGAGAGGACTGGATTGACCTTCATTCCTGCCGCAGAAATAGAAGAAACTGATGATGCAATCAAATTAAGATTAGAAGTACCTGGTTTGGAATCAAAAGATATAAACATAGAAGCGACTCCCGAATCAATTTCGATTACTGGTGAGCGCAGGACTGAAACCAGAACTGAAGAAAACGGTGTCACTCGCTCTGAGTTCCGTTATGGCAAATTCCATCGAGTAATTCCCTTACCTTCCCAAGTTAAAAACGACAAAGTGCAAGCCGAATACAAAAATGGTGTTCTTCACTTAACTTTGCCGAAAGCTGAATCAGAAAAACGCAGAGCCGTCAAAGTTAATATTAGTTAATTTAAGGTTAGGGGTTAGCGACTGGAGAATAGGATTAAAGGCGTTGCTAAATAGTGAGATGATTGAGGCTGACGCTCTGACGCCGGGATTATGTATTGATGCAAATTCTTAAATCATCCCGCAATGGGAGCAACGCCAGATTAAAACAGCTAAAGACCAGGCTAGAGGAAACAGCAGTCAATTTCCATTACAGGTGCTTCCACTCTCGATAAGCGGGATGTGGAGCGCATGGTAGGCGATACAGAGACCCACGCTCAAGAAGACCAAAAAACGCCGCGAACAGATTGATACAAAGAATCTAGCAGATTCACTAATAATTAAGCCCAGAAACAGCTACAAGAATTGGGCGATCGAGTGCAGGCGGTGTCTTATCCCTCTTTTGTTACTCCAGGGAGATAAAAATCATACCCAACTCTGAACGCTAAACAAAATAATGAACTGGGCGATCGTATATCCACTTTGTCATTTAAACCCCTTTGTTGAAAAAAGACGTAAAAATATGGGTTTCAGATTATTCTCTGCCGAAGGTAACAAAAGAGGGATTACGACAAGCCTCTACGGGTCTACACTCTTGAATTTAAGCACTTGTAAATGATTTATGGCAGGCAATTAGGGACTGACAAATAAAAAAATATCCCATCCCTGCGGGACGCTACGCGAACGCTTTGGAGACTGTTGAGCAGGGAGCAGGAAGAGAAGTTGGAGCGGAGGCTTCCTTTGCTCCAAATTTCGGGGGAGGTGAAGTCGTAGTGAAGTGCAGAAATTCGATAATTTATTTTTTGGAGTTCTCTAAAAAAAAGGCAACTGATAAGCTATCACGCCTTTAAATTACAACAATCACTTTCTAAGTTCGTTGACTGCTGACAGTTAACACTTAACAGTCAACCCGAAAAAATGTGCTGCGTTAGATGGAAGGGCAGCTTACTACTGATTAAAGTACAGCCGAAGAATTCAATCGCTAAATATTCATGACTTTTAAACTTTTGGTCATGCCTTGATTAGCGATAATCACCGCTTCCTAAAAATAAGGAGGCGGTTGTTCCTTATACAAGAATGACTTTGCCGATTGATATCCCTCTACCAGAAGGAAGAAGGGTTATAAATGGCGTAATTTTATTATGGGCAATTAAATACATCGGCAATAATTTGATTTTTCAATTTATGAAAGTATAAGTAAATAATTTCGCACTTACCCATCCCTAAATTACCAGATTGGGGCTTTGAAAATTTGCTGTGTCTAGATGTGTACGCATCAAGTTAGGGGTTGAAGTGGAGATAGTTTGGTAAGATTTTTACAGTCTGTTCGAGCAGCCCAAAAAGGTCTTCAAGATACTGTTGTGGAAGTGTAGTTTTATCCAACTAAACGAGTCCATGCTAGCCTTGTTTTGGTAGGCAAGATTATCTGATGATCTAGTGCTTTGTTTACTGCATTGGGTTATTGAGAAGGATTGTACTTTAGTTGAAGATTACCCATTCTCCATCGCCAGTACATCACCTCAGGTAAAATCACCTAATTACAGGCAGTAGGAATTGTTTTTCAAATCAAGCACTATTAAAAATGGCGATCGTGTTTGCTGGTCACCAAGTATATGCTCAAGGGATACTCAAGGCTAACTCGGAATTTGCTGTCAAGCAATATTCATACCTTGTCTTTGACATTAAATTGATTGATTTGAATAAAACTTCTACATAAACACACACTGATGCAGTTTCATTTGCTTGAATAGCTATATTGATAGGACATTGATACGAAGGAAATTCATTCCTAATTATGGCAAGTAAATTCATTGATGTTAGGGAATATACTGTCAGGGCGCACAAAAGAGAGATTCACACTCGTGTTTTCCAGTTTGTCTGTAAAGAGTGTAACGAGGTAACAAAACGTGAAACTTATGGACCTCGACCTTTATATTGTGAGAGATGTCGCCCTCCCCAACCACCGAAGAAATCCCAACCAGCATCTCACAAAGCTAAACCCAGACCAATGTCTTATAAAAGTGACACCGATTTAAATTGATTAAAGCGTTATGAATTCAAAAGGACAACTAGAACCACCTCCAGGCACTTTTCTCTCGCCACTATTGGAATTACGAGACTATTATGCTCGCCTTACACAAGAGTACGAACGTTTATTCGTGGAAGCGCGATCGCAACTCGATCATGTAGAAGCGTTGTTATCTAACTGGTCTTTTTCTGATGCTAACAAGCATATATCAAGACTTAAGGCAGTGGATGAAACCTCCAACTCTTCCCCAGAAGGTTCTGTGCGCTTTTTATCACCCCATGAGGACATCTCTCCAATCAACTTAGTTGAGTCTATAGAGTCAGAAGAAAAAGACTTAGACAATGTTGAAGTCAATAATTCCTTTGGTGTTGTTGACGCAAAAGCAAATCAACTTTCAACTACATCGCCAATACAAGCACCTACAGAGAACAACGATAACTCAGCCAAGGTGTCTGAAATCCCCATGCTACCCCAGTATCAATCTCTGTCTCGAATGGAAGCCATAAAGCAGCTATTGCAAGAGCAGGCAGGTACTGTATGTCATATCGATTTCATCGTGCGATCGCTTTATGGAGACTTAGATCCTAATCTGTTTAAAGTAGTTAAAGGTAGAGTTCAATCTTCCCTCACCCAAGGCAGAGAAAGGAGCTACTGGGTAATTATTCCCGAAGAACCTGGTTGTTATACTCTGGATTTAAGTTTAGTCACCCCAAATAATAACAATGGTGCTTTTAGGAGTATCAAAAACAAAAAGAAGAAAGCTTTCGTACCTCCAAAAACAAAAACAGTACCAATGCTCAAAGGTTTTGAAGGTCAATTCTTAATTGATGCTCTTACCTCTCTTTTTGAACAAAATCCAGGTAAAGTTTTTACCGTCGCTGAAGTAATCACCGGAATTTACGGAGAACTAAGTTCTCAGGAACTTCGAGAGATTAAAAATAAGGTACTTAATGAATTATCCAGAGGCTATCGAACAGGGAGATTTTCTAAGGTTCCCGATCAAATCGGCTTGTACACCTGGGACTCCAACATGATATCGGAAGGTAGTTATCGAAATTAGGATTGGGGGTGTTGACTGATGAGAGCCAGTTGCTTCTCCTATCGGAGACGCTACGCGAACAAGCCGGGGAACCCGTCCAACGCACTGGCTCCTGTTGACTGTTGAGTTAGGAGTGAAGAGTTAGGAGTTAGGAGTTATTCCCCTTGTGTTTATTGGCTCTGTGTCTCCCCTATCTCCCCACTCCCCACTTACCCCAAAAACAGCTTGTATGCCGGATTCTTGTTTTCATCCCAATAGCGATAGCCAAGGGTATCCAGAAATGCTTGCCACTCTTGCATTTCGTAGGGGGGAACCTGGATACCAACAACGATTCGTCCGTAGTCTGCGCCGTTGTTGCGGTAGTGAAAAAGACTGATATTCCAGTTGGGACTCATAGAACCAACAAACTTCATCAATGCACCAGGACGTTCGGGAAATTCAAAACGGTAAAGTAATTCATTGTGAGCAAGGGGAGAGTGCCCACCTACCATGTGCCGCAAGTGTAATTTAGTGAGTTCGTCGTCCGTTAAATCAAGGGTTTCAAATCCATGAGCTTGAAAGGTTTTTACCATTTTTGAAGCATCGGCACGGTTTTGAATTTGTACACCGATAAAAATATGGGCTGTTTTGGCATCGGCAATGCGATAATTAAACTCGGTGAGATTGTGTTTGCCAATCAGTTCACAAAATTGACGAAGACTGCCGCGTTCCTCAGGAATTGTGACTGCAAAGATAGCTTCACGGCGTTCGCCCAACTCTGCCCGTTCTGCTACGAAGCGCAGCCGATCGAAGTTCATGTTTGCACCACAAGCTACAGCAATTAAGGTTTTTCCCTGGATTTGTTCTCGTTCTGCGTAGGCTTTGGCAGCTGCGATCGCCAATGCACCTGCTGGTTCTAAAATCGAGCGTGTATCTTCAAACACGTCTTTAATCGCCGCACAAGTATCATCCGTACCCACTAAAATAATCTCATCTACATACTGCTGACATAAACGGAAGGTTTCTTCACCTACTTCTCGTACCGCTACCCCATCAGCAAATAACCCCACTTGGGATAAGCGCACCCGATGTCCGGCTTTTAAAGATTGAGACATGGCATCAGCATCGACTGGTTCAACACCAATCACTTTAATTTCCGGACGCAACCGTTTGACATAAGCTCCAATTCCAGAAATTAATCCGCCTCCGCCAATGGCTACAAAAATCGCATCGATGGGTTGCTGATATTGCCGTAAAATTTCCATCCCGATTGTTCCCTGTCCAGCAATTACATGGGGATCGTCAAAGGGATGAATGAAGGTTAACCCTTTTTCGGCTTCTAATTGACGGGCATAACTATAAGCATCGTCGTAGGTATTTCCATGTAATACAACTACTCCGCCCCTACTTCTAACTGCATCCACTTTAACTTGAGGTGTGGTTATCGGCATAACAATAATCGCTCTCGTTCCCAAACGCCCGGCTGCCAAAGCGACCCCCTGAGCATGGTTTCCCGCAGACGCAGCGATTACACCCTGTGCCAATAGATCTGGTGACAGTTGCACCATCTTGTTATAAGCACCCCGCAATTTAAAGGAAAATACTGACTGCATATCCTCGCGTTTTAACAGAAGTTGATTATTCAGCCGTGCAGACAGATTTGGGGCATATTCCAGTGGTGTTTCCTGGGCAACATCATACACACGGGCAGTCAGGATTTGGATAAGGTAGTCGCAATACATGGCGTCAACGGATTAGCAAATACCGGATGGAAATTAATTTTACGCTACAGATGTACCTGTGAGGGAGAGTGCGGGGAGAGGGGGGATGGGGGAGTGTGGGGAGAGAGGGGGATGGGGGGATGGGGGAGTGTGGGGAGAGAGGGGGGATGGGGGGATGGGGGAGTGTGGGGAGAGAGGGGGGAGAGGGGGGCAAGATTTCTTCCCCATCCTCCTTTTCCTCCTTTTCCTCCCACACCTCCTTTCCCTCCTTTTCCTCCCACACCTCCTTTCCCTCCTTTTCCTCCCACACCTCCGTACTTACCCGATTCCCCACTCCCTCTGTTGCTTAAGAACATTCACCTTTGAATTTGTGTTAAAGTGTCAAAGTAAAGATTGAATTCGGCTGTGTAGTTTGTTATTATATATACTTGTATTACAGACATCTCCGGATATAAATCTCTGCACTCCCATGCTTCTGGAGACATTTTATGTCAATTTATGTCGGCAATCTATCTTATGAGGTTAGAGAAGATGACCTCAGGCAAGTCTTTTCAGAATATGGAACTGTAAAGGATGTTCAATTGCCTATCGACCGAGAAACAGGACGGGTAAGGGGTTTTGGTTTTGTAAAAATGGAAACAGATGCTGAAGAAGCAGCAGCAATTGAAGCCCTTGATAGCGCTGAGTGGATGGGTCGGAGCTTAAAAGTTAATAAAGCTAAACCAAAGACAGATGGAGGTTCTTTTGGTGGTAGACGAGGAAACAATAGTGGTGGTGGTGGATACTCTCGACGCTATTAAGGTCTGCAACTAAGAATTTAACTCTAAGGTCTTGAGGGCAGACAAGGCGTCTGCTTTTTTTTACGCTTCTGTTAAACAAAGTGCTGACTACACAGACTAATCAAGCAAACTTAGTAGGAATATAATATGACCCAAATAATCGTAGGCGAAAATGAAGGAATAGAATCAGCCTTACGTAGATTTAAGCGAGAAGTGTCTAAGGCAGGAATTTTTCCAGATATCAGAAAGCATCGCCACTTTGAAACGCCTCTGCAAAAGCGCAAACGCAAAGCGATCGCTAAGCATAAGCAGCGTAGAAGTTTCCACAATTGATTATAAGTCTGTGCGAGTGTTTTCGCTCAGTTGCAATGAATTGCCTGATAATTATTAAGGCAATCTATAAGAGAGCAAAACATGCAGACTCTCCAAAAACTCTTCCTGCCAAACATGGGCTGCGGGACTTGGGCCTGGGGCAATCAATTGCTTTGGGGGTATGACGAAAGCATGGATGACCAGTTGCAAAGCGTGTTTAACCTTTGTGTCAACAACGGTGTGACTTTATTTGATACAGGTGATTCTTATGGAACTGGAAGATTGAATGGCCGAAGTGAGCTACTCTTAGGACGATTCAACCGAGAATATGTAGGTTCCAATCAAGAAAATATTTGTATTGCTACCAAGCTTGCTGCTTATCCGTGGAGATGGACACGCCAGTCAATGGTAAGGGCTTGTCAGTCATCTGCTCAACGTCTGGGAAGAAATGTTGATTTAGTACAAATGCACTGGTCTACAGCAAATTATGCTCCTTGGCAAGAAGGGCGGTTGTTGGATGGTCTGGCCGATGTGTATGAGCAAGGGTTAGTTAAGGGAGTAGGACTATCCAATTACGGCCCGAAACGGCTCAAGCAAGTACAGAAAAAGTTTGCCCAGCGAGGCGTTCCCATCACTACTTTGCAAGTTCAATATTCTCTGCTGTCTACGTATCCTGTTACCCAACTCCAACTCAAAGATGTTTGCGATGAGTTGGGAATCAAATTGATTGCTTACAGTCCTCTGGCTTTGGGGCTACTTACAGGAAAATACTCTGTTGGGGGTTCTTTACCCAAAGGTATCCGAGGTCTGCTGTTTAAACAGATTTTACCAGGAGTGCGATCGCTTTTAACATGTTTGCAAGAAGTGGCAGAGTCCAGAAACAGAACCATATCACAAGTAGCAATTAACTGGTGCATCTGTAAAGGAACCATTCCTATCCCTGGAGCAAAGAGTGTGGAACAAGCAAGGGAAAATATTGGTGCGTTAGGTTGGAAATTAGACGCTAGCGAGATTACAGAGTTAGATAGAGCGGCGGCGAATGTAGACAAAAAAATGGTACAAAATATCTTTCAAACTAAATAAAATTTAGACATAAATATCTTAATTATGTCTGAATAAATTCTTATATCTTACTATTTTTAGATTAATTTTAAGTTATATTTTGCTATATATCTTTTGAAAAATAGGTGTTTCATCGATTAGATACTGGATATTAAGTAGGGAAGCATAATTAAATATATGCAAACCAATAAAACCTTTTGCTGTTAGTAATTTTCCTTCTGCTTACTGCCTTATACTTAATTTTATATAACCTATTTTTAGTTAAATTTTCAAAAAGACTTATATCCAGGAGTTATGTCCTAATATTTAGTCTGACTAACTTGATTTTTCACATTTTATAAGAAAGAATGAATATTGAGTCTAACATCTTGTAGACACTCTTGGTGACAACTTAACCTTATCCAATGTCCACAGTCCGCGCAAGCGGACTTTCTTTATGTAACCTCAAATTTCAATTGATTGTTAAGTAATACTGTTGGACGTTCTAAAATAGAATACCAATTTGAAAAAAGAATGTGACAAATAGACCATCTGTAGAGACGCGATTCATCGTGTCTTAAACCAACGATATACAGTCAACAGTCAACACTAATATTTTTCACATTTTCATTTAAAATTGCTATATATATTTAATTTTTGCTAACTAATTATCTGAGTCTTTCTAGTAAATGATCTCCAACCCGCAATGCATTGGCAATAATTGTTAGCGATGGGTTCAAAGCATTACTAGACGGAAAAAAGCTACTATCAACAATATAAAGATTATCAATATCATGAGTACGGCAATTGATATCTAATACTGAAGTTTTTGGATCTTCACCAAAACGGCAAGTACCACACTGATGTGCAACCTCTTTCAAGGTTGTCTTTTGTAAAAGATGTAATGAAAATTGTCTACTTTGATGGCGTTGGTCAATTGATTTTAAAATTTCAATCCAGCGCTTGTTTAAACGATTAAATGCTATATCATTATTATTTTTATAATCAATAACAATTTGTCCGCCCTGTAAGCGTATGCGATTGTTTGTATCTGGTAAGTCTTCAGTCATCAGTAACCAAGCAACAGAATGATTTGCTATTGTTTGAGATACTATACCGGGCATTAAAGGTGGTCCATAGGCAGTAATTTTATCTTTATTAACATTACCAAGTAATTGCACGCTACCCATTGGGTAAGCAAAATCTTTTTCTCCAAAATAAAAATCATTAACTGCTAAAGTTTTTTGAAAAATAGTAGGATTCTGTTTTGTAGTCAAAGTCATGACCACCCCAAGCTTGTGTATCATGTAGTTGCGCCCTACTAATTTAGAATTATTTGCTAATCCATTAGGATGCTGGTCATTGGCAGATTTGAGCAACAATACTGCGGAGTTAATTGCACCACAAGCTACAACTACAATATCTCCAGAGAATATTTCACACTTACCTGCTATTTCTGTTTCCACACCAGTGATTTCTTTACCTGATGCATTAGTGTGCAAACGTAAAACTTTTGCTTCGGTGATTAATGTCAGATTTGCATGTGCCATTGCTGGACGTATAGCGTTAATTTCAGCATCAGCTTTAGCATTAATTAAGCATGGAAAGCCATCACAAGTATTACAACGAATACAATTACTTAAATAATGATTGACTTCATTAAGTTTGATAGCAAGGGGCAAATAAAAGGGGTGTAAACCTTTATCTTTTAGAGCATAATTAATCTCTTCAATGTATGGTTCATGGCTAACTGGTGGAAAGGAATAATCTTTACTAGTCGGTGGTTCAGTAGGATCTAAACCTCGCTTACCATGTACTTCATAAAGTTTTTCAGCTTGGTCGTAATACGGAGCAAAGTCCTGATACTTTAGTGGCCATTCTGGAGAGATACCACCTTGATGAATAACCTTTTTAAAATCTTGTTCTCGAAATCTAAATAGCGCACCACCGTAAACTTTAGTGTTACCACCAACATAATAGTGAGTTAGTGGACGAATTGCTTTCCCATCTTTGTCATACCACACTTCATCAGCGCGATAGCATTCTTTTTGCATGACTTTTTGGGAATCCCAATTAGTTTTTGCTCTAGGTAAGAAACTACCTCTTTCTAATACTAAAATTTTCTTGCCACTTGCTGCTAAGCGATAAGCTAAAGTACCACCACCAGCACCCGTACCAATGATAATCACATCGTAATGAGTATCAGTCATTTGTTACTCTATATAATCGAAATAATTCGTAATACTCGCCTTAGCTACGAGATGCTACGCGTGTCTTGCTTCTCTAGATGAGTATACTGAGAAGCAAGCTACTTAATCGATAATTCGTAATTAATTATAATTATTAATTACGAATTATCGTGACTAATTACCATTTTGGTAAAAATTAAAGCTGAGACTGCTGTTGATGATAAATAGTTTCAGCCAAAGGAGAATTCATGAACCGCGCATTTGATTTTCAGCGCAGGTTCTGTTCAACTTTGTTAAACCAATCAACTGATAAACTGTATCTCCAAATTTGGGAAAAAGTTGTATGTTGGAAAACAAAAGTTTTGTAAGAATTCCATCTAGCATGACTTCTGGTAGGTTTTGCTTAATGGCTTGCAAAACTGCGATCGCCACCTCGGTTGGTTGTGAAACCCGTGCTAAACTAGGAGCAGGTAGTCCAAATGCCAGAAACATTCCAGCTGATGTATATCCTGGACATACCACCGATACACCGACATTGCTATCAGCTAGTTCTTGCCGTAGCGAATCAGTCCACATAATTAAACCAGCTTTACTGGCTGAATAAATGCTGTTGTAAGGCGCTCCCTTTTTGCCAGAACCAGAAGCAATATTCACTATATGTCCGCTATTGCGAGCTATCATACTTGGCAATATCAAGCGGGTTAATTCCATTCCTGCAATTAGATTGGTTGTTAATATAGATTGAATATCTCCTAATGAATAATCCTGGAAAGGTCGGTATTTTTCGATAGCAGCATTATTAATTACAATATCAATTTGACCTGCTACTTGATGAATCTGTTGTACTAAAGCTGGTAATTCTTCCACTTTGCTAATATCAAATGGAACGCTGATACCTTTTCCACCTAAAGCTTTTACTTCAGCACATATTTCCTCTAGCTTTTCTGGTGAACGAGAAACTGCAACTACAATTGCTTGCTCTTTTACCAAAGCACGAGCAATATGTATTCCAATACCACCAGAAGCCCCGGTCAAAACGACTGTCTTACCAGCTAAGTTTTTCATAATTTACCGCTTGTATTTTACTTAGTTGCTGACTAAAGGTTATGGTTTTAGCAGAGAAGGAAAATACTTATGATTTATGCCAATAATCATTCAGACTATTATTTATCTGTTTGATTTGCGTTCTAGCTAATAGCATCTTAGAAGCTATTTTGGGTCTTGAATCTGCTGTTAGCTAGGCGTAATTTCTGAGGAGAAATAATTCAGCAAACTGCCATAGACTTGTTTCTAAATGATAAGAAACCTTTAAACATTTGGATGTGAGTTGATTGTCCAAACTTACTAACTTAGATAGCAATCCTAAATGAGAAAGTTAAAAATATTATTGATGGCTGTTGACTGTAAACTGTTAATAGGAGCCAGGGCGTTGCGTATTTTCCAAGAGTTATTCACTCTTAGCGTTCCCTTAGGATAGCAACTGGCTGTCAACAGCCAACGGCAGCAATATTTTAAAAATGATTTAGAACTGCTATATAAGACTCATATTTGATTTTTGAACAAGACTCAGGACACATCTATCCCTTCTTTTATGTTTCCTGTTTTTTGTTCAATATTCCCTTTTCACGCAAGTAAATTCAGGAATTAAATCGGATTACGCTAGTACTTAATTATTTGTCAATTTAAACCAAGGCGTGCAAGAATTCTGGTACTTTTCATACTGTTTTGTAAAAGAAGTCATAATTCCAATATAAAGACATTGCAATGCAACATCTCTATAAGCGTTATTTACAGGCAAATTATTTGAATGCAAACACATTTGTGACAATATTTTTTAGGTATTTATATTACATACGTAATTTATCACCAAGACAGTATATTTATAAGTAAGTAAAATACACTTAGTCAAGGCAGGATATGATACTTTAAACGGCGGCGATCGCTATTTTCTCATCAACACAAATGCGACACCTAAAAAATTAAATTGATTGACGCTCTCTAGCTAAAATTTAGTTAGCTGGAGTGAATACTTCGAGGGTTAAACTTGTAAAACCTGATGGATTGTAATGGCGAATAGCACGTTGCAATAAAGTATGACTACTTAGCCAATCCATTGCCAAAAAAAACGTATCATCATTTTCTATATATTGCGGAAAACTGACAGATACCCCATCATTCAAGTGTATAGTAAGGTTATTCTCTGATAGTTCATGAAGTTGCATCCATGAAGTTGCAGTTTTTGGGTAGACTATCCAATCAGGTGTCATCTTTATAAGGATTCCTTGCCAGTTATTGTTCTCGTTATTCACTTGAGAAATAGAATAACTTTCAGCAAAGCTGCTTAAATGTTCTATCAAAATAGTAATTCGTTGTAGAGAGCCACTTTCATCATATCTGGCGATCGCACTCGCACGCCTATCTTCATCTCTTAAACACGTATCAAAATAAAAGCAGATGCCTGGTTCTATTCTTGTAGACCCCCAGGAAAAGCAAGTGTCTAAAAACAAGCCTTTCGTGATTGGTTTTAAGTAAGGACTAAAAGTTTTTGACTCGCGAGTGCCATCGGCATAAATATAATGATTCTGATGAGAAATCTCACTGCAATCATCTTTGGCACAAAAGCTTCTAATACATTGGAAAGATTCTCTAGATTTTTCCTTTAATAAATATCTAGTCCAAGTCCCAAACAAGTCTCCTGAATAATATCGACAGAAATTAACCCAATTTTGTAGTTGTGGCTCCATAAACCTACTTATCTTATCAAATTCAGAATTACCTCACCTATTCTTTACCCAACTGAATTATGATGACTGAATTCTTCTTAAAAATTTGCTTTCGGCACTTTTTTAATTTGTTCGGTAAAGTATGCTTCTTGATGTTTGAGTTGTTGCGCTAGTTGTAACCCTTTTTGAAAAGCTGTTAGTGCTTGAGGATATTGTTTGCGTTGTAAATACAATTGCCCAATTTCGTCATAAGCTTGCATCACCTCGTAAAAGTTGGCGGCTTGGGTTTGTGTATCTACAAGAATTTGGCTAGCCTCTAAAGCCTCATCTATTTGTCCTTGAGAACGGTACAGCGCAATTATCTTCTGCAAAGCTTCACCAGCACGAACAAACTCTTGTAATTGCCAAGCTGTAGTATAAGCTTCTTGATAATTTTTAAAAGCCTCTACCAGTAAACTAGGATTAGTCTTCCCTAGAGATTCGTAATCTGAAGCGATCGCAAGCTTTAAATCTGGTATCTTAATCAAATTATTTTCATTAGTGTAAATTTCTGCTAATTTGTTAAGTATATTTATTGACTGCTGCGGTTGTTGTGTCTGCGCGTAAATCTCTGCCAATTGTTGTAGATATGTGACCTCGTTTACATATTCCCCTTGGGAAGTAGCTAAACTCAACAATTCCTCGTATACTGATGCAGCTTGGCGATAATCAAACCAACTCAGATGCAGTTCTCCAATTGTCTTGAGAGTTTCTACTAATGCTGCGGTATCTTTTTGTTGTCGAACTGCTAGCAAAACTTGGTTATAAGCTTCTACAGCCTGTTTAGGCGATCGCACATTTTGGTAAGCTTGACCTAGCGATCGCCATAGTTCTAAATCAATTTCGCTAGATTTTTTCTGAGACTGGGTTTGCTTTTGAATTGCTTGCAATCGTTGAGTAATATATACTACTTCTTGACGGTCGTTTTGATTCCAAGCGATCGCACCAACTCGTGATAATGCTTGCACCTCTGCTAAAGAACCCAAAAAGCGCCGCAAGCGGAGTTCTCGGTTCCAAATTTCAAAGGCCGCAACTTCATCCCCTGCTTGCAGTTTCGCCGCAGCTTCTTGGTTTAACTTATCTAATGCTGGTTCTAACCTTTGCCGTTCTTCAGGAGTTAACGGTAACGGCTTTTTATCCTTGGGCGATCGTGGTAAAAGTGGATCGGGTGTGGTAAATTCTAGCGGATTAGGAGGAAATTTATCTGGTGGTTTGGGCTTTTTACTTTCTGCTAGCGCCAAAGAACTGCTAAAAAGTATACTAATAGTAACAATGACAATTAAGCGCTGTAGCATAGTAACTTTACCTTCTTGAATCGGGAATTGGCCAAACAGGGCATTGGGCATTGGTATTTATGTTAATCTCCCATAACTTACTATTTCCTGCTCTCAACCCTGCCAACTTGTTTGACGCATAAAAGATTAACAATTATCCCCACTCTCTAATTGCCATTCCCTATTACCATTAGCAAGGTCTACAATACTTCAAGATAATTTTTAAATAACTAATTGTTTGTCTGTAATGACTCATTCTACTGATATAGCCACTTTAGCCCGCTGGATGGCCGCTGACTTTAGCAATCAAGAACAAGCTTTTGAAAATCCGCCTTTTTATGCCCACATTCGTGTTTGTATCCGTCCTTTACCCTGGGAATTGTTCTCAGGCGTCAGCTTGTTTCTCGAACAAGCTTATCATTTTATGCTCAATCAACCCTACCGAATGCGGGTGATGAACTTGATCGAGTCAGACAACCACATTCTCATCGAACACTACACACTTAAGGAAGAACAAAAATTTTACGGCGCATCCCGTGACCCCGAACGTCTAAAAGTTTTATCCCTCGATCAATTAGAAAAAATGCCAGGTTGCAATATGGTTGTAGAGTGGACAGGTGATAGCTTCAAAGGTAAGGTTGAACCTGGTAAAGGCTGTATTGTCGTTCGTGATGGTAAAAATACTTATCTTGATAACGAATTTGAGATTGACGCTAAAGAATTTTTTAGTCTCGACCGAGGAAGGGACTTAGACACCGACGAACGTCTCTGGGGTTCCATAGCCGGACCATTTCACTTTCTCCGGTGGAGTAATTTTGCTGATGAAGTGAAGGTGTAATATCATGTCCGGTTGAAGACTTATCATTTAGAGGGCAGGGGGCAGGGGGCAGGGAGCAGGGGGAAAAAGACTTTTAGGATTTTTGCACAGATACGGTAATCATAAGTGATTAGGCAGACATGATGTAACAAGCCAAGAGTGAGGAGTAAGGAATTAAAACTCATAACTCATACCTTGGTTGCAGCAGTTGCGATCGCACTGTCATAATTAACAGACAACTACTAACTGAGTCTTTTAAATACTGTATTGGGCTTATGATGTATTGATTGCACTCAGCTAGTATATAATCTCTTACCTAGTCAAAAATAAAAAATTTATTCACTCAAAGGATGGAAATTTAGATAAAAGATTGGTAACATAGTAATTCATGGGTGTGGCGACATAGCCAAGTGGTAAGGCAGAGGTCTGCAAAACCTTTATCCCCCGGTTCAAATCCGGGTGTCGCCTTGAAGTGAATATAACCATTATAGGGCTTTTAACCCCTTTTTGAATGCTAGTTATAGGGCTTATTTCCAAAGCCTACTAAGATTTTTGGGGTAATTTCGGCATAGATTTGAATGGCACTAAGAAAAGGTAAAACCTCGTCAGGGCAGGGTATTGGGGGTAGGGTGTAGTGTTTATGACAATTGAATTTTAATTGTGTCCTAGAGTTCAACATCTTCTTAATGCCCCAATACCTGCAACCCCACACCGAAAAGCCAGTTATATCAGGGGTTTGCGCTTAACTTAGTGCCATTCATTCTAAAAGTATAATTACTCTCTCTAATTCATTACTCAGAAAACTCGATCCAGTTCCTTGATACACGGCTAATAAACTGCGATAGTACCAGAGTGTTCCCTCCTTACCACCTTTGAATTTCTTCCAAACAGCTTCTTTGTCTCGATACCAATCGGCTAAAATTGAACGAGCATTGTGCAATTTATCAGCTTGCGAAACTCGCCGAACTTCAGGAGAAGCATACTGCATTCTGATTAGATATTCTTGTTTACGTTCTTTCCAAGGAGGTTTGGGGATAACTTCTGATTCAGTACACCCATCAACAATATTGACTACTTTCTCTCCAAATTTTTGACGAATTTCTTCACGAGTTTTTGCACCACCTTGGTCTTCTATAGCATCATGGAGTAGAGCCGCAATCGCTTCATCTTCTGAACCACCATCTTCTAAAACTAATGCTGCGACACTCAACAGGTGACTAATGTAGGGAATGTTACTGCCTTTTCTCACTTGGTTAGCATGAAGACGAGTTGCATAAACTAAGGCTGACTCAAAGCGGGAAGTTAAATTGGGTTTTTCTAAGGTGTTTGAACTCATTGATTTTCTCGCGGTTATTGATGTTAACTTTGATTGTGGTAGAGTTTCCAAGTTTCTTGAATATCATTTGCCATGCGGGAGCGTAATTCTCCAGGTAATAATACTTCTACCTTCGGTCCCCAAGCTCGCAATCGCATCATGACAGTATTATCAATAATGTTGCTCTCATCTATGCGATAATCAGCCGTATAATAAGCGTAGGGATAATATAGGTAATCAATATCTTCAGGTAAATCTTGAAGAATTTCTTTAAGGAGTTTTTTCTCTTGTTCGTTGGGTTTATACTCTCGAATAAATTGAATAAATTCTTGTTTGTCATTCAGAAACTTAAAAGTTTCGTGACGAAAACTATTTTTAATATAACTTTGTGAAAAATCTTGGTTGAAACGGATTAGCATTTTGCGGCTTTGCTTGTAAAAATCAAGACCCCAAGCTGCTGATATTTTATCAAGAATATACTCTGGTTGTTCGAGTTGATTGGTATCATGAAGGTGGCGTAAGTCTGCTGGGATACTTGGATTTAACCAATCTAATTCTCTTAATTTTTGAACGCGATCTAATCGATAATTATGCCAGTTAAGATTCCTTTTATTTTTTAGAGTTTCACCAAAGGCACAGAGATAGGTAGCACGCTGAAAATAATAGATACACACTGGATAAACTATCCGAGATGCTTCTCTAGACAAACTGGCACTATCATAAAGAATTTGAATAGGATTTACAGGCATTCTCTCCCAGATTCTTTTGAGTTCATCTTTCCATTTTCCTACCCGATCGATTCCATCTCTGGAAACAACATATTCAACGTGCATAAAAAATCGTTGAGTTCCGTTGATGGGTTGAAAATAAGTATCAGAAATTTCTGTGAAGTCAACTTGAGGAATAAAATGACTGGGTAAGACATAATTTTTAGAGCTTGATATTGAGGGAAATGTTTTCACTTTGCAGTAATGGTTAGTCAGAATTTTACCTGCTTGATTTTTCTGATTTTCTAACCAACCTAATTCTACTAAAGTAGCAAAATCATTATCCTGTAAACTTCTACGTGTTATAGCAAACAATCGACCATTAGGAAATGGCTCGGTATATTTGCGTTTGCTAGTTTTGCTACTAGCATTTGGCAATTGTTTTTTGGGCTTATTATTTTCAATCTCAGGATTTTTACCAGTCACTAAAAAAATTTCTAAATCTTCTGGTTTCATGGGATAAACTTCTAAAAATGATTGCACCCATTCTGGTTTTGGTAGTGTTAATTCTGATTCAAATAACCAATAGGCTAAAGATTTAGCACAAGGACAATCAGAATCGTGAAAGGGGGGTTTTTGATCTCGCGCATTGTGATAAACTTTATTGTCTGTAGAGAATTTTTTAGTTTCGGTAAAAAACTCTTTGTACCAGTCTTCATAACTAAAACGATCGCTTAGATTCTTTCTAACTACATCATTATCCTGACCGTAAAGCGATCGCAAAATCACCCATAACCGTAACGCTTTTGGGAGGTGTTGTTTCAAATTATTGCCCTGAGCCAAAATCTGCAACAGTTCAACTGTCGGAGGATAATCAAACTGGGGACGCATACACCCTCACTTTCTCTTCGATAAGTAACAACTCCAATTTATCCCAACATGGAAAACCCCTTTTCCATACCTATGCGATAGTAAAACTGTTCTTTGACGGACAGAATCATCTATGCACAGCTACCAAATCGGATTAGAAGGCGAAGTGTTACGAGTGGGATTTAATCGAGTCTTACCAGCTCAGGGCGATCGCATTGTGCGCGACGCTCTGGAATTATTAGAGCAGATGATTGACTCTGGACAAATTCCAGGGGGGAATCGTATTCTGATTGACGGGCCGCAATCTGTTCCTGTGGCTTATGTGATGGCTCATAAACTAGCTCACTTATATCAGGCGATCGGTGTACTTGACCCAAAGATTGGCACGCCAGGGTATAAAACCTATATTGTTACCATTTCTCACGGTTCTACAGAATATAAGATTGGAGATTTAATCGAAACCAAAGAACCGCAACCAGTCCGTTCAATTGTCAAAGTTGTATTATGTGGACCGCCGCGTTCTGGTAAATCTTGTTTACGAGACGGTTTAAAACGGGCGATTTTGAGTAAACTGGGCGCGCCTTATCCCTATATAATCACTGCTTGTCCTGATGGGGAAGGGTCATGGCATCAAGAAACTTATGAAAATAACGAAGAATTAGCTATATCTGCCAAATACATCAATAAAGGTGATATTACCCCAGAATTTGCCAAAGAAGCAGCCAAGTGGGTAAGCAGTGCTAATCAGTTAATTAATATTATTGATGTTGGTGGTAAAACTTCACCAGAAAATCAGCTAATTATGCAGCCAGCTAGTCATGCAGTTATTTTGTCAGGAAAAGCAGACAAGTTTATTGAGTGGGAAGAATTTTGTCAGAAGCTAGGATTGAAGGTAATTGCCAAGATTCACAGTCAATTAGATGCACAACAAGATGAAGTTATTCTTCCTAATAGTTGGCAAGAAAGGACAAATAAGCTGTTAGAAACGGCACCTTTACTTACTGGTAGCGTGCATGGTTTAAAGCGAGGAGATAATCTCTCAACTCGTCCGATGGTAAAGATTTTAGCTGAGGTGTTAATTCATTTGACAAAGTGTTAATTCATCCTAAATTAGCGTTTTTTGGTGATAAAAGCGACTACTCTGGGAAGTAATATTGCGGAATCGTTCTCTTTTATTCATACTGTAAATTTGATTGTTCAAACTCTGGCGTTGAACCATTTTAACTATGACCAAAGAAGTTTACACAGCCATTACTTTTGCACCCGTTCAGGGGTTTATCGAAAAATCTCGAAAGTTACGAGATTTGTACGGTAGTTCTTTTATCTTGTCTTATCTAGCCAGCGCCATTTGTGAGGAAGCTAGAGATAAAGGATTTTGGGTAGTTTCTCCAGCTACTATCAACCTGACTCAAGGAACTCCCAACCAAATAATCATTAAAGGTGATTTTCCTCAAAAGGAGGTTGAGAAAGTTTTTTACTCTGCTTGGAGTGATGTTACACAAACTTGTCGCCAATGGATTGAAAATAATGTTCCTTGGGAGTATTCTTGGCGACGAGCATGGAATTTATGGACAAATTATACTTGGGAGTTTTTTTGGGGACAAGGTGAAACAATTACCATAGCACGAGGTAATTTAAACGAAATCAAGCGTCGGCGCAATTGGACTGCGATTAACTGGACTGGGGAAAGTTCAACCTTATCTGGTGCAGATGCGATCGCTATTCCTAGTCTAGGTAGTAATCATCCTAAAACTTGCGATTATGAAGCTCAAAAAACAGAAATTAAAGAGTTTTACAAGCAATTAAGTTATGCAGTTGGTCAGAACTTTATTGAGCATATTGTAGAAGGACTCAATAAAAATAATCAAATACGTGACAGGCTAATTAAGAGATATGGTAAAGGTTTTATTAAATTTCTTGAAGATAGATTTACCAAAATTAATCAGCAAGAACGTGACGAAATCATCACTGAATATGGTTCAGCAATTATTGACCCTGATGAGGAATTGAGTATTCCCGAAGTGATTAAACGTTTAATTACTTTGGAGGCGATCGCAACTCGTGTTGACATCGCTACGGAAGAAATTCCCGAAACATACCGCGATTTAAATAGGCTAAATAAAAAGAAAAAGCAAGAAAAAATAGAACCTGATAATCGTTGGAGTGGCTGGTTTCAAGGTGATGGTGATAAAGCTGGAGACTATCTCAAAGAATTATCAAAAAATCCAAATATCAACTCAGATACAGCAACTCATGATTTTAGCTATGCGATGCTAAATTGGAGTGAAAAAACTTTAAAGCCCCATTTAAATGGCACTGGAAAAGGTAGAATTATTTATGCTGGAGGTGATGATTTTTTGGGTGTTTTCTATCGTACTCCTCCTGACAAAAGGTTTCTCAAAACCTTAGTGAAATATTTAAGTGATGAGGTATTAACATCAGCACCTAAATTAATAAAAGAAATAACTGCATTTAAGCAAGAGTTTAATGATAAGGGATTACATAAAGATGTAAAAATTTCTCTGGAACTCAGACATGAATTTGCTCAAATCATCAAAGTAAATCATAACGATCAAAGCTTACAAGATGCACTAGCAGAAGCAGGACTTCATCAAATAGAAGCCGAAAAATTATTTAAGGAACCTGTACTTAAGGCTCAAGAATGCCTTGATTGGTTTTACGAATTTAATTCAGATAACAAGAACGTTTTATGGAAAAAACATAAAATACCAATTGGCGTTAGTGTCGGTTTTGTTTGGGCTGCACCGGGTGTTCCCCAGCGAGATATACTACAAAATTGCCGAGAAACCGAGAAAAATGCCAAAAATCAAGGACGCGATCGCTTGGCTATTCGCATCTTGTTTAATGGTGGTAATTACTTAGACTGGGTGTGTCCTTGGTGGTGTTTGCAGGATGTATTGCAAGGATATTGCGATCGCCACAAACAAACAGGGGAAAAAGCCAACTGGGGACATATCCATGCAGATGTATCGTTACTAGAATCTCGTCACGCTTTTAAAAATCAAACAGAGATAGCCAAAGCACTATTTGGGATTTATTTTCCTAACCAACAACATATTTTAGAACAAAACTTGTGGGATTCAAAAGGTAAAACAGGGATTCTTGGTAATCAAGAATCTGACTGCAAGGATGTGACTAAATCCCTAAATAACTGGATTATTAATCTTGCAAAAATAGGATTTCAATTATGTCAGTAGTAGAAATAGCGGATGTCAATTCTAGCAGTAATTCAACCACAGAATCACTTTTTAAGTATTTAGTGGTAATTGAACCATTAGGTTTTTTATATGGCAGTGCTGGTAGATTTTTATCACCAGAAAACTTAGTAGGACGTTCCGGAACAAGTTTTCCCCCCAGTACAGCCAGCTTATCTGGTTTATTTTCAGCCACATATACCCAAGAAGAACCAGACAAACAAAAACTCAAAGCCAAAATAGAACCTTTACAATTTGCTGGGCCTTTTTGGGCAAAAAGTGATTCTCCACAAAACTTTTATGTACCCATACCTTTTAATTGCTTAGTTGATAAAGGAGCCGAAAACATTACATATCAGTTAAGTTGGAATGGGAAGAAATGGCAGAATCAGACAGGGCAATCACCTTCAGGGAAATTTGAAAGTGGTAGTTGGTTAGCAATAGAAGATTGGAAAAAATTACAAGCAATTGATTGGAATAATCCTCCAAAAGTCAAAGAATCCCCTTGGGAACCAATTCCACATTTACACCCCCAACTGAGAGAAGACGAACGGCGCGTCAAGATAGAAAAACTGGCAGATGATAGCGAACGAGGCAGCTTATTTTTAGAAAACGGAGTGCAATTAGACCCCGATTACTGCTTAGTTTATCTCTGCAATGACAAAGTTAGCGATGGTTGGTATCGCTTTGGGGGTGAGGGACACATGGTAGATGTGCGATGTCTGCCATTAGAAAAATATCTCCAACAACTTCTCACACAGGATGTAGGCAAGAGTTTCGCCTTAATTACCCCAGCAATTTGGGGGTCAAATCGCCTATCAACTCGTTACCCTGCGGTGTGGGATTGCGATCGCTATTTAGAAACTCTCCTCACCGAACGCCCTCATCCTTTCCGCTATCGACTCGGCGGTGAAGGAAAAACCAAAAGACTTTCGCGGGGACGATATGCGATTCCAGCGGGAACTGTTTATATGATGAAAACACCCCTGAAAGCTTGGCAAAGTTGGGACGTTCAATGGTTTCCCAAAGAAGGCCCCTCTTTAAAACGCTGGGGATGCGGACTAGCATTACCTTTACCAAGTGCATTGGGCTACACCCCGTCAAAGGCGATCGCTTAAACCTCCTTTGCGCGCCTCTGCGTCTGTGCGTGAAATTTCTCAATACATACATGGAGCTATAATGTATAAAAAAGCCTACGGCATCATCGAAACCTTAGCCCCCCTGCACGTTGGTGCGAGTGCAGGAGAGGAAACCGGGAATTTGAATTTAATCTTCCGCGACCAATTTACTCAAACTGGGATTATTCCTGGTAGTTCAATTCGGGGTAGGTTTCGGGCAGATATGCGATCGCACGAACCAGGCATGGAAAGAACATGGTACGGTCATGAAGCCATATCAGGCGCAGAAAACACCACAACCGAAGCACTAGTTAAGTTTGAATACGCTTCTTTAGTCTGGCTGCCTGTTTTCTGTCCCGGTCAACCCATTGTTTGGGTGACTTGTCCCTGGTTACTCAAACGTTATCAGCAGATTACCGGACAACCAACTCTCAAAGATGAGGAAAATAAGTCAAAACTTGTACCCTTGCCCAAACCTTACACTGCACCCAAAGCTTTGCAAGGTCGTCAAGTTGGCACTAACCGTAAAGTTTTGTTTTTCAACCTCGGCTTTCTCGAAATCAAGCAAGAAGAAGACCTCTCAGGTTGGATACCGACTGGATCTAATTTGAATCCAGACAACTTAGTTGTAGTGGATAACAATGATATTGCCATGCTGCACGACATGGCACTTTACCGTCAAAGCCGGGTGAAACTTGCGGATGACGAAAAGAAAGTAGAGGGTGGTGCATTTTTTAACGTCGAAGCTTTACCGGAAGGAAGTATTTTAATTTTCCCAATTGCCTTGAAAGAAACAGGTTGGAAACCTTTTGGTAATGATGCAGCTGATGAACTTTATTTTGGTGGACTAGAGTCGATTGGCTTCGGTCGTTGTCAAGTTACTTTAGGAGGAGCATATCAATAATGACTTGTAAATCTGACAAACCAGAGAAAGAAACGGGTTGGAAATCTTACGAATTAGACAGGAAAGCTCAAAAATTGGTACTAGCTGCCAAACAGCGAGATGAAAAATCTCTCAACCAATCCTACAAAATGCGGATGGCTGTTGCCTACGGACTGGAGCGTTTTTGGGGAGAACATCTGCGTTTAGAGGGAAAAGAACGCGAAAAGTCTCAATATTGGAAAGAAACCTGGGATGCTTTAGTCGCAGTTATGGCAGAGGCGGGAGTCGAAATTCCTAACGATTCTGTCAAGGTAAATAACACTAGCGACATTCAAAAAATGTCTGATAAACTCTGGCAATTGGACATAGCCGATCAACGAGTAGCGTTAGCAGTGCTGACGCAACTGTGTGACTGTATTGTTTGGTGGACGCAACGTTATAAAGGGTGATGAGCAATGACTGTAATTCCCGATGCTGCTAAGAAAGTCCCGATGATGTTTCGGGCGCAGATTAATGGACGTTGCCAAATCCAAAGGCTTGTTCCTGGTGCAGATGAGCAAGATGCTATACGTTGGGCTGATGAATGGGTAGATAAGGCTTATCCAAATCTCCCTGAACTTAGTTCTCAAGTCCAAACTCGTACTTATACTTTAACTTGGCGATTTATTACTAATAGCGGTCAGGATGAAGGTGTGATTCGCCCAGTCATTGGCGCGAGGGGCTGGCCGTTTTATCCAGGTAGCAGTATGAAGGGGATTTTTCGCCGCGCTTGCACCAAAGAACAAGCAGAACTTTATTGTGGTAAAACTTTATCTGGTGGAGAAGTGGAACCCGGTATCCTCCGCTTTCATGGTGGTTATCCTACTGATACGGCTTGGACTGAAAATTTAGTAGACATTGTACATCCGCAGCAGAATTGGCAAGTTAAGAATGGAAATAAAGAATCCGGTGCTTTTATCCAGATTTCTCTGTATAAACCAGAACTGAGATTTGGGATTTCTAGCAACGCTCAAGATGTTGATTGGCAGACAGTCTGGAGTATTTGGGAAAAAGCACTTTCCACAGGAATTGGTTGTCGTGTCTGTGCTGGCTACGGACAACCACAGCAACATACTGGTAATATTATTTATCAGGGACGCATCAAAGGTCAGGGACAAGCTGCCAAGCTAATTGATGGTACAGGAGAGTTTCGCGCTAATGTTTTCCGGGCGGCTTTGCGGGGTCACGCTTTGCGGATTTTTGGCGGGCTGACTAATGCAGAGATGGCAGAGAGGATTGTCAACAATCTCTTTGGTAGCGTCCAAGGTAAGGGGAATATCGGATTGCTGGGGATGAGTTTTCGAGATTCTCGCCTAGAGATAGACACTTTTGGCAAAGGTTCCTATGCCCAGCCTACTTACAATGTGGAAGGAGAATTAGTCTGGTTGCTGGCTAGTCAATTGGCTAATTCTCAACAAGAGGATGTTTTGAAAAAATTGGTAGCGGACTTAACGCGGTTCGCTATGGTTTTAGGCGGTTTTGGCAAATCTTGGCGACGGGCAGATCATCGCCTATTTTATGAAGAATACTATGAGGAAGGATACAAGCCTCTAATTGGTTGTCACTGGCAATGGTTAGGAGAGCGATCGCTCATTCGAGATGTACAAGTGCGTAAACTAGAGCAAGTGGGCGAATTTATCGATAAAGTCCGGCAAACTGCCCAAGACTGGATGCAGCTTCAAGGGATAACTCCCAATCCTGCCCAAAAAGCCCCCTGGCGCGAAGCATGGCATCCCCAGAATGTACAAGTGTGGGGACGACAAGCCAGCGAACGAGAAGACAGTGAGGCTATCTTTTGGCTGCATGGCCCTTATCAAGAGGCAATTTCCCGACTTCAGCCAGAAGGTTCAATTTACCGTTCGTCAATTACTGGGCAAATGGGGCAAATCGGTAGACTCTGGCATCGCATGTATCCCCTGGTTCGCTTAGTCAAAGATCCCAAAAATTCCAACAAACCTATTCCCAAAATTACCCCAGGATATTTAGAACTGCTGACGCTTTTTCCCGATGATTCTCCTGAATCAAAACAGTTTGTGCAGTTTCTTAATTCACAGCAAAATCGACCAAAAGGTTTTGAGAAACTTTGGCCGCGATCGCCATCTTAAATCCCTTGGAATCCTCGCTTTCCACTGCTATGTCATACTCCAATTGCAATCATAAATCATAAAAAAGCAATGCGGAGTAGAGACGATGAAGAACGTTTACAAAGGAAGTATGATTTCGCCAGCAGCAGAGTCAGGGATTTTAAGCTTTCATCCTTCTCTATTCAAAATTATTGTTGAAAGATTTCTCTGGAATCTGCTGTTAATTCTTTTTGGCTGGACAATTTTACCTTTGCCTTATTTATATTGGAAATTCCTCCAAATTCGCTCCACCAATTATATTTTAACTACTCAAAGGCTGATTATCAAAACTGGTGTTTTTTGGAAGGAAGTAAATTTCATTGAACTGTATCGAGTGCTGGATATTAAGGTAGAAAGAGGTTTTCTATACCAATTTTTGGATTTGGGTAGAACCTGCTTAGGCAAGAAACCGCTTTTATTAGGAGATATTCAGATATTTTCGAGCGATTATTCTCATCCCAAGCTTTTTCTATTAACTATTCCTAACGCTCTTGGAGTTGCTGAAAAGATTAGAAAAGCCTTCAATGATGATAAAGATACTAAACGAGTGATGCGTCGAGATTAATCTATCAAGTATTTAGTTGTTGTTTGCAAGGGAAAAAATGATGGCAAGCGATACATCTTTCGGGTTTAATTTTAATTCAAGTTATGAATCTACCACTGAAGAAAGCTTACAGCGGATCGAGGAGCAATGCGATCGCTCAACCGAAAATTTTCTTTGGGGTGCATATAAAGTTGAAGAAGTGGACTGTCCAGAACCAGATATAAGTGATGAAGAATTAGATTCGGATGATGATTTTGATGAGGAGGATGATTTTGATGACGATTGATTGCCGATAATTCTAGCAAAAGTCAAAAATCTAACGCTCAATATGAAAGGTGATGACTTTTGCCAGAGAAATTACAAGATGCGATCGCAACTAAAGATAATATATTTCTTATCTTTACCCTCTTTTCCAAATCATCATGCGTAAAGTTATTATTTCTACCATTGGTACTAGCTTACTCACCAATCAAATTAATCGAGCCAATCCTGATGAAAAAGATTGGTATTCGCGCTTGCGGGATACAGCAAATCTGAATGAAGATAAAACACCAGAGGATGTCAAGCAGATTATTGCAATCCTCAAACAAAGAACTGACGAACAACTTTCAGGTGCTAAAATTTTCCAGATTCGTCGTGCTAGTGCAGAATTGAATGGAATTTATGGCATTTATCAAGATAATTTAAGTCTGGGAAAAGAAGATATTCATTTTCTTGTCGCTACTGATACAGCCCAAGGTAAAACTACTGCTAAAATTGTTGAAGATTTTCTCAGAAAACAAGGATTAAATAATACTAGTACTTTTGCTCCTAGCGGGCTTTCTACTGCTAGTACCGAAGCTTTTTCTTTGGGAATTGATGCCTTAATTGTTTGGTTACAAGATACGATACCACAATTGAAGCGGGATAAATATAAAATTTATTTTAATCTGGTTGGTAGTTTCAAGAGTTTACAAGGTTATCTCAATACTATTGGCATGTTTTATGCTGATGAAATAATTTATATATTTGAAGGTGAAAAATCTGATTTAATTACTATCCCGCGCTTACCTATAGCTGTAGATGTTTCTTTAATTAAACCTTATGCACGTCAACTAGCATTATTGGATGCTGGCGCTGGACTTTCTGCAAGTAAAACAGTTGGAATTCCCGAAGCTATGCTTGCAGAAGTTGACGAGCAAATGACGCTTTCGACTTGGGGACAGTTAATCTGGAATCAATGTAAAGATGATTTGCTTTCAGAAGATTTACTTGAATTTTCCAATTTAGAGTATCGAGATTCCTTTGAAGCTGACTACAAAAGGGTAAAAGAAAAGCAACAAAGAGTAAAGTTACAAGAGACTTTAGCTAAAGTTTCCTATTTATTAGAAGATTCTGAAGGTGATACTACTATTCTCAAAAAACATGGGGGATTGCAGTATGACAAGTATACTAATATGGGAAATATTGACCACTTTCGCGTCACTCAAGGAGTGCGGGTTAGCTGTCGTTATTCTCAAGGAAAATTAATTCTATATCGCTATGGTAAAGAGGAAGAAGTTAATAATAATCCTTAAATAAGGGAACAATTACTAATCGTTGTTTGGTTAAATATCTTATTGTTATTAAAATTTACCTCCTGTTCCTAGTCATAAATACAGGAGGTTTTTAATTGTTTCCAACTAATCCGATTTAACCCAATCGGTAGGGTTAGAAGTGATTTGAGAGCAATTTTTTTCGGAAGTTTCCAACTAATCCGATTTAACCCAATCGGTAGGGCTACAGAAAGCTAAAGCTTGTTTGGAGAATCGTACTGTTTCCAACTAATCCGATTTAACCCAATCGGTAGGGGTATTGCATAACTGCATTAAGATTGCCCGTTGTAATAGCGTTTCCAACTAATCCGATTTAACCCAATCGGTAGGGTGTCGAAAGGCATTTAGCAGCAGAAGAACAGATAATAAAGTTTCCAACTAATCCGATTTAACCCAATCGGTAGGGTTTATCAGGTAGCTTCGTCGATGGCGACCGTTTTGTTTCCAACTAATCCGATTTAACCCAATCGGTAGGGAGTGAAAAATATTCATGCGAAGAGTTTAGAGATTGATGTTTCCAACTAATCCGATTTAACCCAATCGGTAGGGCCTTACCGGGTTGGCGCAAGCTTTGCCCCTCGGCAAAGCGTTTCCAACTAATCCGATTTAACCCAATCGGTAGGGGCCCATTGTGAAGCCGTTTGTACATGCATCTATGTGTTTCCAACTAATCCGATTTAACCCAATCGGTAGGGTTAATGCTGGTTAGTGAAGTTACACTAATTAACTGTTTCCAACTAATCCGATTTAACCCAATCGGTAGGGTCTAGGGACTATGACGTTCCTAGCACCCACAGAATTGTTTCCAACTAATCCGATTTAACCCAATCGGTAGGGTCGAAAGTTTTTTACAGCGAGTCGTTGAGCATGGCAAAATGTTTCCAACTAATCCGATTTAACCCAATCGGTAGGGAAAAGCTGCTGACTATTATACGGCAGCTTTGTTTTTGTTTCCAACTAATCCGATTTAACCCAATCGGTAGGGAATACTTCAACCCCACATGTCCTAGCTTTTACGTTTCCAACTAATCCGATTTAACCCAATCGGTAGGGACCCCATGCAACCGGCGGTAAAACAAAGGCTTAAAAACTGTTTCCAACTAATCCGATTTAACCCAATCGGTAGGGTTGATCCAGATCTGTTTTCAAACGATGATTCAGATTTGTTTCCAACTAATCCGATTTAACCCAATCGGTAGGGCCAAATTTTGAGCCTGCGATCATTGGGACAGGAGGGGTTTCCAACTAATCCGATTTAACCCAATCGGTAGGGTTTTCGTACAGCTAAAGAAATGTACGAACTTCGAGAGTTTCCAACTAATCCGATTTAACCCAATCGGTAGGGCGAAATATACCAGACTGAAGATGGTGTCTTGTTGGGTAGTTTCCAACTAATCCGATTTAACCCAATCGGTAGGGTCGGCTTTATCGTTGTGCATCCCGTTTCCGTCTGTTTCCAACTAATCCGATTTAACCCAATCGGTAGGGGAGTCTTAACTTTTACTAAGGAGGAGGGGAGGTATTATTGTTTCCAACTAATCCGATTTAACCCAATCGGTAGGGAGTTCGTCTAGGAGCCTTTACCTAGTAAGGGTTTCAGCGCCCAAATCGACACACTCCTAAAAATATTGTACATCCTCAATAAAAATTGACCAAACCACATACTTCAAACCCGCTCCCTGTAAGCAATCGACACACTTCAACGAAAAAGATAGGGTTTGAGCGATTTGCCGAAGTGTGTAGATAAGCTGATACAAAACTCCTATAAATTGCCTCAAACCTAAGTAAAATAATGCTTTTGCAGAATTTGGATATACTTACTCCTAATTTTTGATTAAATATCATAGTAGCACAGGTATTATGCTATTATGATAATATCATTCAAAGATAGAGAAACAGAAGACATTTTTGATGGGAACGATTCAAAAGGCGCTCGCAAGAAATGTCCCATCGAACTTTGGGAAGTTGCCCAAAGAAAATTAGATCAACTCAATGCTGCGGTATCTTTGGATGATATGAGAGTGCCACCAGGTAATAGATTAGAGGCACTAAAAGGAGATAGAAAAGGTTACTACAGTGTCCGGATTAATGACCAATATAGAGTTTGCTTTGCATGGAAAGCAGAAAGTGCTTCAGAGGTTGAAGTAGCAGATTACCATTAATAAAAAAACATAAGTAGAGTGGTGCAAAAAAACCAAAGTATGTAACGTCAAGTAAAGTTGCTCAAAAAGCTCTTCACTTCTGCCTTATGCCCTCTGCCTTTTGCCTTTTCATAACGACAATTTTCAATACTGACCTACTTACTGTTATGAGAATTCCTAAAAAACGCCCTCCCACACACCCAGGAGAAATCTTGCTTCAAGACTTTTTGGAACCAATGGGAATATCACAAACAGAACTTGCTCAAGGAATTCATGTTTCCTTTCAGCGAATTAATGAGCTAGTAAACGGCAAGCGTGGTGTAACACCAAGTACAGCCTTACGTTTGTCTAAATTTTTGGGAAATAGTTCTGAATTTTGGCTTAACCTGCAACAAAATTGGGATTTATATCATGTATTAAAGGCAGAAGAAGCAGACCTTAAGACTATATCAACATTTACGAAGCGCTGATCGATTTTTTCCTCTGCGAAACTGCTGCTTGAGAGTAATTTCAATCGGGTTGAGAGAATAACCAGTCGGTTGTCCATCTTGAGATTGTGCTGGCGTGTATTGTAAAAGACCTTGTACAGACAACGAAGCAAGTACCATTCCCACACTACCCTGGGCAGTCATACCTGTAAAATCAGCGATCGCATCTTCTATTGTCCATCCTGCGGGGAGATTTTTGTAGATTTTTTTCACAACTTGATAGAACTCTAGAGGATCGTAAATATCGTTGACCACAATTGGTTCTGCGATTTTTAACTTAGGAAAATCCTGTATTAACTTTTTAGCTAAATCAAGAGACTGGGAAGAACAAATTAACCAACAATATTCTAGTTCTGGGAGATGATATTCTATTGCTTTTTTAGAAGTTTCATGCCGACTCACTAACAACATTAGTCCTTTGTGTTTCTTGGGGGGCAATTTACCTAAATCAATTTCAGGCGATCGCACTTTGCTTAATGACTTAGCCAAAAACCACACCGAAAACATAAAAATCAATACAGACCCGAAAGCAATTCCCACAGCAGCAGTCGTAGTAGTTCCAAAAACATTAAACAATATTTGGGTGAGAGCATTCCCTAAAACAGATAAAAAAATCGTACCAATAATGAAAGGAACTAGAGTTTCTGGGTTAAAAAATATCTTCGCAGCTTGAAAAAAGTAGTTTTTCATAGGTATTGGGTATTAGGGCATTGGGCATGGGGGATTGGGGATTGGGGAGAATGAAAAATTACCTCTTTCCCCTCTCCTCCTCTGCTCCTGTGCCCCTCTGCTCCCCATTTCCTAGTCCCCAGCCACGTTCTTCTTGCCAGATGCGAAAGGCAGCTTGATAGTTAGCACGAGCTTGGTTAATCCGTTCTTCGCATTGCTGTTTGAGGCTATTATATCTGCCTGCAATTAATTTAACTTCCTCATAGCAAATTGCTTCTCGTTTCTTGGTTTCTTGCTCTCGATATTTTTGGATTCTATCCTGTACCAAATAATCTGGCCCGCTTAAGCTGATAGCTAACCCAGGCGCTTCGTCTGTTTGAATTTCTTGCAGATCTTGTTGTAACTCAAGCATTAGCTGATGAATATGCCTTTCTTTTTCTTGTTCTAGTTCTTGCTGGCGAGACACAAAAAAATCTATCTCACTTTGAGAGTCAACCATGCTAAAGTTTTTCAAAGGATTGTGGGGGTCATTTTCAGAAATCCACTTGAGACGAGCATCAATTATCTGTTCTTTATAGTCTCGTTCATCAGGAATTATTTCGAGTGTAACTACAAATTCTCGGCTGATTTTTTCAGGATGAACCTTGAACTGTTCCATAATATTTCTCTACTAATTCGTCGTAAGCTTCTGGTAGTTCTACTTTATCGGCATGGTGGTTGGCGATCGCCCAAAGCAAAGCCACAGGAAACAAGCTGACCATTGAAGCAATCAAAACACCAGCCGAGGCAATCATATAAAAAGCAACTGCTGCTTCAATAATACTGAGAGATACACTAATCACCAGCGCCTCTTTATTAGGTTTGCTATCATGAATGCCCTCTATTTCATTAAGCATTTCGCTTTGAATTTGAATATATACATTTTGAGGGGTTTCTTCAAACTGATTGAAATTATCTTCTAACATAAATCATCCTTAATTTTTACGTTCTAGAATAGCTTTACGAGTATTTTTTGTGCTATTTTTCAGCTTAATTCCTGTTAATACTTTAGTTGCATTGCTATGAGCATAAAAACTGGCTAATCCTCCGCCCAACAAACCTGCTGATATCGCCCAAGGGCCTCGTCCTGCTTGTTTAGCGAGTAATTGCGGGGCTACAGAAAAAGTCAAAGACCCTGCGATAATGACAATAAATTGGGTAATCTGGCGATGATTACGCGATAAACGCCGAGAGCGTACAGCATCATATTTGGCAATCTGTGAATTCGCTAAATTAAATTTTGCATATTCTTTAATTGCTGCAATAATATTTGCTCGGTCGTAGTCTGGCATTCTCAGTAAAGTTCTTGGCATAATTTTCAGCCAGCGCTCAAGTCTCTCTATGCGTTTGGGTAACATTTTTGGGATCATTTTCTCCTCCTGTAATTACTAAAATCATCTTAACCTTATTAGGAAAGGTCTATTTCCGCACGATTTGAAAAAGCCAATCGAGACAAGCTTGAGCATCAGAGTAGGTGCAAATTTGAGTATTTTTAACTGAACTAAATTGGCGGCTTAATTCGTTCTGTAAATCGACATCCGGGCCAATAATCGCAACTGCACCACCTTTGCGGATAATAGCCTCAATCTTTGATTTAATAAGAGTAAAATCTTGTTGTTGATGATTGACAAGTTCAGCAGCTTGGATTACGACTACAGCCGCCACCAGTCGAGTATTACCTTGACTTTGTTGATGCTCAATCTCCGTTTCTAAACGAGAGACCGCATCAATTAACGATGTTCCTGGAACTCGACCAATTCCTGATGGTTGCGTGGTAATCTGTTTGCATTGGTTTTGTATTGATAGGCGATCGCGCTCTTGAAACTCCTGATTGCTCAATATAATCGCCCGATCTGCAAATTTCTCTAAAATTCGGACATCACCCTCCACCAAATGCTCAACATACTGGCGACAAAGCCCCTCTAGTAAAGTTTGGTAACGTTGGTTTGATAGAGATACATCCACCAACAACGCACTATTCACCCGATGGGTTAACCTGTCCATAACCAGAGGAACTCCAATCAGTAACGCACTACCAGCAATACAAAGCCAAATTAATGGAGATTTCCACAAAGGTGGTTCTTGCTGCACCTGCTTAAAGGAAACACTAGAACCTTCTTTTGATTGTTTACGCAAAGAGTATTTCAAAATCGCTATCTCCTAAATTTTGAGAATATTAACTTTTAAAGGTACTGAATATACTTCTTACAAAAACGCTTTTAATGTCAGTAATTTATAAACTAACTTTTGCAAGAAATTCAGTGAACTAACACTTTCAAGTTTGACATCCTTTAGGAAACAGGGATTTCCATAGCCAATTAGAAAATTTATCTGAAAAAATAATTTTCCTAATGCTTATTCAAAACGAGTAGTTAGCTTCTGTTGTTGAATAGAATTCAAATTCATCTTTTTAGCCTATTACCTATAGATGATTTCTATTTCTCCTGGATACTGAATCTTCTGTACTAATGCAAGGGATATTATTTTTCTGCTAAAGCTTTGTGCTGCTAGGAAGGTATTATCACCATCTGCAAGAATCATGACGCGCCGAGTTGTTACCATATACCCTGATTGCTTTTGGGTTTGTGTTTGTATGTCGATTATTAAAACCCATGCTTGGAAAAGGTACTTTCCTCGTCAGATTTGGAATTTTGAATTCAATCAAGATTGTTTGGTTAAGGTAAGAGACACGATAAATCGCTGTCTCTAAGTAAGTTGGCAAGATAAAACTAAACTATGTGAAGAAAGATTAAATAGACTAAAACTCTCTTTCCTCCTGCCTCCTGCCCTACTTCAACGATAAATTTTCCTACCCACCTACTTATATATTGATAATGCGATTGGAATAACCAATTTCCACATATTTGATATCTTGATTTTGTACAAATTTAACACCATAAAATAAATATATGAAGCTGTTCCAAGCAATTTATCTGACAGCGGGTTTCTCTGCTGCGTGCATTATTACTGGTTCGATTATCAAGCAACCTATGCTTAAAAATCTGGGTAAATTGACTGCATTTGGTGCTATTTATATAACGGTCATAGTCAAGTCAAATTCAGCAAATGCAAATAAAGAAAAACAGTTGACTGCTTTTAGGCAAGAGAATATCTGTCTCCAGCATAAATTTGAAAAAACGCAAAATGAGCTAAATAAACTGGGGAAGAAATTTCAAACTCAGGATACTCGTCAACGTCTTCATCTTGCTAACGTTCAAAAATTACAGCATCAACACAAGGTTGTTTTAGCAACAGTTGCTAGCTTAGAGAAAAAGTTAGATTTTTATGAGAAAGCTACTTCTCAAAAACCAGAAAATTTCAAAGGTAACTTCAATAACAATTCTGTTCAACCTGTGATAGAGTCTCAAGAGTCTATGACTCGTGTATATATAGATGGTAATAATTTAAGTTTTGCCGTTGACGGGTTGCAAATTGAACTAGATTATGATGCTTTACGCATAGAACTTTCTCAAGATGCTAGCCGGACTAATTTTAAATATTACACTGGTATTCATTCACCTATGAATGATGGACAAAGGCGGTTTATTGATTATTTAAAATATCAGCGTTATGAAGTTATTGGGCTTCCTATCTCAGCACGACCTGATAGCAAGACTTTTAAAACTGTTGGTGATGATGTGAAAATTGCTGTTGATATGATTAGGGAAGTTAAAAAAGGAGATGATGTGATTCTTGTGAGTGGAGATGGGGATTTTATTCCAGTTATTGAAGAAGTTCAACGTCGCGGTGTGAAAGTTACTGTTGTTGCTAAGAAGAGTATGTTGAGTGAGCAACTTTCTCAAATCGCTGATGAAGTTATTTATTTGGATAGTATTCAATATAAACTTGCTAAATATAGAAAGTTTGATGCAGCTTAGATAAGTTCCAGTGATGTTATTAAATATATAAAAGCCCTCCTTTTTGAGGGCTAATTTTTTGAGTTTTCAACTCTATTAATTCTGATTTGAAGCAATCGGTAAAGGGCTATGAGAAGCCTCAGCCGTGGTAATGAGAGTTTCGCGTTTCCATTAATTCCGATTTGAAGCAATCGGTAAAGACATTAAGGGTCAAGCAGTTAGGGGATTTGGTGTTTCCATTAATTCCGATTTGAAGTAATCGGTAAAGTGGAGGCGCTGCATCCGAATCCAGAATTAAAGATCTGGTTTCCATTAATTCCGATTTGAAGTAATCGGTAAAGCAATATTGATGTGGCAATGTCAGCAGGATACGCAAGTGTTTCCATTAATTCCGATTTGAAGTAATCGGTAAAGTATAAGCTCCCGCACACGAAGCTCTGGGCTTTAATTACCGTTTCCATTAATTCCGATTTGAAGTAATCGGTAAAGGAAAAAGTCCTTCGTGCTCGTATAGACATCAAAAGTTTCCATTAATTCCGATTTGAAGTAATCGGTAAAGAATAGGTGATAGTGTTGTATTGACAGTATTGCATCCGTTTCCATTAATTCCGATTTGAAGTAATCGGTAAAGATAAAGGGGTTAACGTAGATGTTGACCACAAGGTGAATGGTTTCCATTAATTCCGATTTGAAGCAATCGGTAAAGGTAAGGATGCAGCATGGACGTTAGATCAAGCGTTGTTTCCATTAATTCCGATTTGAAGCAATCGGTAAAGCCTTAAGAAGCAATGCGATGCGGAAAAACTAAGAAAATGTTTCCATTAATTCCGATTTGAAGCAATCGGTAAAGTTTCTTTGTAAAAAAACAAAGACAAAGCAAGGGTTTCGTTTCCATTAATTCCGATTTGAAGCAATCGGTAAAGGCATTTTGTTTTCTCCCGCACAAGCACCATATTGTTTCCATTAATTCCGATTTGAAGCAATCGGTAAAGTGGTGGAATTTTTTCTGTTCCAAAGCCCTACTTTGGGTTTCCATTAATTCCGATTTGAAGCAATCGGTAAAGCAACAGTAATTGTCTTGGATGGCAAACACTTTTTTACGTTTCCATTAATTCCGATTTGAAGCAATCGGTAAAGTACCCGATCTTGTAAAGCTTGCGCTTTACATAAAAATGTTTCCATTAATTCCGATTTGAAGCAATCGGTAAAGATTTTTAATGTTATCCGGCCTGGCCGGTGAAGTAATGGGTTTCCATTAATTCCGATTTGAAGCAATCGGTAAAGCTTTGGGGATTTGGCGTTCCTTTTGAAATTGATTACGGTTTCCATTAATTCCGATTTGAAGCAATCGGTAAAGGGCGAGGAAAACGAATTTCAATATATCTATGAAATGTTTCCATTAATTCCGATTTGAAGCAATCGGTAAAGCCCCGCTTGCATTAGTGAAACCTATACCAGTACCTACTCGTTTCCATTAATTCCGATTTGAAGCAATCGGTAAAGTCCTTACGAATTCTATCATAGCCTGATCGTTTCATCGTTTCCATTAATTCCGATTTGAAGCAATCGGTAAAGGTAACTTTACCTGAGATACGATGTATCATCTTTATCTTTTGTTTCCATTAATTCCGATTTGAAGCAATCGGTAAAGCTTATGGTTTTCTGTTCAAGCAAAGTTCAAATTACGTTTCCATTAATTCCGATTTGAAGCAATCGGTAAAGTTAAGTTCTTGCACAAGACAAGATTCCAATGTAAGTAAATGTTTCCATTAATTCCGATTTGAAGCAATCGGTAAAGTCATGCTACCGGCATCCAAGGTGCTGGAGAAATATTGTTTCCATTAATTCCGATTTGAAGCAATCGGTAAAGTTTTTTTTTCTTAATTAATCAGTCGATGGACTGATTAATTAGTTTCCATTAATTCCGATTTGAAGCAATCGGTAAAGTGGGTTAAAACGCCTGACGGAGAAATGCTTATGTCAAGTTTCCATTAATTCCGATTTGAAGCAATCGGTAAAGTTCCTAGGGAAAATGACAGTACAAAAAGCATGTTTCCATTAATTCCGATTTGAAGCAATCGGTAAAGCAGAGCTGAAAGAATGTTTCAGCGAAGGGGGAGAAAGTTTCCATTAATTCCGATTTGAAGCAATCGGTAAAGGAACGCAAACCAAAAATTTTGCGGGAAAACTAGCGGGTTTCCATTAATTCCGATTTGAAGCAATCGGTAAAGACTTATCGCCGACATCATAATAGGTCTCAACTCCTTGTTTCCATTAATTCCGATTTGAAGCAATCGGTAAAGCAACAGGCTGCAGCTGCTGAAGAAAACGTGAAAAAGTTTCCATTAATTCCGATTTGAAGCAATCGGTAAAGGGTGAGTGTTGAAAGCCAGACAGATTGTGGCGAATTGTTTCCATTAATTCCGATTTGAAGCAATCGGTAAAGGTCCAAGTGATCTTACCACGTGGAGGTCTAGAGAGTTTCCATTAATTCCGATTTGAAGCAATCGGTAAAGTAAACGGTCGTAGTATTGGAAATATTGAGGCTGTAGAAAGTTTCCATTAATTCCGATTTGAAGCAATCGGTAAAGAGTTCGTCTAGCAGCCCTTACCCAGTAAGGGTTTCAGCCGCCAAATCGACACACTCCTGAAAAACATGATATATGTTGTGCAAAATTGCGCTAAACACATAGCTCAAACCCTTACCCAGCAGGCAATCGACACACTCCAACGAAATAATAGGCATTTCAGCGATTTGGCGGAGTGTGTCGATGACCATGTTACAAAACCTCCTTAATTCTCTTAAAATCTAGATAACGTAATACTTTGGCGGTGCTGCTGGTTCTTCACTACCAATAGTTAATACCTTCTTAACAGCGTCTTCGGAAATCCAATAAAATCGCACATTGTCTTCAGACGGTTTAACAAGTTTTTTCGATTTCTCAAAAAGCTGCCGCATTTCGTCCAAATTTAAAAAACATTCAAATACAGAAAACTGTACTCTTCGCCCGTAACCCTCCAGAAAATTAGATAACTTTGTACGCCTTTTATCATCAGGAATATCATACACAACAACCACTAGCATCTTTAGCACTAAAAATTAATACTTCATAAAAATATAAGCTTTTTTACTTGACAATATACAAGATACCTCTTGCAAAAGAACATGATTGTACTCTTGTAGGGAAAGGGGAAAGGTTAAAGGGGAAAGGAAAATTCTATCCCCTTCCCCTTTACCCCTTAGCCGACAATGCCAAAAAGTCTAAGCTAACCTGCTCTTAAAAAAGACTCATAGGGAACCCCAGATAATAAACAACGTTTATATCGTCTCACCTGCAACTGAATCGCATGTCTGTATGTAACTGAAGAAATTAAATCTGGATGGGAAACTTCTTCATTCATCCGAGTTTCAAACTGCTTTAAAAAAACTTTCCGTGCTGACTGATTTAAATACACCCCTCCTGTACTCGCAAGCACATCAAAATCTTTCGGTTTAAATTCACCATTATTAATAACTTTTAGAATCAAACTATCAACCACAGGAGAACGAAATTCCTCCATCAAGTCGAAAGCTAAATATGGCTTCTGCTTCTCACCGTAGTGAAAATTACCTATATATGGAGAAATTCCTTCTGCAATAATGAAACTCAAAAGATTATTAAATAAAAGTGTATAACCAAAACTCAATAAGGAATTAACTTCATCAATGGGAGGTTGACGAAATCTTTGGGAAAAGCTAAAAGCCGAATTAGTAATCAACTTTCCCAAAGCTGGAAAATATCTCGCCACAGCAATTCCTTCATAACCACGCAACGAATCTAAATTATCTACATATTCTAAAGAGTCAATATCTTGATTAATTCCATAAATAGCCTTTTCCACATTTTCAAGTTTGCGCTTGCGATTAAATCGCATTAATAGCTGTTTAGAATTCATTAACTTGCCTAAAACAATAGCTTTCGATACGCTCAATTGAAAATCATCATCATTACGTCTCTCAACTTGAATTAGCTGCTGCTCTAAATTAGTTAACTCTTCACTCCACAAATGACCGTGATATTGCCCGCTTTGGCTAAGAAATAATACTGGAATCTGTGATTGCAAACAGGCTTGAAGTACAGGAGTTGATAGTTGAATATTTCCGAATACTAAAATTTGCTGTACCTCGCGAATCGGAACTTCCAGTTTAGGCTTTTCTGAGACATGAATAATAAAGCGCTGATAGTCTTTATATATTGATGTTCCTTGCTCAATTAAATATATAGCTGCCATTTCTCGATTCCAGATATTTTTTTGAAAAGGAGTAATCTCATCGTTGTCACTGTTTGGAGATAATTCTTCGGCTTCTGTTTCTGCAATAAAAGGTTGATGTAGAGACGCAATATTAGATTGCATCTTTGAGATATCTATCGTCTCCACTTCTAAGGTTACAGCATTCTTTACTTGTGCTTCTTGCCTAATGTTGAGACTTTTTTTTTACTTTTATCTATGGCAGATTTCAGCTTATCTGAATTAACATCTATTGGAAAAATAGCCTTTTCTAAAAAACCATGACCTAAAAACCGAAAACCACGGTTAAAATTAGTAATTTGGGTTTTTTCAGCATTCATCATCAATCCCATAGAATCTAAAAGATTGATGATTTCTAATTTTGCTTGTAAAATCCGCTCTTGAGTGGACGATAAAATGAGAAAATCATCTGCATAACGCACGAGTTTTAAATCTGTTGCAGCGATCCATTCATCAAATTCATGTAGATAAATATTCGCCAACATGGGCGAAATTACTGCACCTTGTGGGATGCCCTTTTGGGGTAATACTAGTCCCTCTTCAGTTAACACACCAACTGAGATCCAGGATTTAATTAAACATAAAATTCCCGGATTATCTATATGTATCCTGACTTGTTTTAATAACCTTTGATGGTCGATATTATCAAAAAATTTAACAATATCTGCATCTAAAACCCAAGAATAACCATCATCTCGCCAGTCTGCTACTTTTTCTACTGCATTCAGGTAAGATAAATTAGGACGATAAGCAAAACTTGCAGCCGAAAATTTAGCCTCCATGATTGGATAAAGCACATTTAGTAAAGCTTGCTGAACAATTCTGTCCCGCACTATAGGTATTTTTAACTCTCGCCAACTGCCATTTTTTTTGGGAATAATCACCTGCTTGCAAGGCTGGGGGTGGTATGTACTATCGCTAACAGCATTTCGCAATTGATAAATATTAATGGTTTGATTGCTAGCAAATTTATCAATACTTTCTCCATCTACACCTGCACAACCTCGATTTTCGGCTACCTTTTCCCAAGCGCGTTGAAAATTACTCAATTTCAGAAATTCATCGGCAATTATATCCATATAAATTTGCAATTAAATTTCTTTTGAAATATAGTACATATATGGAAATGATGGTTTCCAAGGATAAAAATTATTCAAACAGTGCTGTTAACGGTAGCAAAGCATTGAACCAATGCTGAGTAAAAAAAGCAATACTTCTCTACGAGAACCTGCGCCAAGACAAGCTCAAGTGCTTTGTGTAAATCTCACAAGACATCTGATAATTTTCTAATTATTGAATATGATTTTAAAAGTTATAATTATACAGCAGTTTGCAACTAAATGAGGTACACAACTAGAGAATTAAAGATAAAAATTTTTCTTCTCTCTCCTGCCTCCTGCCCTCTGCCTCCTGCCTCAAAACCAGTCAATTTGTACCTCATGCACTTGAAATATGCTGTATAATGGGAGTTTTATTTCGATTAGCATATAAACTGGGATGCACCCTACTTTTTATTCACCTGCAACCAAATCTCTAAACTGATTAATAACCAAAGTTTAACACCATAACGTCCCCAAATATCGCCTTGATAATCTAGCCAGTTACGTAGTAGTGACTGATTAAAATAAGGTGCGATCGCACTTTTATTCTCTAACAATAATTTCCTCGCTTCTCGTTGCCAATACTTGCGAAATCCCAACTGTACGGGTACCATCATCCCACTTTTGGGACGATGAATAATCGCTTCTGGTAAAATATCGGCAACGGCTTGTTTGAGTACCGCTTTTTCTTCTACTCCTGAAAGTTTATATTCTGGAGGAATTTGCATACTCAAGTCAACAACTCGCTGGTCAAAAAGTGGCGATCGCCCATGTAAATCTGCTGCTTGAGTTAAGTTATTTACTTTTGTCAAAATTTGGTCGGCTCCCTTAAATTTAATATTCAGTGCCATTAATCTATTTAAGTAACTGGCATCAGAATTTAAATCAGCCGAAAATACAGATGATTCTGTTTTGACTGCTGTCCAAACTTCTGGTCTCAAAAGCTGCGGCAAGTCTAATGCACACTTTTGAAAAGCAATTAGATATGCTTGCAGTGAATCTTGATTATTAATTGAACTATATAAACTATTAATTAGCATCGGCTGATTTTTGGGGCCGCCAAAACATGGATCGCCACCTTCACCATTCAAGATGACTTGCACATTTTCTCGCGCCATTCTTCCGACTAACAAATTTGGGACTGTCAGCGGATCGCCTATCGGATCGTCGAGATACGCCATTGTTTGGGGTAGGCGTTCCCACATATCTTTAAAAGTAATTTCTAAAATGCGATGTTGAGTCTGACAATGTTCGGCTACTAAACTAGAAAACTCTAACTCATTGGGACATTGGACACCAAAATGAATCGAGTAAGTATGCACTGGTGCATGATGAAATTTTGCTGCTAAAGCGGTGATACTGCTAGAGTCTAAACCACCAGAAAGGAAAACACCAACAGGTGCATTTTGCGGTAAATATTCTTGAACAACTTGATTGAGCAGAGAACGCAAGCGATCGCCATGCCATACTAAAGATTCATTCTCCCCTATAATCTGCTGTTGCAATTGCCAATAAGTATAAACTTTTTCTGAAGGCATTTGGACAACACTTCCCGGTCGCACTTCTCGTACCTGTTGCCAAAGTGTGCGTTCTCCCGGTACAAAGGCACAACAAAGATAATCGCGCAGCGCCACCAAATCGACATCGCCTGAATGATAGGGTACAAGCGATCGCATTTTTGGCGCGATGGCGCGAATTGCACCAGCATTAGTGTAATAGAGAGTCCAGCTACCAATGCGATCGCGTCCCAGCCATAATACTTGCTGTTGACGATCCCAAATTACTAATCCAAACATCCCCACCAACAATTTCAGACATTCATAACCAAACTTTTCCCAAAGTTCAGCAATCAATTGACAATTATTTCCAGAAAAACTACTTGCATCGACTTTCAATTTTTGCAGTAACTCCAGACGATTACTTAACCACACATCTCCAACCACCACAAATCGTTCTGTGGGACTGAGTGCAAATTGTTCTGTAGTCAGTGCAGAAATCACAGCAAACTGGTCATCTCGCCAGATTACATCGGCTGTTAGAGTATTTAATCTTCCCCAAACTACATACCAGCTAGAGTGAACCTCTATAGATGAAATAGTAGATTTTTTGAAAAAATTGAATGGCATATTGATGATTTTATGCGATCGCAATTCAGGATTAATAGTAGTTCTATAATTGACAATCCGTTGCGTTCGCCCAATTCCCAATCCCTAATCCTTTACTGCTCTAGCCTCAAACCTCTTTCCATCAGCATTTGAGGTTCAATATTCTCAACTTTAGGTATCACTTTTAACCGAGAAATTCCAGCGATCGCATCGGCAATATTACCCGATTGCGGACGCAACCAAGCAGCGTGGGGTGCATAGTCAAGAGTTTGCTCTACCTCATAACCTGCTTTATTAATGGCCTCGCGCTGAGACTCCACATCAACACCTTCAGCAAAGCGGATAAAAACCAATCCAGTTGGTACAGCGAGGGAACCATTGGGTTCTAGTGTGTAAATCGGACTCAATGTATTTTTTTGTGATTGATTGGGTTCGCCAGAAAAAACTGCGATCGCTCCTTGATTAAGTTGTAAAATTGCTCCCTGAGCCACCGTGCTGGGTTGATTGTAATGTATTGCGTAGTACCCAGGCTGACGAGTGTAAGATACAGCAGAGCGTAGGCGTAGCCCGCCGTAGGCATCGCTACCAACACGAATTTGTTGAGGATACTCAGAAAAGTAATCTTTTTGGAATCTCACTTCAGCAATCAGGGGTAGAGAATATATCGCCAGAAAATACTCAGCCGGAAAATAAATCATTTTTCTTAAGTTCTAATCATGTTATAGCGTTTTCTCGTGACATGAAATACAAATCTTGCAGATAACTGCACAAATGTATATGCCTACTAATAGTGAAGATTCGTAAATCAACCTAACTTTTAATCCCTTCTTTTCTGGAAAGCAGAATTCAAGACTTGTATGAACGTTAGAGAGATTAAATTCTGTTTAAGCTATATATTTTCTGTGCCCTAATCCAGATATAACACATGAGGGAGATGGGGAGACTTGTACTGAGCGGAGCCGAAGTATGGGGAGAAAGACAAATGACCAATAAATATAGGAGATTAAATTATGGTTCAAGTTCGCTATGGTGGTGAAAATGGTCAACGGTTTGAACTTGCAATTAGCGATCGACACATTGTAGTTCGTACCGAAAACCGCAGCGCTCTGATTGGTGAAAGACCGTTTGAAGTCGCACCAGTCTCAATTGCAGCTCGTAATATCCTTAATCAATTCGATTTAAAAACGCGGTTTCGCCAAGCAGGTGTAGAAATTCTCCAAGCGAAAGCCCCGACTCAGGCGGTTGCTTTGCGCGATCGTGCTAGGGCAATTCTCAATGAAGAACCTAAAATTGAATTTGCTGGACGTGTTCTTGTCGATCCCACATCCCAAGAACCTGTAATTTATACCGAAAACCTCTTCGTTAAGTTTGATAATCGCCAAGAATCAAGGGTGTGCGAGCAAGTTTTAGGGCGTTACAACTTAACAATAAAACGCCAACTTGAGTATGCCCGAAATGCTTATTTTGTCAGCGCCCCTGCAAATACTGGTTTAGCCATCTTTGACATTGCCGAGAGACTCCTAAATGAGCAATCAGTTGAGTTATGCCATCCGGAACTCGTGCGTGAGTTACGCCCACGTCAAGCTTTCCCACAGCAATGGCATCTCAAGCAAACAACAATTAATAGTAAAGTTATCAATGCCCATGCCAATGTTGAGGCAGCTTGGAAATTGAGCGATGGCACAGGAACGATTATTGCAATTATCGACGACGGTGTAGATCTCGAACATGAAGAATTCCGTTCCTCTGGGAAAATTGTTGCCCCGCGTGATGTCACGCGTAAAACTGACGATCCCAGACCAGGAAACGATGATAATCACGGGACAGCCTGTGCAGGAGTAGCCTGTGCAAACGGCAACTTTGGCGCATCTGGTGTTGCACCTGGTGCAAAACTGATGCCGATTCGTTTAGCTTCGGCATTGGGATCGCAGGAGGAAGCCGATGCTTTTGTTTGGGCGGCTCAAAACGGTGCTGATGTGATCTCTTGCAGCTGGGGGCCAGCAGACGGTGTTTGGTATGAGCCAACCGATCCGGTACACAATCAGAAGGTGCCTTTGCCTGACTCTACAAGACTTGCGATCGACTATGCAATTAATAAAGGACGCAACGGCAAGGGCTGTGTGATTTTCTTCGCTGCTGGTAATGGTAACGAAAGCGTCGATAACGACGGCTACGCCAGCTACCAAAATGTGACTGCTGTGGCAGCTTGTAACGATTTCGGGACCAGAAGCGCTTATAGTGACTTTGGCCAAGCAGTCTGGTGTGCCTTTCCCAGCAATCATGGTTACAATTCTCAAACTCCTGGAATTTGGACAACCGATCGCTCTGGTGCTGTTGGCTATAACTCTGGTAATCTGAATTTGGGTGATACCCCAGGTCACTACACAAACTCATTCGGCGGCACTTCCAGTGCTAGTCCAGGTGCAGCTGGTGTAGCAGCCTTGATTCTTGCTAGCAACCCAAATCTGCGTTGGGACGAAGTGCGAGACATCATCAAACGCTCTTGCGAGCGTATTGACCAAGCCGCAGGTAAATATGATGCTAACGGTCGCAGTCCTTTCTACGGTTACGGTCGGATGAATGCTCTTAAAGCTGTGGAACTGGCTAAGCCCAATCAACCATCACCCATCACTAGATTCCAAGCTGTGCAAGATGTGCCCATTAGCGACTTGCAAACATCAAAATTATCATTGGCGATCGCTAATACCAACCTTGTTAAATCCATCAAAGTTACTGTAGACATCGAGCATACTTATATTGCTGACCTCGTAGTTACTCTTAACCCCCCAACCCAAACAGGCGTACTGCCGATAATTCTCCACGATCGCCTTGGCGGATCTTCAGATAACATTAAAACAACCTATGACGAAGTGAACAGCCCTAAACTTGCTGCCTTTAAAGGTAAAAGTCCTCAAGGAAGCTGGACGTTGGAAGTAGCAGATAAAGCTAACCTAGATACAGGAAAGATTCGCAGCTTCACCATCGAAATTGGATTTTAAGCTAATATGCTTGAGTTAAGAATAATTGGAGGTTGGGTAGAGCGAAAGCAAAACTCAACCTTTTATTTTTAAAGAAGTGAAACTAAAAATTTTACATAACTTTACAACGAATAATTTAGTTGCAAGACAGAGCAGCGAGTCGTTGAAATTGCGACAATGCTCGACTTCCCCGATCGCAGAGTACTATTGAGGATGATAATCTGTCCTAGCTCTTGTGTTTATCTCACGAGCGCTCCTCGCATCCCTAGTAACTTTTGATAAATAGGCGGCGCAGCAGTTAAGCGTGCGTTACCGTGTAGTGTAACGCACTCTACTAGCATATCAAGTTTAAATTGATACTTACAGGTCTCAAGATATACTTCAAACTTATAAATTGAGATTAAAAAACCTAAAACTTAGCTACAGCACGAAAAATCGAGCTTTTCGTTAAAAAAATTGCCTCTTGGACTGATTTCACATTAACTGATAGTCTTTTAATATCTATTTTACCTGTCTCATCATCTGACTTTTCCCGTTAAGTGTTTTTTGCAAGCTGCCAACCCTCACAAAGGTCG
>JAQYWR010000090.1 GCA_029379225.1 Nostoc sp. S4 | reverse complement strand
CGACCTTTGTGAGGGTTGGCAGCTTGCAAAAAACACTTAACGGGAAAAGTCAGTTGCTGAATTATCTAGTAGCATTGAGTCTTGACGAGCAAAAGAAATTTCCTATAGACGGTAACCTAAATGCAATTTATGCAAATTTGCTCACGGCAGTTTATCAGCGCGGTTGGGCAGGTTATCAACATCCAGCTATTCGTGGAATTGAGGAAAAAGACTTTGTTCGCATCTTGGAAGAAATTGCTTTAGCTTCCTGGCATGGAGATGGACGAACAACAACAGTAAAAGAGATTGAAGCCCATTGCGAACACAGTAGTTTAAAGAGTCTTTTAGACAAGTTTCAAGAAAGTGCAAAATTAGGTGTAACTCGTCTTTTAACTGCCTTTTACTTTCGTGAAAGTGGAGTTAAAGAACAGGAAAAAACTTTTGAATTTACTCACAAAAGTTTTGGTGAATATTTGACAGCAAAACGCATTGTGCGAGAAGTTAGACTCATTGATAAAAAGCTGAAGGATCGCCAAAACGATCCAGATGATGGATGCGATGAACGCGAGGCTTTAAAAAGGTGGGCAATTCTCTGCGGTGCATCCCCTATGGATGAATACCTTTTTAAATTTGTTGCAGATGAGATGCCTTTACAGAATGTATCCGATGTTAGCAATTGGCAGCAGACATTATACCATCTGATTGGTTTTATGTTGCGTCATGGAATGCCAATGGAACGCTTAAATCCCAGACCTGATTTTCAAGAAGAAAATAGGCAAGCCCGAAACGCAGAAGAAGCGTTGTTAGCTGTCTTAAATGCTTGTTCTACAGTGACAAAGACAGTTTCAAAGATTCAATGGCCTACTCCTGAAGCTTTCGGTACATGGATTTGCCGCTTGCAAGGACAAAGAATCGATATTGATACTGATGTGTTTTGCTTAAATTGCTTGAGCTTTTTGGATTTGCAAGATTGCGTTTTAGTTTTCAAGGACTTTTTAGGGGCGAATCTTGAAGAGGCGAATCTTGTAAGGGCGAATTTTGAACGGGCGAATCTTGTAGGGGCGAATTTTGAACGGGCGAATCTTAGATGGGCAAATCTTTTGGAGGCGAATCTTGCAGGGGCGAATCTTGTAGGGGCGAATCTTCTATGGGCAGATCTTGTACGGGTGAATCTTGAAGAAGCGAATCTTGAACGGGCGAATCTTGAACAGGCAAATCTTAAAGGGGCGAATCTTAAAGGGGTGAATCTTGAACGAGCAAATCTTGAAGAAGCGAATCTTGAACGGGCGTATCTTGAACGAGCAAATCTTAAAGGGGCGAATCTTAAAGGGGCGAATCTTGTAGACGCAAATCTTGAATGGCCAAAACTTAAACCGACAAATTTTGAGCGCGAAGATTTAGCAGACTTGAATGAAGATTCAGGTTCAGAAGATATACCCTTCTAATTACAAACGATAAGCGATCAACCTAATTAGGTAGAAACTATAAAGCGATACCTGGGTTAGACTACACCTACGCCTTTACATTATGTCCGTTTGATGACAATGTGTAGGCGATCGCTCTACTCAGTTACATATGAATCTTAAAAAATTTTGCCTTTTTGATAACAAAGTGCGACAGTCTACCATAGAGACGCTGGTAGAAAAAGTAAAACCACGTTTGCACAATCAAAAATAAAATCAAGGGAGTACCCCGATTAAAAATTGCTTAATAAAAACCCTCTTAATTGAAAAAACTGGCCTTAATTAAAGCCAGTTTGGTGATTTTATTGCAAACTTATAGCAAAGCTTACGACCGAGAATCAAGGAAACACACTAAAAAACTTACTATTAAATTTTCTCATTAATTAGTTAACATTTTACTATCAATCTCAGCAAAACTTAGGATTAACTATTGTTACTTCACTGAAAGTATCTGGTTGTGCTTCTAAAGCTTTGTCAGTAAAATGCTTATTTATCAGCGCTGGGACTTGTGGTGCTTGAATATGGCTGTAGCGGGTTTTGTCGGGCATAACTAGGTTTGGCCCGGCTTTGCAGTTTTTCATACAACCAGTGCCCTTGATTGTAACTTGGTCTTCTAAACCGCGATCGCTCAAAGCTGCTTCCAACGCTTGACAAACTGCTTTCCCACCGCGTTTCATGCAATCAGACTTTTGACATACTAAAATTGTCGCTTTCGTCTTTACTGGTTTTACCTTAGCTTTATCAATTGATAATGGTTCTTGTGGTGCAGCGATGGTTTGAACTCTCGCCACTTCCGGACGCGCCGCCATCACACGTTCAGCTTTAAATGTAACTTTGTCTTTTTTTATATCGTACTTTTTATAACCAACCACTTGTAACCAAGTACCTGGTGGTAGCCGCAAATCAAAAGCAGCCCGTAAATGTTTAGCTAGTTTAATGTAGCATTCACCCTCAGAAGTACTCAGTAGTAAACCTTTGAGTTGATAGCCATCTTTAATAACAAAATCTATAAACCGACCCTCAAGGCAAAATTCTGATACTTTCATACTGTAAGATCCACCCATTTTTTAACCTCCTCTTAACTAATACAAGTTATTTCCTGAGATATTTTCAGCACCAGAGTAAGACTGGCAATCTAGATTAGAACTTTTGGTAACGGCTCTTCCAGCAGCATTCAAGAGTCCAAATCTGGTCTTGACGAGAGCTTGTGAATCGCTGAATTACACTCCAAAGTTGAACAGCCGCAGTTACAGAGCCAATTTGAACTTCTAATGGCTGATTAGTCGTACAACTACAAGGAATATCTAACTCCTTTAGGCGGTGATAGACTTGCCAGCGGTCTGCCCAACTTACCTCTACAAAGTGCTTGTTTTCTATTTCTGAACTAAATGATTTCAAGAGAATTGCCCTCAAAGTGCAACAAACTTGCAGTAAATACCGCAAGATAGCTTTTTACTTTTTGTAAAGTCTTAAGAGTTTAACCTCTTAGAACCAGCATACCTTAAGTGCAAACAATTCTCATTAAAATTTGGAAAAAAAAATAAAATGCGCCATTGGAAGCTGAATTTAGGAGTAGAGGCGCGATTATTCGCGTCTCTTTCCCCTCACCCTTCCCACACTCCTTACATTTCCTCCACTTCGCACTCCTAACTCTCCTAACATCATTCAACAAACAAATAAACTTGAGAGTTTTTGTAGCTAATAATTCAAAATTTAGTATAGCGAATTGTTCTTGTCATTACAGTGAAAATGTTAATATATAAAGACTAAGCAGTTAAAAACTGTAACTGCTAAAGAGCGAGGAGAACAATGTCTGAAACGCGAACTTTGTTACGAAATTTTGGTCATGTATATGACAATCCCATCTTGTTGGATCGCAGCGTAACTGCGCCAGTTACAGAAGGATTTAACGTTGTATTAGCTAGTTTCCAAGCACTTTACTTGCAGTATCAAAAGCATCATTTTGTAGTTGAAGGTGCAGAATTTTACTCTCTGCATGAGTTTTTTAACGAAAGCTACAATGAAGTGCAAGACCACGTCCACGAAATTGGAGAGCGCTTGGATGGTCTGGGTGGTGTACCAGTTGCGACCTTCAGCAAACTGGCAGAATTAACCTGTTTTGAACAAGAATCCGAAGGCGTATATTCTGCCCGTCAAATGGTAGAAAATGACCTAGCTGCCGAACAAGCAATTATTGGTGTAATTCGCCGCCAAGCTGCTCAGGCTGAGAGTTTAGGAGATAGAGCCACACGCTATCTCTACGAAAAGATTTTGTTGAAAACTGAGGAACGTGCTTATCATTTGTCTCACTTCCTCGCTAAAGACAGCTTAACTTTAGGGTTCGTCCAAGCTGCTCAAATCTAAAACTCTCATAATCTAGATTTTTCTATCTTCAGCGAAAGAAAAAATCAGCAGCTTTAACTCTTAAAATATTATAAAAAATGGTAGAGAGTAGCACCCCTATCTCTCTGCCATTTTTAATTTAAGTCAACATATTGACATCATATTTAATATTGAAAATATTTAGCAATTAGTTAACTAACAGAAATTTTGATTATAGTAATTTCTTTATCCTTAATAACCAGACAGATATCTGCCGTAATAAATCAGGATTTGTTGAAACTTCTCATCAAATTAAATAAAATATCTTCGCAAGAGCTAGAAGAAATTTAGCATCACAATTAAATAAAATTAGAAATACAAAATAGTGATTAGGGATTGGGTATTGGGAAAGGTGGTGGGGTGAAATTCTCTTCCCATCTCTCAGTCCTAAGTCCCTAGTCTCCCTATCAAGTTAGAAAACTTAATAACAAAAAGCACGATAGGGGGTAAAGACCCTTAAAATAATCAGGATTTGTATTCTCATACTCCAAGGCAACTGCTATGCCCCGCCGTGATGACCTCCGGAAGATTCTACTGTTAGGCTCTGGTCCAATTGTGATCGGACAAGCCTGTGAGTTTGACTACTCTGGCACGCAAGCCTGCAAAGCGCTGCGAGAAGAAGGCTATGAAGTGGTGTTGGTAAACTCTAACCCTGCAACAATTATGACCGACCCGGAAACGGCCGATCGCACTTACATTGAGCCGCTGACTCCGGAATTAGTCGAAAAAGTAATCGCTAAAGAACGCCCTGATGCTCTCCTACCAACGATGGGAGGACAAACTGCCCTGAATATCGCTGTTGCTTTAGCCAAAAATGGCGTGTTGGAACAGTACGGCGTAGAGTTAATCGGCGCTAAACTGCCAGCCATTGAAAAAGCCGAAGACAGAAAACTTTTTGGTGAGGCAATGGCAAGGATCGGGGTAGCTGTGTGTCCTAGTGGCACAGCTGAATCTTTAGAAGAAGCAAAAGCGATCGCCCACAAAATTGGCACTTATCCCCTAATTATTCGTCCTGCCTTCACAATGGGTGGAAGTGGCGGCGGTATTGCCTACAACCAAGAAGAATTTGAAGAAATGGCACAGGTAGGTATAGATGCTAGCCCTGTTTCACAAATTCTCATTGACCAGTCTTTACTTGGTTGGAAAGAATACGAACTCGAAGTGATGCGCGATTTGGCAGATAACGTGGTGATTATCTGCTCCATCGAAAACCTTGACCCTATGGGCATCCACACTGGAGATTCGATTACCGTCGCTCCCGCGCAAACCCTTACTGATAAAGAATATCAAAGGCTGCGGGATATGGCAATTAAAATCATCCGCGAGATAGGTGTGGAAACTGGCGGTTCTAATATTCAATTTGCCGTTAATCCTGTGACTGGCGATGTGGTGGTGATTGAAATGAACCCCCGCGTTTCTCGCAGTTCGGCTTTAGCTTCTAAAGCTACAGGTTTCCCGATCGCCAAAATGGCAGCAAAGTTAGCGGTAGGCTACACCTTGGATGAAATTAAAAATGATATTACCAAGAAAACTCCGGCGTCCTTTGAACCAACAATTGACTACGTAGTTACAAAAATACCCCGCTTCGCCTTTGAAAAGTTCCCTGGTTCCGAACCAGTGCTAACAACCCAAATGAAGTCAGTCGGGGAAGCAATGGCAATTGGGCGGACTTTCAACGAATCCTTCCAAAAGGCGTTGCGTTCTCTGGAAACCGGACGTGCTGGCTGGGGTTGCGACAAAGCCGAAAAATTACCTAGTGGCGAACAAATTCGTGCCCTACTGCGGACACCAAATCCGGATCGCATTTTTGCTGTACGTCATGCCTTGCAGTTAGGAATCAATGCCCAGGAAATCTACGAACTCACTGGTATTGACCCCTGGTTCCTGGATAAAATGCAGCAAATTCTTGATGTTGAGAAATTCCTCAAGCGTACATCCTTAAAGCAATTGACAAAAGAGCAGCTTTATGGTGTGAAAAGGAATGGATTTAGCGATCGCCAGATTGCTTATGCTACCAAAACCACTGAAGATGAAGTCCGCAGCTATCGCCAACAACTAGGAATTATCCCAGTTTACAAAACTGTGGACACTTGTGCGGCGGAGTTTGAAGCGTTTACCCCTTACTATTATTCTACCTACGAACAAGAAACAGAAGTCTTACCAGCAACTAAACCCAAAGTATTGATTTTGGGTGGTGGTCCGAACCGCATTGGTCAGGGAATTGAGTTTGATTATTGTTGTTGTCACGCTGCCTATGCCTTGAAAGCAGCAGGGTACGAAACGATTATGGTTAACTCGAACCCAGAGACAGTTTCCACAGATTATGATACCAGCGATCGCCTTTATTTCGAGCCGTTAACAAAAGAAGATGTCCTGAATATCATCGAAACTGAAAATCCCGTAGGCATAATAGTCCAGTTTGGTGGTCAAACACCACTGAAGTTGGCAGTTCCCCTCCAGCAGTATTTACAGGGAATGGGGATTGGGAACTCTCCCCACTCCCCAATCCCTAATCATCAGTCCCCAATTACCAAAATTTGGGGTACATCACCAGATTCCATCGACATGGCAGAAAACCGAGAGCGGTTTGAAAAGATTCTTAAGGAGTTGAATATTGCTCAACCGCCGAATGGTATTGCTCGCAGTTATGAAGATGCGCTGATTGTCGCCAAACGCATTGGCTATCCGGTGGTAGTGCGTCCCAGTTATGTTTTGGGGGGACGGGCGATGGAAATCGTCTATTCTGATGCGGAGTTGGAACGCTACATGACCTTCGCGGTGCAGGTAGAACCAGACCATCCAATTTTAATTGATAAGTTTTTAGAAAATGCTATCGAAGTTGATGTTGATGCGATCGCCGATCGTACAGGACGGGTAGTGATTGGCGGTATTATGGAACACATCGAACAAGCGGGAATTCACTCAGGAGATTCTGCTTGTTCCTTACCTTCAATTTCCTTACCACCCGCAGTTCTCAATCAAATTCGCACTTGGACAGTGCAGCTAGCGCAGGCGTTGTCAGTGGTGGGGTTAATGAATATTCAATTTGCCGTCATTGGTGCAAACAGTTATTCTCCGCAAGTTTATATTTTAGAAGCCAACCCCCGCGCCTCCCGTACAGTGCCATTTGTTTCTAAAGCAACGGGTGTCCAGTTAGCGAAATTAGCATCTTTAATTATGTCAGGTAAAACATTAGAGGAGCTACGCTTCACCGAGGAAATCATCCCGACCCACATTGCTGTTAAAGAAGCTGTACTGCCCTTTAATAAATTCCCTGGAACTGATACAATATTAGGCCCAGAAATGCGCTCGACTGGTGAGGTGATGGGGATTGACAGCGACTTTGGACGAGCCTTTGCCAAAGCCGAAATGGGTGCTGGGGAGCGTTTACCTTTAACCGGAACCGTGTTTGTATCGATGAGCGATCGCGATAAAGCCGCTGCTGCGATTGTGGTGAAGGAATTTATCGATTTGGGCTTTAACGTGATGGCCACACTTGGTACACGCCGGGTTCTTATGGAACAAGGATTAAATGTTGAATTAGTACTTAAACTCCATGAAGGCCGACCCCATGTCTTAGACGCAATCAAAAATCAGAAAATCCAACTGATTATCAATACACCTTCAGGGGAAGAAGCCCAAACCGATGCGAGGTTAATCCGTCGCACAGCCTTAGCTTACAAAATTCCCATTATAACTACCATCGCCGGTGCAAAAGCTACCGTCGCCGCCATCCGTTCCTTACAAAATACTACTTTGGATGTAAAAGTCATCCAAGATTACTGCAAGATTTTCAAGGAGTAGGGATTGGGCATTGGGGTGTAGGGTGGTGGGGTGAAATTCTCTCCCTATCTCCCAGTCCCCAGGCCCCAAAAATTAAACAATTGTTATAAGAGAATGACTATAGTTCTCATTGAGATATTTTAACAAATATGAGGGAGTTTCTTTGAGCCAGATAAGTTGTGAAATTGCCTTTTACAAAGGCTATAAGGAAAAAACACTCTTAGATAAATCTGGAATACCCAGGAAATTTAGCCCAGCATATAGCCAAAACCTTCTCACAAAGGTTACAATTGTTAATATTAGTCAAATAGAAAAATGTTTAAAAAATTACCTTTTATCTAACTGTAGATACTTGTAGAAATTAAGAAATAACTGTAACTTTTAGCAATTAAGAAGCTCAATTTAAATTAGTTATGAGCAGCCGAATATATCGGGCGCGCAAGTTGCAAACCATAGCATGGGTTCCCAGCCTGACTGGGTAGCACCCACATGAGAGCATCTATCCCCTACTGACCCTACCGTCAAACCCATAATTTACCAAAGAGTAGCGCCATGAAGACCGCTCAGACAGCCACAGACCTCGTGCGGACTTACCTGCGTGAGATTGGCCGTGTGCCACTCTTAACCCACGAGGAAGAGATTTTCTATGGGAAGCAGGTGCAACGTTCAACCGCCTTGCACGAATCGCGGGAAACTCTTGCCACCCAGTTAGGTCGTCAACCAACTTTAGAAGAGTGGGCGAAAGTAACAAAATTAGAACCAGCAGAGTTAAACGAAGCGATCGCTGATGGTGAAATTGCCAAGCGCAAAATGGTAGAAGCCAATTTGCGGCTGGTAGTCTCCGTTGCTAAAAAGTATATCAAGCGCAATGTCGATTTACTAGACTTGATCCAAGAAGGTAGTATCGGTATGCAACGTGGCGTGGAAAAGTTTGACCCCACGAAAGGCTACAGGTTTTCTACCTATGCCTATTGGTGGATTCGCCAAGCTATCACTCGTGCAATTGCTGAAAAAGCTCGTACCATTCGGCTGCCTATCCATATCACTGAAAAATTAAATAAAATTAAAAAGGCGCAGCGGCAATTGTCTCAAAAATTGGGACGCGCTCCCACAGCTAGTGAGCTAGCTCAAGAATTAGAATTGACACCCAAGCAAGTACGAGAGTATTTAGAAAAGGCGCGGTTGCCCCTTTCTTTAGATTTGCGCTTAGGTGATAACTACGATACCGAACTTGGAGAAATGCTAGAAGATCCAGGAGCTTCTCCAGAAGAGTTTGTTATGCAGTCTTCCCTATCTTATGACTTAGAGCGTCTGATGGGTGACCTCACTCCACAACAGAGGGAAGTAATAGCGCTGCGGTTTGGGTTAACTGACGGACAAGCGCTGACTCTTGCAAGAATCGGGGAAATCCTTAACATTAGTCGGGAACGAGTCCGGCAAATTGAGCGGGAAGCCTTAACTAAACTTCGCAAGTCTAAAGCAAACATGGATGAGTATTTGGCAAGTTAATCATTAGTCATTAGTCATTTGTCCTCTCCTGCAAGGTTCTGATTTAAGGAAACCTTGGCTCAACGCCACAAGATTCCGACGTAGGGCGCTGAGGTAGCAGTGGCTCGACTTTGCGCTTTATCGTTTGTTCTTTATTAGTTAACAACGAGCGAATGACTAATGACTACTGAGCAATTGGTGAGAAAATACGCTGCTTTTGGTACGGTTACACTCACTGCGATCGCTAAGCTAGCCTGTTACATTAATTCACAGGAAGACCAAATAGCCTAGCTAACTCAAATCCACAAAAGGCATTTAGTCTCCAAGGTACGAACACCGCAGCTAGAAATAGTAGTCAAGGAGATCAAAAATGAGTAACTCATCTAATCGCCTCTCAGAATTTTTCAATAGCGAATCAGAAACTAGCGATTTACTATGGCAGTATGTTAAATCTTTAAGTCCTGAGACAGTTACCCAACTATCCAAACCTACTTCTGCCGAAGTTTTTCAAGTGATGGAACGTAATATTACGGGACTGTTGGGAAACTTGCCTTCAGAAAACTTTGGGATTGCTGTAACCACTAGTAGGGAAAGTTTAGGTCGGCTTTTAGCCTCTGCTATGATTAGCGGTTATTTCTTGCGTAACGCTGAGCAGAGAATGAATTTTGAAATGGCTTTACAAGGAACTGAAACTGACAATAGCAAAATTGACTAAAAATATTACAGCAGAATTCAGGAGTCAGAATTGGCGTGTAAAACAGACTTTACAGAAGGGTTCAAGGTCAATACTTGCATACTTGACCTTAGCTTAAATCTACTGTAATACTTAGCAAACTCAATTTTGTTAAGCTCAAATTATAAGTTATGGCTGCACGATTTAGAAAAATAGCCATCTGGTAAATCCCGATTCAGAATTTCCAATCATACATCAAGTCAATAGATATTTAACAAGCTGCAAATGATAAGCAGATTTGGATCGAAATTGAGATTCCGAAAGTCCAGAGTAACGCAAAATTTTTAATTCGTTTTTCTCTAAACCTACATAAATTAGGAATTAGTCAAACTAAAGGTGTATTTTTAAATGAGCAATTAAAAACTTGTGCATAAACAAATAGCGGTAGTCAATATTCGCAATCAATACAAACTCGGCACGCTAAAAAGCAGTCTGCCGAGTTTTGTTATAGAGTATTGAGCATTAGGAGTTAGAAGTTAAAAGTTACTTTCCCTACACACTGCCCACTTTTTTAAGCTATGAGTCAAACCAGTTCTTCCCCAGTTCACAAAATCATTGGTGTTGCCGTAATTTGGAATGACCAAAAGCAAATCTTAATTGACCGTCGTCGTCCAGAAGGAATGATGGGTGGTTTGTGGGAATTTCCTGGTGGAAAAATTGAGCTTGGTGAAACCATTCAAGAGTGCATTCAACGAGAAATTTACGAAGAATTGGGAATAGTGATTGAAGTGGGAGAGCATTTAATCACAATTGACCACACCTATACCGACTTGCGCGTTACCCTCACAGTACATCACTGTCGTCATGTTACAGGTGTTCCTCAACCTTTAGAATGCGATGAAATTCGCTGGGTAAACTTGGAAGAACTCGAACATTTTACTTTTCCGAAAGCAAATATTCAAATTATTACTGCCCTCAATGGGAGTGTGGGTGAGACTAACTCCTAACTTCTAACTCTTAACTGAGTACTACCAATGTCCTATTCTAATCCCGTAACAATCTATTAATTGCATTAGGTTGAGTCCCGCAATTTTCTACAATAATCGAATGGACTTTGATTAAAGGTGTCAGCAAACAAATGGCTAAAACCGTTGCCGACGTGATGAGCCGCGATCCGATTGTCGTTCAGGCACAAACTCCACTCAACGAAGCTATCCAAATTCTCGCAGAACGCCACATTAGTGGAGTGCCTGTTGTGGATGATGTCGGTAAATTGGTAGGCATTATCTCGGAAACTGACTTGATGTGGCAAGAAACTGGTGTGACTCCACCTGCATACATCATGTTTCTTGATAGCGTTATCTATTTGAAAAACCCTGCGACGTATGAACGGGACTTGCACAAGGCATTAGGGCAAACTGTTGGGGAAGTGATGAGTAAAAACCCCGTCACTATTTCCCCTGAGAAAACTTTAAAGGAAGCTGCCACAATCATGCACGATCGCAGTGTTCACCGTTTGCCAGTACTTGACAGCACGGGTCAAGTAATTGGTATCCTCACTCGTGGTGATATTATTCGGGCAATGGCAGCAAGTCAAGATTAGTTACTTGTCATTAGTCATTAGTCATTAGTCATTAGTCATTTGACACTTAAGTGTTGACTGACTTTTGACTCTTTTTTAATAAGTTTGAAAATCAAGGATAATTAAATGAGTATTACTCCAGAGTCTGTTAAGCAATTGCTTAGTTCTCAGGATGCAGGCGATCGCTTGCGTGCAGTAAATCAAATCCGTCAACTAGAACCAGCAATTGGCTTTGAATTGATTCAAAGTGCCATTGGTGATAGCAACGCTCGTGTCCGGTACTCAGCGGTGAGTCAAATGGATACACTCGGAGAACAGAATTTACAGTTATCCTTGGATATCTTGCGCGATCGCTTGCTCAATGATTCGGAAATAGATGTACAAGCAGCAGCAGCAGATTGTTTGGGCGCTCTGAAGTTACATGAAGCTTTTGAAGATTTAGAGAAACTCTACAATACAACCAATGAATGGCTAATACAATTTAGTATCATTGCTACGCTAGGCGAGTTAGGCGGACCGCGAGCTTTTGAACTGCTTAAACAGGCACTCTCTTCAGACAATGAATTAATTCAAACTGCGGCTATTAGTTCTTTGGGTGAGTTAGGAGATTTACAAGCAGTTCCCCTTTTAGCTCCTTATGCTACTAACCCAGATTGGCAAATCCGTTACAGATTGGTACAAGCTTTGACTCATTTAAATAGTGCAGAAGCCAAATCTATATTAGAAACTCTGGTTAATGATGATGTTGAAGCGATCGCTACCGAAGCTAGAAGATATTTGCAGTCTGCTTAACCCTATATCTTTGACAAGCTAACGATTAAACAGCTTTTTTTAGCTTTCTATACTCCTAAAACCCTTTCCTATCTGGAAGGGTTTTTTATTTTTCAGAAGACAGGGTAGAAAAAACATTGTAATTTTATCCGGAATATTTTGATAAAAAACTTTTAATTTTTTCGTGAAGATAGAGTAAATCAGTATCTATAAGTATTGTTTACTACTAATTAATAAAATATTTTGTATAAAAAATAACTAATAAAAAGTTTGGTTATAAAAATATTCATATATAGCAATCTACTAATAAAGATTATGTAAATTAAGACGCGAGTAAATGCACTTACGTAATTACCCAGTTAACATACAAATATACAGAAAAAATCAAAACAAAAGTTTTGACCTAAAGTATTACTAAATCAAAGGAAAAAAGTCTAATGAAAAAGTTTATCGTAGTAACAACACTTGCAGCATCTACTATAGGTTTAAATCTTGTTAATGGTATATCTAAAGCTGAAGCTGCTTCTTTAGTTCCTCCAGTAGAAGGGGAAATTAAACTGACAAATGTTGCTTGTGTTACTGGTAGCTGTATTGATACAACTCCCTATGGTTACACAGTAAGCAGTGAAGTTTATAACCCAAGTTACAAGCCAAGTCTGTTATTTAGTGATGATAGTTCAACAGCAAATAATTATGGTTTTGGTATTTCGTTTGCTGCGCCAGATGCCGGAACTAACACAATTGCAGGCGAAAATTGGTTCCGTCCTGTAGCAATAAAAACTAACAATAAATTCCCTGAAAACGGTCAATTAGAAGTTGGTCAGTTCAAGTTTAATTTTACTAGCACAATTAGCGAGTTAGTACTTTCATTCTTTGATGTAGAAGATACAGGTACTTCGATTCTGAGTGTTAACGGTGTTGCTTATGGAGGAACAATTACTCCCGGAAGTAACGCTAATATCAAAAAAGTGACCCTGAGTAATGTTAATTCCTTAGAGGTGAAGCTGGGTAATATTGGTGGTAAATTCGCCACTGGTGATGGTGTTCGATTAGATGTCAATAAAACTGTACCCGAACCAGGAACCACTGTAAGCTTAGGTATTTTAGCATTAGCAGCTTTGTTCGGTTTGCAAAAACGTAAAAAAGCTTCACAAGCAGTTTAATTGTAACCCTAGCCGACCTTAAATTCAAGATGACAAATTCAAACAATAATTAATTTTGAATTCTCAATCTCGCATACAAAAAATTAGTGTTTGCATCTATATTTTAGTAGCAAATACAATTTGTTGACCGTTAAATTGAGTAGATAGAATAACTATTCATGCCATTTAGTTATTATCTACTCAATTTTCTTATTTGGGTAAATGAGCGTGAAATCATCAAGAATTTCTAAGTACCATATATCTGCGACCAGGTGGTAATTATAAATACTGTAACAGCTGCGATCGCCAATAACCCTTGAATCAAATTTCCAATCAGTGTACCCACGACAATTCCGATACCTGCTTTAACTGCTAATCCTAATTCACGTCGGTAAAGATACTCACCAATAATTGCTCCTAACAGCGGCCCTAGTAAAATTCCTAACAGGGGACCTCCAAAAGGTAAAGTTGGTAATAATCCGAAAAATCCTAGCAGCAAACCAACTATTGCACCAATTTGTCCCCACTTGCTAGCTCCAGCTTGTCTTGCTCCTACATAACTAGCTAAAAAATCTACGCCGATACTGAGTAACAAAACAATAATTGTCACAATTAATGGAATCTTGATAGCTGCGAAGGAACTGCTAACGATTCCCCAGATGATAATTGCAATTAAAATTAAGCTGGCACCCGGAATTGCGGGAACTACAGCGCCGATAATGCCTACAATCATTACAGCAACTAATAACCAATAAATAATTTGCATAGATAAAACTTTAAATTTCCAAGTTAGTCATTTGTAGGGTAGCACTGCTGTGCTTCCAGCTAAAAATGATTTATCAAGTAAATCTATCGCATTTTCCGAGCTGTAGCGTTTATGCAGTTTAATGCTTGATATCTTTACTATTGGAACACCAACCAAATACAATTTTTCAGTTGAATTTGGTATAATCTCTCTCTAGCTGGCTGTTGGCTCGTCTTGGTCATTAGTTGCTGGGCAAATAGGATTTATACTTTTTAAAAAACTAAGCAGTAAGTAAAAGCACTTAGCCCTGGGGATTATTAATTAATGACGAGAAAAACATTAACTGGACTAAGTTCGCAAACCTACGAACACCCTTTCGATCGCAAAGCCTTAGCTTCTTTGCAAAATATGCCTGGTGTCTCACTACTACTTAAAAAAATTAACGAATACGGCATCGATCGCCTACTCAGATTGCAATGCCTTGGTAGTGAAATCAGAATTACGCCCCGTAATTTTCCCCAGTTGCATCAGACATTTATAGAAACTTGCCAAATTTTAGATGTTGCTCCGCTACCTGATTTGTATCTGTTCCGAGGTACAGGACATATTAATACCTATATTGTTGGGGTTGAAAAACCCATTGTGGGAATTAATTTAGATGCAATGGAGTGGCTTGGAGCAGAAGAGTTACTTTACATTTTGGGACATGAAGTTGCTCGGATTAAGAGTCAGCACATGGTTTATCACCAAATGGCAATTATGATGCCGACTTTAAAAAACTTGTTGAGCAGTACTACATTGGGAGTTGGCGGCTTAGTAGCTAGTGGCATGGAATTGGCTTTGTATAATTGGCGGATGATGGCTAAGTTCACTGCCGATCGCGCTGGTTTGTTGGCTTGTCAGGATATTGATGTCGCAACCACCGCACTCATGAAACTTGCAGGTTTACCTGAAGAGTATTTGACTCCTGCTGTAATTGAAGATTTTGTTACTCAAGCCCGTGAGTTTGCATCCCACAATCTTGATACTGTCGATCGCGTGACCAAAATATTAAGTTATACGGAATCTGGACTTTCTTGGGTAGTAATGCGAACTGGAGAGTTATTAAAATGGGTAGATTCTGGAGAGTACGATAAACTAATTCAACAAAAAAATTTAAATACACCCGAACAAAAACAAGGAAATACACCAGAAGAAACAGAAGGGTGGAATTTTTTAACTTCTTGGTGATTGAATTTTCAGAAAAAATTCATCTGGTTGCCAATAACAAGACACGTAGTGCTAAGAGGATGTTTGGAAAGTCAAAAAAAGCTCAAGTAACGATAATCTGTCAGTAGAT
>JAQYWR010000039.1 GCA_029379225.1 Nostoc sp. S4 | reverse complement strand
CACAAAGGTAATTACTCTGTAAAGCGTTTTATATTTAATCATGTCTAGCTACTTATTAAATACGGATGTGACAGAGATTCTGATCGTTTTCAAACCCTCCGCACCTACAACTTCTTGAAGTACCTAGCGATCGTCGGTAGCAGCCCGAAACCCAGCTTTTCATAGGTACAACGTGCCGGGGCATGATTAGGATCGCCTCCTGTCTGTACCATAGCAACGGACATCCCAGCAACTTTCATCCAATCAAGAGCGAATTCCACCAAAGCGGTGCCAATGCCTCGACGTTGATAGTCTGGATCGACTGCAATCATATAAATTTCTCCCAAGCTGCTCTGTGAGCGGAGTTTCACGGCTACAAAGCCCACAGTTAAATCCGAATCAAAAACCGGACTCCATGCTCGAAACGAAAGACAAATGACGGCATCAAGTTGAGGGGGTCGTATTGTTAAATTCGCAATTCAATAGAGCAAGTTAAAATCAAGGGCTACTACAATACCATAAAATAGTTTTGTAAAAGATTTAGTGTAAGAATTCTGACGATAAAAATCATCGAGGAATTTCAATTTTGTGAGGTAAATTTCTTTTTAAAGTACACAAGCCCATTGCTGGTATAGCTCCGAGAATGATTGCTGTAAGTCCTTGTCCACTCCAATACAAGATAAAATTACGGTTTGCTTCTGGAATGAAATTTTGCCCAAGAAAAAGCACCCAAACCAAAATAGTAATTAAAAAGAAAGAGATAGAAGGTAAAAAATTCCACCACCAAGTGCTTGCTGTATATCGTCTTAATACCAACCATTGGCAAATACCTAGCCAAATACCAGAAATAATATAAGCGATCGCAGATAGAAATCCCAAAATAAAAGTCTGTTCGGGAGATAAAGTTTCATTGAATGATGAGGCAATGGATGAAATATTGTTAATCCAAGCTGTAGAAACACCGTTGGCAATTAACCAACCAACACTAGTAGCAAATATCCATTGGTAACCAGGTAAATATCGGTAAAGGACAACAGCTTGATCGGCGGCGAAAATCAGCGCAAAGACAACATTACTGAGACATCTAACCAAAATACTCCATGTTTGTGGCTCTAGCGAGAGGTATTGGAGAATAATTTTCTCTAAAGCGATACTGGCAACGCCACCAACAACCCATCCGATTGCGGTCATTAAGGTAAACTGAAAAAAGAACTTCTGTCGCTGCGATCGCGGAATTAAAAACTTTCTTGGGTTAGGCTGTTTATTAGCAGATGTAAGACGATTGGGACTGTTAGAGTCAGTTTGCATATTAACGGACTGGGGATTAGGGACTTTTGACTGGGGGAAATGGGGAAATGGGGGAGAAATAATCAATGCCTCATGCCCAATGCCCAATTCCCAATTCAATATTGATTATTGTTTTATCCTATTTCCCACTTCCCAGTCCCTAATCCCCCATCCCCCTTATCTCCCCCAATCAACAGTCCCCAATCCCCTTTAATTCTGAAAAAGCGTAATCCCAGAATGATAAGCTTAACAGTGGCATAAAAAAGTGACTTAGGATGAAGTGATAAATGGGTGTTTCGTTAACAACTCCTCATCTGTTACGGGCTGCTCGTGGTGAAGTAGTAGATCGTCCCCCTGTATGGATGATGCGACAAGCGGGACGATATATGAAAGCATATCGAGACTTAAGAGAAAAGTATCCTTCGTTTCGCGATCGCTCGGAAATTCCAGAAGTTGCAATTGAAGTTTCTTTGCAACCTTGGAGAGCTTTCCAGCCAGATGGAGTAATTTTATTTTCTGATATTGTCACCCCATTACCTGGTTTAGGCATTGAGATGGATATTGCCGAGGGTAAAGGGCCAATCATTGACTCGCCTCTCCGCACTCAAGCACAAATTGATAACCTGCATCCCCTAGAACCAGAACTAGCTCTACCTTTTATCAAAACAATTTTGCAGGCGTTGCGCTCGGAAGTAGGCGATAAATCAACGGTATTGGGCTTTGTGGGTGCGCCGTGGACTTTAGCAGCTTATGCAGTGGAAGGAAAAGGTTCTAAAACCTATTCCGTCATCAAAAACATGGCATTTTCTGACCCGACGATACTGCATCAATTGTTAGCTAAATTAGCAGATGCGATCGCCATTTACGCTCGTTACCAGATTGACTCTGGTGCCCAAGTTGTGCAAATGTTCGATTCTTGGGCGGGTCAATTGAGTCCTCAAGATTATGATACCTTTGCTTTGCCTTATCAGCAGAGAGTTTTCCAGCAAGTCAAGCAAACCCACCCCGATACACCATTGATTTTATTAGTTAGCGGTAGTGCAGGTGTGTTGGAAAGAATGGGCAAATCCGGTGCAGATATCGTTACTGTAGACTGGGCAGTGGATATGGCAGATGCACGGGCAAGATTGGGCAAACAAATCAAAGTCCAAGGAAATCTTGACCCAGGGGTGTTATTTGGCTCTAAACAGTTTATCCGCGATCGCATTTATGATACTGTTCGCAAAGCTGGCAATTGGGGTCACATTCTCAATCTCGGTCACGGTGTCTTACCAGAAACTCCAGAAGAAAATGTTGCTTTCTTCTTTGAAACTGCAAAGGAACTGAATCTGGTAGGAGTTAAAGGGTAAAGTTATGAGTTATGAGTTATGAGTTATGAGTTATGAAGTATTAAGTTAACGATTGCGACGTGCAAAGTTATTTTTTATAATTAACTCCTCACTCTTAATTCCTAACTTTACTTTTAATCCCTGATTTGGAACTTTTTACTTTATTTTTAACTCTTAAGTTTTAACTCTTAAGTGTTTTATAAATTATTATTTATGAGCCAGAAACGGATTTTAGTGACTGGTGCAAGTGGTTGTATAGGTCATTATTTAACAGAAGCCTTAATTCAAGAAACAGATTACGAGCTGTTTTTGCTAGTTAGAAATCCTAATAAACTACAAATTGATACTCACGCACGTTCAGGCATCAAAGTTTTGCAAGGTGATATGCAAAACATTAGCCAATTTGCTGATTTATTATCAACAATTGATACAGCAGTACTCACTGCTACAGCTTGGGGTGGCGAGCATACATTTGATATTAATGTCAACAAAACAATAGAGTTGATGAAGCTACTAGACCCAGATAAATGTCAACAGGTAATTTATTTTTCGACAGCTAGTGTTTTAAATAGTCACAATCAACCATTAAAAGAAGCTGGAGAAATCGGTACAGATTATATCCGTTCTAAATATCAGTGCTTACATCAAAAAGAAAAATTAGAAATAGCACCTAAAATTACCACAGTTTTTCCGACTATAGTTTTCGGTGGAGATGCTAATAAACCCTATTCTGCTGTGACATCTGGTATTAGAGAAGTTACCAAATATATTAATTTGATTCGCTTTCTGAATGCAGATGGTAGTTTTCATTTTATCCACGGACGAGACATTGCTACTGTCGTGCAATATTTAATCACTCATCCTCCTGAAAGCAATCAACCACGGCAGTTGATTTTAGGTCAAGCAAAATTAACTGCTAACCAAGCAGTGGAAGAAGTTTGTGCTTACTTTGGTAAAAAGATTTACTTTCGCATTCCCGTATCTATAGCTTTAGCAAATTTGATTATTGTTTTGTTCCGCATTCGCATGGCTGCTTGGGATAGGTTCTGCATGAATTATCGACATTTCACTTATGAAAATGCAATTAATCCGAGCAGTTTTGGTTTACCAAATTATTGTGCAACCATGAGTGATGTTTTGAAATTAAGTTGAGCGCAATAGAAATTTGCTAAAAAGTCTAAGAATAATTTACTTTGCACTTACTGAAATTAGATTCTTTATGGACGAAGTTAATTTACAGACATAATCTATTTTAAAAATAGATGCACTAGTTCACAAACTTCTTGAAGTTTGTGCTTCAGATACAGTCTTAGATGCTGAAGTTCAGGAGGAGATCGGAAACCTCTTAAATATTACAGCAAAACTCAAAAGCGAGCTGTCAATTTCACGATTGAGGAATAGCAAAATAAAAGAAGCTAAATTAGAAGCAATTATACTTAATGTATTGGTTAGCATTTCTCACTATTTCTTTTGTTGTTAGTTTTAGTGAAAGACTAGCAAATGATGTAGTGAGTAAAGCCAAGCAGATTGTACCAGGTAGTAAGGCTTCATAAATAAAGCATATTTCCTCTGAATTAGAACTTTTTAGCACTGAAGAGGAAAACCAAAATAAGTAATTCAAAACCCCGACTTTTTTCAAGAAGTTGGGGTTGTCGTTGTTCGTGAATAACTTAATATTGTTTCAGCTTCATAGCTTTCCAAAAAATATAGATTTATTATCTATTTATTACCAATTATTTAATTTTATATTGTTAATTCATCTTAATTATTAAAGTTTAGATTTTATTAAGTATATTTAAACAAGCTAATTTAATAATTTAAAATCAATCAATAAAAATTGTTTTAAATTAAAATTTAAACGCAAATTAACTTCATGTTTATCCATCATTAAACTAATTTTAACCATAAGAAATGTAGCTTATTTAAGGTTGTGATTACAGCAGTAAAATATTCCTTGAATCAGAGGTAATATGATTTTTTCGACCACCATCTTGAATCGTGTCGTTACTACTTCATTGGTGACAACTTCTGTTGCACTTAGTCCAATGTTTGGGGCGATCGTCCAAGCTCAAACCCTTAACGGTGCAGGAGCAACTTTTCCGGCTCCACTTTATGAAAGGTATGCTCGTGAAGTTAAAAAGAAATATCCAGATTTGAAAATCAACTATCAAGCAATTGGAAGTGGCGGCGGTATTCGTCAAGTTACTGCTGGAACCGTTGACTTTGGTGGTAGTGATGCTGCAATGAAGGATGATGAAATTGCAAAAGTCAAAAACGGTGTAATCTTAGTACCCACAGCAGGCGGTGCTGTTTCTGTGGTTTATAATCTTCCAGGTGTTAACAATCTTAAATTGTCCCGCAATACGTTACCAGGAATTTTTTCAGGTCAAATTACCAATTGGAATGACGCGAAAATTAAAGCTGATAATCCGGGTGTCAATCTACCAAATCAACCAATTAAATTTGTTGTTCGCGCTGATGGTAGCGGTACAACTTTCATTTTTACTAATCACTTGAGTGCAACCAGTAGTTATTTTAAAGGCAGAGTTGGAGCCAGTACTACACCAAAATGGACTCTTCCAAATGTCCTCAAAGGTAAAGGTAATCCTGGCGTAGCTGCTTTAGTAGCTCGTACCCCTGGCTCTATTGGTTATGTTGAATATGCTTACGCTCTTAAAAATAACCTGAAATCAGCACAGATCCAAAATAAGGTAGGAGAATTTGTTGCTCCTTCTTTACAATCTGCAAATGCAGCTTTGTCTACTGTGAATTTTCCAGATAATTACCGGGTTTTTGTAGGCGATCCAGGACAAGGTTATCCCATTGTTGGTCTGACTTGGATGATGGTTTACAAACAGTATGCTAATGCTGCCAAATCTAATGCAATCAAGAAATGGATAAATTGGGTATTGCAAGATGGTCAACAGTATAATGATGACCTTAACTACACAAAGATTCCATCTGATGTGGCAAATCGTGTACTTCAGACAGTAAATAGCACTGTCAAGCCTTAATTACTAATCTTACTACTTTTTTTCAGGAAATTAGGCTGTTTGCTATTAGTGTAAACTTCAGCAAAACCCTTTATGATTCTGGTAAATATCGTTTCCAGGTATTACCTGGAAATGCTTTTTATTAGAATAAAAATAACTTAAAAAAGTCTAAGATAACAGACTTACTTATTTTAACTTTTGTCTGGTTGGACTAGCTTTAACCTGAAACAGATAAGAATAGTTGTTTACTATAATTACGTACAAAATCTATTCTATTTTATTTATTATGACAAATTCATCGGAAGCAGCCGATAGAAATTCATCACATCAATCGAATATAGATGATGAAAATCTAAGTTTGATAGTTATCAGTCGTAGAAATTTCTGGTTTGACCAAGGATTTACACGACTAGTATACTTTTTCGGCGTAGTTACTTTTGCAGTATTATTTTTAATGAGTTGGGTAATCTACCAAGAAGCTTTGCCAGCGATTAAACAGTTTGGAGTAGGGTTTTTCTGGGGTCAAGATTGGGATACAGGTAATGAAATTTTTGGTGCATTACCTTATATTTATGGAACTTTAGTAAGTAGTGCGATCGCTATTTTATTAGCTGTACCAGTTGGAGTAGCAGTTGCATTAGTAACAAGTGAAAATTTCTTACCTGCATCGCTGCAAATAACTTTAGCATTTGTTGTAGAATTAATCGCGGCAATTCCCAGCGTCATTATTGGTTTATGGGCTATTTTTGTATTTATTCCAGTTTTGGAACCTTTAGAAAAATGGCTAGCTAGCACTTTGAAAGTGATACCACTATTTAATACACAAGACCCTGTTGGTACAAATATGTTGACTGCTGGAATTATTCTAGCCATCATGATTTTACCAACAATGGCAGCAATTACTCGTGATGTATTACTGGCTATACCTAAAGAATTGCGTAGCGCATCTATGGCTTTAGGTGGTACTCGTTGGGAAACAGTTTTTCGAGTCTTGCTAAGAGCTGGATTTTCAGGAATAGTCAGTGCAGCAATGCTCGCTTTAGGACGTGCTTTGGGTGAAACAATGGCTGTCACTATGGTTATTGGTAACTCTGCCCAAATTAGTGCTTCTTTACTCGATCCAGCTTATACAATTCCCTCTGTATTAGCTAATGAATTTACGGAAGCTGAACCAGGGCTACATGTTGGTGCTTTAAGCTATTTAGGATTAATTTTATTTGGCTTGACTCTAGCTGTAAATATTGGTGCTGTATTATTAGTCAGATGGTTTGCCAGAAAAAATAATTGATTTAAAATTCTGGATTGTGAATCAATTTAGTTGCTATAGGACAAGCATTTTATTTATAAATAAAAAACTATGAGAGATATGAGTGGTTACATCAAGTCTGAAAATGATGAATCTATCACAACAGAATTATGCAGTCCGCTACCAACACAACGAGTAGTATTTACTTATTTAATGAATACGATCGCCTTTGGTTTTACAGGTCTAGCACTTATTCCTTTATTATCAATTTTATGGGAAATTTTTGTCCGAGGAATATCTGGAATTAAATGGGAAGTTTTTGTCAAAGCAGTAATTGATAATGGTTTCAGCAATGCTATTGTAGGAACCATAATCATGGTAGCCATTGGTGCTTTTTTAAGCATTCCCACAGGCGTAATGACAGGAATTTTATTGGCAGAATTTGGTCAAACTAATCCAATTGCTAATCTTGTTCGTTTGATTACTAATATTCTCACAGGCGTACCTTCAATTGTTGTAGGAATATTTGCTTACGGTATAATCGTTTTAGCAACTAAAGGATTTAGTGCGATCGCAGGTGGCTTTGCATTAGCTGTAATTATGCTACCAGTGATTGCATTAACAACAGCAGAATCCTTAAAACTTATTCCCACATCTCAACGTCTCGCCTCTGCTGCTTTAGGTGGAACTCGCTTTCAAACTACCTTTCGTATCGTAGTCACTGCCGCAATTCCTGGAATTACTACAGGTATTTTATTAGCTGTAGCTCGTGCTGCTGGTGAAACAGCACCCTTAATTTTTACTGCTTTATTTAGTCTAGATTGGTCAGAAGGATTGTTTAGTCCAACAGCTTCTTTACCAGTATTAATTTTTAACTTATACAATGACCCCGACCCAGAAAAAAGCCAATTAGTATGGACTACTTCGATAATTTTGTTGAGTTTAATTTTATTTTTCAGTATTGTTTCTCGCTTAGTTATCAGCCAAAGAAGAATTAAATGATATAAGTTAGAAGTCAAAATAATTTGGTAAAAGATACAGAATGTTAATAATTTCAGACCAAGATTACTCTATCATTACATTCTAACTTTTAAATTATATTTCAATAATTTTTTTGTACCTTGGCAATTCATGAGTAACCTAATTCCAGCTATCAAAGTAAAAAATATCAGCTTTTACTATGGCACAATTAAAGCAATAGAAAAGATATCAATAGATATTTATCAAAATCAAGTAACAGCAATTATCGGCCCTAGTGGTTGTGGCAAATCTACCTTCATCAAAATTCTGAATCGCATTAGTGAATTAGAAGGGCCTGTAAAAGTTGAAGGTGAGGTGGAATTTTTTGGTCAAAATATTTATGCTCCTCGTGTCAACATTAATCGATTACGCCGCCAAATTGGTATGGTATTCCAGAAACCGAATCCTTTTCCGATTAGCATTTACGAAAACGTCGCCTACGGTATGAGAATAGCAGGTAGCTATCCAAAAGTAGAATTAGATGAAATTGTCGAGTCTGCACTTCGCAGCGCTGCTCTTTGGGATGAAGTTAAAGATAAGTTGGATAAATCGGCTTTAGGGCTGTCTGGTGGTCAACAACAAAGATTATGTATTGCCCGTGCTTTATCAGTCAAGCCAAAAGTTCTGCTGATGGATGAGCCATGCTCAGCTCTTGACCCCATCGCTACGATGAAAGTTGAGGAACTGCTCTATAGTTTGAAGTCTGAGTTGACGATCGCGATCGTTACTCACAACATGCAGCAAGCCGCTCGTGTCTCTGATTTTACCGCTTTCTTCAGCACCGATGAAAGTCGGATTGGTCAAATGATTGAATTTGGCGCTACGGAGCAAATCTTTAACAACCCACTCGATCCCCGCACCCGTGACTACATTTCAGGACGTTTTGGTTAATAAGTCATCTGTCATTAAGGAACTGACAAATAAAAAAATATCCCACTCTTCACACTCAACACTCATCAGTCATCAACTTCAAACGAGATAATTTATTTCTCTCCATCTCCCTCGTCTGACTTTTTTATTTTCTCAAAAATGATTTCATTGTATCATTTAATACAAATGTCAATTAACGGTTTATTGGTCATATATTTAATGTAAGTAGAACGGTGTGAAAAAACAAAATTATGTTGAGAAAAATTAAATAGGCTTAAACCTTCTTTCCTCCAGCCCTCTGCCTCCTGCCTTCTGCCTCGTTTCAACGATAAATATTCACACCAACCTACTTATACTTACGTAATTTCTATGAAAATCTCCTTTTAGGAGTAACATAGTGAAACAGCACTGTTGATTTGTAATATCTTACTTAGTCAAGTCCTGTTTCACACGTTTTAAGAATATGAGTAAACTAATTCCAGCTATCAGAGTTAAAAACTTCAGCTTCTATTACAACACTCAAAAGATAGTTGAAGGCGTGTCAATGGATATTTACCAAAACCAGGTCACGGCAATTATTGGTTCTAGTGGTTGTGGGAAGTCTACTTTTCTTAAATCGTTAAATCGCCTGAATGAATTAGAAACAGAAGTAAAGGTTGAAGGAAGAGTAGAATTTTTTGGACAGAATATTTATGAGCGTCGTGTCAATTTAAGTAGGTTACGTCGCCAAATTAGTATGGTTTTTCCCAAACCAAATCTCTTCCCCATTAGCGTTTATGATAATGTTGCCTATGGGGTAAAATTAATTGGATGGCATCCGAAAGTAGAATTAGATGTGATTGTTGAATCTGCTATTAAAGCTGCCAATCTTTGGGATGAATTAAAAAATAAGCTGCACAAGTCTGCTTTAGAACTTTCTGGGGGACAACAACAAAGACTATGTATTGCTCGCGCTTTAGCAGTTAAACCAAAAGTTCTCTTGATGGATGAACCTTGTTCGGGTCTCGATCCTATCGGTAGTATGCAAATTGAGAATTTGATCCAAAACTTGCGCTCTGAATTGGCAATTGTGATTGTTACTCATAACATGCAGCAAGTGACTCGCCTATCTGATTTCACGGCTTTCTTTTATACTAATGAAAATCGCATTACTCAAATGGTTGAATTTGGTACTACAAATAAAATTTTTACAAGCCCCATTGATTCCCGTACCCGCGATTATGTTTTTGGCCGCATCAGTTAAAATTTTTCTTAAGTTCTGACTATTTAAAGAACTATCAGATAACGAGTAATCCTTAAAGATATACTTATAGGCAAATCTCCAATTGCTCGTCCTGAATAGATAAGCATTATAGAAGTGGATTTTTTCTATATTTCAAAATATTAAGATGAGGCGATCGCCAATTATTCTGAAGTAGTAATTTGAGTTGAGCCGCTACTAACTAAAAGCGCTTGTTGTTTTGCCAGCACTTGTTTACGTAATAAGAGTAATTTTCTATCTTTAATGCCTTCTGCAATTAATCCATCCACAGTTCTCATTAAATAATCAGCACAGGAACCTAATTTTCCAGATGCAGTGGCAATACTATTAATAGTGGTTGTTAATGGTATGCAAGCGGCGTACCTGGGATGTTGACGATTGGCAACAAAGGCGATCGCTTTGAATTCCTGTGTACCATCAAATACCTTTACCCAGCGAGCATCGTAAACACCAGCTAACATCTCTCGTCGCCAGATGAGCAGTAATTCCTTTGGCACATCGGCAGCAGCAATTCGATAAATAATACCACGACAACTACCGCCCCGGTCGAGTCCTAAGAGTAATCCGGGATTCTCTGGAGTCCCTTGACCAAGGATCATCCATGTACAGAAGCGCCTATGCCAACCGTAAATAATCCCAGCACGGCGCTCAAGGTATGTGATTAAGGGATTCCAAATCAGCGAACCGTAGGCAAATATCCAGATATCAGAATTTGCTGGGTGCTGTTGTAGTGTTTGATCGAGCGATCGCTGTAACTCATCTTCACTTAGGGTAGTTAGCTTGATTCCAGAATGTGATGCTTCTAATAGTCTGGTCTGTTCGTTTCCGGCTTCGAGGTCGCTACGACTAAGTGACATAATGTAGATTATTTCCCTTTCTGTCAATCTTCAGTAGTTTAACTGATTAATACTATTTTTTATACTATATATTTAAGAAAAGTATCTGCTTTAGACCACCTGAATATAAAATGAAGTGTCCCCGGTGCGAGTCTACTTTATATCGTAAAAATGGTCGTCGGAATGACAAGCAAAATTACCTCTGCAAAAATTGTGGTAAACAATTCCTGGAACCGACATGTTCTCCTTTGCCGGAAACTGAGTTGATTGCTAATAGCAACGGTCACAGTCAACTAACTATGAATGAAGCTAGCGAACTTGCTTCAGTAAAAAAACTCTCAGCAGAACAATTTACAGAAAAAAATCTTAGCTCTTTTAGTTCTGTTTTAGCTGAAAAATTACTGCAAACTATATTATCGCCTGATTGGTTAGAATCTACTGCCTTCAATCAATTAAGCCAAAATATTTGGCAAAAAACAGAAATTAAACACAAATTTGAAACAGGAATCTCTCTTCTGCTTTTGGATGCAGAAAACTTAAAATTAGATATTAATTCAGAATTATTTTTAGCCAATGTATGCGAATATCCTCTCCAAGTTAAAATAGCATTTGCTAATTGGAAAAATCCAAGTATTGGTAAGCAGGATATCGAACTATATAACCGTGGCTATCAACTTGTCCATGTACCTGGAGGTAAAGACGGTGCTGATGCTAAAATGATTGCATTTGGCGCTCGTGTCCTACAGTCTTATCCAACAGTTAAAGAAATTTTGGTTTGTTCTGGCGATGGAATTTTAATTCACCTCTGTAATGAACTCCAAAACCAGGGATTGATTGTCTATTGGGTGCGTAGAAAAGGACAAAGTTTGCATGTAGAAAACCGGAATACTGGTAAATTAGCTCATTATTCGATAACAATGGCGACAGAAGTTCCATCCTTAGAACTAGTAATTGAACAAATTCAAGATTTAATTAAAAACGAACAGAACTCAATCAATGCTCGATTGCATAGTTTAGTGGCTATTGCCAGTTTATTTGCAGAAAGATGCAATATTGATACTAATGATAATCCAAGACAGCCAGAAATTGAAGAAATAGTTTCTCTTCCAGAGCAATTATCTACAAAAGCCATTAAAGAAGAAGTACAGCAAAATTTCACTCCAATTTCTAATAAAGAAACATTAAATAAATTTTTATTAAAAATAATCCAAGATTTCCAAATGAATTCTCCCAAAACTAAATTATCTGTATCTAAGTTAGGTACAGAGATCCAAAAAATAACTGGAGAATCTCCTAATTCAATTGTCAAAAAATTAAAATTAGCTTCTAATTTTACTAAATATTTACAATCATCCTCTGCGTTTACATTAAAACAAAGTGGCAAGGAATATGAGGTAATACCGCTATTTCTTGAGTAAATACTTTCTGAACATCTACCTAGAACATGGAATGCTGACTCCTGACTCCCCAGCAAAGGGAGTTATTTGATATTAGTTAGCTATCTAAAGTGAACTTGAGTCCATAATTCAGTATTATCTAAAAAGATGTAAAGAAATATAAATATTAAAATGCAGGATAAAGTCGTCGTTATTGTCGGTGCTACTGGTGGTATTGGTTCAGCCTTAACACGTAAACTCGCGCCTATCGGTGTACGGTTAGTATTGGCTGCCAGAGATGCGGTTCGTTTAACCACACTGGCTGCTGATTTACCACAACAAGTTTTAACCGTTCCTACCGATATTACCGATCCTCAACAGGTAAACACTTTAATCGAAAAAACTGTTGCTGAGTTTGGTCAAATCGATATTTTGGTGAATGCTGCTGGTGCAGGTATACTCAAGCCTTACAATAGCCTGGAACCCGCTGATTTAGACAAGATGCTGGATGTCAACTTAAAAGGCAGTTTTTACACTACTCAAGCAGCTGCCCAAGAGATGCAAAAACGCAAGTCTGGTCATATCTGTAACGTGGTAGGAATTCTCGGTAAGCATTCAATGGGTATGGCGGCGGCTTATTCTGCTTCTAAGTTTGGTGTTGTTGGTTTCAGCAAGTGCATGGCAGAGGAACTCAAGCGTTTTGGTATCAAGTTCACGCTATTCTACTTTGGTGGGGTCGATTCTCCTTTCTGGGATAACGTCAACTTAAAAGTAGATCGTAAAAAAATGCTCAGTTCTGAAACTGCTGCCAATGCAATTTTCTTCGCTCTTTCTGCCGAACCGCAAGCTGTGCCAATGGAAATTAACATCCAACCCGATAGTCATCTGTTCTTTTAAAGTTGGAGTACGCCAAAATAATTATTGCCTGGGAAAGACCTGAAAATTTAGCGAAAAAGGCAAAATTTAGAAATATATAAGCTGTTATGCTGGATTTTCAGTAACTATGAAAATTGATAGCGTTCATTTCTATGTAGAAGACGCCAAAACATGGCGGGATTGGTTTGTACACCATCTTGGTTTTGAAGCAGTAGCGGATCGCCTAAATTCATTTCACACTTGTACAGAAGTAGTCAAAAGTGGTAGCGTCTGCTTTATGCTGTCTTCACCACTGTTACCCACAAGTCCGGTGGCTGAATTTCTACGTCAATATCCGCCTGGTGTAGCCAATATTGCTTTTGCTGTGGAAGACGTAGAAGCAGCGATCGCACATGCTAAGATGCACGGTGCAAAAGTCCTACAACCCATCCAAGAGCAGAATGTAGGTGCAACATCTTTAAAGTGGAGCAAAATTGCCGCTTGGGGTGGACTGACTCATACCTTGATCGAAAGGTCATTAGTTAGTAGTCATCCGTCATTACCCGATGGCAAAGGACAAATGAGAAATGACAACATTTTTACAGCCATAGATCACATCGTACTCAACGTAGCAATTGGTGAATTAGAACGTGCTGTTACTTGGTACGAAAATATCCTTGATTTTCAACCCCAGCAGGTATTTAAGATTAAAACCGCTCGCTCTGCTTTACACAGCCAAGTGATGGTTTCGCGCAACGGCAACGTACAATTACCAATTAATGAACCAGCTTCTAGCAACTCGCAAATTCAAGAATTTTTAGATGTCAACCGAGGCCCAGGAATTCAACATATTGCCTTGCGAACAACTAATCTTGTAAGTGCGATCGCCAAATTTCGTGCTAGCGGTCTACCTTTACTCTCAGTTCCTCAAAGCTATTACACGCAACTAAAACAGCGTTCAGGATTTCCATTATCAGATCGAGAAATTAAAGCGATCGCCCAACAAGAAATTCTCGTAGATTGGCAAGAATATACTTCTTTGGAGGGAGGACATATCGCGCCTCTATTACTACAAATTTTTACCCAGCCAATTTTTAGACAGCCGACATTTTTCTTTGAATTTATTGAACGCCGTTTCCAAGCTCAAGGTTTTGGAGAAGGTAACTTTCGCGCCTTATTTGAAGCAATTGAAAGCGAACAAATTAAACGTGGTACTTTGCAATGATGCCTGAGTACAAAGTATCAATTGAAATTCAACCAGACTCTCAAGAAGTTAATTTTATAGACAAGCAACTTCACCAATTTAATGTAGGTAAGATTGGAGATTACCAATATACACCATTGTTTTTATTCCTCCGCGATTCAAAGAAAAAGATAGTGGGTGGCTTGGAGGGTTTTATCGGCTTGGAATGGTTACATATTAGTACTCTCTGGATTGCACAAGAGTTAAGAGGTAATGGATATGGAAAAGCACTTCTTTTGACCGCAGAACAAGAGGCTGTTAATCGTGGCTGTTTAAACGTCTATGTTTTTACTTACAGCTTCCAATCTCCTGGATTTTATCAGCACTTGGGCTACGAAGTGTTTGGAGAGTTAGAGAATTTTCCTCCAGGTTATTGTCGATACTTTTTGAAAAAGTGTTTACAAAAAAATGTCTAGCTAAACTTAGATAATGCAGATTATCGATTTAAAAATAGCCACACATCTGCGATAATTTTAATAAAAATTAACATTTTGCCGCGATGCTAAGACTCATTACTGACTTTGACGGGCCAATTATTGATGTTTCCGAACGCTACTACCGAGTTTATCAATTTTGCTTGGAAAAAACCCGTCGTTCAGATCAAGCAGTGCAAGAACTTGCGAAAGCAGAATTTTGGCAGTTAAAGCGTCAGCGCGTTCCCGAAAAACAAATTGCTTTAAATTCTGGCTTAGACGAAGCCCAAGGAAAAGAATTCGCCCAGTTACGCCGACAAACAGTACATACAGAACCTTACTTCAAGTATGATACTCTTGCACCGGGCGCTGTGGATGCACTATTAAAAATTCAACAAGCTGGAATTGATTTGGCAGTTATGACTATGCGCCGAATCCGGGAACTAGATTATGCCTTCCAAATGCACGATTTAAACAGATTTTTTCCTGAAAATCGTTGTTATTGCCTTGAAAACGACTACGTTAAAACTCGTGACATCGAAGATAAACCCTTGTTAATGGCCAGGGCATTAAAAGAACTACCTCCAAGTGCTGATATCTGGATGGTGGGAGATACGGAAGCCGACATCACCGCTGCCAAAAACCACGGTGTAAAAGTGATGGGTGTGGAATGTGGCATCCGCGATCGCACTCAATTAGAACTTTACCACCCCGACTTAATCGTTAAAGACTTAAGCGCTGCTGTAGATATAATTTTAAAGCCTAAAGGTTAACAATTAAGAAAAATGAATAATCCAAAACCTACTCGCACAGTTCATCGGGGAAGAATATTTCCTGATATTCAATGGTCAGAAGAAAAAAAGCTCAATGGAAAGCTCAACAAGAGGTATTTTATCAACGCGGTAAAGTTATTTTTGACCGAGTTCAACCAGAATTAATCAAAACTCACTACAACTGGTATATGGCTGTTGAACCTGATAGTGGAGACTATTTCATTGATAAAGATGAATTAACTGCTATAAATAAGTCTTGTCAACAGCACCCGAATGCTCCAGTGTTTATATTTCGGATTAATGAGACGGGAATAGCTGGCACAATTACGATCCGAGGTAGGTTCGGTGATGAGAGCAGCTATTTTTTGAAATCGAGTTAATTACTGTTGATGGTTTAGAATTACCTGTCGATGCCATGCTAGATACAGGATTTTCAGGCTGGCTAGCAATTGACAAGCAGGATTTAGAGGAATTTAATTGGTTGTATTTCGGTGAACGAAATATGCGGCTAGCAAAGGGGGAAGCAAAGTTTGATATCTACGCAGGAAAAGTCAGAATAGATGGAGAAGAATTTAACATCCCTGTTTACGCAGGTAATGGAGTTTCGGAAATTTTACTTGGTCGTGAATGGCTGAAAAATAGACGCTTATTTATAGATTTATCAGCCGGAATGTTAACACTGAAAAACAGTTGAGAAAAATAAATTGGTAAAGTATAAGACTGAGAGATTTCAACCATCCTTAATAAATCACCTCATGCTGACTTCACTGTTACTGCTAGCTGTAATCCCAATGCATCCAGTAATTTACTCAGACAATAAAATTCAATTTTTCCTTGTTCAGATAACATTAGGTCAAGTTGCTCATGACATTGCTTAACTTGCACTGGAAACCAATCGATTCCACCCTGTGCTTCAATCACATTTGCAAGCGCTTTTCCTAACATTTTCGGGTTTCCCTCTTCTAGAACTACTTCGATATAAGATGCTGCTTCTAGTGGGTCTTGCAGATGCTTAATTAGTCCTTCATGATAGCTTACACTTCTAGGCATTATCTCTACTCCTATAGTCCTTCCAATATTCCTGAGCTTTAACAATATCTTGTTCTTGAGTGCTTTTATCTCCACCACACAAAAGAATAATAATTGTTATCCCTTCCTATCCAAAGTATATGCGGTAGCCTGGGACATAATTGATTCTCAATTCCCAAACACCTTCTCAAACTGACTTACAATCACCTAAATTACCATTTTCAACTCGGTCAAGTCTGGCTCTTATTTTAGCTTTTGCTCTTCTATCTCGCAGAGAATCAAGCCACTCATACAAAAATATTTTTACCATCTACTGTCAGGTAATTTCTAATTTCTCTTGGTCGCACTTCCATGATTCTGTGGACAAGTCTATTTATAAATCATGAAATAATTCATAGTTTTATCGCCGCCAACCTTTGACTAACTAACTCAGCCGCTAAATGTATCGCTGCTTTCATACTCGTAGCATCAGCAATTCCCTTACCCGCAATATCAAATGCTGTTCCATGATCGGGTGAAGTCCGCACAAAAGGAAGACCAATAGAAGTATTAACTGCTCGATCAAACGCCATTAACTTCACAGGAATTAAGCCTTGGTCGTGGTATAGTGCCAAATAAGCATCAGCAGGATTCTGAATCTGAGAATTTCCGTACCAAGCTTGACCAGGCTTAACCCACATCGTATCTGGTGGTATCGGCCCATCTAGCTGCAATTGTGGTCTATTTTGCCGCTCTTGCTCCAACCAAGGAATTAACCAATCTTCTTCTTCACGTCCTAATTGTCCCTGTTCGCCACTGTGGGGATTTAAACCTGCGATCGCAATTCTCCCTTTCTCTATCCCAAAGTCTTGCTTTAAACACTCCACCAGCAAATCCAGTTTCTCTGTCAATAACTGTGGTGTTAATGTATCTGCTACTTGACATAGAGGAATATGTGTAGTAGCTAATAAAGCGCGGAGTGTCCAATTAGTATGGGGCGATCGCGCTACAAATAACATCCCGAAGCGCTTAACACCAGACTTTTCTGCCAGCAGTTCCGTTTGCCCTGGATAATTATACCCTGCGGCTTTCCAAGCAGATTTAGCGATCGGCCCGGTAACGATACCATCAAATTTACCAGCGAGTGTTTGGGCGATCGCATATTCCATATAAGCAAAACTAGCCGCACCACTGGCCGCGTTACCTTTTCCTGAAATAATTTGACTTTTTATTTCTTCGTTCAATGGCACATCGATTACTGAAAATCGATCTGGATTTGCCAAAGCAGCTAAATTTTCAGTTAAATTCAGTTTCTCATAAATCTCTGCCAGCAAATCTCGATTACTTACCACAGTAAGGTCATATTTTTTACTAATTTCTGGCTCTGCTAAAGCTTTTAAAATTACCTCTGGCCCAATTCCTGCCGGATCTCCTACCGTCAGTGCCAAACGCGGACGATTTTCTTTGCCAAAATTTCCTAAATCAGCTTGATTATTTTGATACATAAAATTTTTAATAACTATTATTAAATTCTCCCCCTCCCTTTGAAGTTTTGTTCGCCGGGTTCCAACGCTCATACTTCTGTTTTAATCTTGCTCATCCCCTCTCCATAGTAAAGATTGCCTCTAAAACCAGTAGGGATTACTTGCTAAACTAGTTTAGAATTATTTACACAGGTCTAATCCTACAGCAACTAACGAACAGCTTCTGGTAGACCGAGTTTAAACAAACCAATTTTCATAAGGAGAATCACACCAATGGGCGGTGAAATTTTGGATGCAGCTCTATTGTCTTTCGGTTTAATCTTCGTCGGCTGGGGCTTAGGCACGTTGTTATTGAAAATTCAAGGTGGAGAAGAATAGTTGAGTGCCCAGTGCCCAGTGGTGAGTTAAGAGTTAGCACTAGAGACGCGATTAACCCTTGTCTTTACAGGAGTTAGGAGTTAGTATTATTTCCTCTAACCCTCAGCTACCCTGCTCCTGAAGCTCCTCATCCCCTTCATCTCCCTTATTCCCCACTCCCCTTGCAACACTAACTGAAAAAAAAGCTTGTCTGCTATGCGGACAGCGCTTTTGTCATGAGTATTTTCAATTCAATTGATTTTCTGAAAAAAATCTAAACTTTTGTTTGCATAGGTTATTCTGATAAGATTCTTTCCATAAAACATTAAGATATATTACAAACCTGATGACATTATTAATCGTCGGTGCCACTGGCACTTTAGGAAGACAGGTGGCTCGTCGTGCTATCGACGAGGGATATAAAGTACGCTGTCTTGTCCGCAGCACTAAAAAAGCAGCTTTTCTTAAAGAATGGGGTGCAGAACTTGTATCGGGAAGTTTTCGTTATCCCGACACCCTGGCAGAAGCCTTAGAAGGAGTAACCCAAGTCATTGATGCTTCAACATCTCGCCCCACAGATTCACTGAGTATCAAACAAGTAGACTGGGACGGTAAAGTAGCATTGATTCAAGCCGCAAAGGCAGCAGGTGTAGAGCGTTTTATCTTTTTTTCAATCTTAGATGCCGATAAATACCCAGAAGTGCCCCTGATGGAAATTAAGCGGTGTACAGAACTCTTCCTAGCTGAGTCTGGCTTGAATTACACTATCTTGCGGCTAGCTGGTTTTATGCAAGGGTTAATCGGTCAATACGGGATTCCCATTTTGGAAGGACAGCCAGTTTGGGTAACTGGTGAATCTTCTCCCATCGCCTACATGGACACCCAGGACATTGCTAAATTTGCTATTCGCGCATTGAGTGTGCCAGAAACACAAAACCAAGCTTTTCCGGTGGTAGGCACTCGTGCTTGGAGTGCAGAAGAAATCATCAGTCTGTGCGAACGCCTATCTGGAAAAGAAGCTAGAGTAACACGGATGCCAATAAATTTGCTGCGTGCTGTGCGCGGCTTAATGCGCTTCTTTCAGTGGGGATGGAACATAGCCGACAGGCTGGCATTTACAGAAGTATTGGCTAGTGGTAAACAGTTAAATGCTTCAATGGATGAAGTCTACACAGTATTTGGCTTAAATCGAGAACAAACCACAACTCTAGAAAGCTATCTACAAGAGTACTTCAGCCGAATTATGAAGAAGCTCAAAGAGCTAGACTACGAAAAAAATAAAACCAAAAAGCAAAAATCTAAAAAAACTCCTTTTAAACAATCTTCAAAAGCTAATAGTCAATAGCCATTAGACTCGGGAATGTAGACACTTGAGTGTTAACTACCTGATGCTGAACGCTTGCTGTAGAGCGCGATCTTCTGCCCGATTTAGCTAAATTAATGAACACATTGTCAAAAATGTGTAACGATTACATAATACAGAGCATCGCCTAAACTTGGATATTTGAGTGTGCCGAAAGCAGGCATTATCTATAATGACGTTAAACCGATAGCCGGTCGTGTCGCTATCGAGTTAAAAGACAAGCTAACCGCTGCCGGTTGGGATGTGTGTATCACATCAAGTATCGGTGGCATATTGGGCTACTCTAACCCTGATAGTCCTGTATGCCACACCCCCTTAGACGGTCTGACACCACCTGGTTTTGACTCAGAAATGAAATTTGCAGTGGTGTTAGGAGGAGATGGCACCGTTTTAGCAGCATCTCGTCAGGTAGCCCCCTATAGTATTCCACTGCTAACAGTGAATACCGGGCATATGGGATTTTTGACGGAAACTTTCCTCAATCAATTGCCCCAAGCACTAGAGCAGGTGATGGCAGGTGAGTATGAAATTGAAGAACGAGCCATGCTTACGGTGAAAGTGTTTCGGAGAGATTCACTACTGTGGGAAGCTCTTTGCTTGAATGAAATGGTACTGCATCGGGAACCTTTGACCTCTATGTGCCATTTTGAAATTGCCATCGGGCGTCACGCACCAGTAGATATTGCAGCTGATGGTATAATTGTTTCTACGCCAACTGGTTCCACAGCTTATTCACTAAGTGCTGGTGGTCCAGTAGTGACTCCTGGGGTACCTGCTCTACAGTTAGTGCCCATTTGCCCGCATTCCTTGGCTTCTAGAGCATTGGTATTTCCAGACACAGAATCGGTGAATATCTACCCAGTCAATATTCCTCGCTTGGTGATGGTAGTAGATGGTAATGGGGGGTGCTATGTACTACCAGAGGATCGAGTATATATAGAGCGATCGCAATATATTGTCCGATTTATTCGCCTGCAACCACCAGAGTTTTTCCGAATTTTGCGAGAAAAATTAGGTTGGGGTTTGCCACATATCGCCAAACCAACTTCTGTAGAATTGCCGTAGTTAGGGACTTCCAAATAAATATTCCATCGCTTTTAAGGCAGGGGAGCTCGGGGAAAGCAGGTCGTTTTGAAAGAGCGAAATTGGATAATTTATTTTCTGGAGTTCCCTTATTGGATACTGAGCATTGCTAAATAAGAAAGTGTTGACTAAATGACTGTTGACTGATGACTGTTAAGCGTTGAGCCTCGCCAGAGACATTTGCTCTCTTCTTGGGTTAGGAATTATTTTCCTTGTCCGCTTTTGCTGTTGTCTCCTGTGCCCCCTGCTCCCCTGCTCCCTATGTCCCATACACGATAGCCAATTTGGTGATTTTCTTCCAGAATTACTGGTGTAAGAATGGTATTTGGAGTTAGTTATTAAGATTGCATTTGAGAATTCGATGGCTGATACCTGAACTGTGCTAAAACATCCTAAATAATGTATCAAATCAGGATTGTTCCATCTTGATAAACTCGTAATTGCACTTATAACTGATGTAAAAACGTTTTCGAGAAAGTTTTTACAATCCAAATCCAATATCCCCAATTTTTATGACACTTGCTCAAAGTCCCTGTGTTTTGGTGATTGAAACCGATGAGAACCTAGCCTCTCAGCTTGCTTGCGATTTGCAAGAAGCCGGGTATGAATCAATTTTGGCTCATGACGCCACTAGTGGGTTGCAGCACTGTCGCGATCGCCAGCCTGCTTTAATTGTTTTAGACCGGATGCTAGCAGGAGAATCAGGACTCTCATTGTGCAAAAATCTTAGAAGCACTGGTATGCGATCGCCTGTGTTAATTTTAATGGCAAGGGATACAGTTGACGATCGTGTAGCTTGCCTAGAAGCTGGGGCTGATGATTATATCCTCAAACCTTACCGCTCAGAAGACTTTTTAAAGTTAATTCGCCTCTACTTAAAACCCGACGTGGATACCACAGAGCAATTGCGCTTTGGGGATCTGATTTTAGACATCGCAACTCGCCGTGCTATATACAACGGACGGGCAATTGACTTGACAATGAAGGAATTTGAACTATTAAAATTCTTAATGGAACATCCTCGTGAAGTCTTAACCCGCGAACAAATTCTGGAAAATGTTTGGGGTTACGACTTTCTCGGTGAATCGAATGTCATAGAAGTGTACATCCGCTACTTGCGTCTAAAAATTGAAGATGAAGGACAAAAGCGCCTCATCCAAACGGTACGAGGTGTTGGCTATGTTTTAAGAGAATCGTAGTACTTACTTTTATTAATGCTAATTCATTTGTCTGGAGAGAAGTTTGATTAAAAGTCTCTAGAATATGGTCAATTAAAATCCAAATTGCTGGAAATTCTGTAAAATTGAAATCTAAATTACAGAATCAAAAAATTATATGACTCGTTGCCTAAGCTTGGTCTCAATGTTGCTGGGTATTATGCTGATGGGTTGTTCTATACCAACTACAGCTATACCTCCCGCGCCCACATCCGGTTCTCAAACTCCAGCACCAGAGAGTTTAGGTCAAACACTACCAATTTCTGGTAAAGCCATTGTCCCTAACGGCACAACTATTCAGCTAGAAGTGGCAAAGACTCCACAACAGCAAGCGATGGGGTTGATGTATCGCCCAGCTTTGCCAAACGACCGGGGAATGCTGTTTGCGTTCCCTTCAGTACGACCAGTCAGCTTTTGGATGAAGAATGTACCTGTAGCTTTAGATATGGTATTTCTACAGAATGGTGTAGTTAAATATATTCAAGTTGCTGCACCTCCATGTGCTAATGAGCCTTGTCCCACTTATGGGCCCAATACACCAATTGACAAGGTAATTGAACTTCGGTCTGGACGAGCTGCCGAATTAAATTTAAAAGTCGGCGATATTGTCAAAGTCGAGTTTTGAGACTCTGGTGCTTTATTTAAAGTTCAAGGTATCAAAATCTATGTTTTTTTTGTAAAAAATGTCACTTGATGTTGTAAAACAATCACTTGTAAGGCTACTATTTAAAAACTGTGGTAATAATGTAAAATCCTACCGTCTTCAAGCTGAAATCGCAGTTTTAAGGTTTGGTTGCAAAAATATTCCCTTAGGCGTAAGTGTAAATAGTGGCCAATAAGGGAGTATAGGCTATGGAATCTTCGTTACTACATGTGTCATTAACTCAAGCACACAAGTAAACAAGATGAGTCAGTTTAACTAGGTAAAAATGCTGCTTAAATCTTAAGCAGATGATTTGTACAAAATTTTCTTTACTAGACCTTCTATGAGAAGCCTGTTTGTTAGGCAAATCGTGAAAACTGGGTCTAGGTGTATGGCTGATAACGGCACAATGACAGATCGAATATTGGCTAGTAGCTACCAAGTAATAGCAAACTGATATATGACAATATACTCTGCACAAGGAGGTGAGATACAAATGTCACCATCAAAATATTCTCGACTGATTCATTTTTTGCAAGAAGATTTAGCAATTTCCACAGCTTCATTAGCGGTGGCACTTCGTCGTCGGGAGCAAGACCCAGGGCCTTTGCCAATGATTCTTTGGCAATACGGATTGATTACTCTAGAGCAGTTAGAGCAAATTTATGATTGGCTAGAGACGGCATAATTAGTGAATTTAAAATTCAGAAGGAGGAAAGGCGATCGTGCTAGTTTGGCTATTAACTGAATGTAAATTCAAGTCAGGGTAGTTTATGAGTAGCTCATTTAAAAGAATTGAGGCATGTCATATCCACTCTAACTTATGCAAAGGTTGATATATGGGGAAATTGTCTCTAGCTGTTTTTACTCATTTACATACAAATCAAAAGAGCGAGTTGATGATTCTACTCGCTCTTTTGATTTGTCATTGGTTATTAGTTATTAGTCATTAGTTATCAGCCTAAATAAATGACAAAGGACAAAATACCCAATGACTATTCTGTAAATACCTTAGTTGCTGCTGCTACACCAGAACCAGGGGTGAAGTCTTCATAGCCAATTTCTCTTAAGGTAACTTCTAAGGATGCTATGCAGCTAAGGATATCGCGATCGCTCACAAAACCCAAGTGACCAATGCGGAAAATTTTATTGCTTAGATGGTCTTGTCCGCCTGCTAAAGCAATATCAAAGCGCTTTTTCATCAATGACCGAATCTTATCTGATTCAATTCCCTGTGGCGCTACAGCTGTAATCGCCGGACTAGCGTTACTATCTGCTGCAAACAGGGGTAAGTTCAACCCTTTAATGGCGGCGCGGGTAGCATTTTTTAGCCGTTCGTGTCGAGCAAATATTGACTCTAAGCCTTCTTCTTTCATAATTCGTAACGTAGTATGCAGCGCTACAATCATGTTTACAGGAGGAGTAAATGGAGTCGTATTTTTGACTGCGGCTTTGCGATATTTGCTTAAATCCAGATAATATTTCGGTAATTTTGCAGTTTTGTAAGCTTCCCAAGCTTTGGGGCTAACAGAGACAAAACCCAATCCCGGTGGAATCATATAACCTTTTTGAGAACCAGAGGCGACTACATCCAAGCCCCAAGCATCTACAGGTAGATTGAACGCACCCAAGCTAGTCACAGCATCAACGATAATTAAAGCTTCACCGTGTTCTTTGACGTGGCGGTTGATGGTTTCTAGGTCATTCAATACACCTGTTGAAGTTTCGCTGTGGGTAATGATTACCGCCTTGATTTCCTTTTGGGTATCTGCTTGGAGTTTTTGAGCAAATACTTCTGGGTCTAAAGGTTTTCCCCATTCAACTTTAACTTCTTCTACATTCAAACCGTAGGCTTGACCGATTTCTACCCAACGTTCGCCAAATTTACCGTTAGAACCAACCAAAATGCGATCGCCTGGAGAGAGAAAATTAATTATCCCAGCTTCTACTGCACCCGTACCGCTGACATTCAGCATCAGCACATCGCTTTGAGTTTGGTGTAGCCACTTGAGGTTTTCTGTCACCTCTGCCAAGATATTGCTAAATTCACTAGTGCGGTGTCCAATCGGATGCTTGGCTAATGCCAGTAAGGCAGCTTCTGGTACTGGGGTGGGACCAGGAATCATCAGCATCAGCTTATCGTTCATGTGTCTATCCTAAAATCAAATAAAAGTCACAATTGTCAGAAGTTGTTTCAGTCTAGTAGTAAATTCTAGATATTTCTTTACAATTTACACTCACTTGGTTACGAGTCTTGTTGTGTATTTTCTAAGTCTATAGCCAGAGCATTGTGGGAGGTAATCAATAGTCAGTTTGACCTTTGTAATTTATATGAGACTCCAACTCAGATAATACTTTTGTTCGAGGAAATCAATCTTACCACATACCTAGAACATCGATTTAGTATTCAAAGATTGTTAAAATTGGGGATTGGGTATGAGCATTAGCAGTTAAGGAACTCTTGGAAATAAAAACAACCACTGGGAGTTGCTGACTAATGAGTGTTAACTGTTGAGTATGAGCAGGGGGATATTTTTCTAGAAAGGAGGTTCATTAAAAGAATTATTTTTTACTCACTACTCCCTAATCCCGATCGTAGATTGAATTCCCTAGCAATCGTTATCCAGGAAATTTGTCTCAGAAGTTGAGGTATTTTGTTTGTACTTGGCGTGAGGCGATCGCCAATCAATTATAACTTTTTATACTACATCTCTAAATTTGCTACCCGATTAGTTAGTATTTTTAGTTACTATTCACTGAGACTTGTTTTTAACTAGTGTCAGTTGATAAACTGTCACTCACTAAAACCTTGGTTTGATCGCAAAAGAGATATTCTTAATTAGTGCAAGGAGTGATACCATTTCACCACATGTTTGTCACAAGTTATTCCTACAATTCTCCTTTCTAAGGGGTATTGCAGATTAAAAATGTTGCATCAAACTAGTGAGTTGGTACAAAGTTATACGGGGAAGCGCTTGGGTGAGCAAAACTCTCAAGCGCTTTTTCGTGTAGAAATCAACTAGTAGAATTACCTGTACAGAAATAAAAAAATCTGTAATTATATACAAACTGTACAGAAAAACTACTATTACTCAACTACTTCCGACTCTGGTTCTCCTATCGCTAACTTAGATATTAAATTTGGCATCAACAATTCTTGCTTATCCTTTGATACCTGAATTTTCTCTTCAACAGGTAACCAGTTGACAAATGGTAGAGGTAACAGCGTACTGAGGTTAGTAATCAGCACTAACAGCCAAAGCAAATCAAAGTTCGTTGCTGTGATTCCCAGCCAATAAGTGAGTAAGGCTCCAAATGCATGAGAAACGCTTCCTCCTAAATTGAATACTGACATTAATAAGGCAAATAATGTTGCTTCCACTCCAGAAGGACAAAGCCTTGCTGCTAGTACCATTACTTGCATAAAGGCAATTTTCCCCATTACAGAGAGAATAAGACTATCACCCAAACTAAACCAGTGGTCATCTATACCCAATAGCCGATTAGTATGAGTCACTAATAACAGCATCGTCATCCCCAAAATTGAGGAAAGGACGGCACTCCATGTAAAAATCACACGAAATGGAATGCTTTTGAGGAAACGTTGAAAAATCCAAACACCTGCTAAAGAAGCAAAGCTTGTCACTAAATGGACTCGTCCTAAGAATTCTGGTTCAAAGTGTAGTTCGTTGGTGGTGAAGTAGAAAAAAGCGGAGTCAGCACTTGGAGTAGCTTGCCAGATGAAGATAAATGCTGTTGGTAGCCAAATTGTTTTTTGGCTCAGGGCTTGCCGTAGTTGACCCAGTTGATGTTTGATTGTTAGAGAGTTAGTGTGATTAGTGTCTTTAGCATCTTTGCTAACGGGAGACTCAGCAATCAACCAAGCTGCCCCTGAGACAATTAGAGGAAATAAGGCGGTAATCCAAAAGACAGTACGTGTAGTAAAGTATTCTAGGAGCAGACCGCTAAAGTATGCTGTTATCAAACCTCCGATCGCAGAACTACCCCAACACAGAGATTGTAGTGAACCCGCTTTCGCTTGCGATTCGCCTCTAGCTCGTTCCACAACCAGCGAGTCAACTATCACATCACTCATAGCAACAGACAAAGAACTCATAGCAATAGCTACCGTTGCTGCCCAGCTAGTATGAACTATTGTTGCCAAACTCACCCAAGAAACAGTTCCCAGTATCCCCGACAAAATTAAATAAGGACGCCTGCGATAGCCAAATATTGGCAAGCCATCAGAGATAAAACCAAACATTGGCTTAATCATCCAAGGTAGGAAAGCAGCTCCCAATAAGGCCGACACTTGGACTGGACTTAATAGCAGTTCATCCTTGAGGAAAAAGCTGATAGCTAAACGCGATAGTCCTAAAATTCCTTGGACAAAGTAAACTGCAAGAATTGCCATTAACTCAGCATTTGGTTGATTGCCCAAAAAGATTTTTTCTGTAACTGAATCTTTGACCTTGGACAAACCAGATGATTGAATCAGCATTTGATGAATATTTTTTAAGTTTTATCTACTTTTCTATCATATCGACTTCTTCCCATGAATCTGACGGCTTCATTAACTAGCAGTTAAATAGGAAATAAAATGTTGATTCCAGCACAAAGGACAGGTAATATCTGAATTTAATCAACATTTTTAGCTTTCTACTTGCTCCCAGAGATGCTGTTAGTAGTACGAACACTAGTTACTGTTAACTGTTAAACTACGGTCTAATAATCTAAAATAGAATATTTGTCAATGCATGAGAATGAAAAAGCTACTATCCCTACTCGTCGTGTTATTGGTTTAATTAGTGGCACATCTGTAGATGGTATAGACGCTGCCTTGGTAGAGATTTCTGGTCAAGAATTGGATCTGAAAATTGACTTGGTAGCTGCAAAAACATACCCCTATCCAGCCGAACTCAGACAAAAAATATTAGCACTTTGTGCAGGCGCTAGCGTATCAATGGCAGAATTGGCTCTAATCGATGATGCGATCGCCTCTACCTTTGCCCAAGCTGCCCAAAATATTCAATATAGCCACCAGTCTGCTCATTTAATTGGCTCCCACGGTCAGACAGTATATCATCGACCAGTTGGAGAACGCACAATAGACAAGAAAAATACTTCCCACTCCCCACTTTGTACAGATGCGATTAATCCCGTCTCTACCCATTCTCCACTGGGCTACAGTTTCCAGCTAGGGCGCGGTGCATTAATTGCCCATCTGACGGGCATTACAACTGTGAGTAATTTCCGTGCTGCTGATATTGCTATTGGTGGTCATGGTGCGCCTCTGGTTCCGAGAGTGGATGCCTATTTACTCAGCCATCCCCACCAAGGGCGTTGTATTCAAAACATTGGGGGTATTGGTAATGTTGCTTATATTCCACCTCGCCAGGGCGACTGGCTGTCAAAAATCCGCGCTTGGGATACTGGCCCCGGAAATAGTCTGTTAGATCTGGCAGTGCAGCATTTCAGCAATGGTGCTAAAACTTACGATCGAGATGGGAATTGGGCAGCAAGTGGTACTGTTTGCTATCCATTGGTAGACCAATGGCTCAGCCAAGACTACTTTCATCTGCCGCCCCCCAAATCCACTGGTCGAGAGTTATTCGGTGTCACATACTTAGAACAATGTCTAAAAGATGCCCAAGCATACCAACTCAATCCTGCTGACATATTGGCAACTCTCACAGAACTGACAGCTGCTTCAATTGCTCATAGTTACCACACTTTTTTGTCAAAAATGCCACAGCAGGTACTGTTATGTGGGGGCGGTAGCCGCAATCTCTATTTGAAACAAAGATTACAGTTATTATTAGCATCAATACCAGTATTGACTACAGATGAAGTCGGCTTGAGTGCAGATTTTAAAGAAGCGATCGCCTTTGCAGTTTTAGCGTACTGGCGATATTTGGGTATTCCCAGTAACCTACCAACTGCCACTGGGGCACCTGGTGAAGTTCTTTTAGGAGAAATTCACCAGTACCGAGGGCTGAGTAGGGGAGATAGAGAGATAGGGAGATGAGGGAGTGTGGGGAGTGTGGGGAGATGAGGGAGTGTGGGGAGAGAGGGGAGATGAGGAAGATGAGGAAGATGAAGAAATCTTTCCCCCCACACCTCCCACCCTTCCCACACTTCCTTTTCCTCCCCATCCTCCCACACCTCCCACCCTTCCCACACTTCCTTTTCCTCCCCATCCTCCCACACTTCCTGTTTGCCCAATGCCCCACTTAAGACTGCTATAACTGTAGTCTTGACAGCATTCGAGCGAGACAGGAAATATAGAAAGTGGCTCATACTTTTTTATTGGAATCAGGACGCTGGACAATACAAGGAAATTGGCTAGAACGTAATGGTATGCCAATCAGTGTCAAGGGTATGACCTTGGTAGCTTGGAATCGAGATAACTGGTTTACTATGGCCACAAAGCTAATATTCCCAGGTAGCGATCGCACAGAAATCTCTCTCCAATACAAAGGACGCTTGCATGATGGAGAGCGTCAGTATACTTTTTTACTACAACATAATATTTTAGGGCAAGTTGAAGGCGACGGTTGGATTGGTTTAGATACGATTGTGCAGCATTACTGGGTACTGGGCGATCCTCAGCGCCGTAGTGGCTTTGAAACCCTGCACCGGATTTCAGAAGATACGTACTACCTCAGTAGTGGCATCTTGGCTGGTCATTTTTTAACTAATACAATGGAAGCTAGCCTTAAACGTCAGTTAATCTAAGGTATAAAGAACTAATTGTAACGAAAACGAATTATATTAAATAATGTAAAGTGCTTATTTTCTACATTGATTACTATAAATCCTCTAACCCGATACTAGCTGTTACAAAACAAGGAATTTACCTCTTTTGTCAGCTGTTGCGATATACAAGAGGAAGTGGGTATAGACACCATATAAAACGGACTGCCTCACTAGTGCTTCAGGTTGTAAAACTCGCTTACAGCGATGGCACTCACTGGTAGGAGTGTAGTGGCTACAAATTTCCCAAATTCCAGGCTTGACCTCAAGAAGTAATGTTTGGTTTTGATTAATCTACTTAAGTATATAGGAAAAAAGAGTGATTTTTTTATTGTCGTAGCTTTAGTATTTTTACGTAATTTTGTCGTCAGGAGATCTAATATTTGTGAATCCCAAAGTATCTATCATTATTCCTGCTTACAATACTGAGGCTTATATTGAAAAAGCAATAAAGTCCGCTTTAGACCAAACGCTCAATGATATTGAAGCGATCGTAGTTGATGATTGTTCAAGCGATCGAACTGTAGAAGTTGCTAAAAGTTTTACCGATCGACGTCTCAAAGTGATAGTTAATCAACAAAACCTTGGGGCTGCTGGTGCGCGTAATTGCGCCCTTAGAGCAGCCCAAGGTGAATGGATTGCTGTGCTTGATTCAGATGATTGGTATGCTCCTGAAAGATTAGAAAAACTTGTATCATTGGCGAATGAAAAAAACGCAGACATGATTGCTGACGATCTTTATCTAATCAACGATGGTGAAGCGTCTCCTTGGAGTACATTGATTGAAGAAAGTGGAGAAAATATAGATAAAATTACCCAAATTGATATCGTTTATTTTGTAGAAACTGATGTTTATCGGCAACAAGGCTTGCATCTTGGTTTAACTAAGCCTCTATTCAGACGAGAATTTCTAGTTCAGCACGGCATTGAATATGATGAAGCCATCAGGATGGGTCAAGATTTTTGGTTGGATATGAAATGCTTAATTAAAGGAGCTCGCTTTTTCCTTGAGCCAAGACCCTATTATTTTTATCGTTCACGCCCTGGCTCACTTGTACGTCAAAGCCGATTGCCACGTCTAAATCAAAGCTACACAGCTACTAATGCTTTCATGCAACAAGAAGTTGTCAAAAAAAATCCGGCTTTGATGCGTGCTTTATCTCATAATCTTGCAGTCTATAAAAAAAATTTAGCTTACTTTGAAGTTGTAGAGCCTATAAAAGAAGGAAAGTGGTCAACAGCATTGACACAAATGGTGAAAAATCCTCAATTTTTTTATTATTTTATCTTCCAAGCAAGTAATATAATTCAGCGTCGAATTCAATACTATATAATGGGTAATAAATCGGCTTTTCACATGTCTTATAACTTAGGTAAAAAACGAAAAACTACTAATTAGTACTAAAAACATACTTTACTATTCGCCATTAATTAAGATTCCTGGCTTTAAAAATAAGTCGGGAATCTATGTTTTTAAATTTTGAGAAACTATATCATTTTTAACTTAAGATTTTAGATTTTTAGGAAAGTTCTGAGCTAAAGTTTTCTTAGCTCAGAACTTTTCAATATCAATTAAGTAGGTCAACGTTGAAAACGTAAGATAGAATCTTTACTATTACTTCTCTACGAGACGCTCCGCGTAGCTTGCTTCCACGTTCGCGTAGCGTCCCGCAGGGAAGTGGTACGCTTTACTCCGTTTTACTCGTAATGACATTTTACGTTTAATTAAATTAGGCTACTTAGAATTTACCTTCGTATATCAAGATTTTGTAAATTTATTTATTAGCAGAATTTTCAAATTAGAAATTTATCAAAAAACAATAAAGCCCTCAGTCATCAGAATCAGTTAGAAGTTAAACAAGTGGTTAGGCAATATGCTCTTTAGGTTTTCCCCGAAGTTGAGATGTCTGTTGACTCACCGTTCCTATACCTTTGTTGTTCGAGCTTGCTAGACGTGCTTTTAAGGAAGGAGAAGTTCTCTTTTAGGAAGACAGAAGCTTCTAGTTCTACGATCGTAGTTTTTGGTAGCTTTGAGAGTTATTTATTCAGTTTAAATTGGGCAAACTAAAACTACATCATAATTAAAATCCGAAATAGTACAAAACGTTAATATACATTTGCCTAGATACAGCAGTTTGCAATTGAGTGAGGTAGAAAATCAAGTTTTGGTAGCCAAATCTGGAGGCTGTTTTACTCTTTGAAGTTTCGATAGCCAAAAGTCGGCGCTCGAACTTATGTGTTGAATTTTGTATTCGGAATTTACTACTTTTGGTGTATAGGTTTGAACGCACTTTTGCTCGGAAACACTTACAACCTGCTTTTAGAGTCTTTTCTATGTCAGACCCAAACATTGGTCGCTTACTCAGCAAACGCTACCAACTCCAGGAGTTAATCGGTACTGGAGCAATGGGTCGAGTTTATCGTGCTAAGGATATTTTGTTGGGTGGTGTACCTGTTGCTGTAAAGTTTCTCGCTTTATCAATCCAAAATGAAAAGATGCGACTGCAAGACCGCTTTGAGCGAGAAGCGAAAACTTGTGCTTTACTAGGACAAAAAAGTATCCATATAGTCCGAGTGATGGACTATGGCGTAGATGACAATAATACCCCTTTTTACGTCATGGAATACTTGCAAGGACAAAGCCTGAACAATATTATTCGCAAGCAACGATTACCTTTACCAAGATTTCTGAGTATGGCACGTCAAGTGAATCTGGGTTTGCAGTGCGCTCATGATGGCATTCCAGTTGAGGGTACAATTTGCCCAATTATCCATCGTGATGTCAAGCCAAGCAATATGCTGGTGATTCAAGATCCCAGTTTTGGAGAATTGGTCAAGGTTCTCGACTTTGGGATTGCTAAGTTATTACAGTCAGATGGCGATCATACAAAATTTTATTTGGGAACACTGGCTTATTCTTCTCCCGAACAAATGGAGGGTAAGGAATTAGATAACCGTTCTGATATTTATAGTTTGGGTGTAATGATGTTTGAGATGCTCACAGGCAAAATGCCCCTAGTAGCACCAACTCATTCTTTTGGAGCATGGTATAAAACACATCACTATCAAAAACCACGTTCTTTGACTGAGGCTTCGCCGGGATTGGAACTACCGAAAGAAATAGAAGATTTGGTGATGAGTTGTCTAGCTAAAGTACCAGGCGATCGCCCCCAGAGCATCAGTGAAATTCTGAAAGTTTTAGTATCTCTAGAGCAATCTGACCATACACGTAAAATTAAACAAAACAGCTATGCATTAGTTCCTGCTACATCAACAGTTAGCGCTGAGGTTGAGCAAAAGACAAAAGCTGATTTGCGGATATCCTCCTCAAACGATGAAATTGCTAATACCATTTCCTGGCCTCAAAATAAACCAATTGCCGATATTGTATTTCCCCAACCCATAAATGCAAATGGTGAAGCTTTATCAGCCTTGTGGATAATGCTACCCCAACAGGAAATTCAAAAGCGCTTAGTTTGTACCCGTTATAATCAATTTCTCTTCATCTCCGTCCCCCATCCAATGCTGTTGTGGATTACTGTCATTTACAACCGCAAACACGGCGCCAAATGGTTACATTACTACCTCGATCTCAAAACTAATCTTGGTCAAGAAATTTCTCGCTTGCTACACCAAACAGGTTACTACCGTCTGTTGTTTTTTGCACGAGAAACACCAAGTCGCTGTACTCATATCCTGCTTTCCAGTGTCGCTTCTGCCCAACGTCAACGACTCCAAGAGTGGGTCAAAATCAGCAATAGCTTGATCTCATCTGCGGACCCCCAGATTAGTAAAAACTTACTCAAAAACGAATACGAAAAGATTAAACCTCAGATTATAGCAAAACTCGAAAGTATTGACACTGATTCTCCATACGATCTTTCGAGCTAAAAATAACTTCTTAATATTTATTCTGTAACAAAAGAGCATTCACTAGAAAATTGTAAATTTTTATAAACAAAGTATATATAAGGTTCTAAGTTCTAGTTATATGTATTAAAGAGTGAAAGTACTAACTGCAAAAGTTATGCTATCAAAATACTCTGTTGATACTCCTGTGTACAAATTCCGGAGTATTGTAAATTTACGCAGTAGAAAGTCTTACATTAGGCGAAGCAAGATGAAGTTTCACTAAAGTACACACAAGATTTAAGCTAAAATCTCAAACTTACTTTTGAGTTTCCCAAATTTACTGTCGATAACTTCATTCCTTGCTGATTAATTTCTGGAATCCAATATTTACCACAAGATTTTGGAATTGTTTATCGGAGTTGACGCCCCGGCATCCCCAGCTGTTTTCCTCCGTTGGAACCAAGCAAGAGAAGGAGGTCGCCCACTGCGACATCAGAACGACTCTATGCCATAGTGGAACCTGAATCTAAGCCCCACTGGTGCTTAAGAAGCTCTTGATATGTTGCCTCGCGTACTACCATTTGCTCGTACAGCTTCACCAAAAAGTCTTTGGCTTGTTCGTGGCTCATGTGCTGCACCTGAGTCGCAAATGAGCAGATACTGAATTGCTGTTCTAAGGATAATTTTGATGGTTGGTTCATAAGTTACTCCGAAAAAACAAAGCGTAAAGGTGATATCATTCACAGAAGTCCAAATGGGATAGTAGTTGGACTTGTATCTGTCCTGCATTTGTTCCTCCGTATTAAGAAAGATAACAATTGTTTGACAGATTGCCCACATCCTAAGTGTGGATTTTCTTTGAAATGACATCTTGCACCTAATCCCACTGATATACCACCCAAGTTTGTCTAGTCATATTCCAGAAAATAGACTCTATTTTGTCTTAGATTAAGTAATCTACCTTTTTTACTCCTTACGGCTTAGAGAAAATTAGGTGTTATGCCTAATTATTCATAGTTTCCCTGGTTAAGAAAAACATGAGATGCTCTATTGGTAAGTAAAGAGAAAAATTCCCAAGGCGGGGAGTTGAAGCAGGCAGGGGAATAAACGGTGATAAGCGTGAATTATAGTCGCGTTACCTCATTAGGTGCAAGATGTCAATTTACTGAATTTATGCAAATTTAGCCTCCTTAGGTCACTTTGGAGGCTAAAAATATTAGTATCAAATTGTTAAAAGGAAAAATGCTCAGACTGAACAAATTGATGGGTATATTTACCGGATTTGTCCTCGCTCCTGTCTTTGAAAGTTGAGGCAGTGCGTTAGCTCTTTTCGCTCCCTTAAAGGAACTGCCGTTGATCCACTGCTCGAATACGGTCTCTCAGCAGCCAAGCAAGTAGCATTTAATCAAAGGTTTCCTTCGATCGGACTTTGTGCTTCCTCCTTTACAAACGACCAATCACTAATGACTATTTTCTGCCAGAGAGAGGATGACAACAGTAATGTTATCGTGCCCTCCTTGCTCTTTAGCAGCCTCGACTAGAGAGATGGCGGCTTTATCTACCAAAGGAGCGTTCTGGAGACAGCTAGCAATCTTTTGCTCCACAAGTTCTTCTGTAAGACCATCACTACATAGCAGCAAGCGATCGCCAATTTTGACATCCAGTGGTTGCAGATCGATCTGATGCAAGTCTTCTCGTCCCAAACAGCGGGATAATACATGACGAAAAGGATGTAATCGTGCTTCATCTGGGGTGATATCACCAATTTTAATTGCCCGTGCTACCCAAGTATGATCTTCAGTTACTTGTTCTAATTGTGATTCGCGGAAGCGATAGAGCCGGGAATCGCCAACATGAGCGCACCAAGGCGGCTCTGGGGAGCGAAAAATTACCGCTACAACTGTTGTACCCATGTCAGCGCGTTCGGGATGATTTTGCTGGTCTTGCAAAATCGCTTGATTGGCATTCCACAGAGCTTGCTCTAGCAATTCTTGAGAAGACTTTGGAGATTCCCAATTTGCTCCTAAATAGATCTGAATTTCTTTAGTAGCAATGCGACTTGCTTCTTCTCCTCCTGCATGACCACCCATACCATCAGCAACAACAAAAAATCGTCCTTCTGGGTCGATATAGTAAGCATCTTGATTATTAGAACGAATAAGTCCCGGATCGCTAAGACCGGTGAAATTAATTTTCATAAATTTTTTCAACAATCAATACATACGGTCATAACGGTCGAGACGCAGAAGTAGTCTAATCAGAATCACTGAAATTCCTGCTGCAATTAAGGCAGGCAGCAGTGCCAACCATAAATAATGGTTAACTACTAAAATAGTAGCTGAAAGCGTGAAACCACTAATTAACAGAGCATAGCTGATTGAGAGCTGAATACTACTTTGGCGCCGCAGTAAACGTTCAGTTTCTATAGAACGAACGCGCAGACGCATATCTCCCCGTTCTAACTTTTCTAGGGTGTCCTCTAACCTACGTGGTAGACCCAACGCAGTACTACTGACTTGAGCTGCTTGACGACTCAATTCGTTAAGAAAACTATTCCCCTCAGAACCATTCATATCGGTCATAAGCTGCATTGCATATGGTTTGGCAACTTCCATAAAGTTAAACTCTGGATCTAAGCCTTTGCCTACCCCCTCAAGAGTAGAAAAAGCTCGCATCACAAAAGTGAAGGTTGCTGGAAATCTAAATGGCTGATTATAAGCTATTTCGTAAAGGTCGTCACTGATTGCCGCGACGGATTGGTTTTCAAAGGGCTTATCCATGAAATGATCTAGCATGTACTGGACGGAACGCCGCACTGGGCCCATATCATCCGTAGGGGCGATCGCACCTAAATCGATCAGAGATTGGACAACGCGATTACCGTCTTTCTGGGCAATGCCAAACAGCGTTTCCATCAGTCCTTCACGAATGTTGGACTTAATTTGCCCCATCATCCCAAAATCGTAGAATATCAAAGCACCATCCGGACTGATGGCAATATTACCTGGGTGGGGGTCGGCGTGGAAAAACCCACTATTGAGTAACTGTAATAAATAAGCTTGAGCGCCTTGACGAGCGATGGTTTTTCGATCTAAACCCGCTGCTTCCAAAGCTTCGTATTGACTAATTTTAATTCCAGGGACATATTCTAAAGTCAGCACACGAGAGGTAGCATACCGCCAATAAATTTTTGGGACTTTTACCCAGTCGTAGCCGCGAAAGTTACGGCGAAAAGTATCAGCGTTACGACCTTCATTGAGATAATCAATTTCTTCCCAAAGAATGCGACAACATTCTTCATAAATACCCAGCCAATCTCGCCCCTTCCCCCATTTGGGATGGTTTTGAAAGTAGCGGGTGATTCCTTTAAGAATTTGTAAATCTATTTCAAATAACTTCTTTAATCCCGGACGTTGCACTTTAACGACAACTGCTTCTCCACTATGCAACACAGCTTTATGTACTTGACCCAAGCTAGCAGCAGCTAAAGGAATAGGTTCAAAATTGTAGAATAGTTCAGGAATTTCCTTGCCTAGTTCTTGCTCAATAATCGCTTCTACTTGTTCGTAGCTAAATGCCGGTACTTTGTCTTGTAACTTTGCTAGTTCTTCTACATATTCAACAGGGAATATATCAGCACGGGTAGAGAACAATTGCCCGACTTTAATAAACGTTGGGCCTAAGTCCAGCAGCGTATTACGAATCCAAAGCGCTTGGGTTTTACGTCTTGCAGTTTGCTTGGCTTCAGTCACACCACCTGGATAACTCCAAGATTTGTTGTATAGCCAAAGTCTAAACAATAAGGTCAAAACAAAAGACCAAATGTCCACAAAACGCCGTCTGCTAGAGTATTTTTCCCGATTCCAACGGTATGCCTTATTTGAATAACCTTGTTCCATATGCTTCATGTACCGTTGGTTTGTAACCGAATTATCTCCAAGAAAATACACTCAAACTGTCATTTGTCTTTTGTGTTTTGTCAGTTGTCCTTTGTCCTTTGTCAGTTGTCCTCTATTACAAAGTTTTGATGCCTCCAGCAAGCCGCCCTCCGGGCGTCTACGGATAGCGCATAAGCCGTGTCCGCGAGCGTCGGAAACCTCCGAGTCGTGACTTTGCACTTTGTCCTTTGCATAAAACTAATGACTAATGACCAATGACCAATGACCAAATTTATGCAGAAGTTCTGCGATAATGTTGCAATTCTGTTCGCAATAAGGCAATTTCTGCTCGCAATTCATCAATTTCTGCTTGCAAATCTATTGGCTGTGAACCTGGTTGTCTAGTACTTGTGCTAGCTTCACTAGCATTAGCAGCTTCTGCGGCTCGATTTGCCCGCTCTATGACTTCTTCTGTAAACTGGCGTAACTGGTCTCTAGCTTCAGCATCAAATTTGCCCAGCTCGCTCAAAGCATCGGTCAAAGCGACCTCTAAACGCTCGTTAACTACTTCAGCTACAGCTCTGCCTACAAAAAAGGCTTGCACAAGGGGGTTACTCATAAATTTTTGTTACGTTCATCCGCAAAAGAATTATAACTTGCCTGTATGCTTTACGGCTTCTGTTATGGAGCTTGATATTTATGTTGCAGATGATTGGTAAGGTACAGGACAACTCATGTTTTAAGTTTTACTTAATACTAAGTATATAAAATTTACTTAAGCTAAAGCTTGAGTGCAGGTACTAAGTAGGTCGGCATAAATAATTATTGGTGGAATAAGGCAGTTCTCGCTGGGAGCAGGGAGAGAAAGGGTTTGAGCCTTATTTACTTTTCTTTACACAGTTTGGTTTTATTACACTAATTTATTTAGGTATGACTTACTTAATATCATACATAAGTAGGTCAACATTGAAAAACGTAAGATAGAATCTTTGCGATTACTTCTCTACGAGACGCTTTGCGTAGCTTGCTTCCACGTTCGCGTAGCGTCCCGCAGGGAAGTGGTACGCTTAACTTTGTTGAACTCGTAATCACATTTAACGTTTAATTAAGTTGAGCTATTTATCACTCATGATTAGATACTAGTAATTCTTGATAATACTCTTGCGGTGTACTGGGTAAATAAGTTGTTATTTGTAAGGCTTGGTCTTTGAGTTTGAAACTCTGAGTAATATTAATCCGGCTGAGAAAATCTAGATCGTGGGAGATGACCCAAATAGCTCCTTGATAATCATTGATACCTACTACTATTTGTTCGACGGTTTGAATATCTAAGTTATTAGTTGGTTCATCAAGGATTAGCAGGTCAATTTCAGAGATACTAATCATCGCGATCGCTAATCTTGCTAACTCACCACCACTGAGTACAGATGCGCTTTTATTAACCTCATCATCTTTAAATAGAAAATGTCCTAGTTGTTGGCGCAAAAGCTGATAGCAGAGATTTGGATTAGCTGCTTGCATATTTTCCAGAATTGTGTATCGTTGATTTACCAATTGATATGTTTGATCGAGATATATAGCTTTCATCGCTGGTGCAAGCAAAACCTCACCTGATACGAAAACTGCTGTTTGGTTTTCCATTCCCAAAATTGCCTTTACCAAACTCGATTTACCCGAACCATTAGCACCGACAACGGCAATGCGATCGCCAGAAGAAACATGCAACTGAATGTTGTGTAAAAGTACCCGTTCTGATATCGTCAGATTTGCACCTTGAATATTAATTAGATTTTTGCGTTTTTGAGTTTTTTCTTCTAGTTGGATACTAGTTACTTTCGTTGTTTTCACCTTCGTATCTGCAACTTTTTGATTAGCTTGAACTAATGCTGCTTGATGTTTCTTTTTCGCATTTCCGGCAGATGTTTCGGCTTTAGTTTTAATTAGTCCGGCTGCCATTCTATCAATGCTACCATTGATAAACTTAGCACGACCATTGCGCTGAGCTTGGGCTGCACGCTGTTGTTCGTGCATAGCCGCAGCTTGAGTGCGTTTGAGTTCTTTTCTAGCAACTTCGTGCGCTCGCAATGCTGCTTCTAATTCGATTTCTTTCTGTTCTCGATAATCAGAAAAATTGCCTCCATATACTTTCAAACCAATAGGTGTAAGTTCCCAAGTAATATCTGTCACCTGGTTTAAGAAAAAAGGTTTGTGCGAGACAATTACATATGCACCATTAAAATTCCTAAGAAACTCTTTCAAGCTTTCTAACGCTTGTAAATCCATGTGATTAGTTGGCTCATCCAACAACAACAAGTTTGGTTCTTGAGCCAAACCAATTGCTAAAAATAGTTTTGTCAGTTCTCCACCACTTAAATTTACAATTGGTAGGTAAAGGTCAAGATTTGTATTGAATTGTGTTTGCAAAATTTCTTCAATTTGCCACCATTCATCAGAGGTAGAAATCAAAAAATTCAATATTGTATCTGATACAATTTCTTGCCTAATAGTACTGATTTGGGGTAAATAATAAACAATACCATGATGCCAAACTGAACCTGCACTAGGTATGATTTGACCTGCAAGTATTTTTAGTAAAGTTGATTTTCCTACACCGTTGTTACCGACTAAAGCGATGGAATCACTCACCTCAATACTTACCTGAACTTTTTGAAACAAAGTTCTTTCTAAGCTGAGTTCATAAGCTAAATTCTCAGCTAATAATATTGATTTTTTCTGCATTCTTTTCAAACCTCAATTAGCAAACTTACACTCGCGTGTACTCTGTCAAACTAGTTGCATTTATTCTTCGTTGACATTTGTTGCTTTGGCGCAACAGGTGTTTGCTACTACTTCATTTATGCTATCTCGTTGGAATTGTAATGAGGTTTGATATTAGCTACAGTGTAGCATAAAAGAATTTCGGAAAGTTGAAGGCGATCGCTTTTCGAGTTTGTTTGATTTGTTTGTTTATTGCTAGTCAATCCTCTGTTAATTTTTCTTTACCAAAATTCCAAGAGGGTAGGTGTGGGGTGTGGGGAACCCACGTCCTGTTAATCATAAGCAATCCAATACGGTTCGGTTAAAGGGGAAAGGGGAAAGGGGAAAGGGAAAGGCAGAAGAAAAAACCTTTAACCCAAACCCAGTAACCTTTTCCCCAAATGTAATTCTGAGTTGACAATGCTTATCCGAACCGTATTGATAAGCAATCTTCCTTAATCACTCTCTGCTTTGAAAAAATAAAAAGGTGGGCTTTGCTGCCCACCCCACAAAATTTTGAGAATATTTTGTTGCTATTAACCCAACAATTGCTTAGCCTTGGCTAACACATTATCAACGCTAAAACCAAACTTCTCTAAACAAACACCACCAGGAGCTGAAGCACCAAAGCGATCAATGGTAACAGTATCGCCTTCCATACCTATATACTTATGCCAACCGAAACTAGCAGCAGCTTCTACAGCCAAGCGCTTGGTGACAGCTTTCGGCAAAACAGACTCTTTATAAGCTGCATCCTGTGCTTCAAACAAATCCCACGCAGGTAGCGAAACAACACGGACTTTCTTGCCTTCAGCTTTAAGTTTCTCAGCTGCGGTAACGGCGAGGCTCAATTCTGAACCAGTACCAATTATAATTAGTTCTGGTGTACCATCAGAATCCACGACAGTGTAGCCACCCTTAGCTACATCTTCCAGCGATGTGCCTGCCAAGTTGGGGACATTTTGACGGGTGAATGCTAACAGGGTAGGAGCGTTTCGCTTTGCCCTCTCAACTGCTACTTTGTAAGCGCCAGAAGTTTCGTTACCGTCTGCGGGGCGAATCACTGTGAGGTTAGGGATAGCGCGCAGGGAAGCTAGAGTTTCGATTGGTTGGTGGGTTGGGCCGTCTTCACCTTGTCCGATGGAGTCGTGAGTCATCACCCAAATCACACCGGCTTGGGAAAGGGCTGATAAGCGAATAGAAGCCCGCATGTAATCTGTGAAGATTAAAAAGGTGGCACCATAAGGAATTAATCCCGAATCATGCAGTGCTATACCATTACAGATTGCGCCCATACCATGTTCCCGCACGCCAAAGTGAATGTTGGGGTTTTGGTATTGCCCTTTTTGAAAGTCGCCCTGACCCTTGATTTCGGTAAGGTTAGAGTGGGTTAAGTCAGCCGAACCACCAATTAACTCAGGTAAAACTGCTGCTAGTTTGTTAAGGCAGGTTTCTGAGTGCTTGCGGGTAGGCTGCGCTTTATCTTCAGCGGTGTAAGTAGGCAGTACTTTATCCCAACCGTCGGGGAGTTTACCATTTAGATAACGTTCAAACTCAGCCCCTTCTTGAGGATACTTAGATTTGTAGTCGCTGTATGTCTTGTTCCAGTCTTCTTCGTAGCTTGCGCCGCGTTCTACTGCTTTGCCCGTGTGGTTAAGAATATCTTGGGGAACTACGAAAGGCTCGTGTTCCCAACCCAAATTTTTACGAGTCAATGCCACTTCGTCTCCACCCAAGGCAGCACCGTGAACGCCAGCGGTGTTTGCTTTGTTGGGTGAACCGAAACCGATAGTGGTTGTCACTTTAATAAAAGAAGGCTTATCGGTGACTGCTTTAGCGGCTTCAATTGCTTCGGCGATTCCTTCTAGGTCAGTGTTGCCCTCCTTGACGTGTTGAACATGCCAACCGTATGCTTCAAAGCGCTTGGAAACATCTTCGGTAAATGCCACATCTGTGGAACCGTCGATGGAAATGTGATTATCGTCATAGAGAGCAATGAGTTTGCCTAATCCCAAGTGACCCGCGAAAGAACAAGCTTCACCGGAAACTCCTTCCATGTTGCAACCATCACCTAAAATTACGTAAGTGTAATGGTCAACAATCTTCGCATCTGGTTTATTGTATTTGGCGGCAAGGTGTGCCTCTGCTATTGCCAAACCGACTCCATTGGCAATTCCTTGACCTAATGGGCCAGTGGTGACTTCTACACCGGCAGTCATAAAGTTTTCGGGGTGTCCGGGTGTTTTGGATTCCCACTGACGGAACTGCTTAATATCCTCAATGGATACGCTGTCGTAACCATATAGGTAGAGCAAGGCATACTGCAACATCGAGCCATGGCCGGCGGACAAGATAAAGCGATCGCGATTAAACCATTTCGGATTTTTGGGGTTAAACCGCAAAAAGCGATCCCATAGTACAAAAGCCATCGGAGCCGCGCCCATCGGCAGCCCTGGGTGTCCCGATTTTGCCTTTTCTACGGCATCAACAGCCAAGAAGCGGATCGAGTTAATACAAAGTTCTTCGAGGGATTGGGTTGCAACAGCCATAATATGATTGTTTTTAACGACGGGTTAGCACTCTTTGAGCTTCTCACTCTTGTCGGGGTTATTTTCACAATTAACAGTTAACAGTGAGCCAGCGCGGTCTTGGGGGTCTCCCCCATGAGCGACTGGCGAACCCCGAAGGGGTTAACAGTTTTATTGATTGGGTTTGGATTTCCCATATCAGCGTGGTAACTGTTTATTGATAACTGAACACTGATTAAAATTTCCCACGGTATCCTCATCATCCCATTCCCGATTGTCGATGGACAAGCGGGATCTCCGGAGTTTCTGGTGATAAATCAAGCTAATAATTGGGTCATGTTGAACGCTTAGCTGATATCGGAATGACATTTATGGTACTTTTGGCAATGTCATTTCAGGAGGCAGAGGGCACGAAAAGATGAGGGAGATGTGGTTCGACTTCGTGGTAGTTAAGCGTAGTCGAAACTCACCAACCGGGAGATGAGGGAGATAAATAACTCCTGACTCCTAAATTCTGACTTTTGAATTGTGACTTTTTTAGAGGTATTTCTTAAAGGCTAGTGTGACATTATGACCGCCAAACCCGAAAGAATTTGATAGTGCCACTTCAACTTTTCGAGCGCGACTAGAGTTAGGAACGTAGTCTAAGTCACACTCTGGATCGGGATTTTCGAGGTTAATCGTTGGTGGAATTTGGTCGTTAGCGATCGCCAGTACTGTTGCGACTGCTTCAATACCTCCAGAACCGCCTAATAGATGACCTGTCATCGATTTGGTAGAGCTGATTGCTACCTTATAGGCATGTTCTCCCAAAGCTTTTTTGATGGCTGAGGTTTCAGTTGAATCGTTAGCTGGGGTGCTGGTGCCGTGAGCATTGATGTAGCTAATTTGTTCGGGAGTAAGTCCGGCATCTTTGAGAGCTAGTTCTATGGCTCTAGCTGCACCTAGTCCACCAGGTACGGGGGAAGTGATGTGGTAAGCATCACAGGTCATACCATAGCCGATCATTTCAGCATAAATGTGAGCGCCGCGATTGATGGCGTGTTGCAGTTCTTCTAGAATTAAAATTCCTGAGCCTTCACCCAAAACAAATCCGTCGCGATCGCGGTCAAAGGGACGGCAAGCATGAGCTGGGTCGTCATTGCGAAAAGAAAGCGCTTTGCAGGCGGCAAACCCAGCCATCGACAATGGTGTGACAGCCGCCTCTGTACCGCCGCAAATCATTGCTTGGGCATATCCCCCTTGAATTAAGCGAAAAGCATCTCCAATGGCGTTCGAGCCAGCGGCGCAGGCTGTGACAGCGCACGAATTTGGCCCTTTAGCACCAGTGTGAATTGCTGTTAATCCTGCTGCCATATTGGCAATCATCATCGGTATCATGAATGGACTACAGCGATCGGGCCCGCGGTTGAGGTAGATAGTCTGCTGCTCTTCTAATACTTTGATGCCACCAACGCCCGAACCGATCATGACACCCACCTGTTCCGCGTTTAAGTCATTGATAACTAACTGCGCGTCAGATATAGCTTGTTTTGCTCCTGCAACCCCAAATTGGGCAAATCGATCCATACGCTTGGCCTCTTTGCGCTCCAAGTAATCATGCGGATCGAAGTTTTTTACTTCACCAGCGATACGGCAATCATGGCGAGACGCATCAAAAAATGTGATGTAGTCAATGCCATTGCGTCCACTCAATAATCCATCCCAATATTCTGTTGCTGTGTTACCAATAGGTGTAATCGCGCCAACACCAGTTACAACAACGCGTTTACGTGTAATATCTGTCATGATTCAGTTAAAGGTGGCGAAAAAGCGAAAAGTCAAAGCATCGGCTGACGGTACAGACGCCTACCAGAAGGCTTGTCATTGGCGTACCTATACGGGGAAGTAAGTTACGCCTAGCATCTCGTAGAGAAGACATCCAAACTTTTCAACACAAGACGGGCAAAAAATTCCATAATAGCGACTATGTACTGGTGACTAGGTGTATAAGAAAAATCTTCTCAATACCCATTGCCCCTTATCCCCTTCAAAGGGCCTGGAGTTCCCAATCCCCAACTTATAATTAAGCTGATGCGGTAACTTTGTTGCTGATGTAATTTACTGCGTCTTGAACTGTTAAAATTCCTTCGGCGGCTTCGTCGGGAATTTCAATATCAAATTCTTCTTCCAAAGCCATTACCAATTCAACGGTATCTAAGGAATCAGCACCTAAATCTTCCATAAATGTCGATTCTGGTTTGATTGTGGCAGGGTCGTCAACGCTGAGTTGTTCGGCAACAATTTTTTTAACTTTGTCAAAAAGTTCAGTTTGGCTCATGGATATCAAGTCCTCAACTAATTGCTAGGATCTGCTCATTATAGGAGACATTTTTTTGAGCATATACATCTTATCGTCAAGCGCGATCGCCCGTACACTGCCAAGGGTTTTTCTCTAGGAAAACTCCTGTCCTTTTTCAAAAGAATCGCTAAGTTTTCTTTAGACAGTCGAACAGTAAGGTATGGTACGCTCTAGCGGACACTATGTAAATGCGTTTTTCCAATTATTTAGAGCGATCGCTCTAACTCAAACTATAGTTATATGCTATCTCAGACACTAAAATACGCTTACTTTCCTGGCTGTGTTGCCCAAGGAGCATGTCGGGAACTTTACCAGTCAACTCAAGCCCTCAGTCAAGCACTGGGCATTCAACTGGTTGAACTTAAAAAAGCTGCTTGTTGTGGTTCCGGCACGTTTAAAGAAGATTCTCAACTGCTGGAAGATACGGTTAACGCTAGAAATATTGCTCTAGCAGAAGAGTTAAATCTGCCCTTACTTACCCATTGCAGCACTTGCCAAGGTGTTATCGCTCACGTCAACGAACACCTGAAGGAATGCCAAACTACCAACCCTGGCTATATTCAACAAGTCAATGGCTTGCTGCATAAAGAAGGCTGTTCGCCTTATCGCGGCAGTACTGAGGTTAAACATCTCCTCTACGCCTTGATAACAGATTACGGTTTAGAGGAAATTACTAAACGCGTGACTCGAAAGTTAACTGGATTAAAATGCGCGGCTTTTTATGGCTGTTATCTCCTCCGCGCTCAAAAGTCTATGCCCTATGACGACCCTTTCCAACCAGAAGCAATGGAAAATATGTTTCGGGCAGTAGATGCAACACCAATTTATTACCGAGGTCGGACGCAATGTTGTGGTTGGCCGCTTGCTAGTTATGCCACTACCCAATCTTTCAAGATGGCGGGGATGCATATTCAGGATGCTTTGGCTTCTGGTGCGGACTGTATGGTTACACCTTGTCCTCTGTGCCACTTAAATTTAGATTCGCGTCAGCCAGAGGTAGAAAAGGTTATTGAACAGAAGCTAGGTTTACCAGTGTTGCATTTACCCCAGTTGATTGCTTTGGCACTTGGGGTTAGTCCAAAAGAACTGGGTTTAGACCGCCACGTTGTTTCCACAAAGCCAGTGTTGGAAAAATTAGGATTTTAATTTTTCAACTGAACATTTTGAGTTCAAAGGTGCAACTTCCGAATTCAAAGGTGCAACTTCCGAGTTCAAAGGTGCAACTTCCAAGTTCAAAGGTGCAACTTCCGAGTTCAAAGGTGCAACTTCCGAGTTCACAGGCTCAACTTCCGAGTTCAAAGGTGCAACTTCCGAGTTCAAAGGTGCAACTTCCAAGTTCACAGGCTCAACTTCCGAATTCAGAGGCTCAACTTCCGAGTTCTAAGCTTGAATATTGCTGTTTTTGTTTAAAGAGGATTTAAAAGTACTCGATACATCACTAAAGACTTTTCAAACATCCTCTAAGAGTTGACTGTTGACCGTTGAGAGTTAACAGTCAACAGTTAACAATCACCAAGAGTGGTTATACAATTTAGACACGCATTAGCTTATTAATCATTGCTATCTTTGAATTTACGTTGCAATTGTTTTAACGATTGATAGATATCTGGCAAGCGATTATGAATGGCAGATACCTTGAGGTATAGTTTGTGGGGAACTGCGGGAGTTCCAGAGACAATTTCTCTTGGTGGAACATCATTGTGAATTCCAGCTTGAGCAGATGCGATCGCCCCATCTCCCATCTTCACTTGATTGACGATTCCCACTTGTCCAGCTAGGATAACGCGATTTCCCAGTTTGACACCCCCTGCCATACCGACTTGACCTGCGATTGCACAACCAGCACCTATTTGGCAACCGTGACCGATTTGCACCAAGTTGTCAATTACTGTATTTCGGCCTACCCGTGTTTCTCCCACTGCTGGACGGTCAACGCCACTGTTGCAGCCAACTACCACGCCATCTTCTAAGACTGTATAACCGGATTGTTCCATTTTTAACCAACCAGTGCGGGTAGGAACAAAACCAAAGCCTTCTGCACCGATGACAGCACCACTGTGAATTACGCAATCTGCACCAATCTGGGTACGTTCGTGGATGGTGCAATTAGCATGTAGGATTGTGCGATCGCCGATTTTGACATCTGGATAGACCACCACATTTGGATAGATAATTGCACCATTACCAACTTCCACCCTTTGCTCGATCGCAACGTGAGGGCCAATATAAACATCACTACCAATTTTAGCCGTAGGATGAATCACAGCAGTGGGATGAATTTCTGGGGTGGGGCGATATGGTTGGTAAAAAAGTGCGATCGCTTTAGCAAATAACAATCGCGGTTCAGGAGTGCTGAGCCAGACAATACCACGTTCTTGTGCAACGGCCTGTAACTTTTCATCCTGGGGCAAAATTAAAGCACTAGCATTGGTCTTATCTACAAAAGATCCAAATTTTGCTCCTTCCACGTAGCTGAGATTGCCGCTAGTAGCTTCATCAATAGCTGCTACTCCTGTAATTTCTGGGTTCTGGTTTGGATTGTTACTCAGGCTATGAACCGTAGCTGCATCGCCCAATTGGTGTAAGATTTCGCTGAATTTCATTAGTCAAAAACGCAAACAAAGTTCTAAGGTTATTACATCAGTAACACGCTAAGATACCATTGCCTTTGTCAATCGGCAATTATGCTAGAAGAATCTAGAAAAACCAGGCATCAGTGGCATGACATCAAACAGCCAGCTTGCTGAAGTTACTTTGGCTTGAGATTTTCATAAAAATGTTACGACTTTATCATTTACTATTAGGTTCTGTTTTGCTGGTGTCGATTCCGGTAGGAGCAAAATTTCTTCTGCCGCAATTTTCTACAACCAAAGTGCCAAATCCTCCCACCGTGGCAAAACATCTCAACCCTACTCAGGGAAATATCTGGGAAAAAATTCTCGGAAATACATCTGCTCCAACTAACTGGCAAGTAGCTGCTTGTAATGGCAATGTATCCTTGTTGTGTATCTCGTCCAAAGGAAAAGTTTTGGGTACAGTTGAAATTAACGTTTACCCACTAGAAAAGATTCCAGATTTTCAAAATAAACTTGTAGCTGTGGGTATTCCAACTAATTCTCAAGTTGATTACCAAAATTCTAAATATCAAACTCAAGTTTTGACAGCACTCAAGGCTTGGGTTACAGACAACTATGCTACTTTTGCCAAAGACCGTCAGGGTGAATATGGAAAAGAGATTACTTTTTCAGCCTACCCAGTGCAATCAGTAGCAATTGATAAACTTCAGGGAATCCGCTATGGGTTCGCCGGACTTAAGCAACAAGGTGAAGTCCAAGAGCAACATATTGGTTATGTTGCCTTTGACGGCACTAAACTTTATGTAATTACGACTGCCTTCGATCCAGCTACGCAAACAGGTAAGTTTGAGAAGCTGGAAAATTTGGCTATTTTTCAACCTTATTTAGATGCGATCGCCGCAGATTTACGTTTACCGCAATAGGGATTGGGGACTGTGGATTAAAGAAGAGTTTTTTCACTACCCAGTCCCCCACTTCCGTACCAACTTAAATCTCAGCCACCGCCCGTTCAATTAAGCGACGTGCCAAAGTTTGCGTACCTGTGTGTTCATAATAATTGGTTGATACATCCAAGAACGCGGCTAGGTAGTCTAACTTGTCATCGGCAATTTCCACAAAATTTTGCAAGTTGTGGACAACTTTTTGTGGCGTTAAATTATTAGCGTTGACTAGCCCACTCATCCAACCTTTAACTGAGTCAAAGCTTTCGCCGATAAAGTTAAGTTTACTGCCAGCATTATTACCTGGAATCGCATCTTTGATGTTTTGGAAAGTTGAGTTTTGTTCTAATTCTTGCGGATTTGTCTGATTTAGCCCGGATGTTGCTTTGCTAATGAAGTCTGGGCCTAAAGGTATCAAACCGTCAACACAAACTAACGCCACCATGCGGATCAGTGACTCACCGCTATATTCTCCCAAAGCACCGACAAAATCTCCAATACTGTCTCCGGGAATGCCGTTAATTTGGCAGAAAGCTACCAATTCAGCAACTAATTTCAATGTCAAATCGATAGTTTGGGCTTTGTCAGGTTTGGGAGTAACAGAGTTTAAAAAACCCAACAAAGGAATTTTTTCGCCAACTTTATTAGCTAAAGCTGCTGCACCAAGGGCTTTATCTGTATTATCAACGGTTTGATATAGCCACAAAGCTGTTTGATATCCTTGGGATTTGTCGTTGAATAGATAAATGGCTCGTTCGCCAATTTGCTGAATTAAATCTTCGTCGGTTTCGAGAGTGACTGTCTTAATAGTGTTGACAAAGCCGACGGTATTCTGCCACTGGCCGGGAGCAACAAAATCGAGGGAGTTCAACAGAGAAACAGTTAACCCTCTAGTTGGTAATCGATCCACCAACTCAAAAATTGATTTACTCACAAAAATCTCCTGATTCTAAGGTTTGCGATGTTGATTTTGCCAATGCGGCTCATTTGAGTTTAGCTAGACCATTGAGATTAAATTTTTGTAGCCAAGCTGCGCGATCGCTAGCTGTAAATGACGGATCGCGGGAAATTACTTTTACTTGGTACTTACCTATCAAAATTGAAGTTTGCGTGTTACCTTGTTGCACAGCGGGATAACCAGCAATTTTTTTGGTGCTACTTGAGAATTTCGCTGCTGCTGCTGGTGTGCTGCTGGTATCGGAAATAGATAACATGGCTATATCTTTTCCACCTTTTTTCAACTTAGCTTCAGCAAAACCTTTTTTCTCTTGGGTATAGACGCGCTGATAGCCATCACTAGAAGCTGGAAAAAATTTGTTAAATTCGCTACCTTGAGTTGCAGTCTTAACCACAGCCTGACCGCTTTTTTGCCGACTGCTATCTTGTTGCACCTGGTCGAAACGTCCTGGGTTTTTTGCACTACAAGATGTTACTAGTAATAATACGGAGAGAAATAACGCAGCTAAAACTTTACGCCCGCGAGCTAAAATCATTCTTGGCATCTCCTGATACTTGAGCTTTCACGCAATTATCTGCGCTGCTAGTAATTTTGACCCAGAAAATTTACTTTTTGATAATTATTGCGTAGGTTGTATATAAGACTTAGCCAAGTGTAAAATTTTTGCTCTTTAAATACTGTTGTCACGATAAGCTATGACAGCATAAAACGGATCTCCTCCAGGTGCGCCCAACCACTGAAAAATATTCGCTAATGTTGATTTATGAACGATAACTTCTGGGGTGGTAAATCCTGGGACTGAGGCAAAGTAACCCTTGACTAATTCAACTCGCTCTGTTTCTGAGGCTTCCCGCCAAGCTTGAATTGCTTTTTGAAAGAACATTCGGTTAGAAAAACTGATGATTGCAACACCACCAGGTTTGAGGATGCGGTGAATTTCGGAAAATACTGCTTCTGGATATTGCACATATTGCACAGATACGCAGTTGAGAACGGCATCAAAATCTTGATTTTGCAAGGGTAACTGCGGATTTTCGTTGAGATTTTGGACGAAGTAATGATTTAATCGAGGATTACGTGCTAGTTCTTCGGCGTTGAGTCCGTGTCCCTCGACATGAGAAAATTGCATCTCTTCTGGTAGATGAGACACCCAGCTGCTCATCATATCAAAGATGCGGGTGTTGGGTTTGAGGCGATCGCGATATAAATCCGTTAGCTGTTGAATAAATCCTTCATCGACATGAGTGACGAAGCGAGGATCGGCGTAGAATAGCTTATCGTCTGTGTCATCTAACTTTAGGCGTTGATTCGGTCTTAGCTGCATAAATCCTCGTGTCGATAACTTTTTTGCAAAATTGCGGCAATTTCAGGTATTTTTAAACAAGCCTATGTAACATATTTTAATAACAATCAGACACATAGGGCAGAATTGGCAAATTTAGAAATAAAACAAGCTTAGTTTGTGTACTTTACCAACTCGGAAAACTACCATAAACGAGTCCACATTTCAGCATTCATTGCTTATAAATATTGATGTTTTATAAATTACACTTTTTTCAGTATATTTGGCTAAAAAACCGATTGTTAGCATCATTACCCTATTTAAGTTTGTTAGTTTGGATACTACCTTTATTACTATTTACTTCTGGCGACAATAGCCTCATGGCACATGATGAAGCACTTTATGCTTCACGCGCGCGTCTGATGTTTGATTCTGGTAATTGGATAGCACCTTGGCAAAAGGCACATCACAAGACTCCTGGCCCTTATTGGTTAATTGCTAGTTTCTACAAGCTGTTTGGTGTCAATGATATTAGTGCGCGTCTTCCTAGCACGATTGCAGGGATTTTCTGCATTTGGCTTGTATATGAAATTGGCAAAATTATCTTAGGTAAAAAATTAGCAAAGCTTGCTGCTGCAATTTTAAGTGTAGAGTTTCTCTGGCTACAATATTGTCGTTTAAGTACACCTGATGTACCTTTAGTTTTATTGGTACTTTTAGCTATTTTAGCTTTTATCAAAGCAGAATTAAATCCTGAATATCGCTACTTTTGGAGTTTTATTGCTGGTTTAAGTTTAGGTTTAGGCTTCTTAGTCAGAAGCTTTATGATTTTTATCCCAATCATAGCTTTATTGCCTTATTTAATATGGGATTATCGCCGTCATCGTCATCTAACTAACCCAGTCTTATATTTAGGGTTTTTCGTCGGCTTAATTCCTAGTTTGGTTTGGCTATGGTTGAGTTGGTTACATTATGGCAATCAGAGTTTTGAAGAGTTATACAAGTTTGTTGTACATCAAAGTACTGATGACCATTATCATACTAATTTACTATTCTATATCTGGAATATTGCCTTAAAATCATTTCCTTGGGCTTTATTGGGAATTATCGGACTGTTTTTGGCTATCCGTCGTCCCTTTCGCTACCCTTTATTATTAGTTGGATTTCCGGTAGTCTTATTTATTGAAATTAGCCTTTTTACAACTCGTTTCTCTCACTATAGTCTTTGCCTTTATCCGTTCGTTGCTTTGTTTGCATCTGTGGGTTTAAACTGGCTAGGCAAAATTTACGAGTTAGAAATTCCCTCACAATTTACTCTCCAAAAAGGTAAAAAAAATCAATTAAACTTTTTTAGCAAACAGAATCTTCCGCGAAATCTCAGTTATGGCTTTGGCGGATTTGGTGTTTTACTAGTCGTCGCCAGTATTGTGATTTTTGGCTGGGGTAGTTCCGATATTCGTAAGTATGCAACTATTGGTTTAGCTATGGGATTGGGTTGGTTAATTTTACCTGTAGTGTGGATTGGTCGTTATAAATTTGGTAAAAATCTGACAAATCGTTACTGGATTGCAGGTTGGTTAATTCCTTGTTGGCTAGCTTTAGCGGCGATGGGTAGTACAGGTTTGTTGAGTGATTATAATCCTGGTTTAAGAGTTTTTCTTCAACAAAGTGCGATCGCTTCTATTTTGAGAACTAATCCGATATACTTTGTGCAAATAGATGATAAAGTCCAAGTACTGCTCGATTTCTATATTGCTACTGACGACAAACCAGTAGACTCTATTTCCCAAGTACCAGCTTTTAGCTATGCTTGGATTTATAAAGAGCAATCGGCTAAATTATCCAGACCTCACCGCATTCTCGGTACTGTTAAAGAGTACCAGTTTATTCAAGTACTTCCTTAAGCTTTGTCATTAATCGTTAGTCAAAAACTAATTACCAATACCCCATGCTCTATGTCCCATACGCTATCCTCTATAATCAGGATTAAAAACAACTATTGTCAAAACACATTAATTTAGATAATATAAAAATATTACGTATGCGAAGTATTTTGCCAAATGATTTATACATCTAATCAATCACCAGCTTTAGAGTCGTGGCAGCAAAATCTTGCACCATACAATATGGGCTATAGAATTAAATTACTCTCCCAACTAGTTGGACGCAGGTTTACCGACAGACTAGAACCGTTTGGATTGACGCCATTTCACTGGTTAGTGTTGTGCTGTCTTTGGCAAGAAGATGGTTTACCTACTTCTAGTATTGGGGACAAACTCAAACAAGTGGGCGGTACTTTAACTGGGGTATTAGACCGGATGGAAGAACGCGGCTTGGTGCGTCGAGAACGCGATACTCACGACCGCCGCATCTGGCGAATCTGGCTAACGGATGCAGGTAAAGAATTAGAGAGTGTTTTACCGCCAATCGCCGCAGCAGTGCGTGATGAAGCAATGGACGGTATTTCCTTTGCTGACCGGGAACTGTTTTCCCAAATCTTGAATCGAGCGATCGCTAATCTCTCTTAAGATTGTCCGACAATCACCCAATCGGGTGAAGCAACGTTAAGATTTCTTGTGAGAATATAGTACGCATACTAAATAAAAGACGAAATAAGTCTAGTAAATAAATAATACGTATTCTAAATAAACGAGATTTAATCAAATCATTCTGCAAGGAAGTTGAAATATGGGCGCTACAACATTGAACGGACGTAAGGAAAACAAAACTCCAGTTTTAGACAAAGAACTGATTACCGATTTAAAGACTTTAGAAGCTGTAGAGACAGTAGAACCTGTAGAGACAGCAGAAGCACCTGTTGTAACTCCCCAGACAAACAAAGAAGTTCCACCGAAGCGTAAAAAACCGATTGGTTTGATTTTGGCAGGATTAGGAGTAGGTGCAATCGCCGCAGGTGGTTTTGGTTATCACTACTGGCAATATTCCTCTACCCACCAACAAACAGATAACGCCACCGTTACGGGAAACATTCACCAAATTAGTAGCCGCGTTCCCGGAACTGTGACCGAAGTGCTTGTGAATGATAATCAACTGGTACAACCGGGACAGTTGTTAGTAAAGTTAGATCCACGCGATTATCAAAGTAAAGTCCAACAAGCACAAGCAGCATTAGAAAATGCGCGTGGTCAGGCGCAAGCCGCCCAAGCGAACATTGCTTTAGCTTCCCAAACCACTACTGGTAAGACAACTCAGGCGCAGGGGGATGTTAGCAATGCTGTAGCATCAATTTCCACAGCTCAAGCAGCAGTCCAAGAAGCGCAAGCCGGGATACCAGCAGCACAAGCGGAAGTTAAATTAGCCCAAGCCGGAATTCCCGCCGCCCAAGCTGAAGTAGCCCAAGCAAATGCCAACTTGGAAAAAGCCCAAGCAGATTACAATCGTTATAACGAACTGTATAAATCGGGTGCGATCGCTCGTCAACAGTTAGACACAGCCAAAGCGGCGTATGATGTGGCTGTAGCACAGAAAAATGCTGCTGTTCAAGGAGTAGAACAAGCCCAAGCCAGATTAGCCTCTGCCAAAGTTGGTGTCGCCAAAGCCCAGTCTCAACTAGCACAAGCTCAACAAAATGTAGTCAGCGCCCAAGCGAAGTTGGCTGCATCCAAGGGAGGATTGCAACAAGCAACAGCCGGAGGCCAAGACACAACAGCAAAACGCAGTCAATACGAAGCAGCAAAAGCAGCGATCGCTCAATCAGAAGCATCTCTCAAAGACGCTCAGTTGCAACTATCTTATGTCAATGTTACCGCTCCTAGTGCCGGACGAATAGGTAGAAAAAATGTAGAAGTTGGTAACCGAGTTGCAGTGGGAACACCATTAATGGCGATCGTGGATAACGAGTATTGGGTAGTTGCAAACTTTAAAGAAACCCAATTAGAAAAGATGCGCCCAGGAGAACCAGTAGAAATCAAACTCGATAGTTTCCCTCATCACAGCTTTACTGGTCATGTTGACAGTATTTCGCCAGCTTCCGGCGCTCAGTTTGCTTTATTGCCACCAGATAACGCCACAGGTAACTTTACCAAAATTGTACAGCGCATCCCAGTCAAAATAGTTTTTGACCAAAAGAGTATTCAAGGATATGAATCGCGGATTACACCGGGGATGTCTGCCGAAGTTGCAGTAGAAGTCAAGTAGGTCATTAGTCATTAGTCGAAGAACAAATGACTAATGACGAAAAAATTCCAGATGAGTATAAGATTTAATCATCAAATTATTTACTTCTCTACCTGAGAAGTGAAACAACACTATGGCTAATACAGGTGTAATTCGTCAGCAGGGACATAACCCTGCTATACCACCAGATCGCGTACCGCTAAGAACCTGGATTGGTGTATTAGCGAGTATGCTTGGTGCGTTTATGGCGGTATTAGATATTCAAATAACTAATGCTTCGCTGCAAGATATTCAAGCAAGTTTAGCCGCAACTCTAGAAGAAGGTTCTTGGATTTCTACCGCTTATCTGGTTGCAGAAATTGTAGTCATTCCTTTAACAGGATGGTTATCCAGAGTCTTTTCTCTACGACGTTATTTATTAGTAAATACTCTATTATTTATTTTCTTTTCTATATGCTGTGCTTGGGCGTGGAATCTGAATTCCATGATTGTATTCCGCGCCTTACAAGGTTTTAGTGGCGGAGTACTAATTCCCACCGCTATGACAATTGTCTTAACGACTTTACCGCCGTCCAAACAATCAATAGGGTTGGCGGCATTTGGTTTTAGTGCAGTTTTTGCCCCATCAATTGGTCCGACATTAGGAGGTTGGTTAACTGAAAATTTTGGTTGGGAATACAATTTTTATATCAATTTAATTCCAGGTGCGTTAATGCTAGCTGGGGTTTGGTATGGAATTAAACAAGAACCAGCACAAATTAGTTTGTTAAAACAAGGTGATTGGTGGGGAATTATTGCAATGGCAATTGGATTAGGTTCCCTGCAAGTTGTTTTAGAAGAAGGTAGCCGCAAAGATTGGTTTGGTTCAGCATTGATTGTGCGCTTGACTGTAGTTGCCGTAATTTTTTTGGCAGTATTTTTCTTTATAGAATTAACTCGTAAACAACCATTTATTAATCTCAAACTCTTATTAAGGCGTAACTTTGGTTTAGCCAGTATTGTGAACGTGTCTTTAGGAGTAGGATTATATGGTTCAATTTATATTTTACCGCTGTATCTTGCCCAAATTCAAAAATATAATGCACTGCAAATTGGTGAAGTATTGATGTGGGCTGGGATTCCTCAACTATTTATTATTCCTTTAATCCCAAGATTGATGCAACGTATTGATGTGCGGTTAATGGTGGCTGTTGGGGTCACTTTGTTTGCCATTAGTGCATTTATGAATTCCGGAATGACTAATCAAACAGGATTAGAGCAGTTACGCTGGTCACAATTTGTGCGTGCAATGGGACAACCGCTAATTATGGTACCGCTTAGTTCTATTGCCACTGCGGGATTGAGTCCGAAAGAAGCAGGTTCAGCGAGCGGTTTATTTAATATGATGCGGAATCTAGGCGGTTCTATTGGAATTGCTTCTTTAGCAACTTTATTAACGAATAGAGAACAATTACACTCGAATAGATTAGGCGATGCAGTATCTTTATACGACCCAACAACTCAACAGCGAATCGAGCAGATGACGCAGTATTTTGTCAGCCGAGGAGCGGATTTGAGTACGGCACAAAATCAGGCGATCGCATCTATATCAAATATAGTTCGTCGAGAAGCATTTGTGATGGCTTTTAACGATTGTTTCTACTTTATTGGTATTGCTTTAATATTGAGTGGAATTGCAATTATATTCTTTAAAAAAGTGAAGGCAAGTGGTGGTGCTGTCGCTCATTAAATTTGTTGTATTGGTTAAAATATTTGATAAAACTACTCAGGTACTAAAATGGTCATTAGCCAAAGCGAGTACTATATCTCCCCAGAAGAATATTTAGAAGCTGAGAAAGTAAGTGAAATTAAACACGAGTATATTGATGGGCAAGTCTATGCAATGGCTGGGGCGAGTGATGCTCATGTGACTGTAGTAGGAAATTTGTTTGTCCTGCTGCGAAACCATCTCCGGGGTAGTGGTTGCCGTGTCTATATGTTAGATATGAAAGCCCAAATTGATGTTATAAATCGCTATTTCTATCCTGATGTAATGGTTACTTGCGATCTAAGAGATAGAGAATTTGAATATTTTAAGTGCTATCCTTCCTTAGTTGTGGAAGTGCTTTCTGAATCAACAGAAAGCTTTGACAGAGGAAAGAAATTTGCTAGTTACAGACACTTAGAATCTTTACAAGAATATGTGCTAATTGCATCAGACAGAATGAGTGTAGAATGCTTTCGCCGTAATGAAGAAGGACATTGGGTACTTTACCCTTATGAAAAAGGAGACGAAGTACATTTAGCTAGCGTTGATTTTCGTTGTGCGATCGCAGCAATATATGAAGATGTATTATTAGTAGACGATAATATTTTCTAATCCAACATTTCTGGGTCAATTCCTAAAGCATTAAGTTGTTCAACAGAGAGAGTACGTAATTTCTCTGCAATTGATAGCCGCTTTTGTCGTTCAACTTCAGCCCTTTGTCGCTCAACTTCAGCGCGTTCTTCACCCGTTAAGAGTAAATTTCCTTGTGCATCCCACCACCGCAACCAAGGTAACTCTGCATTCTGATAGAAACCTTGCCTAATTCCCAACTCTACTCCTAAAGGAGCAATTGGATAATGTCCTCTTTCATTGGGTTTCATCAGTTGATAAGTAAAATCCGTGAGGTGATACACCTCAACCTGAGCTTTTGCTACTTCATAAATTCCATAATAAGGCACTCGAATTGCCTGCTCATAAACCCAAAATTTACCAACATTTCCACTTTCGGCTTGTGATGGCGGTGTCTTGTCTCGTTCTTCTGAACCGTCTCCAGAGACAAATTCCAACACAATTAACGGTGCAACATACTCCTTCCACAGTACATAAGAACGCCGCATTTTACCATCAAGAGTTGGGGGTACGTTCGGTACATAAAACCAATCTGGCGCTTCGGCACCTTTCTCAGGAGGATCTGTCAATCTCCAGTAGATACCAGAATCTTGCCCGATACAATATTGTCCATCAAGATGGTGTTGTTCTAGCACAGGTTTAATTGAATCCGTAATTAAAATACTTTGCGGATGTTCCTGAAGATTTTTCACGAATGTACCATCTGAATCTGGTAACTGGGTGTGGTCTGGTAAAGTTAATGACGATACAGAAGTCATAGGCTTTAACCGTTTGTTTTTAGTATTTCCTATAGTATCTAATTACAAAGATAATTATAGTAAAAAATCACCAACAGGTATCAAAAATTTCTTGTTTTACTTACATGCACTGTTCTTTTGGTTTATCCATCAGTCTTTCATTTAAAAATCAGATTATGCGACAATTGCCGCATAATCATCTTCAGCGATCGCATTTTTAGCAAAGTCACGATCGAAGCGAATTTTCAAAAAATGTTGTTAACTTTTATTCCTTGAATAATTTAATTTTCAAGAAACACTAGGATCGTCTGATTTTTTGATTTCTTGCAAGATTCGTTCAACTTGTTTAACTTTTTCATTTCTATTTTGGGCTTGGAAAATTTTTAAAGCTTTTTCTAAAGAAGATAACGCCTCGTCCTTTTTATTTGTTTGCCACATTGCCAAGGCAAAATTCGTCAGAGCTTCTGCATAATTGGGATTAATTTCTAAAGCTTTTTTATATTCAGTAATAGCTTCTTCCCAGCGATTTTCGCTAGCATAAACCATACCAATCCCATTGTAAGCTAGAGCATATTTGGACTGAAGGTGAATGGCTTCTCGATAGGCGCTAATTGCTTCTTCTGATTTCTTTTGCTGAAAAAGTACGTTTCCTAGTTGAAAGTGTGCAAAGGCATCTTGTGGAGATTGTTTAATTAGTTTCCGTAAATTTTCCTCTGCACCTTTGAAGTCTCCTTGATTATACAAAGCATTGGCTTGTTGGAGAATCTGCGCTCGGTCTGATGACCCTGTGTTTGAAAATTGCGCTATTTTTGGCTGTTGTTTCTGTACAGCCTGTTCAGGCGAATGCAGAGAAATTCCCGTCACTGCTAATACTGATGGTGATATGCCAATTGCAGTTATGATACTCAGCGTTATACAGCTAAGAGGTTGAACAAATATTGATTTGTGTTGCTTTTTCAATTTCATTGTCCTCAATGTCTTAATAATGTCCTGATTATCATGATAAATTGAGGTGCGTTACTAAATGCCTAACCTACCAACAAGCGTGTTAAATTAAACTCAGACCAAGCGAGTCAGAATTGGGTAGTGAGTGCTTAAGGTCAATTCATTAGTAGGCTATTCGGCGTCGCTTTGCTTAGGATTTAGATATTGCCATCGCTTAGCAATATCTTATATCTATATAAAGTAGGCTATGGGTTTTCAAAATGACTTCGATTGATAAATCGAATGTGATGTACTTAGAATAGCACCTCGCAACTCAATATATAGCAGTTCTCAATTGCATGGAATACAGACCTAACCCCCAGCCCCTTATTACAAGGAGCCTCTTTCCTTTTAAAACAGAGGTCAAAGTGTATTGCATCCAAACAGAAGCGCTATATTTGAGTGATAGCAAGAAGATCCGCTTTAACATCGAATGCGATGTGCTTAGAATACCACCTCGCAACCTATGCTTAGAATAATGGCAGAGTGTTAATCACGATTAAACAACCACAAAGTTGTTTTCGGTTAGTGATAATCCAACTGATAGTTGTGCAAGTTTTACCTGAGTAAATGCATCTACACTGCCATCAAGGTCAAAGAACAGTTCACCTGTAGCGCTGTTGTAGATAAATCGCTGAACACTATTGCTTGCAGATGTTCCGATCGTAAACTGACTTGCTTTGAGTAAACCTGTTGATAACCCGCCACCAAAACCAGCAGCCGATACTTGAATCAGTTCATTAGTGGTGTTGAAGTCATAGAGACTATCTACACCTTCATTGAAACTATTAAAAGTAAAGATATCAGCACCATCCCCTCCATAGAGGGTGTCACTACCAATACCACTTGTGAGGTAGTCATTGCCAAAACCACCATAAAAAGTGTTATTGCCTAATGCACCATAGGCTGAAAGAGTATCATTCCCATCGCCCCCAGAGAGTAGGTTATCACCTGATGAATACTGAGCATCTAAGGTATCATCACCAGCGTCACCATTAAGGATGTTATTACTGCTTGAACTTCCTATAACACCCAAATAATCATTACCTTTACCGCCAATAACCGTATCATTGCCAGCAAGCGCGTAGAGTATATCATTGCCATTGTTCCCCACAATATAGTCATCATAGATTGTACCTATGATACTTAATCGTTCGATATCTTTGTAGCTAACCAATGTCGTCCCTGAGCTAATCGATCCAACGTTAGTAGTAGTATTAAAAGTTGAAGTGATTCCCTCAGTAGGAGCGAAAAAATTGACGGATAACAAATCGTCACCTGTGCCTCCATCTATGGTATCATTACCATCCCCGCCCGGATCGGGTGTATCATTGCCATTACTTCCCACAATGTAGTCATCAAAGAATGTACCTGTGATACTTAATCGTTCAATATTTTTGTAGTTAACTAATCTCGTCCCTACGGTAATTGCTCCAACGTTAGTACTAATATTAAAAGTTGAAGTGATTCCCTCAGTAGAATTGAGAAAATCCACAGACAACAAATCGTCACCTATGCCTCCATCTATGGTATCGTTACCATCATTGCCTGCATCGAGTGTATCATTGCCATTGGTTCCCACAATGTAGTCATCGTAGGCTGTACCTAAAATACTTAATTCTTCAATATTTTTGTAGTTAACTAATCTCGTTGTCCCTACAGTAATCGATCCAATGCTAGTGGTAGTATTAAAAGTTGAAGTGATTCCCTCGGTAGTATCGACGTAGATACCCAGCGAATCGTCGCCTGTTCCTCCATCTAATGTTTGAGTTATTAATAAAGAGGAGGCATAAATTAAGAAAGAATCATTGCCATTCCCTCCACTGAGGGTGTTATTACCAGTGCCACTGAAAAGAGTATCATTGCCATCTCCACCAAAAAGTAGATTATTGCTTGTTGAATCGCGGGCATACAAGAAATCATTACCATCAGCTCCATCGAGCAGGTTATTACCTGTTGAATAGCTAATATCTAAGAAATCATTATCAGCGCCACCGTTGAGGGTATTATTACCAGAGGTGTTATGATTGTAGTATCCAGAGGCACTAAGAGAATCATTGCCATCACTTCCAGAGAGCAGATTATCGCCTTGTGAGTCTATTAAATAGTTATCATCTAAGTAATCATCACCTGCACCACCATTGAGGGTGTCATTGCCCGCACCACCTCTCAAAAGGTCGTTGCCAGTTTTGCCATCAATAATGTCATCACCCCCCTGACCATTGATTACATCATCTGAGTTGTCAAAGCCATTAATATTGTTGTTCAAGTCGTTAAGGAAGGTGACTGTATTCTTGTTGAAGATAGTGCTTTGGGTGGAGTTGGCATTGAAGATATCAAAGCTGTCTGTGATGCTAGTTTGTCCAGCAAACAGAATATTGCCCGAGTTTACAGTGGCTCCTGTAGATTTACTAAGGTTCTCTAGATTTTCCAGGGCAAAGTTTTGCAGGATGACTTCGCCATCTACCCCTTCAAAATCGATTTTCAGATTGTTGCCATCTTGAGTCAGCAGCAGGTTTTTGGCAATTAATCTATCGCCTTGAAATTTCATAGTATCCACTTGGGCAATCACTGCTGGTGTTGGGTTTATTCCTTTACCAATGCCACCAAAATCGGTGATGGTATCAATGCCGTCGCCCAAATTGTAAACAAATGTATCATTACCGCCTCCACCTGTGATGGTGTCGTTGCCCGAGAGACCATTAATCGTGTCGGCACTGTTACTACCCAGTAGGGTATCATCACCGTAAGTTCCAATGATATTTGCCATAACTTTCTACCTACCTAAATCGATTTTTTTAGTCACTTCAGTTCTCAACCTTGGATTAAATACTGCTTTCTGGTAAAAATAACTCATCGAAACTTGACGTTTTCGGCTGTAGCAACTGGCGTAGAAACCCTCAGACGCTTGTACCTCGTCGCTCTAAGCTATGCGGTTTTGCCCAGTGTCTTTGCTAATACAAGGCTTTACGCCGCGCGCCCTACAGCCCTTCTTTTAAAGGAGACGCTAGGCGTAGCTTGGTTCCACAAAGTGGTACGGGCATCATACGCTGGGCGTCTCTCCTTAGGGAAGACCGTGCTGCTTCACCAAAATTTAAAATTCCTACGCGCCTTCTCGCAATTTATCCAAAACGCTTCTATCTTCTAAAGTTGAAGTATCACCAGATACTTCTTGTCCGGCAGCGAGATTTCGCAATAAGCGCCGCATAATCTTACCCGATCGCGTTTTCGGCAAAGCGTCGGTAAAGCGAATTTCTCCAGGACGGGCGATCGCACCAATTTCTTTGACAACGTGTTGCTTGAGTTCTTTACTCAATTGTTCACTTTCTTGGTAAGTACCTTCTAAAGTTACAAAAGCAACTACTTCTTCACCTTTGAGTTCATCCGGCTTACCCACTACCGCTGCTTCTGCCACTGCTGGATGAGAAACTAAGGCTGATTCTACTTCCATTGTACCAAGTCGATGACCGGATACATTGAGTACGTCATCGACGCGACCCATTACCCAAAAGTAACCATCTTCATCCCGTCTAGCACCATCACCAGCAAAATAAGTATACTTACCGTCTTTGGGAGGGATATGTTCCCAATAAGTGCGGCGGAAGCGTTCCGCATCGCCGTAGACTGTCCGCATCATTCCCGGCCAAGGATGGCGTACTGCTAGATAACCGCCTTCGTTGTTGGGTAGGGAATTTCCTTCTAAATCCACGATGTCTGCAAGAATTCCAGGGAAGGGAAGCGTTGCCGAACCTGGTTTGGTGGGAATTGCCCCTGGTAGCGGTGTAATCATGATACCGCCAGTTTCCGTTTGCCACCAAGTATCCACGATTGGACAGCGGCCTCCACCAATTACTTTGTGATACCACATCCAAGCTTCTGGGTTAATCGGTTCGCCGACGGTTCCCAGCAAACGCAAGGAAGATAAGTTTCGCGCCTTGGGATGTTGTTCGCCCATCTTAATAAATGCTCGGATTGCCGTAGGTGCAGTATAAAAAATATTGACACCGTATTTTTCAATTACATCCCAGAAACAGCCAGGATTAGAAGCACGCGGCGCACCTTCATACATAATCGTTGTTGCACCGTTGGAAAGGGGGCCGTAAACAATGTAGCTGTGTCCCGTAATCCAGCCTACATCTGCGGTACACCAATATACATCTGTATCTTGCAGGTCGAAGATCCACTTGGTGGTCATGTGGGTATACAAATTATAACCAGCAGTTGTATGCACCACACCCTTCGGTTTGCCCGTACTGCCAGAAGTGTAGAGGACAAACAGCATATCTTCACTGTCCATTGGTTCGGCAGGACAATCAGCGGATGCATCTTTTTGTAACTCATGCCACCAATGGTCGCGTCCCCCCAATTGCATATAAGTTTCTTGTCCGGTGCGCTTGACAACCAAGACATTTTCTACATTGGGAACACCACCATCAGCTAAGGCTTTATCTACCTGTTCTTTGAGGGGAACGATCGCATCTTTGCGCCAGCCACCATCAGCCGTGATTACTAACTTAGCTTTGGCATCAATTAAGCGATCGCGCAAAGCTTCGGCACTAAAACCACCAAATACCACGCTGTGGGGTGCGCCAATTCTCGCACAGGCTAACATAGCGATGGCAGCTTCCGGAATCATTGGCATATAAATACCAACGCGATCGCCTTTTTCTACGCCCAGTTGCTTCAACACATTGGCGAACTGACAAACTTCACGGTGCAGTTGGGCATAGGTGAGGGTACGCGAGTCTCCTGGTTCGCCTTCCCAAATCAGTGCTGCTTTATTTTTGCGCCAAGTAGTCAGGTGTCTGTCAAGACAGTTGTAAGAAATATTAATCTTACCGCCAACGAACCACTTGGCAAAAGGCGGTTGCCAATCGAGTACTGTATCCCATTTTTGGAACCATGCTAATTCTTTTGTGGCTAAATCTGCCCAAAATTGTTGCGGATCGGCTTTGGCTTGGTCGTAAAGGCGCTGATAGTCTTCCAGACTCTTGATGTGGGCGTTTTGTGAGAATTCCAAACTAGGATGGAAAAGGCGATTCTCTTGTAGGATTGATTCTATGGTTGGTTGAGACATAGTTTACGAAGGCGATCGCTATTGTTACTAAAAACTATTCTTAGCCCAGTTATGCTGTACTGTGTTTTGATTTTCGTTAAGCGTCATTAGTCATTTGTCATTAGTCATTTCCCTTGTCTCCCTCATCTCCCCCACTCCGAACTCCCTTTTCCTAAAACTATGCCACTTATTCTCGAAGCCAGTAGCCTATCTCTCAACGATGTTCATCGCTTTCTGAAACTAGAAGAACTTTCAATTGGTTCATTCACAGATTTCTTAAATTTAGAAACGTTGACAGAGTTTGAACAACAGGATTTATTGCGAATTAGAAACGACTATCATCGTTATCTCAGCTCTGGTAAAATTTCTGAAGGTTTGGTTAAATTTTTGACTATTGCCCCCTTAATGCGGTTAGCAGGATTTTATGATGTGCCGATTCGGTTGACAATGGAAGATAGCGTTGCGATCGCTGTGGAAGATGAAGACAAAAGAATCACCGGACGGATGGACATTCTCGCAATCAACAATCCTCAAAGTAATATTGCATCGCCATTTTGGATTTTAGTAATTGAAACGAAAAATAGTGCGATCGAAGTGGGTGAGGGTTTACCTCAATTACTCACTTATGCTTTTAAAAGTTTAGACCAACAACCATCTGTTTGGGGTTTGGCAACTAACGGACTGCGTTATCAATTTGTTTATTTAAGACGCGAACAACAGCCAACTTATCAATTAATGCCATTATTAAGTCTCAATCAATCTCCTGATGCAATTGAGTTATTAGAAGTTCTTAAAAGCATCTGCGAGTTAGTAAATTTTCAGGAATAATGAATGTAAATTGCGGGGCGATCGCTTAGGGACTGACAATAAAAAATATCCTATCATTTTGAGAGCAGGGGGCAGGGGGAGTAAGAAAAATATAATCTGAATAAATTATCTAATTTATTTTCTGGAAGTCCTTTAGAAAGAAATAGATTTGGGGCATGAGGTATGAGAATTGAGGTTCTGAACTCCATTAATGAACCTTTGAACTCCATTAATGAACCTTTGAACTCCATTAATGAACCTTTTAACTCCATTAATGAGTCTTTGAGACAAATCACCGACTCTCTAGGGACTGACAAATCAAAAAATATTCCACTATTGACACTTAACGGTCATCAATCATCAGTCATCAACTTCAAACCGGATAATTTATTTCTTAAAATTACCTTATGTCCGAACCTGCTACCTTAGAATTCATCTGTGATGATACTTCAGAAGATAAAGTTATATTTCCTCCTGGCGATATACTGAGTGACGAACCACCTTTGGAAAGTGACCTACACCGAGACCAAATCGATTTGCTGATTCGCCTGCTGAAATCGTGGTGGCGAGAAAGGCAAGATTTTTATGCTTCTGGGAATTTGACAATTTATTACAGTCCTAACCAGAAAAAATCAGAATACTTCCGAGGCCCAGACTTTTTTGTAGTTTTAGGAACTGAGAAAAAAGACCGTAAAAGTTGGGTAGTTTGGCAAGAAGACGGCAAATATCCAAATGTAATTGTGGAGATTTTGTCGAATTCAACAGCAGCAGTTGATAAAGGCTTCAAAAAACAAGTTTATCAAGATACTTTCCGCACACCGGATTATTTCTGGTTTAATCCGGTAACAATGGAATTTCAGGGATTTCATTTAGTAGATGGAAAGTATCAAGAAATTCAACCCACCACTGATGGCCGTTTATGGAGTCAGCAGTTAGAACTTTATTTGGGAGTTTATGAAGGTAAATTAAGATTATTTACTACTGAAAATCAATTGATACTATCATCTGAAGAACTAGCCCAACAAGAAAGTTTACGTGCCCAACAAGCAGAAGAACGCGCCCAACAAGCAGAACAAGAAATTGCTAGACTACGTGAACTTTTGCGTTTACAGGGCATTAATCCTGAGAATATTTGATTGAATGAGTAAATTTACATAGACATTTTACGTTAATTAAATACAAATTTGTTGAAAGGGTCAAAGAGGAAGTAGTGCAGTGAGTCCAACACTGGGGAAGGGAAATCCTTCCGTAGGTGACTGGCGAATCCGAAGGCTCTTGGGGTCTGAGACCAGTTATTACAACTCTCGGAAATACTGCGGAGTAGTCCCCCCAGTAAAGTAACCGTCCTGCGGGACTTGGAGATTTTAAATTTGCGATCGCCAATCCAAGAGCGTCTTTGAAATTTATTCTGTCAACAATACACAAAATATAACTTCTTTGCAGGAGTAGCCAAAAACTCGAATCCCAAATCCCAAATTTTAATTCTAAAATTTCCAGTAAATAGACAGTTAAGGCGTATGATAGAGATTTAAAGTTCAACACAAAGCTGACAATGGTTACTGAGTAACTGTGAAAAAAGTATTAATTTTTGAAAGTAGGGCATCGTTTGCAAGCAAAAGAGATTAAGGATAAACTCAAGTCCCTCATCGAGCAAGCTGACTCGATAGATCCTAATTTAGCGAGAAGATTAGATGAAATCAATCGTTGGGTTAAGAATATCAAACCGGGTTCCCTGACGGCTAAACCTTTTGTCCTTGCTTTTCTCCTAGAAGTAATTACGGATTCTACAATTTGGCTGATCGTAAAATCCTCACCTTCACCAGAAGAACAAAAAGCAAAATTTGAGCAAATGACGCCCATTGAAAGATATTGGTATGGTTATCTTTTTCCGAAATGGATTAATGCAAATGATTCCAAGTTTTATATTTGGAAACAAAAATTGATGGCAGGTGAATTTAATCAGGGTGATGATGATATTATTAGAAATATAGCCCAAGATATTGTTCAGCGAGAAGGTAGTTTTTGGCAGCGTTATATTGCCGACCTCTCTATGGCGACAGATCTAATTGTTAGTAATCGTAACAATCAACCGCTTTGCATTCAAGTTACCAGTGTCAGTGAAGAACTTAATCAACAAAAGTACCAAGCTTGGCAAAATACACTGCGATCGTGGGAAATAGAGAGAGGATTGTTCTTAAGTTACAATCCTAAGGATACTAATTTTGTTAACCAATTAGTCAACGTAGCCTTGTATAACAGTGATTATCTTTCTGGTGGCAAATATTTAAAATTTTTCTGATCCCCTCCGGATTTTGATTTAAAAGATTTGTATTCTAGCCTACATACTTACCTGCTCATTACAGCTTTTATGGCTAATAAAAGAGAAACTCACACCTACAACGATGTAAATAATTTTGTCGAAGCTTTAGCAATAGCTAGACAAATGCAACAAAACTGGTTAACTTACGGTGTTGATTTTGTCAACTTTTATGTTGAAGATATAGATGGAGATTGGTTAGAAACCTGGGGAAATGATGAAATCTTAGGTAATTCTCGATTAGATGCTATTAAAGAATTTTTGGTAAGTGATGATCATGTAGCTGTAAGAGTTAGGGAGTATTTGGGAGAGCGATCGCTATTTGATTTTGCAGTAAATTTAGAAGAATATTGGAGCAATCCTGAAGTATATGACAGGTTGTCTGCTGTAACAAATCTCTTAACTTGCGATCAAAATCTTGAGCATGCGGATGATATCAGGTTACTCGATCTAGCAAATAGTCTGTTGGTAAAGTTGGCAGATATTTTGTGAAATTTAGAATCACAGCGGGTTTCATCTGAATTGAATACAAAGTTAGTAGAGTAGCTGTTTTGTTAGCAACATTCAACTAACTTAGTAAAAAATTAGCTCCCCCACTTATCAAAGAAGTGGGGGATTTGGACATTTTGACAAATTAAATAAGATTGATATATTAACTGACAAATGAACCAAATTACCTCAGAAAATAGTCAATCTATATTTACCGTGTTCCTGTGGATTCTTGGAAGTAACAACTACATAGTAAGTATCATCCTCAGGTAACCTCGCTCGGTCAATTAAAGCAGTATACACGCCAGCTTTGTCTTTGTCTTTATCTACAGCGATCGTCTGTCCTTTAGAATTGAGTAAGGTTACGTAAGGAGAAAACTCTTCATCAACACTATCTACACGAATACTTACAAGCTGATTTTTTCTACCTTGAAAATTAGAAACATTGTAAGCTCCTCCATTTTGTTTCAAGGTTGAACTTTTGGCAGTTAGTTGACCTGATTCATCTAAAGTATAGCTAGCTCTATCATTCCTTAGAGCTAAACTATAGCGACCTATTTCTCCAGGATCTTGGCTAGTAACTGCAATTTTGTAAGTACCACTCACAGGCAACCGTGCAAAAATGAATGCATCATCACCATCACTGTTTTTGTCCCAACTACCTTTTTTAACAATGATATTATTATCAGGATCGTGCAAAAATAATAAGGGTTTTAAACTCAAGTTATTTGTTTTGCGCGTATCATTACTGCCAACAAGTCTAATTTGGACTAATTGATTTTCTCTTCCCTCAAACTCGTAGAAATTAAAATATCTACCTTGAGAGTGAAAGTCATTTCTATCTAGAATCCCCAATGCAACATCTACAAAGTTAATCTCTTTGTAAGCAGGTGTTGGTGAATTCTCAATACTTTGGTTGTTAACTGTAGTTACGTTATGAGTTGGCTTACGAACTGTCCTTGAGCCAGCGTTAGAACGATTGGCATTTGAGTAAGAAGAAGCCCCACGTCCAGACGAGCTAGAACCAGAGTTATTACTAGCACGATTATTAGCATTTGAGTTAGAAGCTCTACGTCCAGACGAGCTAGAACCAGAGCCATTGTTTGAAGCACTAGAGGAGCGCCGATAATTTTCTGTATTAGACGATATACTGCGATTCTGTATTGGTGACTCAATAGATTGCTTCCGTCTCGGAGATATTGAGGCTTGAGAAGCAGGAATTTGCTCAATTCCTTTTTCTACTGCTTCTGGCTGTCTCTCATCTGGTGATTTAGCAATTATAAAGTCTTGAGAATTTTGAGATTTCACTAAAGCACTGATAGGTAGCACATTACTTGCAATCAACAAACTACTACTCAAGCAACAAATTAAAATGTTACTCAATTTACGACGATAGTTGTTTTCTATTAACATAATTACGCTCCTAATTTTGAAAAAAATTTTAGATTTAAGGGTTTAATTTCATGTTTTTTGTTTTTTATCAGTAAATCAATTTGATATTTTGATGCTAAATTTAAATTTAGCGTCTTGATTCTTTAACTAGTCTGAGTTCTAAATTCTGACTTCAGTTTAGACTTCTAGAGTAAATCATAAATTAGTAGGTATATACTGAGCTACAAACTGAAATTACTGCTTTTCGGATTTTTGCTGAGATATTTTCGCCAAACTGAGGCAAATTCTGCCGCACGAGTAAATTGAGAATGTATACATAAATATTTCAGATTGACACCAATCAATTCATCAAAATGCATCATTCAAACAAAACTTTTTTAAGTTATTTAAATTGTTAAATACCTGATGAAGTAAGGAAATTGGCGATTTGGATGGTATCTCAGTGAGATTGACTAACAAGAGAGATTATACTGCATGACTTAAGATGAATATATACCCCAATATGGAAATGGATTCCCAGTATGGTTTGTTGTGTGAATCCCGATTGCCAAAAACCCCTGAATCCTGAGAAAAACAACTATTGTCACAGTTGTCAAGCCGAATTGCTACCCCTACTGGGAGGTCGCTATCGTCCCACTCGGGTATTGTCAGATGAGGGCGGATTTGGCAGAACCTATCTGGCAGAAGATGTACACAAACTAAATGAATGCTGTGTTGTCAAGCAATTTGCACCAAAACTTCACGGAACTGGGCCGCTAACAAAGGCCGTTGAACTATTTAAACAAGAAGCCAGCCGACTTCAACAACTGGCAGAACATCCACAAATTCCAACTTTGTTGGCTTATTTTGAACAAAATGGCTATTTATTTTTAGTACAGCAGTTTATTGACGGGCAAAACTTACTCAAGGAATGGGGGACGCAGGGAAATTATAACGAAAAACAAATTCGAGAACTTTTGTTAGATTTACTGCCTTTGCTGACGTTTATTCATGTACGAGGAGTAATTCACCGGGATATCAAGCCACAAAATATTATTCGCCGTCAAAGTGACGGGCGATTGGTGTTAATTGATTTTGGAGCCTCCAAGCAGCTAACAGCAACTGTGCAGACTAAAATTGGCACTGTCATTGGCTCACACGGTTACACAGCACTCGAACAAATGCAAGAAGGCAAAGCTTACCCAGCCAGTGATTTATTCAGCTTGGGGGCAACTTGTTTTCATCTACTGACTGGGATTCGCCCATCTCAACTGTGGATACACCAAGGTTACGGTTGGGTTAGATCTTGGCAGCAATATTTAAATAGTCCTGGTAAAGACAGGATTTCTGTGTCTGTAGAGTTGGCTGAAATTTTCGATAGACTGTTGCAACCAGATATCGAAAAGCGTTACCAATCAGCCGAAGAAGTCATCGCTGACTTAACACCCAGCCTCTCACCGCCATTACCATTAGTCCCCCCAACTATACTTACACCAACATTTACGGCTTCTTCCCCAGAAACGACACTAGTTTCACCAAAACTAAATAACAAGCTCAAAAGTAAACTACTCTTAGGTACTAGCATTTTGGTATTGGGATTGGGAGGAGTTTGGTATTTCCAAACTCGTTCGCCTGAAATTAGCGAGTTTTCTGAGCCGATTTCTCAGCCTGTCACTTCTCAAAAAAACGTCTTAGAAAATTCTTATCTCGCTAAATCTCTCAAAGGGCATTCCAGTGACGTGAATTCTGTAGCCTTCAGTCCTGATGGTACAACCCTTGGTAGTGCTAGTGATGATAAGACAATCAAGTTATGGAATCTAGCAACTAAACAAGAAATCCGCACCCTCGAAGGACATTCCAATTGGATTTGGACTATAGCCTTCAGTCCTGATAGCAAAACCCTCGCCAGTGGGAGTGCAGACAAAACAATCAAATTATGGAATTTGGCAACCGGAAAGTTAATTCGCACTCTTCAAGGACATACCGACGGAGTAACCTCGGTGAGTTTCAGTCCTGATGGCAAAACTCTCGCTAGTGGTAGTGCTAGTAAGGACACGAAAATCAGACTGTGGAATCTGGAGACAGGAAAGTTAATCCGCACTCTCGAAGGACATGCCAATGGCGTTCAATCTGTAGTCTTCAGTCCTGATGGCAAAACCCTTGCCAGTGGTAGTTGGGACAAGACAATAAAATTATGGAATTTAAAGACAGGAAAGTTAATCCGCACCTTAAAGGGAAATGGCGGGGCGATTCTTTCAGTTGCTTTTGCTCCTGATGGCAAAACCCTTGCCAGTGGCAGCAATGACAAAACAATTAAATTGTGGAATGTGGAGACGGGAAAGTTAATACACACTTTAAAGGGACATAATGATAAAATTAATTCCGTCGCCTTTTTGCCAAGCACACCTTTAAATAACATCACCCTTGTTAGTGGCAGCAGTGATAAAACCATCAAACTGTGGAATCCGGTAACAGGAGAAAAAATCCGCACTTTAGAAACTGGTTCAGGATATATTTATGCCGTAGCCATCAGCCCAGATGGACAAACTATTGCTGGCGGTGGAAGTGGTGAAAATATTTTAAAAATTTGGCAGACAATTCACTAAAAAGTGCTGAGAGTCAATTAATTACCAGATTGATATCGGTAACGGAGAGTATTGTGAGAATATCCTCGACAGAATTAAAAATTTGCTAGCAGGCAATAAGTAATAGGTTTAAAAGTTATTTGGTGTGAGGATTTTTTCCTCAGTTTATGTGCTAATCTACCCAGCTGCTGCTATCAGTTGAAAAAATAGCAATATCTTTATTGAAACCTGTAAATCTAGGTTTTAATCCAGGTTTTATATTGTCAAAAATTATTGAAAATCAAAATTTATGATTAACATATTTTTCTTGTTCATACTATTTTCTTCACTTTTAGGGCGAATTAAATTTCCTGGACTCAATATTGGGATTCATTATTTATTACTTTCTGCCTTCAGTTTTGGAATAATTAGTTTTTCTTTAAAAGATACAAAAGAAACTATTAAAAACAATAAAATTATTTTGATATTTTTGACTATATTATATTTATGGATGTGGATATCCGCTTTGTTCAGTGAATTTTCTCATACTGCTATTATTTATAGTATTAAATATTCAACATACTTTGTATTATTTTTTGCTTTTCTAGTATTAACTTTTAGAAAACTCAAAACATCCTCTTTGACGTTTTATTATCGTTGCGTATTGTACTTATTACAAATAATTGCAGGCTTTGGTTTTTTAGAAGCTTTGCTTCCCAATCACTGGATTTTTGAATTATTGAAATTTCCTAGCTTTTATCCTCAGATTGGTTCAATCATGCAAAATCCTAATCAGTTTGGGGCAATAATGAGTATTGGCTTATGTTTAAGCTTGATTTTAGAAAAACAAAAGAAGATTTCTCAAATTGAATTATATATAAGTGAATTTATGTTTTTAATTTCTTTAGCGTTTTCTGCTAGCAGAAATGCTTGGCTAATTTTTATTTTTGGTATAATTCTTTTATTGATATATAAAACTATTAATTTTAAAGAAATGATTGCCATCCTAAGTTTATGGTTTTTATGTATTATAAGTATACCAGTATCTACATACAGAATTGGCTTAGGAGATAGTAAAATATTTCCATTAATTAATTTGTTTTTAGCAAATCCGAGTCAAATAGTGCTTCCTAGTCCTGTAGGAACAGCGTTATCAAGGTTTGTTCTTTGGCAAGCAGCTATTATTGAAACGATTAAAAGACCGCTTACTGGTATAGGTATAGGAGTATTTGCAGAACATATAGGATTGAAAGTTTTTGGAGCTAAAGGTTTTCATGCACATGATATATTTTTAAATGTCTTAGTAGAACAAGGAGTTACTGGACTATTTATTTTTATTAGTTTTTTATTAAAAATAGCATCAAAAGTTAAATATAGTAATCCCTTAACGATTATTCCAATTATCATGTTTTTAACGTCTCAAATTCCAGATTTTTTTATTGAAGATTATACTTTTACAACTATTGAGTTTTACTTTCTGGCAGCAGCTATTAATTCTCGAAAAGATTTTATTATACAATCAAGCAAGTGAAATTATTTACAATGTTAAAAACAAATACCCCAAATCAATGCCATTTTAACTTGATATTTCCCAATATGTTTGGTTTCAAGGGAGGTATTCAAGTTTACTCAATATTTTTGCTCAAAGCATTGCAAGATTTATATCCGGAAGCTAATTATGATGTGTTTCTCAAATATGACAAAAGAAATTTAAAACAGCGGTCAAATTTGCAGTATTTAAGTTCAACAAAATTTCATTATTTTGGAGATTTACCAAGATTTTTACAAACTATATTGTTTGCCATAAAAATAATTATTTTAGCTATTTTTCATCGTCCGACTATAGTTATATCAACTCATGTTAACTATGCCACTGCTTGTTATCTTCTGAAACTGATTGCTGGAATTCCTTACTGGGTAGTTGCTCATGGTTTAGAAGTTTGGGATATTGATAATAAGATGACTAAATTAGCATTACAAAAAGCGGATAAAGTGATTAGTGTTAGCAATTACACTCGTCAGCGCTTGCTTAAAGAAATTGAGATTGATGCTGATAAGATAGTGCTTTTACCTAATACTTTTGATGCCAATCAATTTGAAATAAAACCTAAACCTACCCACTTACTCAAACGATATAACTTAAAAGATGAACAGCCTGTAATTCTCACAGTAACGCGGCTGGGACGCATGGCAAAATATAAGGGTTATGACCAAATTATTCATGCTTTAGTTAAAGTGCGATCGCAAATCCCAAATGTTCACTTTCTTTTAGTAGGTAAGGGGGATGATTTACCTCGAATTCAAACTTTAGTTAATAGCTTAAACCTCCAAGATTGTATTACTATTGCCGGATTTGTACCAGATGAAGAATTGTGCGCTCATTACAATCTCTGTGATGTTTTTGCTATGCCCAGTAAAGGAGAAGGATTTGGTATTGTTTATTTAGAAGCCTTAGCTTGTGGTAAACCTGTATTGGCCGGCAATCAAGATGGTTCTATAGATCCATTGGCTGACGGCAAATTGGGATGTTTAGTTGACCCCGATAACGTCGAAGAAATTGCCGATAATCTCATTCAAATTCTCCAAGGTGATTGCTCTAACCCGGTGATTTATCAACCAGAATACTTGCAACAAAAAACCATTGAAGCTTATGAATTTAGTCAATTTCGCGCCAATTTAGCTAAGTTATTTAGTAGCTATTAGGGAACTCCAAGAAATAAATTACCCCGTTTGATGTTGGTGACTGTTGACTGTGAGCAGTAGGATATTTTTTATTTGTCAGTCGCTTAGACTTTATTATTAATCGCACTCCTAACCAGAATTACTGTACTCTCTACACCAGAGGCGATCGCTTCTGGAATATTACCTTGAATCGCGTGCTGCAACAATCCCTCACGTGAAGCTCCCAAAACTACAACATCGTAACCTTCGGTTTTGACTAACTTAATCACACCTTGGGCAACTGAATCGTCTTGTATTGGGACAGCAAGAATAGTCTTAGATAATTTATAGCGACGCATTAACTGACGCATACCATTTTCTAAAACTGTCATGTTTGGCTGCGATTCAGATGGCTTGAACACTTGTGTCAAGCGAATTTGTGGTTGATTCCCCAAGGTGAGTAAAGCTGGAAGCAATTTAATCGCTACTTGTGAATTGGGACCGCCAGCCATCGGGACTAACCAACTGTTGAAGTGGGCTGTAGGTAATGGAGAGTCGGTAGTTTTGCCTAACTTAACTAAAACTACTTCGCAAGTGGCTTGGCGAATTACAGTGTCTACGGCAGTGCCAAAAATCCGACCTGGGGTAGATGTGTTACCTTTCCATCCCATTAAAATAAGGTCGATATGTTGTTCGTTGATTGTCTCTAAAATTGCCTGGGCGACATCGTGGGTAACTCGGATTTGTGTATGCAGGGGAATTTGCCATTTTTTTGCTAAGACTTCTGCGTGTCTGAGCAGGCGGCGACTTTTTGCTGTCCTGACTTGTGTTTCAGATGGGGAACTGTGGCGTGGCACTAGTATGACTTGGATGCACTCTATTTCATAATGGCGATCGCGGGCGATAGCTGCTGCCATTTGTAATAAAATCGCTGCCGTTTCTGGGTTAGCTACTGGGACTAATAATCTACCTCTACCAATGCTGGGCGATCGCGTTTGATAAACTACATACGAAGGTTCTGGTCGCAGTTTCAAAGTCCTGTCATCACCATTAAGATGGTCTGCTTCCGCGCGAATAATATCTGCACGGGTAATAATCCCAATTAGTTTTCGTCCATTCACCACTGGTAAGCGACTGATTTGATAGCGGTCAAGTAAATACAGTACATTGCTTAGGGTGTGGATTGGTGTAACTGTTACCGGAGCCGCAGTCATAACTTCCCCTAAGGCAGTATCGTTTGGTAAGTTGCGCTCGCGGATATTTAGTAAATCTGATTGCGTTACAATTCCTACAAGCTTGCTATCCTCTACTACTGGAAAGCCCCGATGGTGGGAACGGGCAAATGCCTGCATCACTTCATCTAAAGGCATCTGTGTATCCAGAGTTTCTACTTGTTGCTGCATGACATCTTTGGCTGTCAAATTTGTCATGATCCCCCCCGCAGGTGCAGCTTTTTCGATAATTATCCCATTCCACTCTAAAAGTTTGTCGTATAGCGATCCTGGCACTAACTTGTCGGCTACTAGATACGACGTTACAGAGCCAATCATTAAGGGCAGTACTAAGTTAAAATCTGTAGTCATTTCAAACACAATTACTATCCCCGTGATTGGCACTCTGGCAACCGCAGTAAAAAATGCGCCCATTCCTGCCAATGCATAAGTAATTGGTAATCCACTGGCGATTCCAAAAGGAACGAATAGACTGTGTTCTGCCATACCCACTAAGTAGCCAAGGGCAGCCCCAAGAGTCAAAGCAGGAGCAAATAATCCTCCTGGCACACCAGAGCCATAGGCTACGAGGGTAAGGATAAACTGGGAGAAAAAGGCGATCGCCGCTACCGACCAGCTAGCCTCACCTGTAATTAGAATTTCCCTTAACCCTGTGTTATCCCGAAACGCTAACGGTAGTAATGCCACAATCACCCCAGACACCAACCCAGCTAGTGCTACACGAGCAGGTAATCCAAAACGTAGAGAACGTCGGTAAATAGTTAAGCTGGTAATAATCCCGCGATTAAATAGCGCCCCCATCAACCCAGCCACAATTCCCAACAACAAATAGAAGGGGATATCTTGAACAAAAAAATCTGTGTTGGGAGCAGTTAATGTCAGATTCAGGTCTAGGCTGCGACCACCCAATACCCGCGAGACAACGGCACCGATAAAAGAAGCCAAAATTGCAGTGCCCAGGGTAAATTCTGAGAAATCCTGTAACAGTTCTTCTACTACAAACAACACACCTGCAATCGGCGCATTGAAGGCAGCCGCTAACCCTGCTCCTGCACCAGCAGCAATCAACTGGCGTCGGTGGTCTGGTGAAGTAGGAAACCACTGACTCAGTTGAGATGCTAAAGCTGCGCTCACCTGAACTGTTGGTCCTTCCCGCCCTAAAGCTAGCCCAGAACCCAGTGCCAGAATACCACCGACTAACTTGACCAGAGCAACCCGCAAATCCAGAGCAATTGGTATCCGGGCTAGCACTGCTTTAACCTGAGGAATACCGCTACCGGAAGTTTCTGGTGCTACGCGCTCAACCAGCCATCCTGCTAGGAATCCAAAAGCCAGTCCGATACCTGGTAACACGAACCAAGCTGGTAATAGCAGCGATGTCTGCACTCGCCAAGCACCTAGCAATCCCACCCCCGATTTAAGTAAGACTGCTGCCAGACCCGAAACCAAACCAATCAGACAAGCTTCAAAGATTGCTAAACGACGCCGTGGTTGTAAGACTTGCCGAAAGCGCTGCAAGTGTAGTAGTTGCCGAAAGCGCTGAAAGGTAGGTAAATACGACATGATGTCAAATTTATTCTCTTATTCAAAAATGATTGATTAAACTTTCAATGAATCAAACACAACATTTACTACTTGCAAAACCTGTTACTTGCTATAAATTGAGAATTTTGGTGTTGCTGATTAATGGGATGATTTTGATCGTTTTGTGGGATAGTCCAAAAAGCCTGTCCCTTGTATTTTGGGCCCACACTACAAGAATCATCCCTTAATTGAGCAACGCCAGAATTTTTAATTGTTTCTCCCCGTAGTGGATAGTCCTTCTACGATCAGCGATGGAGTATAGCAAGAACCATTCCAATCGGCATCGTTCCCCAGTCTAACTAGTTGCTTGAGAGCTGTGTATACATTACCTGCAACCATCGTATCCTTAACGCGCCCAGTTACATGACCATTTTGCACGCGGTAACCTAAATCAACATTAATCGAAAAATCTCCAGAAATACTGCCGCCATTACCTAGCATTTGATCCACAATTAAGCCATCATCCAGTTGTTGAATCAACTCTTGTAGCGATGCCGAACCTGGCTGGATGAGAAAATTAAATAAACCAGGAGTGGGATAGCTGCCTAAACTAGGGCGAAAACCATTTCCCGTACTGTGAGTACTCAGTTGACCTCTAGTAGTGCGATCGCCATAGAAATGCTTTAAAGTTCCGTTTTCGATAAATACTAAAAATTGAGTGGGAGTGCCTTCATCATCAAAAGGGCAACTGTAAGGGCCGGCTTGGGGATCTTGGTAGAGGGTAAGGCTAGATGCTGTGACTGGGCTACCCAGACGTTCTGCCCAGGGGGAAGCTGCTTCTAAAACTCGCTTGCCATTCAAAGCTGCTTGCACACTACCCCAAAGCATATCGGCGGCTTTAGAAGTAAACAAAATTGGGATACGACCGTTGGGAGATGGAACATTTTCTTTTGCCCAAATTAACCTCTGTAAAATTTGGTTAGCTAATCTCTGTGGGTGGAGTTCGCCCCGCTTGGTTTGACCATCGGAAACACTCAAAAAATCATCACCGCGCACCCATTCTGCCGATATGTAGCAACTAAGGGTAGTATCAGTGTAGTGGCAATCTAAACCTTTAGTATTGACCAGTCTTGTGGCTTCGATATCACATTCCCAGTCGCCATTGCAGACAACCTCAGGATAGGCATCGCGAATCAGGGCGATCGCTTCCTTGCCCCAGTCTACCAAAACCTCTATCGGCACACTTTTTCCCAAGTCCGGGTACAATGGCTGAAAATTAGAGCCTAATTCCACTAGTTCCGGTTGATTAAGTTCACTCAAAGCTAAAGCTTTTTCCACAATCGCTAAGGCTGGGACAGAACCGTAAGCCACCGTCAGTCCCGGACACCCATTTCGCCAAAGCCGCAGTGCTATACCTTCAGATTGGCTGGTTTCTAGCTGCTTGAGTCGGTTTGCCTCAAAAAATACTGGACGAGAAAGCGATCGCGACTGATACACCTCAGCTGCTTCTGCTCCAGATTTGATCGCTAGTTCCAGCAGTTCTTCTGCTAGTGTATCTTTTGACAAATTTTCAGAATCCATGAGCCTTAGTGAATTGTGGATTTTGAACAGCCTATCAACGTCAACAGACGCAGATAATTATCCAAAAATCATCAGCGCGTCTTGGCAGTTGCAATTTGCAACCGCAGATCGACACTAATGGACGCAGATAATTATCCCAAATGATTGTCATGTCTCAACGTTTCTTAGGCGATCGCAATTTTCATTTATTAGTGCTTTGCCATTAATCGTTGGTTATTCCCCTTGTCTTCCCCAGTCCCAATCCCCATTTTCAAAGATTGACCTCTTGCAACAGCCAAAAACCTGCAAATGATTCGGCTTGAGGATCGGATTGTACGCCTAGAAAATGCACTCCATTAGCTTTTTGCTTGGCTTGTTCAAAACCTTTGGCTTCTGCTAAGATTTGAGGTTTTTTGATATTTGCCACAATCCAGCTTTCAGTAACACCAGTCTCTAAAAGCAATTTCGCCTCTTCACTAGTGTCAGCTTTCAAAAAAGCCAACTCCAAACCAGACATCCAGCCTGCCAAAGGCAACGCTCTAGATGAGAAAATCAAAACACCAGGAATACGGGTTTCAGGTGATACTTGGGCAAACTCTAGCGGGAAAGCTTCACCAAAGCCAATTTCCCACTCTGGCATCTCTGCTAAATCCTCGGCTGTTAAGCTCACAAATACCCACTGCTGTCCTTCTAAAGCATCTGGCAAACGTTGCGGCAAAGGTTTCTCCAACCGGACTGAGGGATTAGTTCCGCCTTGATATCCAGGTTCTTGAGGATACACTTCCTGCATCCGCTGTTCTAACCATTGGTTGAGAACCAAAGTACGGCGGCTAGGCTGGGCGGGAATCCCCAAATCTTGGCAAGCTTTGGTAATCATATTATTCATTTGGCGACGGAAAAAGCGAATTTTAATTGGCGCTTTTCCAGCTTGGTCAATAGCCTCCTGCAATGCAGTCCGCAACCAGCCCGAATTTACCTGGGTACTGGGGCAATATTGAGCATAACGAAATAAAGAATCTGCTTTTGTGTTGGTATCCAACGGACTTTCACAGACTAAGACTTCCCAAACTTTTTTTTGATTGGCGTCTAAAATCGGACGAGAGTAAAAATCGATTTCCCAAATACTGCCCATGTTTTACGGTAAAAATCTGGTTGTTATGTTTTGCTGATATCTCGATCATACGAGTGTTAGGGCAGCATTGAGCATTGGGGATTAGGGACTAAGGACTAGTGATTAACAGACAAGTCTATATAGAGAGTCGTTCATTTCTCTCAAAGGCTCGTTAATGGAGTTCAAACACTCATTAATGAAGTTCAAAGGCTGATTAATGGAGTTCAAAGCCTCATTAATGGAGTTCAAACACTCATTAATGGAGTTCAGAACCTCAATTCTCATGCCCCGTATCTATTTCTTTTTAAACAGGGGCGTCATCGGCTGAACTCCTTTAGCTATGTCGCCCGCTTGCTTTAGGTACTCGTAGATCCCAAAAGCATCTTCAGTGGTTCGCAATAGTGAGTAATGATTGTAGGATTTGTTTTCCTTTACAATCACAAAAATAAGTAAGTCGGTACAATAAAACCAAACTATGTGAAGAAAAATTAGCTAGGCTAAAACCGTCTTTCCTCCTGCCCCCTGCCCCCTGCCCCCTGCCCCCTGCCTCCTGCCCCCTGCCCCCTGCCCCCTGCC
>JAQYWR010000038.1:22974-82430 GCA_029379225.1 Nostoc sp. S4 | reverse complement strand
GTCATCAGAGCTTGATTATTTTTTGTAATATTTCAAAAGTGCGTAGTTTCCTGCCGTAGACATTGCTTCTACCCTAAAGTTAGCAATCCTGCTGGAAAATCTACCACCAACCGTTGATTTCTTAGCCAAGGTAATCCTAATATAATTTCTCTGAATTCAGAACCAGCAATGGCTTCGACAGTAAACTATTGTGCATCTAATACTACTGTTCCTAGATAGCTATTAAAAGATGCTTCACCCATTCCTGTAACTACATCTCGCGCACTTAAAAACGGCCACTCTAAAAACTCTAAATCCTGCTCGTTAATTGCCAGCCATTCTGTCGAGCCTGTATCAAGTAACGCCATAACTGGTAAAATCTCACCATTGTCAGCAATCAACTCAATCTCAAAAAATAACTGACCAATCTCATCAAACTCACCTTGAATCATATTCGACCACAGATCCCAGTTTCATTTAGCCGGAAAGTGAAAAATTTTGCCTGTGGGTGTTTTTCAAGGGCTTTCTGAACTGCTGTTAAGCTATCTGGATCGATGAAGTAGTCTTCACTATTTGGTTCAATAACAATGAACCAGTTATAGTGCTTCTCGATTAACTCTGGGCGGAGTCTCTCAAAAATCGGGCGACAACGCTGGCGAAAAGCTTCTAGTTCAGCTTGGCGTTTGGCTTGTTCTTCAACAGAGATAGTTCGTTCTGGAAATAATCTGCCTCGACGGGGTTGGCGATGAGAATTCAGTTGTGTCATCACTTTGATTTTCTGAGATTCTCAATCCAATATACCATTATATTTATAGCTATTTTTTGAGTCCATCTAAACGGTGTTACCAGGTAGTTCTCGAATTCAATTATTAAGTTAATCTAATTACAATTCCAGCATGAATTTAGATGAAAAAATAGGAAAATCTATATCTAAATAATTTGGATTACACTTAATTAAGTAACTAGAATATCAAAAAAACTATTTTTTATGAGTATAATAATTTGTTTTTCTTCGATAATAGATAAGAGGCAATCGTAGGGACTAGGGACTGAGGACTAGTATTTTTACTTAACATTAGGCGAGAAGTCTTCTGGCTAGCCTGCACCAAGACTTTGGCGAAGTGCCTTCAGCCTTCTGCGTTCATCAACTATAATGTTAATCTGCAAAACTACCAGATATAGGTTAGTAAACTTGTCTGGAAGGTACTTTTAGTTTGTTTAGGGGACTGGATCTATGATTGAGCTTGGTTTATTAGTACAGTCCCAGAATAATAATTTGGGTGTAGGAAAAGTTATCGAAATATCTGAGAGTAATGCGAACGTTGAGTATTTCTGCTCTATGGGGCAACGTCTGAAAAAAACGCTACCTTTAAATTCGCTTTCTCAAGTTAGGCTTGAACCCCAAGCGCGATGCTATATCAAGTCCCAAACCCAAGATAAATGGCTCGTTGGCAGAATTTTCGCTTGGGATGAAGAGACAGAACTATATCAAGTTGATTTACCAGATAAGAAAACTGCAATTGTAACGGAAGAAGAAATTTACGTCCGTTGTAATTTACCGAACACAGACCCGATTGAAACTTTAGCAATGAAGGGTCATGAAACGCCTTACTTCCATGACAAAAGATTGGCTTTTGTCAAATCTTTGATTCAGCAACGCGCTGTCAGTCGCGGAATGACGGGGCTGATTTCGGCAAATATTAATCTTTACCCCCATCAGGTAGAAGTTGTGCGGCGGGTACTAGAAGACCCAATTCAACGCTATATTTTAGCAGACGAGGTGGGACTTGGAAAAACCATTGAGGCGGGTGCAATTCTTCGTCAATTCCTGCTAGATGAACCAAAAAAAGGTGCAGTAGTAATAGTTCCCCAATATTTGCTACAACAATGGCGGACTGAGTTAGAAAACAAGTTTTATATTTCTCATTTTCCCAAACGAGTAGTGGTATTAGCAGTTGAAGATATTCATAAAATTAATCTCAGAGCTAAGATAGGCTGTTTAATATTAGATGAAGCGCATCATATCGCAGCGATGGCGACCTCTAAAGATGCAGCAGTACGCCAGCGTTTCGAGACTTGCAAACAACTGGCTCATAAAAGCGATCGCTTACTTTTATTATCAGCTACTCCTGTTGTCAATCACGAGCAAGATTTTCTAGCAATGTTGCACTTGCTCGACCCCACAACCTATAAATTAGATGATATCGCAGGTTTTCGCGCTAAAGTTGCCAGCCGCCAGCAAATTGGGAAAGTTTTGCTTGCTTTGAGAGAAGATGCAAAGCCTCTTGTCTTGAAAAACAACTTACAAGAATTACGCAACCTGTTTATAGAGGATAAGTATTTACTAAAGTTAGCGGATGACTTAGAAAAATGTTTATCAGGAAATTCGACTGAGCAAAATCAAATCATACAAGCAATTCGCACCCACATCAGCGATACCTATCGATTACATCGGCGAATGCTTCGCAACCGTCGGGCTGCGGTGGAAGATGTGATATTTGACCGCAATTTTACACCAAAAGAAGAATACGATTTAGATGAGCGATCGCTGGAGATTCACGAACTCATCAATCAATGGCGTACTGTTGCTTCCAATCAAAAGCAATATCAACGAATTTTTCTGTTGTTATTCCTTGCTTCTGGTACTTGGTTAGGCATTTTAGAACAAGTAATTACAACTCGTTTAACCGGAAAACCTCATGCTAAACTAATTGGGGAATTTAAAGAAGATGATATTCGTCTATTAACTACAACTCCCAAATTCGCAGGCGAAGAAGAGATTTTGCAATCTTTACTGAAGATTATTCGTCAACCTGTAGAAGACGGAGAACGTAAGGAAAATCTCAGAACAGTACTGCTGAATCAGCTAGGTACATATTTCAAAATTCCGCCAAATGTTCGCAGGAATCAAAAAGAATTTCTGACCAGAATACAGCAGAGAATTCGTAGACCAATAGCAGGCGAGGTTTTCCCGAAATTTATTATATTTACCAGTTTTGTGCAAAGTTGTGCAGAAATTGTGCGCTATTTATCTGATATCTTTGGTACAGAGACAGTAGTCAGCCATCAATTTGGAGAATCACCAGACAAAGTTGAAGAAGGGTTAAATAGATTTAAAAACAATCCCAACTGCTTTATTCTAGTATGCGATCGCTCTGGAGAAGAAGGACGTAATCTCCAGTTTGCTGACTGGTTAATTCATTTCGACCTTCCTTGGTCACCTAATCAATTAGAGCAAAGAATTGGCAGGCTTGACCGAATTGGTAGCAAAATTGGAGTCCAATCTTGTGTATTGATTGGCCCTTATTTAGAAGATAGCCCCCACAATGCTTGGTATCAAGTATTAAAAGATGGATTTGGGATTTTTCAACAATCAATTGCTAGCTTCCAGTTTTATGTAGATGACAAACTGCCAGAATTAGAAGCAGCTTTATTTGAATCAAGTGCTGCTGGACTGCTGGGTATGATTGAGCCAATCAAAGCACAAATCCAAACCGAAATTGTCAAGATTAGCGAACAGAATGCTTTAGATGAAATTGATGCTACTGATGAAATTGCAACCGAGTATTTTCAAGATTTAGATAATTATGATGCTCGCCATTTAGAAATGAAGCGAGCAATTGAAGGTTGGATTTGTGATGCGCTTGGTTTCAAGCCAATTACTAACCCAGATTCATCAGAAATCAAACGTTATCAACCGATAACCCGGACTTTGGTGCCGATAAATGAGTTAAAAACCCGTTTTGCTGACAGTTATTTAGACCAATTTGGTACTTATAACCGCAGGATAGCAAATCAAAATTCTGGGATTAAACTTTTGCGAATTGGCGAAGGATTTGTAGAAGCATTGTTGAACTATATAGGTTGGGATGACCGAGGTCAAGCCTTTGCCATGTGGCGCACTGATACATCTTGGGATGCTAAAGAAGGCAAGGAATGGTTTGGTTTCCAATACAATTATATAGTCGAGACAAATTTGAAAATGGCCAAACAAGTTTTTATCGATTACAAACTCGATAATTCTCAATTCAAAATTTTGCAGCGACGTGTAGATGCTCTATTTCCACCAATTATCGAAACTATCTATATTGATGGTCGTAATGAGTCAATATTCGCTGTGGAAGATAAAGTCCTGTTGAATATCTTGCAACGTCCATATAAAGACAAAAACAATTATCAACAACGAGATTACAATCTAGCAAAAGAGCGCTTAGAAATTATTGACGATTTTGTTGACCCGAATAAATGGCAAAACTTTTGCTATCAAGTACGTAACGCTTCTTTAGCATTACTTATTAATCGTCCCGATTTGATAGAATTGTGTGAAAAATGTGCGAAAGTTGCCGAAAAAAAATTAGGCAATAGAGTCGAACAATTACGCTTACTGCTGAATCAGCAAAGTTGGGATCAAACACTAGCTGAAGAACTGAAAATAGAAACTGCTTTAAGTGCAGCTATTTTAGAAGGAATTCGCCAACCGCAAGTAAAACTTGATTCTGTCGGTTTCATTATTGTATCTGGGCGATCGCTTGTCTAATTGGTAATTGGGAATAGGTAACTGACGATTACCCATTACCCATTACCCATTCATACTAAGCACAGCCGAAGCATCACTGACCCTCACAGATATCATAAGTATTAAGTAGGTGGGTAGGAAAATTTATCGTTGAGGTAAGGCAGGAGGCAGAGGGCAGTTCTTGCTGGAGGAAAGAGAGTTTTAGTCTAGTTAATCTTTCTTCACATGGTTTGGTTTTATTGTGCCGACTTACTTAACCGGACATGATATCACTGGGCTTGGATTTCTCCACCTTGGGGTTTTGATAGTGCCTTTAGTTCTTCCCAACTATAATGACGAGCTAATTCAATTGGTTTACGATCGGCTCCTAATCTCAATCCCACTGTCGGCTGGAGTTCTTCAATAAATTCCTCAGCATACTCTACCAGCTTGTTGGCTGCAACTCCACCGGTAATTGCTCCTGCAACCCCACCAATTGCAGCACCTACCTTACCAGCGATTGAGCGACCCAATGCTGCTCCTGCAATCCCACCTCCTGCTCCTCCTAATCCTGTTGCAATCACATGAGCATTAGAATCAGAGAAGGTTTGGCTTTGGTTTTGGTCTTCCAATTCAGTAGAATCAGTATTGGAGGATGTTTCAGGGGAGGTTTGGTTTTGGTTTTGTGCTTCCAAATCATGCTGTTTTTCGTTCATCATCTGTCTCTCCTAGAAAAATTCCACTTATAAGTATTTAGATACAAAATTTTTATCTGTACAACTAGCCCTATAATCAGTGCTAAAGGCAATAACAAACTAATCGATGAATCCTGTGATGCCTCCGGTTTCATGACTTTTTACTTCAATCGTTCAGCTATGCGTTAGCGAAGCGCTGCTGCAAGCAGGTCGCCAACGCGCAAGGCATTGGCCATAATCGTTAATGTCGGATTAGCACCTGAATTTGAGGGAAAGAAACTACTATCTACCAAGTAGAGATTCTCGATATCATGGGTACGGCAATTAAGGTCAAGGACTGAAGTTTTCGGATCTGTGCCAAATCGACAACTACCACATTGATGGGCTACTGCTTGTTCTGGGATATAAGTACGGGGATAAATGCTAAATGGTAGGACGTGTTTAGCAGAGTTAGGGATTGACTTTAATACAGATGTCCAGCGATGGATTAGGCGATCGCTTGCTTCGGTATTATTCAGTGTATAGTCAATGTGAATCTTCTCACCCACTAGACGAATCCGATTATTCGGGTCTGGTAAATCTTCTGTCTGCAACCACCAGCCCACCGAACGCTCGGCAACTAAATGTAGCTCATACTGAGGAATCAACTTGATAAACGGAGCCATCAGTGGTGGTGCTTCTGCAGGAATCATATTAGCAAGCACATTACCTGTATTTTGCACCATGCCCATCGGATAAGGAAAATCCGGCTCTCCCCAGTAAAAATCATTGACAGCGATCGTTTTTTGAAATTTGGCGTGATTTACATCTAGATGTATGGAAACAATCGCGGTTTCCAACTGTTTCATATAATTGCGCCCCACCTGGTCGGAACTGTTTGCCAATCCGTTGGGATGCTTATCGTTAGCAGACCGTAACAGCAAGACAGCCGAATTGATAGAACCACAAGCAACAACTACAATATCGCTGGCAAACCAATATTTTTCCCCGGCAATTTCAGTTTCTACGCTGGTAATTTCTCGCCCCGATTCACTGGTATGCAGCCGCAAGACTTTGGCATTGGTCTTGAGAGTTAAATTGGCATACTTTTCGCGGCTAGGACGAATCGCGTTAACATCGGCATCAGCTTTTGCATGTACCAGACAGGGGTATCCGTCAAAGGTATCGCAGCGAATACAGGGACTATTTGCGCGATCGCTTTCATTCAGCTTTAATCCTAATGGTAGGTGAAATGGGTAATAACCCAGTTCGCGGATACCATCAGCCAATTGCTGCATATCTGGCTCATGGCTGACTGGTGGATAAGGATATGGTTCGCTGCGAGGTGGTTCGGTTGGGTCTTCTCCTTCTTTGCCATGCACGTCATACAGCTTTTCTGCTTTGGTGTAGTATGGCTCAAAGTCTTGATACTTCAAAGGCCATTCTGGAGAAATTCCTCCTTTGTGAATTACCCTTTCAAAATCTCGCTCCCGAAATCGAATTAAGGCTGCACCGTAGAGTTTAGTATTACCGCCAACCCAGTAGCCTGTCTGAGGCTTAAAGGTCTTGCCTTCTTTGTTATACCATTGCTCATCAGTATGGTAGCGATGTTTTTGATAAACCTCCTGTGGATTCCAGTTATCTTTCTCTCTAGGCAAAAAGTCGCCTCGTTCCAGCACTAGAATTTTTTTACCTGTGGATGCCAGACGATGAGCCAGTGTACCTCCACCCGCTCCCGTACCGATAATGATGATGTCGTAGCGCTCAGTGATGTTCGTCATACAGCAGTTTTGATTCGCATGAAGTACAAAGTTACAGGTTTTGAGGCAGGAGGCAGGAGGTAGAAACTTTTTATCTGTGATCGATCAGTCCTGGATTTTGTACCTCGCTTACTTGCAATCTGCTGTGTATGCAGGAGGTTGCAAATTATTTTGCTCTCGAATTTATTAATCTGGCTGATTTGTAGTCAGCACTAAAGTACTCAATTGAGTACTGAAGTGAATTCATATTTTATCAGCAATGGCAGCATCGCCAGTAGTCAGCACTAAAATACTGAATTGAGTACTAAAGCACTGACTACAAAGCTAGTGCTTATTATTAGCTTCAGGCTGTTTTTGAATCAAATCAATTATGCCGCTGCGTAATTCTTCAACGGTTAGCATCTGGTTCAAGCGCATCAATTCTGAGATAGCTGCTGTTTCTGTATCTTTATGGCTAGTTGCAACTGCTAAGACTTTATTTTTTTCGACGTAGAAAGCAATGAATTCTTGTTTTTGCAAATCTCCATCTACAATTATTTCATCCCAACTTTCGGCGTGGCCGATGTAGCGCAAGGGAAACTTGAATTGCATTGTCCAGAACAAAGGAAGCCCTCTGAATTTGACTGCTTTCCCTGTCATGTTATGAGCTGCAATTCGCCCTTGCTGAGCTGCGACTCGCCAATGTTCAATGCGAATCGATTCGCTGGTACGCCAATCGGGATAACGGGCAATATCACCTGCGGCGTAGATGTTATCAGCCGCACGCAAGTATTCATCAACAACAATACTGTTATCTTTGGGATGCAAATCAACACCCTCAAGAAAGTCTGTTGCAGGCTGTACGCCAATACCAACTATTACGATATCTGCTTGCAAGCGATCGCCATTATCTAGAACTACAGTTTCTACTTTGCCGTTACCTTCAAATTGCACCGCTTTTCTTTCAAATTTAAAAGTAACGCCGTTTTCTTCATGAACTTGTTGAAATTGTTTGCCAATTTCCTCACCCAGAATTTTCTTGAAAGGTACAGAATCCGGGGAGACTACAGTTACTTGCAAGCCATGCTGACATAATCCAGCTGCGGTTTCCATACCGATAAAACTCGAACCAATGACTACCGCTTGTGCTTTTTCCTTGATGCTTGTCAAAATCCAATCGGTATCATTAAAACTGCGTAATGTGACAATATTTTCTAAGTCCGCACCTGGAATATCTAGCTGGCGTGGTTTTCCTCCTGTTGCTACCAATAGGGCATCATAAGTTAATGAATCACCAGATGCTTGGGTGTCGCTACTGCTGGCGCTATCGGTAAAGGCGATCGCTTTTGCCGTTGTTTCTACCCGTTCGACTCGCTTATTCAACAGCACTTCAATGCCGTGTTCTTTGTAGAAATCGGAGGAACGTAAGGGCATTTCGTCGGCGGATGTCTTACCAATAAAGTAGTCTTTAGTCAGTTTGGTGCGATCGTAGGGTAGCTTGTCATCCTGAGTAATCATCACGATTCGCCCTTGATATCCAGCTACTCGCAATGTTTCTGCGGCATGGACACCCGCCGCTCCTGCGCCTAAGATGACAAATGTGCGTCCATCAACGTCGGGGTCGAACTGCGCCATTGCAGGCGATCGTAATCCCGTTGTTGACTCTGGGACGCTGACAATAACGTTTTCACCTTCAATGCGTACTTGATAGCAAGCTAGACTATCCAAGCCAGGTGGCTCTAATTGGTCGCCTGTGGTCACGTCAAAATAGGCATTGTGCCAGGGACAAACAACATAATGTCCACTCAACACCCCCTCTGCCAGTGAGGCTTTATAGTGAGTGCAGTGTGCGCCGACGGCATAAAACTTTCCATCTATCCGACTCAGTAAAATTTCTGCCTCACCGACAGACACCTGTCGCATTTCACCATCATTTAGGTCGTTGATATTGGCAACAACTGCTTCTATTTGTTTCATATTCGACTTTTAAATTAAGAATAATAGTTATACCAATTGTTTCAAATCCGACAGATTCCAACCCGAAAAACCAGATATAGCCCTAATCACATAGTTTAGGACATAATGACAAGCATGAAAGCTATGAATAGTAATAGTTTTACCTCCAGCATACTTGCCTTCTGTATACAATCTCAGAGTCGGTCAGACTACTAAGCTAAAATAGGCGTTGCATAATCACTTGTGAGGTTCGGTGAGAGCTGAGTATTAACACTCAACTGTCAACACGAAAATATATACCCTGTCAAATATGGAACAGCTTAGTTTCCTCTACACCCGCTTGACTCACAAACTTGCAACCGAACCACCATCTACCCGATAGTTAGAACCAACCACAAAGCTTGATTGCTCAGAGCAAAGGAATGCAATCACAGCCGCTACTTCTTCTGGTTTGCCACGTCGTTTGAGTTCGATGTGAGGGCGCTGTTCGTCAAGGAAACTGTTAATTGCTTCATCAAAGCTGACACCCAGCTCTTTTGAGCGCTTTTGCATCATTGTGTCAGTCATTGGGGTGGCAATATAGGCAGGAGAAACTGCATTTACCAACACGCCATCCTTTGCATATGCTTTAGATAAATTTTTAGCAAGATTTAATACTGCTGCTTTGCAAGCGCAGTAAGGTACTTCTTCTGGATAAGGCTGTAGTGCATCTTCCGAACTGATGAGGATGACTCTCCCCCAACCAGCTTTACGCATCACCCCAATAAAAGCGCGACAGATGCGTACCGTCCCCATCAAGTCAACCTCAATCGTCTCATACCATTCTTGGTCGCTAAGCTCCAGAAAATCTTTCGTAGCACCTGTAATTCCTGCTGCATTGACAAGAATGTGAACTGTTCCAAAGCGCTCTAGTATTTGCTCTTTGGCAGCTTCAATTTCTTTAGGCTGGGTGAGGTTTGCCTGAACCGTAAATATTTCTCCAAACTTTTTTAACTCCTCGGCCGTCTGTTGAAGAGTTTCTAAAGTCTTATCAATAATAGTAACCTTTGCACCCTCACGAGCAAGCAGTTGGGCTGTCGCTTTCCCAATACCAGAATCAGCTCCAGTAACTACAGCGACTTTATCTTTAAGACCAAGATCCATACGCTATTTGTTTCTATATAGTGCAAACAATTTCTGCTAAGCCGAATTAATTGAAAAATATTCAGATAGTTTTTGCTTAGACGCTTTACTTTATTTCATCGAGTTTGAATTTTTCAACTTATCAATGGTATATATCTAAAATGAAAAATTCAGCCTTTGGACATAGATAAACTTTGAAAACAATATGTTTCAACTGAGATTTGTAACTGAGAATTAAAAAATTTTTAGCAGCAGATAAATTTGCGAAACCCAGGCCAAATATATTATTACTAATTTAATATTTTAGCTTCTGCCTAATGGCTTAACTTTTATTTATATCTAAAAAAGAGGCTAGTGTTTATTTTTAATTTCAGATTTTTGTAAAAAATTATGTAATTTGGATAGATTTAAAAAATACTATGCAGAATTTTTGATAAAGTGTACTTTTTAAATACAGACTTAGAAAAAGTATTTGATTAAAGAAAAGAATTATTGATAACAGAATTGATTATTTTAATAAAGTTAAGTTATTTAGTAATTAAAAATAATTTTAGATGGAGAAAATACTCGAACAATATATGTCTAGGGTTTGAGGTAAATCAAAGCTTATTCAATAATAATTGTTTTTATCCTAATTATCTTAATAATTATTGATAAGTATAAAAGTTAAAAAATTGTACTTTTATTATTAAATATATAAATATCCTTTGATACCAGTTTAGTATTAACTTGAACCTGCTATAGATCGCCAGTAACTAAGTTGAATCACAGGAGATTCTGATGGCCCAAGCCATTAAGATTTATGACGATCGCATGTATGCCTTAGTACGCCCAGGTGCTTTACTGCAAAAGCTTGCCAGCGGTGCAGTCCATAGCGAGGGGCCTGTTTACTTCCACGAAGATGATAGCGTTGTCTGGAGTGACGCTCACAATAACCGCCTGTTACGCTGGAGTCCTACTGACAACGTAACCGTCCTCCGAGATCCATCTGATTATCAAAGCGGTAATTATCGCGACTTGGAGGGTCGTCTGGTTGCGTGTTCGTCTGGTTTGCGGGCGATCGTCCGATGCGAACACGATGGTGAATGGAAGATTTTAGTCGATCGCTATCAAGGCAAACGCCTTAACAGTCCCAATGATTTGGTAGTAAAAAGCGACGGCACAATTTGGTTTACCGATCCGCCTTATGGTCTCACCGAGCCAAACCAAGGTTATGGAGGCGAACAAGAACAACCCGGAAGTTACGTCTACCGCTTCGATCCAACAACTGGTGAAATTTCTCCTGTAGTCACTGACATGGTGCGTCCGAATGGGCTGGCTTTCAGTCCAGACGAAAGCCTTTTATATGTTTCAGATACAGCTGCATTTAATATTCCTGGCGGGCCTCATCATATTCGTGTGTACGAGATTGTGGACTCCCGCCATGTGAAAAATGGTCGCGTGTTCGCAATCATCGATCCAGGACAACCTGATGGCTTGCGGGTTGACGAACATGGCAATGTTTTTACTAGTTCTCAAGACAGCGTGCAAGTATACGCCCCCGATGGGACTCAGTTAGGAAAAATTCTTGTACCGGAAACATGCGCTAATTTAACTTTTGGTGGTAAGGAACGCGATCGGCTGTTTATTACAGCAGGCAAATCCTTATATGTTATCGACCTTAATACCCGTGGTGTGCAGTTATGATTTATCAATTTGTGCTAGGTGTAGCGATCGCTGTGTGGGTGCTACCGAAGTTAATAGTTGTATTAACTTCAGTTAATTATCCATTTCTAGGCCCGTATTTATTAAGTTCTCTCTCTCATGTCTATCCTAGCGGACTTCCGGGATTAGCGCTTTTATTGCTCAGAGTCAGTATTGGCGGGTTGTTCCTGCTCCACGGCTATCCAAAAGCAGTGCATCTTCGCCAATGGGCTGAGTCTCTTAAAACACCCGTGTTTCTTTGCTTTATCTCTGCATGGACAATGTTGGGCGGTGGATTTTTCCTGATCTTGGGATTTCTCACGCTTTTAGCAACTCTGCCGATTTTGGCTTCTATGTTGTTTGCGATCTGGTTACATCTAATTGAAGGTAAGCCCTTTGTGGCCACAGACCCTTACTTAATTCCCGAAGATCAGTACAAAGGCCCTTTAGGAAAAGCCGAACCGCCAAGTTGGGAAAAAGCGTTTCTCTTTTGTGTGATGCTTCTGGCGATCGCAGTTTTAGGCCCTGGTGCTTATTCACTTGATGCTTTAATTTTTGGACGGTAAAACATAGATTATTTACTGACAATACTGTGAGTAAATTACCTGGAAGCCACTTCACAAGTTTTCAGGATAAATTTCAGGAATCAAACCAGATTCGTATACTATGAATTACTAATTAGTAATTATTTAATTATTTGAGCAAGAAGAATTTAGAACTCAGGAGCAAAGCCAAAAACACTCCTGAATTCACTAATTCTGTATTCTGATTTCTATTTATTTAAGAGCTGCTAAAGTACGCCGTCCAGCTATTCCGTCTGCTCTTAATCCTTTGGATTTCTGAAATTTCATCACCGCTGCACGAGTTTTGTTATCAAAGACACCATTCACACTTGCCGTATAAAATCCTTGTTGCTTCAAAGAATTCTGAACATTTTTTACTGCCTCTCCTGTGCTGCCTACTGTAAGTACAGTACCACTACTACGCTTTGCCATAGTATTGGACTTGTGCATAGCACTAGGCTTGTGCATAGCATTAGGTTTTTTCATCATGCTGCCTTGCTGAGTACTTTGTGCGACACGGGTAGCAGTAGCCGGATTTTGGCTTTTGTTATTGGTTAAAGAGTAAGCAGGTACAGCAGTAGCTATAGTTAAAGCCGGGAGCAAAGCAAGTACTTTCCAATTCATCTTTTTATTTCTTCCAACTAGGTGAGATTTTGCAATTTCGATTTGATAGAATCATCTTTATAAGAGCTTGCGCCCGATCGATGATTCTCCTCAGTAGATTCTGGTGTGTGGATTTAGTATCAGACTATTTCCGAATCCAGAGCTATAGCATTACACGTGGTATTGACAGAGCTATTGCAAAATTGTGACGAAAATATGACTAAATTTATTACGATTTATGTCGCACGAGGTTCTGTTGTTGATTTGTGAAAATTCTCCTCATCTTCTTCAGCAATCAGCAAAATTGGATGTCCGTCAGGATCTTTTATTAAATAACCTTGACTGTTAGAGAATGAGCTATCTACAAACTGCACTTGGTTGTGTCGTAGCTTATCCATTAGCGGCTCAATATTATTTACAACTAATTCCAGTTGGATATGTCCAATATCAGAACTTTTCCAGTCACTCGGTATAGGACGACCCTTTCCAGGCAAAATGTAGTCTAACAGTTCAATTCCCACACCATCTTCAGCAGGTCGCAGTGCTGTAATTTGGACTTTGGCTTTTGGTAAATTATCCAAACGAGTTTGGGTTGATTGCCAGTTAAGACTGCGGCTATCAATTTGCATTAACAGAAGGTCGCGGTAAAAGTGTAGACTCTGTTCGGTGTTGGAAATTGCGATCGCACTATGATCGATTCCTAAAAATAAGCGATTCGTGTGCTGATGCCATTTATCTTGTCCTTTGTCAGGCGGAAACCAAATCAACTCTAAATCATGACCGTCAGGGTCTTTAAACTTGAAAGCGCGCACACCAGCCGATGCTTCATTATCAGGTGGCATTGTTTGTGGTGCAACAGATATCGATTCAATGCTAAAGGAACGCAGATGAGTATAAGCACTATCCATATCACTGACCACAATCGCCATGTGTTGAAACCACAAGTCATTACTTTGTGAATCACTAGGGATGGGTTTTCCCTTTAGGTGGAGATACTCCATCAACTTGATAAGTTCATTACCTAGCCGTAAAGTCACAATCCGAATTTTTAGATTGCTATAATCTGCTGCTGCAACAGTGATATCAGAAACGAGTTCAAAATGAAGTGCTTGTCTATAGAAATCCAAAGAGCGATCGCAGCTTGTCACCGTTAAGCCAATAGCTCTAATTCTTTGTACTTGTGCATTATGACTACACATATTTAACAGCCTCTTAAAAAATGAAGTTGCAAGTTGCTACAATATCTATTTTCTGATTACCACAAACTGCGATTAACTTGCTGCTTTCAGGATTTCATTCAATAATTAAATTTTTCTAATTCTTTAGTTAGAGATGTTTTTTACTTCACCAGCTAGAAGCGATCGCCACTACAAAATTCTAAAGTAATGCCACAATCAAAAAAGTTGTTCTCCTAAATTAAGTACAAATAGGTGATATTTAGCACAAATAATTAGAAGTTTGTCTTATAAGCAGCTCCACTATTGAGGCCATTAAATTACTTATCAGTCATCATTGGTGAATTCTGCTACTAATTGGCAGTATCACAAACAATAAAGCTCTACATTTAAGGAAACACTATGAGCTACTCCCCTTATTTGCTCAAAGGTCAAAAAGCACTTGTAACGGGTGCTAGTTCTGGTATTGGTGAAGCTATAGCTCGCCATTTGGCTTCCTCCGGTGCAGCTGTGGCTGTTAACTATCACTCTGAAGCCGAAGAAGCCCAAAAAATTGTTGATGATATCAAAGCTGCTAACGGAGAAGCATTTGCTATTCAAGCTGATGTTAGCAAAGAAGACCAAGTAAAGGCGATGTTCAGCAAAACGCTCCAAGAATTTGGCACTATTGATATTTTGGTAAGTAATTCCGGCGTTCAAAAAGACTCAGCATTTATCGATATGACCATTGACCATTGGAACATGGTCATTGGGATCAATCTGACAGGACAATTCTTATGTGCGCGGGAAGCTGCTAAGGAATTCTTACGCCGAGGTGTGAAGCCTGATATTTCTTGTGCCGCAGGTAAGATTATTTGCATGAGTTCAGTGCATCAAGTAATTCCTTGGGCAGGTCATGTTAATTATGCCACTAGTAAAGGCGGTATTAATATGATGATGCAAAGTATTGCCCAAGAACTTGCCCCCCACAAAATTCGCGTCAATAGTATTGCCCCTGGTGCTATCAAGACTCCAATTAATAAATCAGCTTGGGACACACCAGAAGCAGAGGCGAAGTTACTACAACTGATTCCCGCAAAACGTGTGGGTAACGTAGACGATATTGCTAAAGCAGCAGTCTGGCTGGCTTCTGATGACTCTGATTATGTCAATGGCACAACACTTTTTGTAGACGGTGGCATGACCTTGTATCCGGAGTTTGCGGATAATGGGTAAAAAAAGGACTAGGGATTGGGGACGGAGGACTAGGGGATGAGGGAGACAAGGAAGAATTTACTTCCTCTGCTCCCCTCCCCTACTTCTTTGCCCCTCTGCTCCTTCGCTTTGGTGTCCCTTTACCTTTTAACTCCTAACTCCTAACTTCTATGCCTACAAAAGTTATTGTCAATTCTGGTTTAATAACGATTAACGATGGTTCTTCATTTTTAGTTACAGCTAGTGATGGTTCCATCGATGACAATCAAGCTCAAGGCTTTTTCGTTGGTGATACGCGCTTAATTTCTTACTACGAGATTTCTCTTAATCGTTATCCACTGATATTGCTAGCTTCTAGTAACATCACGCATCATAGTGCGCTTTACCAATTTACCAATCCGCAATTTACTACTGTCAAGGGCATTTTACCTTATGGTAGTTTGCTTGTAACCATCCGGCGTGACATTGTAGGGGGGATGCACGAAGATATCGATATCACAAACTATCACTTAGAACCAGTTGAGTTTCAACTGATGCTAGCAATTCGTTCGGATTTTGCAGATATCTTTGAGGTGAAAGCAAAGAACATTCTCACACGAGGAGAGACAGCAACCATATGGAAAGATGGAATACTCTCTACTGAGTACCGAAATGATTCTTTTTTACGAGGTATTATAACTGAGACTGTCTGTACAAGTTCAACAACAAGATATGCTAACGGTCGTTTAATGTTTGATGTGGCAATACCTCCTAGCGAAACATGGCATACCTGTATCAACTTTACAGCCAAAGCCAACGGAAATATCCTCAAACCTCAAGCAACCTGTAGTGTGTCTCACAATACAAAAGCTGGAAAGATTAGGGATGAATTTCTGACTCATGCGACACAGTTGCGATCGTCTAATGCGGAGATTCAAGGATTTTATCAGCAGGCGCTTATTGATATGGGAGCGCTGCGGATTGAAGTAAATGACAACGAACAGCAATTTTGGATGCCTGCGGCTGGTATTCCTTGGTTTGTGGCTGTCTTTGGACGAGACTCTATAATTACTAGCTTGCAAACGATCGCAGTCGATCGCGATTTTGCCCGTGGTACGCTGATCAGACTAGCTCAACTACAGGCAACTGAGATAGATGACTGGCGGGATGCCCAACCAGGCAAAATGCTACATGAATTGCGCGAAGACGAGCTAACTAAAATCAAACAGTTGCCTTACTATCCTTACTATGGAACGGTAGATACTACCATTCTCTGGATTGTTACTTTAGCTGAAACTTATTCTTGGAACGCCGACATCGATATGCTGAATGAATGTCGATCGCCATTAGAGAAAGCACTGACATGGATCGATAAATATGGCGACTTTGATGGAGACGGGTTTGTGGAATATTTAACTCGTTCGCCAAAAGGATTAGACAATCAAGGCTGGAAAGATTCGGGTGACTCAATGGTTTATCCGAATGGCAAGTTAGTCGATCCGCCAATAGCTTTATGTGAGGTACAAGGCTACGTATACGATGCTTGGCTCAAAGCAGCTCTAATTTATGATGTGTGGGGAGAAAAAGAGCGATCGCAAAACCTAAGACAAAAAGCAGAATCACTTTATCAACGATTCAATGAACAATTCTGGATGGAATCAGAAGGCTTTTACTGTCTTGGCTTAGATAACAACAAGCAGCAAATTCAATCGATTACCTCAAATCCTGGACATCTATTATGGTCTGGTATCGTACCCCAAGAACGAGCGAAAAAGCTGGCCCTGCGACTTTTTCAACCAGATATGTGGTGTGGTTGGGGTGTGCGGACTCTTAGCGCCCAAAATCCAGCTTATAATCCGATTAGTTATCAACGGGGTAGTGTATGGCCTCACGACAACTCCATTATTGCCGCCGGCTTAAAACGTTACGGCTACCACGAAGAAGCTAACCGCATCGCCGAGGGTATTTTTACTGCTGCTAGTTATTTTCAATCTGGGCGGATGCCAGAATTGTTTGCGGGAATTGAACGCCAAGAGAATAACTTTCCCGTACCTTATCCAGATGCTAATATACCTCAAGCTTGGGCTGCTGGCTCGATTCTCTTACTCATTCGCACCATTTTAGGACTCGAAGCCAATGCACCACAGCGAAACTTAAAGCTAAAGCCTAATCTCCTAGAGTGCTTGCCAGATTTAGAACTGATAAATTTATCCGTGGGAGACGCTAATGTATCATTGCGTTTTTGGAGGGAGGGAGAACAAACGCGATGGGAAATTACTCATCAAGATGGCGAATTACAATTTTCTACTTAATTAAGAATTGGTATAAAACTCTTGCGCTCGAGATAGAGATTGATAAAAATGCATAGTATTAACCCTTTTACCGACCCGATAAATGGAATTTTTTTAGCACTCAACATGACATTCTCCATGTTCTGGGAAATTCTCTGGGCGCTAATTCTAGGTTTTACACTATCAGGCATTGTTCAAGCAGTAATTTCTAAAGGGGAAATGAGTCGGCTACTCCCAGATGCATCACCAAAGTCGATCGCAGTAGCTTGTGGTTTAGGTGCGGCTTCATCCTCATGTTCTTATGCTTCTGTTGCCCTTGCGCGTTCCATCTTTCGCAAAGGCGGAAACTTTACAGCCGCAATAGCATTTCAGTTTGCCTCAACTAATTTAGTAATTGAACTGGGCATTATCTTGGCAGTATTAATGGGGTGGCAATTTACTCTAGCTGAGTTTGTCGGCGGACTGTTAATGATTGCAATATTGGTGTTTATATTTAAAGTATTCCTGAAATCCAAGCTAGTGCAAGCAGCTAAACAACAGGCAAACCGCGGACTCTCTGGCAAAATGGAAGGACATGCCAACATGAATATGTCGATGACAGAAGGTTCCATCTGGCAAAGGATTTTTTCTCAGCAAGGGTTTACAGCGATTAGCCATTACTTTGTGATGGACTGGGTTTCGGTATGGTTAGATATTGCACTAGGATTAGTGATTGCAGGTGCTTTGGCTGCTTGGATACCTAATGAATTTTGGCAAGCATTCTTTGTTACCAATCACCCGATATGGTCAAAATTATGGGGGCCGATTGTCGGCCCAATTGTAGCAATCTTCTCTTTCGTTTGTTCTGTAGGCAATGTCCCTCTAGCAGCTGTGCTGTGGAATGGAGGTATTAGCTTCGGAGGCGTAGTAGCATTCATTTTTGCTGACTTGATTGTACTGCCAATTTTAGACATTTACCGCAAATATTACGGACTGAAAGTTAGCACATTTTTATTCATTGCTTTCTACACAGCAATGGTAAGTGCAGCACTGATCGTTGAAATTTTGTTCCAGGTTTTGGGGTTAATACCACAAGAACACAAAGCCAAAGTAGTTGAGGCATCTATCAGATTTAACTACACTACAGTATTGAATATTTTGTTTTTGGCTTTAGCAGTTTTATTAGTTATGCGGTTCTTCAAAACTGGTGGCCCTAATATGCTGCGAATGATGGACAATGACAGTCAACAAGAACATAGCGAACATCATCATAATATGCATTATGCGATCGCCAAAATCAGAAAATCTGTGAGAAAGTTACCTATTTAGGTATAAAATTATAAGTATCTTCAGAGCTAATACTTACGTCATGGCAACTGATTCATCGAAAAAAACAATCTTTGCGGCGATGGGGTCTAACTTAGCGATCGCAATTACTAAATTCATCGCTGCCGCTATTACTGGCAGTTCTGCCATGATATCTGAAGGGATTCATTCAATTGTAGATACTGGCGACCAACTGTTACTGCTGCTAGGACTTCGCATGAGTCAAAAGCCAGCAGATGATAGCCATCCCTTTGGTTACGGACAAGAACTTTACTTCTGGACTTTAATCGTTGCTATCCTGATTTTTGCTATTGGTGGCGGAATGTCAATTTATGAAGGCATTATTCATTTAACTAACCCCAGTCCTTTAGAAGATCCAATGTGGAATTATATTGTATTGGGTATAGCAATTATACTTGAAGGCTTTTCTTGGACTGTAGCTTTAAGAGAATTTTTACCAACTAAAGGTAAACAAAAATTTTGGCAAGCAATCAAAAACAGCAAAGACCCGACAGTCTTCACTGTATTATTTGAAGACACTGCGGCAATTTTAGGTTTAATCGTTGCCTTCCTGGGAATCTTCTTAGGACATTTATTTAATAATGTTTATTTGGATGGTATTGCCTCGATTATTATTGGTATTATCTTAGCTGTAGTGGCAGTACTGCTAGCTAGGGAAAGTAAAGGATTATTAGTTGGCGAAAGTGCTAATCCTCAAACTATAGCTAATATCCGTAATTTGGCAAAAACAGAACCAAGAGTGCAAGAAGTCATACGTATACTAACAATGCAACTTGCTCCTCAAGAAGTATTACTCAACTTAGAAATTCAATTCTCTAAAAATCTTACAGGAGAAGAAATAGCATTAACTGTAGAGAGTTTAGAAGCAAAAATTAGTAAAAAACATCCTGAAATCAAACAAATTTTTATTGAAGCTAAATCTTTAGCTGCTACTCGCAAATCTTCGCAAAGTTACTAGATAAGTTGATGACAAAATTAATAACGCCCCTTTATAAATATTGTTTTGTCTCCCAAAGAGGCGCAGCGATAAGTATAAGCGGAGGTTTCCTCCAAAGACGCGCCTTTCTCGGCTTGCTGTAGGCATCATAACTTGTAAAAACAGAGATATAAAGAATAAGAGTTTAAAATGTTTAATTGTTGAATTTTATAGCAGTTTTCGTTTGCATGAAGCACAAAGTCATAGGTTTTGAGGCAGGAGGCAGAAGAATAATTTCTGTTGTGTAATTCTCACTAAAAGTTTTAATTTTAGGCTCTTTCTTTGGGTCTGTGCGTGAGGCAAATTCATACTTTCACTCAGCAACGCTAATTATTAATCATCTACAGTATTTCCAAAACCATAAATCATGGTAAAAATTCTTAGTCAAGGACAGGCTTTTGGCTCACCGGGTATCGATCCTCGATGGACTCATGCTAGTAAAGATGGAGTCGGAACAGCTTACTCTACCTCCAGTCGCGTTTGGTTTACTATTTGGAACGGTATCGTTACCGAAGTCTACTATCCTACAGTAGACCGACCCCAAATTCGGGATTTACAGTATCTAGTTTCTGATGGGAAAAGCTTTTTCCATGAAGAACAACGCGATCTCGAATCAAAAATGGAATTTATGTGGACTGATGGTTTAGGATACCGCATTACTAATTCCGATCCACAAGGGCGTTATGCCGTGATTAAGGAAGTAATTGCTGACCCACATTTATCCTGTATTTTACAATACACAAAATTAACAGGAGAGCGTGAGTTTATTTCCCAACTCCAGTTATACGCTTTGTGTGCGCCGCATTTAGAAGTTGGAGGTAGAGGTAATAATGGTTACGCTGTAGAAGTTGGCGGATATCATATTCTCACGGCTGAGAAAAAAGGAACGTGGCTGGCCTTAGGTGCAACAATTCCCTTTAAACGTCTTTCCTGTGGCTACGTCGGTGAAAGTGATGGTTGGACAGATTTAGCAGACAATTTCCAAATGGATTGGGAGTTTGACAGTGCTTTGGATGGCAATCTGGCTTTGACTGGAGAACTAAATCTAGATGAGAGTAAAGAGTTTACTTTAGGGCTGGCATTTGGTACAAACCTGCACAATGCAATTTCTACATTGCTTCAGTCGCTCAACGTGCCTTTTCAAAAGCAGAAGCAAGACTATCTTGAACAGTGGAAGCGATCGCGTAACAGCGTCCACTCATTAGAAGATATTTCTTACGATCGAGGGAAGTTGTATCACAATAGTATTAGTCTGCTTTTAGCTCATGAAGACAAAGCTTATCCAGGTGCTTTAATTGCATCTATGGCTATCCCTTGGGGTGAAGCCAAGAACGACCAAGACCAAGGCGGATATCACCTTGTCTGGACGCGGGATATGGTCAGCAGTGTTGCAGCGTTAGTAGCTGCTGGTAAAACAGATACAGCAGTGCGATCGCTTATTTATCTAGCCACCAGTCAACAGGAAGACGGGGGTTTTGCCCAAAATTTTTGGGTTGATGGCGAACCTTACTGGAAAGGTATCCAGCTTGATGAGGTAGCGTTTCCGATTCTCCTAGCGCGGCTATTGCATCAGGAAAAAGCTTGCTCAAACTTCGATGTCTATCCAATGGTTCTGCGGGCAACGGGTTATCTGATCCGATACGGCCCTGCTACGCAACAAGAACGATGGGAAGAAAACAGTGGTTATTCACCATCAACACTGGCATCTAATATTGCCGCCCTGATTTGTGCTGCTGAATTTGCTCGTGAATATGGAGATGAAGTAACAGCACAATTTATTGAAGAATACGCCGATTTTTTAGAATCTCACCTTGAAGCTTGGACAGTTACTACTGAAGGTACTTTAGTTCCTGGCATCAAACGCCATTATATTCGGATTACTCCTTCAGATATTGATAATCCTCAACCCAACGAAAATCCTAACCAAGGAACTATTTTTATCAAAAATCATTCACCTGATGAATCAGCAGAATTTCCGGCAAAGGAAATTGTTGATGGCGGGTTTTTGCAATTGGTGCGTTACGGAATTCGTAAACCTGATGACCCGATTATCGTTGATTCTGTGAAAGTAATCGATGCAATCTTGAAAGTAGATACACCTGTTGGGCCTTGTTGGCATCGTTACAACCACGACGGCTACGGTCAGCAAGAAGACGGAACTCCTTATACTGGTTGGGGCAAAGGACGTGCTTGGCCTCTTTTAGCAGCAGAACGAGGACATTATGAATTAGCTGCTGGTGGCGATATCAAAACATATATTAAAGCGATGGAGGGATTTGCTTCAGACACTTGTTTGTTACCAGAACAGATTTGGGATGAAGAAGATAAACCTGATATCCATATGTATTTAGGAAGACCAACAGGTTCAGCAATGCCGTTGATGTGGGCACACGCAGAGTATATCAAGCTGCTACGGTCAACTCATGACGGTCAGGTATTTGATTTAATTCCAGAGGTGGCGAATCGATATTTAGGCGAAAGAAACCAATGTAAATTATTAGAAATTTGGAAATTTAATCGTCAAATAGACAAAGTTCAAAGAGGTTATACACTGCGAATTAATGCTTTAGCATCTTTTGAGTTGCACTGGTCACAAGATAATTGGCAAACTGTAAAAGATACGCTTTCTACTTCCACAAAATTAGGAGTAAATTTTGTAGATATTTCTATTTATGATAATCAGCAACAGCCAATCACCTTTACCTTTTTCTGGATTGAAAGCAGTAAATGGGAAGGGCGTAATTACACAGTTACAGTTGAGTAGACCATCAAACCCAACTCCTTGGGTCAGATTAAGTCGGAACAGATGGTATTCTTGGGCAATCCCAAATATGCTGGCGAACTGCAACCGATGGATTATGCTGCCTATGCTCGTCCTTGCGGTGCAACGCCGCTTTACCATTGATGCCCCCGCAACTTGTGGTGATATTCTTGACCAAGCACTAACTACACCGCCAGTAATTATCGAGGCGATCGTTGACCCCTACGAGCCACTTTTGCCTCCTAAAATCACCCTCAATCAAGCGGCTAAGTTAGCCCAATCTTGAAACTGTTTAGTACAAACCTATTAATTGAAGATTATTGTAATACAAGCGCGCAATTAAAAGGAGCTATCTTTATGCAGAATAACCAATCGCCCAAGCCAACAATTGATTATTGGCACGTCTGGATAGACCAAGACGGTGTAAGCCACCAGTCCCGTTGCCAAATTCAGGACTTCATTCAAAAAGGCATAGCCCCAGATACCTCGCCCCAGTGGCTTTCTAATTTGAAGCAGTCTGGTGCGACAATCAGCTTTACTGTGCTACCTGTGGGATGGGTTGGAAACTGGCATGAGAACCCGAAACCCCAATGGATCATCCCTCTGTCGGGACGTTGGTTTGTGGAGACTATGGACGGCCAACGAGTAGAAATGGGACCTGGCGAAATTTCCTTTGGAGAAGACCAAGGTACGAAACCCGACGCACAAGGTCATAAGGGTCACTTATCTGGAACGGTAGGCGATGAGCCAGCTGTTTTGATAATGGTGCAACTCGACGAAACTCCGACTAGTGAGCAATCTTGTCGATTTAGCTAAGACCTACTCAAAACGACTAGCATTTATATCTTTCTAGAGGACGATAAGAAACTATAGCAATATCAATACTATAGTTTCTAAATTTCTAAATACGTATGTCATATAGTCCAACAACTCTATTTTCTACTGGAGTTATAGCCGTAGTCATATAGGTTAGTTCAATTCTTTGATAACCGATATAAATTATCATCTTGGTTATCAACGTTAGTCCTAGTTATGTCATCTAAAATTCGCAGTCATCCTTATTTTTTAACTACCCAGCCATCTAATCCTAGTTATCCACTTTTTGTATTTCTACCAGGGATGGATGAGACTGGAAAAGAACTAATGTATATGCAAACAGCAAGTTTAAAAGCTGCTTTTGATGTACGTTGTTTTGTGATTCCACCTGACGAGCTAACAAGTTGGGATAAAATTACAGAACAAGTGGTAAATTTAACCGAGATAGAACTAGAAAAAGTACCGCACAGACACGTACCCCTACGGGGAAGCAAGCTACGCGTAGCGTCTGGTAAAGAAGTGGATTGTAGTCAGACATCCCCTGTCTATCTCTGTGCAGAATCATTCGGTGGTTGCTTGGCTCTAAAAGTTTTAGAGAAATTTCCTCAACTATTTACAAATATTATTATAATCAATTCTGCTTCTTCATTTCATAGAGTACCTTGGCTAAATTTGGGTTCGCTGTTGTTTCCTTACACACCTAATTTCTTTTATAAAATTTCTTCATTAATATCTTTACCTTTTCTAGCCAATTTAAATCGAATTTCACCTGCTGCTAGCCAAGCACTTTTAAAATCCACCACTTCTGCACCAAAAAATACTGCTAATCAGCGTCTATCTTTAATGAGAGAATTTGATATTGATGAAAAAAAGTTATCTAAAATTACTCAACCTGTCTTACTGATTGCAAGTAAAAATGACCGACTCTTACCTTCACAAGCAGAGGCACAACGTTTAAGTAATATTTTCCCTAATTCTCAAATAATAACTCTACCTAATAGCGGTCATGCTTGCTTAGTTGAAACGGATGTTAATCTTTATCAAATTTTATTATCAGCTAATTTTATTGTTACATAATATACTATTTTTCATGGCAGATATTAACTTTACAAGTGTAATGATACCAGGTGCCCTCGTTGTCTTAATTAGCGATCCTGATTAAATATCGCCATGATAGGATATTAACCGTATTTGGCGGTAATCCAATCAAGAATAAGCAGGAGATTTTATTAGTATAAGTGCGCTCATCTATTGAGTTGAAAATATTATCGTTAACTTGCGATGGCGATCGCAGTTTTACATATCGACTCTAACTTAGTTGGTATTTAAACAGAGTACGGGAGTCGGAATTGATGAATTTTGGCTAAATGTTGTCTTTGAATCCATTATGTAGCCGAAACAAATTTCAAAATTACCAAACAAGTTGAAATCCTTACAAACTTGATTTCAACTTGATTTTGTCGGTTTGATTATTGTATCCAAGCGATCGCTTATCTAATTTACGTGATATGATATCAAGTTAAATAGCCTTAGTAATATAACTAACCCTACCCTCTCTCAAGGGTGGGGTTTTTTACGTCAGTAGCGACTTTTTAGGATGTCAAGTCATACAAATACAACTTTGAGAAGATTGGTATCTGCTTAGTAAGATAAATCCAGCTAAAATTGCGTAAATTTTCGAGAAAAACTAAATTTTTGAGTTGCAAAAGTGAGTTTACAAGTCAGAAACTCAACTTTTACCTCTAATTTCTAATTCACAGTCCCTTTTACTACGATCTAAGATTGAAGCCGCTACGCGAACCGTTAAGATTGTAATCTGCATAATTTGAGAAACTACTACAGTTATTACCATAAGTGTTTGAATGCAGAATTTACAGCACTTTTCTATTTGCATGAAGTACAAAGTTACGAGTTTTAAGGCAGTTCTTGCTGGGGGCAGGAGGTAGAAACTCTTTTTCTGTGATAAATCAGTCCTGGATTTTGTACCTCACTTAGTTGCAATCTACTGTAATTAAAGTTAATTATCTGATTGACTTTACCGAACAATAAGTAAATATTAGTACTTAAAATACTGAGTATAGATTATAAAATGAATTGACGATTGTAAAACTGGAAAATGAAACGTTCAAATCGCCTTGCTTGGATGGGAGCGATCGCACTTGCAGCGATCGTTTTACTGACTTTAATCGCAGCTCCTAATAATACCAAACTTGAGGCTGGCTCTACTTATAACCGTGCCCCCAATGGCTATGGTGCTTGGTATGCTTTCATCCAAGAGCAAGGAATTTCTATCAAACGCTGGCAAAAGCCTTTTAGTGAAATTAAGTCAGAGAATAGTCCAGTTACCTTGCTTGTGATTAGCAGCTATCCCAGAGATACAACCCTTGATAGTCAAGAACGTGAATGGGTAGAAAAAGGAAATACTTTGGTAATCTTAGGTATCGGGGCGCGAGTTACAGAAGCAGACTTTAGCACCGTGCAAAAATCCCCCCAAGGCAATGTTAAAATTGATACGCGCAGACGAAATAAAAAAGTTAACCAAAAGCAAATTGATTTAGGCGATCGCTTCGGTGCTATTGTCTGGCAAGAAAAATACAAGCAAGGCAACGTAATTTTTTCTACCACTCCTTATTTAGCCGCCAACGCCTATCAAGATAATTTAAGTAATTTTAGGTATTTAACCGATATAGTCAACAAAAACGGTAACACAATACTTGTGGATGAATACATCCACGGCTATAAAGATGCCGATGTTAGGCAGAAAGAAAGCGAAGGAGATTTATCTAGTTTTTTTGCTAAAACTCCTTTATTTCCAATGTTTATCCAAGCATGTATCTTACTATTGGTGCTGATTTGGGCGCAGAATCGCCGTTTTGGTAAACCAGTAACTTTAGATACACCAGTTGCAGATAACAGCAAGGCATACATCCAAGCCTTAGCCTTAGTGTTGCAGAAAGCTGATACTACTGACTTTGTAACTCAGATGGTGGGAAAACAAGAACAATTGCAACTGCAAAAAGCCTTGGGATTAGGACAAATACCTCTAGAACATCAAGCTTTGCTCAATTTCTGGGTAGAAAAAACAGGTGCAAGTGCCGCAGAACTAGATGCCGTTTTAAAGTTACAATCACGCAAACAGCCCATGAGTGAACCAGAGCTGTTAAGCTGGTTGGAAAAATGGCGAACCATTAGATTAATTCGTAATACTTCGGCTTCTCCAAGAGACGCTACGCAAACGCTCAGTACAAGTTCGTAATTCGTAACCAATGACAAATGATAAATTAAGGGATTTCCAGAAAATAAATTATCCCATTTCACGCCTATCAAAACAACTTTCTTTCCCCCTGGCCCCTGCTAAGAGCTCCCCTGCCTTCAAAATGATGGAATATTTTTTTAATTGTCAGTCCCTAATATTATGAGCGAAACCCATCCTATTTTAATTCGCCTTGGTCAAGGTCTAAATCAAGTAATTGTCGGACAATCCAGGCTCATACAACAACTTTTGGTGGCGCTGCTAGCTGGTGGACACATAATTTTAGAAGGAGTACCGGGGACTGGTAAAACTTTGTTAGTAAAAGTACTAGCACAGTTAATTAAAGGGGAGTTTCGCCGAATTCAACTAACACCAGATGTTTTACCGTCGGATATTACTGGTACAAATATTTTTGACTTAAATAGCCGCAATTTTACTTTAAAAAAAGGCCCAATATTTACCGAAGTACTGCTAGCAGACGAAATTAATCGTACTCCTCCCAAGACACAAGCAGCGCTATTAGAAGCGATGGAAGAAATGCAGGTAACGTTAGATGGTGAAAGTTTACCCTTGCCGGAGTTATTTTGGGTGATTGCAACTCAAAATCCTCTAGAATTTGAGGGAACTTATCCTTTGCCAGAGGCACAGTTAGATAGGTTTTTATTTAAGCTGGTGGTAGATTACCCGGAGCAAGCTGCTGAAAAGCAAATGTTACTCAATCGTCAGGCGGGATTTGCAGCACGGCGTTTGGATATTAGCCGTTTGAAACCAGTAGCGACAGTAGCCGACATTTTGGAAGCACGACAAGCAGTCAAAGAAGTTAAAGTATCAGAAGCGATCGTTGATTACTTGTTAGCGTTGGTGAGAAGATCGCGTCAATATCCGGATTTAACTTTAGGTGCATCACCTCGCGCCGCTGGTGCGTGGTTACAGACATCTCAAGCCTTAGCGTGGTTAACAGGAAGGGATTTTGTCACACCAGATGATGTCAAAGCTGTTGCATCACCGTTGCTACGTCATCGACTGATTTTGAAACCAGAAGCGATGCTGGATGGCTTACAAATCGACGCGGTAATTGCGTCGGTAATTAATCAAGTAGCGGTTCCCAGGTAAGAGAACTTCAAGAAATAAATTATCCCGTTTCAAGTTGATGACTGTTGACCCCTTTGGAGTGACGCATCTTGCCTATGAAATATCGCCAAGCATTTAGGTTAAACTTAGGGACTTGAAAATAAAAAACATTCCATATCTTCTCCGGGATGGGTGTCCTCACCCGTCCCATATTCAGGGCGGGCTTTCCGGCCCACCCCACAACAGGATAATTTATTTTCTGGAAATCCTTTATTTAGTCAGATTTCTGCCAGCTTCTGCTGCACTATCGCCTACATCACTAGCAGTGTTTTTAGCGCCCTCTACGTAGCCTGAGCCAAATTGTTTAAACGCTTCTGCTGACTCTTCTCCAATTTTTTGAAGCCGTTTTCCAGGGTTGCCTTCTGTTTCACGAGCTTCTTTATTCCACTCACCTGTTGTTTTCGGTCTGCGAGCATCATCTTGCTGTACCTGTTCGCGAACTCTTTCACCTAAGTTTTTGTCAGTGTACCCAGAAGTCATATTCGTAGTCAGGACTAGAAAACCAACTAAGGCAACAGCTAAAAAACGTTTTACCTCAAGTCCTTTAAGCAGAGAACTGATATGACCAAAGATATTAGAAATCAAATTTGTCATGGAAAATAGGTTGCTTTTTTCAGTACAGATAAAAGATTAACTAGAAATAAATAATTATCCTTCTAACAAAAGACATATCTCAGTTAGAAAAAATTAAAGATTTTTCAATCCTGGGTAATAGGGGATTTGTCAAATAAATTAGCTTATTCTGATTAAGCAAGATGCTGGCGAACTAAAAAAGGCAGCTATAGCAATCTTATTTGATTCTATTCAAATCACAAGACTGAGATCCCGGATTTATTAAATAATTTGAGGATATTATCATTTACAAATGATTAAGTAGCACTATCTGCTTGAGGGAAGAACAATAATTTATAATTCTCCAAATCAAGAAATCTTGAACTTTTCCTTAGCTCTAACTTCTGTCTCCATTTTTAGCAAATACTCTTCAAGCTTGCTATGACCAGAATCTACCACAGAAGAAAGTCTGATGACAAGGCACAAGAATTGTTATCGCGTGTAAATGAGTGAAATTAGGAACAATACTTTGGAAATAGGCTGATTTGAAGAGCTACACCACATTTTTATAATTTGTGCTTGAGATTTCTTACTAAACCAAATGTAGCACTTAATACAATTTTATTGCTACATTTGCTTTTTAATACAAGATATAGTCTCGAAAAATATATGTCTTTAGATATACAAGTTATCTATCTGAAGACATAGAAACTTTATGTATAAATAATTTCTTGTGGAAAATGCATAATTTCTAAAAATTTACTAATACCAATCAAAAATAGGACTATTTTTAGGCTATCGACACTTAGCCAAAATTTTTCTTCTCAACATGATAACTGCTTGAGGTGGAAAGCTAAAGGATGAAATACTGGGTAGCGAAATTAACAATATTTATATTATTATTGTACAACTTGTTACTAGTGACAGATTACGCAGCAGCTAACCAACTTTCAAATATTGATGTGCAGTCATTAAATGCACTCCCAGTAATTGAAAACTTAGCAAGTGCTGACAATAATTTTACCAACAGTAAAAAAGTAGGTTTTCGTCGGTTCAGTGAAGTAGTCAAAAAGTCAGGTAAATTAGAGGGACTTTTCACACTTTATTGCAATGATGATTCAAGCAAGATCTACTTAGAAATTCAACCAGAGCAGTTAAATAAGAATTATTTAGCTACAATTACATTAGAATCGGGCATTGGTGAAAGTGGGATTTATAGTGGATTACCTCTTGCTGATTTTCTATTTTATTTCCGACGAATAAACAATAAATTGCATTTTGTGATTCGGAATGTGAAATTCCGTACAGAAAGTATCACAGAACAGCGATCGCTTGCTCGTTCATTCAGCGACTCAGTTATTTATTCGTTGGAAATTCATAGTATTCATCCATTTAGTAAAAATATTTTGCTCGACCTGGATGACCTGTTAATGCAAGATTTTCCAGGACTAACTCCTTTATTAAAAGACTCTTTGCAAGCTGATTATCAGTTGGAACCAAGCAAGTCTTATTTTGGTGATGTCAACAGCTTCCCGGAAAACGTAGAGATTGATTCGATTTACGGTTTTTCATCATCAGAAGGAGCAAATTTAGTTACCGTACCTGATAGCAGGGCACTCAGTCTCAAGGTACACTACAGTTTTTCCCAGCTAAGAGAAAACAACGGTTATATTCCCAGACTTGCCGACGACCGGGTAGGATATTTTATCACTGCCTTCCAAGATTTCTCTAACAATAACTCCGAAGAAGAATTTGTACGTTACATCAATCGCTGGCATTTAGAACCATCCAACCCTAACGCGGCTTTATCTCCACCTAAAAAACCAATTGTATTTTGGATTGAAAATGCTGTGCCACTAGAGTATCGGAATGCAATTCGTGAAGGCGTGTTGATGTGGAACAAAGCATTTGAAAAAGCTGGATTCCAAAATGCCATTGAAGTACAGCAAATGCCTGATAATACTGATTGGCAACCAGCGGATGTACGCTACAACACTATTCGCTGGTTCAATTCTCTGGATGCAGGTTTTGCCAAAGGTCCGACCCGCGTTAACCCACTCACAGGAGAAATATTAGATGCAGATATTATGGTTGATGCCAGTATGGTGCGCTCAATTCGGCAAATATACCGCACCTATGTGGAATCAAATAACAAGCAATTTCAGAATAGAAACATTACTTTAGCCTCCGAATGCACTGATAAAAACTTACCCCAGACTGCTAACTCTCTAGCTTTGACTTCTACAAGAAATGCTGATATTTGCTATGGTAAAGGATTTGTAAATCAGGCAAATATAGGAGCGCTGGCATTGTCAATTTTACGAAACGCTACACCCAGTAGTGAAGCAATACAAGAATATGTGCATCAATATTTGCGTTCTCTGATTGCTCATGAAGTCGGGCATACTCTCGGTTTGCGCCACAACTTTCACGGTAGTGCGATGTTAGCACCTGAAGAGTTAAATAACACTGAAATTACTCACACTAAAGGTTTGGTGGGTTCGGTGATGGACTATCTACCCGCGAACGTAGCACCACAGGGAGTAGCTCAAGGTGACTATTTTCCAAAAATTATTGGCCCTTACGATGAATGGGCAATTGAGTATGGTTATAAAATAAATCCATCCCCAAAAATTGAGCCAATGATTCCAGAAACGGAAAAAAGTTTTTTGGAAAAGATTGCTTTGGCTTCACCTCAACCAGAATTATCTTACGCAACAGATGAAGATATCTCAGACATCAATCCCCTAGCAAATGTTTGGGATATGAGTAATGATGTTTTAGTTTATTCCCAGTGGCAAATGGATAATGCCCGCGTTATGTGGCAACGTCTGGAAAAGGGTTATTTATCACCAGGAGAAAGTTACAGTAATTTGCGCGTCTTATTCGATAGAGTACTTCTATATTATTTTAGTAATGCTAAATTGCTCTCTCAATACATTGCTGGACAATCGTTTCGGCGTCTTCATGCTGGTGATGATAGTTCCTGGGCATTTGTACCAGTTTCATTATTCAAACAACGTCAAGCATTGACTAAATTACAAGAATATGTGTTTGCTGATAATGCTTTTAATTTCTCAGCACAATTGTTGAATCAGTTAGCACCATCGCGTTGGCAACATTGGGGTAGTTTTGTACCTAATTATCGGCTTGATTATCCGATTCACGATCGCATTTTAAATTTTCAAAGGGCGATATTGCGATCGCTCTTAGATGGCGAACGGTTAAATCGGTTACAAGATATAGAATTAAAAACCCAGCCTGGACAAGCACTCACCATTCCGGAATTATTTGATACCTTACAAACAAGCATCTGGACAGAAGTTTTAAACCCAAGAGAATTCAAACCAATTTCTAGCATTCGCCGTTCATTGCAACGAGAATATCTGAATATTTTGCTAGCAATGATGTTGCATACTACTGATGCGCCTGAAGACGGTCGGACACTGGCTTGGTATAAATTGCACCAATTGCAAAAAGCCATAGATGTCAGACTCAAACAACTAAGTGAAAACATCGATATTTACACCTTAGCTCACTTACAAGTTTCTGGCGATCGCATCAATAAAGCATTACATGCACAGTTACTCTCGAATTAGTCATTGGTCATTAGTTATATCATGTCCGGATAATCACTTATAATTACCGCATTTGTGCAAAAATCCCAAAATCCTCTTTCCCTCAGCAAGAACTGCTCCCCTGCCTTCTAAATGATAAGTCTTCAACCGGACATGATATCATTAGCTACTTGTTCCCATCTTTGCCATCTCCTTATTGCCACTAATCCCTAATCGCACTTACCCAAGATATCGCTGTAATAAACCGATGATAATTTCTGGTACTTCCAAATGAGGTAAGATGCCGGCATCTGAGATTGGATAAAACTTTTGAATCACACTAGGATTTAAATTTACCAATCGTCGCCCTAATTTGATGTTAGTAAATTGTGCTTTTTCTCCCCAAAACACCACTGTGGGAATTGTGAGTTGTTGAATATATAAACTCAAGTCAAAGTAAAGGCCACCTTGTAAAAATGCTAAGGCAGCAAACTTGGCATTAGGTTGTTGTGCAGAAGTTAAATAAGCTTCTACCATCTCTTGAGACACTCGTTGTGATTTGGCAAAAAGAAAACTTTGTAAAAAGTTTCGGACTGCAATTTCATTTTTAGCACCAAGAATATAAATAAAATCGTCTAATAAAGGCGTATTAATTGCCGCCAAGGGAAGTCTGCGTCCAATACCCTGTCCAAAATCATCAAATCCAGAGGGACATACTAAAAATAATCTTTGGAATAAATTCGGTTGAGTAATAGCTAGGCGAATAGCAAAAGCCGCTGTTAAAGACGAGGCTACTACCGTCACCGGCTGGTGACAGGTTTGGATAATAAATTCGGCGATTGTGCCCAAATAATCTTTAATTTGATAATCTCTGACTGGATGAGCCGATTCTCCCCAACCGATTAAATCGGGGGCTAAAATCTGGTAAGTAGAAGCAAAAGCTGGATAAACTTTAGACCATTCATAAGCAGATGCTCCACCACCAAAGTTATGCAGAAATAGAAGTGGTGGTAAATCTTGAGTGTTAGCAATATCTTTGCCAACGCCTTCTCTAGTAAACTCTGGACGAAGGGCGATCGTCCAAGGTACATTCGTTTGAGTATAGTAAATCATTGCCCCCAAGGATGTATGGATGACTTTATGTCCAAAGCCAGGAGGTTGAAATTTAAGCATAGAATTAAAAAAATGAGTTTAATACGATGTTGTTCGTTGGTAATTCATCAGTCAGAATTCAGTACCTAATAATCAGAAGTTATAATCTTTAGCAATCCGATTTGATTCATGAACTTATCTGGGTGATGCGCGAAGCGCGATAGGTAGGCACTCTTACAAAAGAGTTATAGAAGCTTTAAAGTGTACGAAATTTTGTTCACAAATCAAATAGGATTTCTCTACTCTGACCAGTATATTGATTCACCAGATGTTCTGATGATTATTTAACTATTGTGAGTGTTGAATTCTTAGCATTTATCCTTTATTGTTGTTTTTGGTCGCTATCTCCTGTAATCTGAACAAGTTGATAGAGATTATCACCGCTAATTTGATAAGCTGCACCAAAACCAACTACAAAACGACCTTCATTGGGAGTTAGCTGGAAAATCCGAAAATCGGACAAGCCGCGTAAAATCTCTATCATTTGACCAAATCGATCTTGAAATTGCTCAACAATTTGATTCCACTTGTCAGTTTCACGCTCTATCAAACTTGCCGTACAATCAAAACTCAAACGGCTACGAGCAAAAATTTGCTTACTATTGGCTTCATCCTCAATAAATAAAATACTAACATGAGGATTGGCATAGAGATTTTTGGTATGAGTCGAAAGACCACTGACATAAATGTAAATATTCTTGGAATCATCCATTACAAACGGAGCATAACTAGCGTTGGGTATTCCCAGTGCGCTAACAGTGCTAATGATTATGCTCTCAAATTTTTCCGGAAATTTTTCGTACTCGGCTTGAATTTCCAGTAGATTCATAATTAAGCTAGTATTTAATGAATAACAATTAATTCTATAGCAATCTTAAATGAGAAAGTGAAAATTCTCATTCTAGTCGTTCTTGGTCATTTGGAATTACAAAGGACAAACGACAAATGACTAATGCCTGACTCAATAAAAGTATTTCACAAATCATCTAGGACTACTATAGGAATCTGATTTGATTCATGAAATTATTTGCGTGGGCAGGGAGTAGGGAGTAGGGAGTGGGGAGTAGGGAATAAAACTGTTACAGGTGTACGGAGTTTTTTCAGAAATCAAATATGAGTCCTATATATATTTTACACGTGAATTGTCATAGTATTAAAGGCTGTGATTAAGTAGGTCAATTTAATTAAACCTAAACTCACATCTTGTAGGGGTGTACAGCTTTATACCCTGACAGCCGATTCATTTGTCGCAAAGATTTTTGTCAATGCGATAAACTCCGTAAAAAGTAAAATTTAAGTCCTTAAGTGGATAGTATCTGCGCTCGGAAATCATTGAATCAACTGGGATTTGAAATAGCGACTGGCAGATAATTGATTAGTTAACTTAGATTAAACCCGATCCATCTTGAAAACTGGAGTTTTACGAGAAAATATCGGCAGCAATCTGATGTAAGTGAAGTTGAGAAACAAGCGATCGCTGAGCATGAATACAGAAAAATTAAGCAACTTTGATGGCAACTATCGGATAGAAACTACTTTGTCAATACACTTAATCTAGTGTGTAGCTTGACTTTAGCCATTTTCGCAGATGCTTAAATATAAATCCAAGGAGGCATCAATGCAATTACAACAGCCACCAGTCTTAGAGGAAATTCTCTGGCAAGCTGTTCTCAATCGAGACTCTAGTTTTGATGGTAAGCTTTTCTATGGCGTTCACTCTACAGGCATTTATTGCCGACCGATTTGCCCTAGCCGTAGACCAAATCGCGATCGAGTTTGTTTCTTTGAGTCGGTACAAGAAGCTGAAATTGCAGGTTTTCGACCTTGTAAACGATGTCAACCACAATCACAAACAGTTGAAAATCCGGCTAAGGCAAAAGTTTTAGCCGCATGTCGATACATTGAAGCCCAAAGCGATCGCATCCCCACTCTTTGGGAATTATGCTCTGAGGTGGGAATGAGTCCCAGTTATCTACAAAAAATATTTAAGCAAATAATTGGCGTATCTCCCTTTCAATATGCAGATGCGCTGCGTAGCCAACGTTTGAAGCAGCGTCTCCAGTTAGGAGAGGAAATTACCGATGCAATTTATGACACTGGTTATGGTTCAAGTAGCCGACTGTATGAGAAAGCACCCAAGCAACTGGGTATGACACCAAAAACTTACCAGCAAGCGGGAAAGACAATGTTTATTATTTATGCGATCGCTCCATGTTCGCTAGGATATTTGCTGGTGGCAACGACACAAAAGGGTATCTGCGCCGTAAAATTAGGTGATGAAGCAGACAAATTGGAACAAATCTTGAGCGAGGAATTTCACCAAGCGCACATCGTCCGTGATGACCGCACACACAAAGATTGGATACAGGCAATCCTCGACTCGCTCACAGGAGGTAAAGCGGATCTCGATTTACCAGTTGATGTACGGGGTACAGCATTTCAGAAACAGGTATGGCAAGCATTACAGAAAATTCCCTACGGGAAAACGCGCACCTACACTGATATTGCTCGTGAGATTGGCAAACCCCAGGCAGTCCGTGCTGTGGGAAATGCTTGTGGAGCTAATCCAATCGCGCTAATTGTACCATGTCACCGCGTATTGCGGAATGATGCCACTCTTGGGGGTTATCGCTGGGGAATTGAGCGCAAACAAAAACTGCTCATCCAAGAATCGAAATTTAGTAAACATGACTCAGATACCTGAATTAGAATCGCTGACCCAAGAAAGTCTTACCCGTGGTTTAATGGTGCTTGCCAATCTTGACTGCGATTTGGCTCAGATTTTAGCAACACTGGGGCCTCCACCGATATGGTCAAGAGAACCGGGTTTTGCAACGCTTCTGTGCATTATTCTGGAACAACAAGTTTCCTTAGCAGCTGCCAAGGCTATATTCACACGTCTTTGTGAAATTGTTGTAACGCTGACACCAGAGAATTTTCTGACATTGGATGATGCTCAATTAAAAGCAATTGGATTCAGTCGGCAAAAGATTCTATACTGTCGGGGGTTAGCGAATGCGATCGCCACTGGTCAGCTTGACCTAAATCAGCTCTCCAAAATGGACGAAACTGCGATTAGAACCGAGTTAAAGCGTCTTAAAGGCATTGGAGACTGGACAGTTGATATTTATTTGCTCATGGCGCTACAACGTCCTGATGTCTTTCCCAAAGGTGATTTAGCATTGGCGATCGCTTTACAAAAGCTCAAAAAATTGACGACACGTCCAACACCAGCACAACTAGAAATTATGACACAGCACTGGCAACCGTGGCGAGCGATCGCTGCCAGACTTCTATGGCACTACTACCTGAGTAATGCCAAAAGTAAGTCGGTTACAGTTCGCCTGTGAATACCCGTTGAGCTGGGCCTGTCATGTAAACTCGTTGGTCGTCTGACCATTCAATTTGTAACGGCCCACCTGGTAATTCTACACTGGCAGTGCGATCGCATTTTCCAGTTAACACACCAGCCACTAAGGAAGCACAAGCACCAGTACCACAAGCCAAGGTAATTCCAGCACCGCGTTCCCAGACGCGCATTTTTAGATAATCGCGGCGCACTACTTGAATAAATTCGGTATTTGTGCGTTGGGGAAAAGCCGAGTCATGCTCGAATTTGGGGCCTATAGTTTCTAGCTCAATTGCTGCTACATCTTCCACAAAGGTTATGCAATGAGGATTTCCCATGCTTACACAGGTGACTTCCCAAGTTTGTCCCGCCACTTCTAAAGGCTGATTAATCACTTTTTCTTGAGCAGGTGTAAGGGTGGTGGGAATTTCAACAGCGAGTAACCTGGGTAAACCCATATCCACCTTCACTTGACCATTAGGTAAGATTTGGGGTGTAATCACACCAGCTAGGGTATGAATGCGATATAAGTCTTGATTGCGCGATTCACCTTCTAAATCTGCCAAAAATGCAGCTAAGCAGCGAATACCATTACCACACATTTCCGGTTCAGAACCATCAGAATTGAAAATCCGCATCGTGTAATCAGTGCTGTTTTCTCCAGGTAAGGCAAAAATGACACCATCAGCACCAATACCAAAATGGCGATCGCACAACTTGATGGCTTGGTCTGGAGTCACTACAGGCAAAGACGACGAGCGATTGTCAATTAAAATAAAGTCGTTGCCTAGACCATGATACTTAGTAAATTTGATTGCCATTCCAAAATCAATAAATTATATTTGTGTTTTGTCATTGGTCATTCGTGAATGATGCCCAATGGCTAATAACCAATGACTAATAACTAATGACTATGATTACTCAATTTGACACCACTTTGCCTAGTATTAAACAAGTTCAAACCCTGATTAAACAAACAAACCCAGCAGAGTTTAAGTTGCTGACTGGCGATGTAATCACAGGAAAAGTCTTATGGCAAGACCCACATTGTGTATGCATTGTAGACGAAAACAGCGAGCAAACTACTGTTTGGAAACAAGCGATCGCTTATATTAAACCAAAAACTTAGGAGTCAAAATAATTCGTAGTTTATAATAACGCTCCTACCAACGCTCGAAACGAGTGTGATTACGAATTACGAATTAGTATTTTTTGACTTTAATTCATCTAAACTACAATGCAGACGTGGCTTTTGTGGGTCTGTCAAATCTAACATATCCCAAGGCACTGTATAACCATCGTAGATTTTCTGCGCCCCTAAGAGATTTAATATTCCGATGCCAATATTCCAAGCTGATAACCTTTCTAATATAGCGGCGTAGCCAATCAGATATTCTTTAATCACCCATTCTTCGCCTTGTTGTTCGGCGCAAATTTCTTCAATACGTCCAATAGCTTTGCCTGTAGAATCTAAGACTTGTTTACCTAGCAGTAGTTCTAAATGAATTTCATGAGTTGTCATTATTCTGCCCCGGAATTTTTTTTATAATGCGATCGCGCAACCATTTTTCATAGGCTAATGCTGGTGTTGCTTCTGCTTCCAAATCCACATCTACATCAATGCCAACATCCAGTACTTTTGACCAAGGAATTATTAAAGGTTGACTTTGTTTCGCACCCCACTTCTGGGCAATTATCCCTACCCAATTTGCTAAACGCGGATGTATTCGTCTAGCCAAGGTTGTCATCCCAATTTCAATATAAGCAAGTCTTGGTGGTTCTCCATCGCGTAACTGAATAATAATCCCATCGACTTTGCCCATTTCACGCTGATTGCGGTCAACTAATTGATTATCCAAGACATCTCTAATTAAATTCATTTTTTATTATCTCCTTTGAATTAATTGATGAGAATTAGCACTGATTTTATCCCAAACTAAAACAGATAAGCTGCCGCACATTAGACTTCTTGCAAAAGTCCTCCTTTGCGTTCTCTTCTCAGCGCCTCTGCGCCTCTGCGTGAGACAAAAAAATATTTATGCAAGAGGTCTATTTAACTTGTACATTTTTTGTGTTGACTGTTGACTGTTAACCGTCATCAGTCAACGAACTTAAGAAGTGATTGTGTAATTTCAAGGCGTAATAGCTTAGTATTGTTTGATACTCCTGGAACCTTTTGATAGTAATTTTCTAGTTTCAAATCCCAAATTGATATTATCCTGCAATAAACTCTAAAGGAATAGCTACAATTGCTAAGACAAATGTCAATCCAATTGTAAAAACTATCACTGCATTACTTATCCAACCATTGCGGTATTTTCCCACATATAGTTTATCATTCATTAATACCAGAAATGGCACAATTACAGGCGGTAAAATAACTGCTGTAATCGCCATTGAAAATAAAGTTAATTGTAAAGGATCTATCCCAAAAACCATTAATAGGGAAGCTAGGAAAATAAATATTGTGTATACCAAACTAAAACGTGCTGCATCTTTTGGTTTGAGACTTTCTCCCCAATTCCAACCAAAAGTTTGCGCCACAATATAAGCGGTATCTAAACTTACTTCCAGTGCTGCACCAAAGCAAGCAATACCCAATGAAAGGGCAAAAAGTACAAATCCCCAATAACCCAAAGGTTCAGTTAACATTAATGCTGCTTGTTCATAGCTATCGACTTGGATACCTTTGGGTTTGAGTATCATTGCCGCAATAATTAATACTCCTAATGATACAATGCTGCCAAAGCCCATACCTAAACCAGCAACAGCGCGATTTATGCCGATGTGTCCTTCATCCCATTTATCTTCGACTGCACCTGAAGAATAAAAGTAAAATAGATAGGGACTAATTAAAGCGCCCAGAATGCTAACAACAAGAAATAGATAATGTGCCTTATCTTCCCGTGGCAAACTTGGCAATAAGCTACTACCAATTTCTGTCAGCGAAGGATGTAGCTTGCAGGTAACAACAACAAAAACGAGTGTAATTAATCCCAGCACAGAAACGCCATTTTCAATCAGTCCAAAGTTGCCATACCAAATTAATAACCACAAAGCCAAAGCGACAGGTAAAGCGTAAAACTGAAAACTAATACCTGTTAGTAATTGTAAAGCTACACAAACTCCACCAATTTCAGCACCCAATACCAAAAAATCGACAATAATTTCTGCCAATAAAGGTACAATAAAAAAATTAAATCCAAATCTTTCTCTGATTGCCGCAGCTAATGTATGTTTACTTACTGCTGCTAATCTTCCTGACATTTCTACAAGAGCAATAACACAAATTGTTCCCAGAATAATTGCCCAAATTAATTCAAAACCAAAAATAGATCCAGCTTCGGCTGTTGTGGCGATCGCACCCACATCTAGAAAGCCACCAATACTAGTAACAATACCCAGAGCAATTTCCAATATTTTTTTCATAATCTGCCTATGGTATTGTTTTTAACTGATTGATTTTTTGAACTTCTATTTCTAATTGTTTTAATTCCTGTTGGACTTGGGAATGATTGTTTTGGGCAATTGTTTTTGACATTTTCTCTGTTTGATTTGCTAATTGAGATACATTAGTCAGGATTAATGATTGATGGTGCTGAATTACATTTGTCGATGGCTTAATTTGAGAAATTTTCTTTTTCTCACTCAGAAATTCTGTTTGAGCTTTATTTAATGTTTGCTGAGCATATTTTTTGGGTACATTACTTTTCAGCCAAGCATTAGCAACCATTTGTACTGTTGCTGCCCAAGAAGAAACACTTTGTATTTCTTTGCTCAAATCTTCCTTGGAATTTGCCGAATTACAGGAAGTCATAAATGTGAGAATTAATAAACAATTACTGACAAACAGTTTTTGATTAATTACTGAGATTTTGAAGTTTGTATAGTCAACCATATAATCAGTTTTATTATGATGAGCAATATGTATATCTTTATTACAAAATATTTTGCAGATAATTGAAGAAGAAATCAGAAGTTACAATTGACCAGCAAAGCCGGAGATGCTCCGTCAAGACTTCAAAATCAATTATATGATGTCCGATAAATCACAATATGTCATTGCGATTGAAACCTAATCAAACGACGCAATCAGGCTCAATTCTGAGTTGAGCAACTAAAACGTCAGGTTTCGCTCCTGACTCATAAATCCTGTTTTGATATTCAGTAAGTACTATACCAAAAGTCTTAAAGTAATTCCTAATTAATAGTTACAAATTACAAATTAGTTAATCAATCATTTTATCGACAGGCAGAAACTCTTTGAGCGCTTCTGTGCTACTAGTTTTAATTACAGGGAGAGGAATGGGTACTTTATTAGGAATGCCAAATAACTGTTCTACTTGACTCAGACCTGTCAAGTTACCGCACAATAATACTTGGTCACCAACTCGCAAATCTGTGCTGCCATCAGGATAGCGGATAAATTTACCGTCGCGTCGAATTGCCTGCACTTGGATGCCGTGTTTGCTAATACCCAAATCTGCAAGAGTTTTAGCCAGCGTTGGAGAGTCACCATTTACCGCCATCCACTGACAAGCACTATTTTCTCCGGGAACAGCTGCTTGTCCCTTGGCGAATTCTGCTAAAGCCGCCAGTTCTTCAGCTGCTCCCACTACCAGCAAGCGATCGCCTTCTTCCAATTTCGTTTGATTGCTGGGATAATCGATTTCATCGCCGTTAGCGCGGCGAATTGCCATCAAACTTGCTCCTGTTAAGTAGCGCATATCTGCTTCTTCCAAGCTCATGCCAATTAAGGGCGAAGTTGATGGTAGAGGATACCAGCGTTGATTTAAATCGCGAGTTGCTTGGCGCATATCGTAAGCAACTTCACTAGCAGAACGTTCTGGTCGCAAATCTAAATAATGATCGTTGCGAATCAGCTGCATTTCCCGTTGAACAGCAGTTTGGGAAAAGCCTAAGCCCGTTAATAAATAAGTTCCCATTTCTAAGCTGGCTTCAAATTCTGGTTGCACTACTTCTCTGGCTCCCAGTTGATACAGCACTTCGATATCTCGATTATGGGTAGCGCGGGCAACTAAATCTAGTTCTGGATACAATTCCAAAGCACGTTTCAAGCAAAGACGCGTACTCATGGGGTCAGTAAGTGCGATCGCCATTCCTTTGGCATGATTGACTCCCGCAGTTTCCAGAACGTGTAAACTCACACAATTGCCATAAACATAAGATATCCCAGCTTCACGCAACTGCTGAATTCTACTTTCGGATTGGTCAATTACGATCACGGGTAGGTCGTGTTGCTGCAACAACTTGACTAAATTTTTGCCGACTCGCCCATAGCCGCATACTACCACATGGTCTTTTGCAGGTAAATCTTCTGACATATCCCGTGGTTGGTCATCTGCTAAATACGGTTTCAACCAGGGCATGGATTCAGCAAAGTTAAATAAAAATGGCACTAACCGCAGAACAAATGGTGTCACTATCAGAGTGACTGCTGTGGTTCCCAAAATCAGTAAATATATCTGCCGGGACACCAACCCCAAGAACTGCCCTTCACTAGCGAGAACAAAGGAAAATTCCCCAATTTGTGCCAGTCCCAAACCAGCGATAATCGCTGTTTTCAAAGGGTAGCGAAACAGTTTTACTAAGGGCGTGATAATTAGAAACTTACCAACAAAAACTATTGTCACCAGCACTAAAATCAATTCCAGGTTCTTCCACAAAAACACTGGGTCAATTAACATCCCAATGGCAGCGAAAAACAAACTGGCAAAGATATCTCGCAATGGTTCCACGTAAGTCAGGGTTTGGTCGGCGTATTCCACCTCAGAAATCATCAACCCAGCAACAAACGCCCCCATTTCAATCGACAGCCCCAAATGCTCCGTGAGCAAGGCAATGCCCAAACACAAAGCTACAACCCCTAATAAAAATAGCTCCTTGCTTTCAGTACGGGCTAAAAGTCGCAACAAAGGTGGTATCAGCCAAATTCCCGCTGCTATTGCACCAGCGGCAAATAAAGCAATCATCGCCAGCGCTGTGAGGACGGCAATCCCAATAGTTTCTGCGGGTTGGTTAAGGGCTGGTAAAACTGCCAACATCAATCCCAGCGCCAAATCCTGGACAACCAAAATACCCAACATCACCTGTCCGTGGGGCGTTTCTGTTTCATTGCGCTCCATCAACGACTTGAGGACAACCGCCGTGGAAGACAACGAGAGAATACAGCCCAAAAACATTCCCTTAGCAGGTAACGTTCCCCAAGCACCAGTTAACCCGCATACCGTAACCGTAATCAAAATCGTCAAAGCAATCTGGAGTCCACCTCCACCCAGAGCGATCGCTTTTACTTTCTTCAGTTCCGTAAAAGAAAATTCTACACCCAAAGCGAATAATAAAAACGCCACCCCGAACTGTGCCAGAGTCTCTACTTGAATAACTTCTTTAATCACTCCCAGTCCAGCTGGGCCGACAATCATTCCACCAATGAGATACCCCAGCAGGACTGGTTGTCGCAAAAGTGCCGCTAACACTCCGCCACACGCCGCAACCGCCAAAACTGAGACTAAATCAATAATTAACCGAAAATCTTCTTGCACCAGTTTTAAAAGAAGTATTAAACCTTATTTAACTCAGGATACAAAGTTTTATATATCTCAGAATAGTTTATTTTGGACATGGAGCAGAGGAAGTGTCTAGTATGTAAGTTGGGTTGAGGAACGAAACCTAACTGACGATTATTGATTGAGGTAGTATAAGCTGTTCCTACATTTAACTTGCATAATTAGGGCGGGCTTTCCGGCCCACTCCCCAAAAGTTGTATTAAATCGTTAAACTTTAGGCGAACTTAGGGCATTCAATAATAGCAGTGACCACGGTACTTTAATATCGGGTATGAGCGATGAAGATTTTCTCAGTGCCGGCAATGCAGCCGCTAGCACAAAACGCAGAGAGCGTAGCGACGCAGGTCGATCGCCATTTTCATCGACAATTCCATATTGGTTAGCGAGTTCGGCAACAATTTGCACGCGTCCTGTACGACGCATGATATTTGGATCGCCAGCGAGTTGAGCGATCGCTCGTCCGGTGAATAACGGAGTTTCCCAGTTATAGCGCTCGCTGAGAAATGAGTTTCTCTGGTCAGTAGCATTTGTTTGGCTCATTTCAGATGCCATCTGGGAAATATGCTCAGTACCAACAATACCCGGCCAAATTGAAACGGAAGCCACGTTATAGGGTTTTAACTCAACAGCCATATCAGCGGCTAGGCGATCGCAGGCTGTTTTCCCAACACCGTATCCTATATTAAAGAGATAGGACATACCGCCCCAGGAAGAAATGGTGCAAATTAGTCCAGACTTTTGCTTAGTCATCATCCGGGCAGCAAAAATACTCGCTACATAGTGGCTACGCAGCCCAACATTATTGCTAGCATCCCAAAGACTTGGCTCCCCATCCCAAAAAGGTTGCCCATAAGCGTCTCTTAATGCCTTGACTCCTGAGTAAACATTATTTACCAGCAAATCGAGTCGTCCGTTTTGCTCGTTTTGGATGCTCTCAAACAGCAAACGCACCTGCTGATCGTCGCTGTGATCTACTTGCACGGGAATGCATATACCCCCAGCTTGCTCAACAGCTGATTGCGTTTCAGTCAGAGTCCCGGAAATATCATCATTTGCATAGCAATTGTGCAAACTGCGACCCGTAATGTAGACAGTTGCACCTGCTTCACCGAGGCCAATGGCAATTCCTCGACCAATTCCCCGCGTTGCACCTGTGACTAATGTGACTTTACCTTCAAGGTGTTTCATGATTGCTGATGAAATATTGATAATTACAATATTCCTCAAGATTTCGGTGTATGAAAAAAGAATCAGCCCATGATAGCAATTTTATAACCAATAAGTGAAATGCAGGTCTTTCATGGGGTAGCACAGCTAGCTGTGCTACTTTGTTGCATAAAGTGACCTAGTGTGCGAGCGATGCCTGGGTTGAGCTACGCCTACGCATCAATAAAATAGTTGTATGTCAACAATGTTTGCAGAAATTCGTCGCAAAATAGCTGAGGATCAATTTGAATTTTCCAAACACGCTGTCGATCAATCTATTGTGCGTAGCATTCGCGTACAAGAAATTAAGGAGGCAATTACCAATGGTCAAGTTATTGAAGACTATCCTAATGATAAATATGGCCCTAGCTGCTTGATTAGTGGCTTGACACAAGCAAACCGCCCTATTCACGTTCAATGTAGCTATGCCTCTCGCCCATTAATCAAAATCATTACCGTTTACGAGCCTGATTCCACCCTCTGGAACAATGACTTTACCCGAAGGAGAAGCAACGATGAGCAGTAACTCGAATGAAACACTAATAGAACAAACAGTAACCTACATCCTAGAGATGAATGGCAAATTTTACTTAATCGAAAATGTACCTGCACGGGTGAATCCAGAGACAGGAGAACAATTTTTCTCTCCATCTACAGTAGAACGGTTGCAGCAGATTATTTACAACCAACAGCAGCCCGTTCGTATTCTTGAAACACCAGTGTATGACTTTGCTGCTTAGCATAAATCACACGACTTTTAACTAAGAAAAATCTTTGTGAATTAAGCATCGTTTACCTGTTTGTCTTCTTCTAGCAGTGCAGCTAGTTTGTTAGCAGCTTCATGAGAATTATACGGAGACCACACATAATGAGTGACTCCTAGCTGTAAGGACAATGCTTCTTCTTCAGTCGCTAGTTCTTGAACTAAAAACTGCATCACCTTGAGTTTATCTGCACGAGATAGCTTGTGCAATGTTGGGAATAAATCTGCTGCGCTCATATTAAGTTGAAGATAACGACTAAATACTTTTTATATTTTCACAACTACTATAAGGTGGTTACAAAGTTTGTGGCATCGCATCGTCAACAACAGGCGTTGGCGCAACCCACCGCAGGCATCGCTATTCACCAATTCTCAAAACAAACAAAGTAATATCTGTGACGGGACACGCCTTTGCGTTTTGAACTCGACAATTCATGTTCAAAAGTGCAACTTCCGAGTTCTGAACTCGAATCATGAGGGTTAAAGCCGCAATTTCGAGGATCAAAGGTGCAACTTCGTGGATAAAAGCCGCAATTTCGAGGATCAAAGGTCAAACAGCCACCCTTTTTACTCGACAATTCGTGTTCAAAGGTGCAACTTCAAGGATAAAAGCTGCAATTTTGAGGATAAAAGGTCAAACAGCCGCCCTTTTTACTCGACAATTCATGTTCACAGGTAAAGCGATCGCCCTTTTTACTCGACAATTCATGTTCACAGGTGAAACGATTGCCCTTTTTACTCGACAGTTCATGTTCACAGGTGAAGCGATCGCTCTTTTTACTCGACAATTCATGTTCCAAAGTGGAAGCTTCGTGTTCACAGGTGGAATGATGAGGTTTTGAAGTGAAGCGATTGCCCTTTTTGCTCGACAATTCATGTTCCAAAGTCGAAGCTTCGTGTTCAGAGGTAGAATGATGAGGTTTTGAGGTGGAGCGATCGCCCTTTTTGCTCGACAATTCTTGTTCCAAAGTCGAAAGATGAAGCTTTGAGGCTGAGCGATACCTTCGGCACACTTCGTGAACGCATCGTAAACAACAGGCATTTGCACATTTTGGAGATGAATAAAACTGAGAATATTCTACTCACCAAATAAACGCCCTCAAAAACCTTTCTTCTTATTTCTTAAAAGCTCTAAGTTGTCACGAAATAGAGTACTATTCGGCTCGAGGCGAACAGCTATTTCCATTTCAGCGATCGCTTGTTCCAACTTCCCTTGCTCGTACAGCGCATTTGCCAGGTTATTGTGAGCGTTTGCATAGTTTGCGTCGATTTGCAAAGCTCTTTGGTAGGCGGCGATAGCTTCTTCTAACTTCCCTTGATCTTTCAGCGTAATCCCCAGGTTCTGGTGAGGGGTTGCAAAGTTTGGGTCGAGGCGCAGAGCTTTTTGGTAGGCAATGATCGCTTCTTCCAACTTCCCTCGAGCTTTCAATGCATTGCCCAAATTATTGTAAGCTTTTGCAGATTTTGGGTCGAGACCGAGGGCTTTTTGGAAGGTGGCGATCGCTTCTTCCAACTTCCCTTGATAATACAGCGTAGCCCCGAGTGCATTATGAGCATACAAAGAGTTTGGGTCAAGACGGATGGCTACTTTGTACTTGAGAGCTGCTTCCTCGAACTTTTTATCTTCGCGTAAACGATCTGCTTCGTTTATCAGGCTTGTGACTTGATATTCGTGCTTTTCTTGCTCTTGTGCTGAACTGTCTTTGGGAGGTGAGTAATTAGAGCTAGCAACTAATCGCGCCACCTCTTGCCGAATTCCCTTGACAACTTCTAAGAAAGCTTCATCTCGATCGTTCCAACTTTTTATCGGTTTGCAATTACTAGGCAGGGGTGAGAGTTGATCGATGGGAGGAGTTTCCCAATCTGCATGGCGTAGCAATACCGGAATCACACGAGCCTTACCTGCGGCATTTTGTTCTAAGGCTCGTGTAACTTCAACTGTCCAGTGATAGTCTGAAGCAATAAAATCTGGACTCACCAACAGTAGAATTAGCCCAGCCCGTTTAAGATACTTATTAATTTCATCTTGAAACTCTTGCCCAGCGATAATTTCGCGCTTGTGCCAACTGGTAATAAGTTTTTCCCGCAGCAAAGTCGCTAGATGTTTCTCTAATTCTTCGCGCAGTTCTTCATCTTTTTGGTGATAAGAAATAAAAACTTCAATAGACTTCATAGGGATATGGCAAGACGCTGGCTGGTTTAAAAGAAAACTACAAAAGCTTTTGCTCGATTTCCTCAAGCTGTCGATCTAATCTACTCTGTTCTGTTTGGCTTTCCTGAATTTGCGCTTCTAGCTTAAACTTTGTCGCTGTATCTGTTTCAATGCCGTAAGCTTGGCGCAGCCGACTTAATTTTTCGCTCTGTCGGTCATACTGTTGTTGCAGTGAATCCCGTTCTTGCTCTAATCGGCGACGCTGGCGCTCAGTTAAACCCCCACTCATTGCAGGAGGACTGGAAGTCGCAGGTGTAGTAGTTCCAGAAGCAGTTGAGGAGGTTTTTGATTTGGCAATATCTTCTACGACTTTGCGAATTCCTTGAGCGACATTTAAAAAAGCCTCATCTTGGTCTGGCCAAGTTGTCACAGGTTTAGCATTTTTGGGGAGTGCTTGCAGTTTACCAAAAGGCGCACCATTCCAGTCTGTCGGCTTGAGAATAATCGGTATTACACGAGCTTCTCGCGTTTCGTGTCGCTCCATTGCTCGTGTCATTTCTTTGTCATAGCAGTAATCTGAAGCCAGAAAGTTAGCACTCACCAGCAACAGAATGATATCTGCAACTTCAAGATTGTCATCAATCGCATTTGCCCATTCACTACCAGCACTGATTTCGCGATCGTGCCAAGCTTCAATAATCCCTTGACGTTTCATCATGCTCAGATGAGTTGCCAACTCGTCACGTAATGCTTCATCTTTGTGGGAATAGGAAAAAAATACTTTAACCGGATTAGACATATTCTTAAATGTACTTATTTAAATACCTATTTAGGTTTGCTGAAATAAATTTATCAATTTTACTGGTTTGTGAACAATCTTTGCTCGCAATTGCCAAATTTACGAATATCAAGGCTGATGATTTAGGCGATCGCTATCGACCAATTCTCAAAAAATATAAAGCGATGTCTGTCTTAATAAGTGAAAACTTGAAGTTGTACAAGTGAAAAATTCTTAGTCTTGTTAATTATCATCTATCTAAAGAGAGATATTGTAATATCAAAAATTAATAATATTATACATGTTTTATGAATTACATTAATATTTCATTAATTAAGCTCCTTTATTGATAACAAAACAAATCTAAAAATGGGGTTTTTACCTCGATTGTTTGATAAATATCCATAAAGCAAAATATTTTTGCAATTTTCATTTGTCATCAAAAAATGACAATATTAAGTTTTTATGTATAATAAATTACATTTTTTCTTTTCTAAAAGAATTAATTAAAAGATTTATGTATTTTTTTTACTGTGAGTTAATAAGAAAATATATATAAAATACTGAGTTTGGATTTTTATATACTGCTAGTAATTGATAAAATAATTGTATTTAATAATACTGTACTTATATGTAAATTATTTTACAAAAGGAAATCTAAAAAATTACGGTTACGATTTTATAAAAAAAATATTAAAAAATAATTAAGCAAAATAAATTTTTTTATACAAAAACTTTATTTCGTGAAGTACTAAATGCAGTAGATGAACAATAGCACTGTAATTAGTGCGATTTAGCCATAGGTTTTTGAACAATTAAATCATTGGAGTGAAATAGGGCATTAAATATGAAAGAAATCCTTGCATTCATTGAAGCTAAGAAGCAAAAGTTTGCCCAGTTACCTTTATTGGGATTCATGCAAGATAAAAACATAGACCCCAGAAAAAGATTAGCTTGGAGTCCGTGTGCTGCTCCTTTTATCATGGGTTTTGGGGAATTAAATAAATATGTATTTCGCGATCTGACAAGTAGCGATCCTATTCAGTTATTAATTAATCAACATACTGAAGAAGACGATCATCACTGGCTATGGTTTTTATCAGATATTGACAAACTTGGGTTTGACTACTCATTAAGATTCAGCGACAGTATGAAATTTTTATGGAGCGAAGCAACCAAAACTCCACGTTGGGTAGTTCATCAATTATTTCGTTATGCTTTAGAGTCAGATCCTCTACAAAAGCTAGTCATCATCGAAGTTTTAGAGGCAACCGGAAATGTTGTATTTACTAATACCGCACAAGTAGCCCAGGAGTTGCAAGTAATTACAGGCAATAAATACTTATATTTCGGTGGATTTCATCTAGCTGTAGAAACTGGTCATGCAACAGGCACAAATGATATAGAAAATTTTCTCCAAACCATTGAAATGAATGACATACAGCATCAAGCTGCTTTGCAATTGGCAGAAAAAGTATTTGAGCTAATTACAGAATTAGTCAATGCGCTGTTTGCATATGTCACAACTTATGATGATCAACAAGCATTTATGCAACCATCCACAATTGATAATGCAGTTATCGCTGCTTAACTTAATTCTTATTCAGGTGTTAATAATCAAAACTAGCACCTGAGAGAGAATATATAATAGCAGAAAATTACTGCAAGTTACTGCTTGATAGTAATGTAGATATTTGTGGTTGAATATAGGATAATTTTTCTGTTTTGCACCTACTTTCTTAATTGTTAGTCAACTTCCTTGGTTTGGAAGTTTATAGAGGATAGTCGATTATGCTGATAAAGCAAGTTTGTGTAATTGGTGCGGGAATCAGTGGTTTGGTTGCAGCTAAAACCTTTATTGAGGAAGGCTACGAAGTTACTGTATTTGAAAAACAAAAAAGTTTAGGCGGTGTCTGGGAGAAATCTCGTACTTATCCAGGTTTGACTATCCAAAATACTCGTGACACCTATGCTTTCTCTGATTATCCCATGCCTGCATCTTATCCAGAGTGGCCGACAGCAGAACAGATGCAAAAGTACTTAGAGTCTTACGCACAGCATTTTGGCGTGATGGAAAAGATTCGCTTTCACACAGAAGTTACCAAAGTTGAACAAAAAACTGATGGAACGGGATGGGTAGTCAGTGTAAATACCCTAGCCGATAGTGAAATTAACACTACATCACAAAAGTATGAATTCGATTTTGTATTGGTGTGCAATGGCATATTCAATATTCCTCATCAACCTTCACTTGCTGGGAAAGAAGAATTTATCGCCTCTGGCGGTCAACTGCTACACTCTACCCAGTTTAATGATATTAGTGCGATCGCAGGTAAACGGGTGATTGTTGTAGGTTTTGGCAAATCTGCTGTTGATATCGCTACTACTGCTGCGCCAGTAGCCGCAGAATGCACGCTTGTCTTTCGTCAAGCTTCATGGAAAATTCCCAGATTTTTCTTTGGAGTCCTGAACATGAAATATGTGCTGCTAAGTCGTTTTGCGGAAGCTTGGTTGCCTTATCGTCACCTACAGGGTATAGAAAGGTTACTACATACTGTAGGTAAACCATTGGTATGGCTTTACTGGCGAGTCTGTGAAATGCTTTTGGGTCTCCACCTAGATGTTCATGCTTTTGAGATGCAGCCTAGCAAACCCTTAAATCAATCTTTGGATTGTGGTGGGATCTCTGTACTTCCTCCAAACTTTCGCAAGCACTTGCGTTCTGGAAAAATTCGGACTTTTAAAACTGCGATCGCCAGATTGATGCCAGGTGGTGTAGAGTTAGCAACAGGTGAGCATTTACCAGCAGACATAGTTATTTTGGCAACAGGATTTCGCCAAGATATACCCTTTTTAGAAGAAAAGTATCATCAGTTAATTATCGACAACCAAAATATTTTTCATCTTTATCGCCATCTAATTCATCCTGACATCCCGCAAATGGGTTTCGTTGGTTATAACTCTAGCTTTTATTGTCAATTAACATCAGAAATTGGTGCTAGGTGGCTAGCTGAGTATGTCAAAGGTAACTTAGTATTACCTTCTAATTCTGCAATGTACGATGAAATGGCTACAGAATGGCAATGGAGTAAAACATACTGGAATTATATTGACAATAATGGTACTTGCATTGCTCCATTTCATTTACATCATATTGAACAACTAATTAATGATATGGGTGTCAAGAGTCACAAAAAATTCTGGCAAAAAATTCCACAAGTATTAATGCCATTAGACCCATCTATTTACAAAAATATTCTACAGCAATTGTCATAAATAAATATAGTATATTCTGTCATTGCAAGCGAAGCGAAGCAATCTCAGAGACTTTGCGGTTGCTTTGCTTCGCTCGCAATGACATCTTAGATTTAATCATGTCTATCTACTTATCAACAAGAATCAAATACAGAGGTAAGTAGCTCAACCTAATTAAACGTAAAATGTCATTACGAACAAAACGGAGTGTAGACGCGAAGCGGTTTCCCATTCGCGTAGCGTCTCCGTTAGGAGAAGGGTAGCGAAGCGATTGTAAAAATTCTACTTTACATTTTTCAATGTCCACTTACTTAATACTAATGAAAAATTAATATTAGGAATTCGTTCCCAAATGAAGACAAGTAGCATCAGAAACAATAAAACATCCGCCAAAAGTACAGCACAATAGGAGCAAAGGCGAGAGCATTTACTGAATTCTCTATTCTGACTGCTAAATTCTATTTGACAAATCCATCAAATTCGCCAGCTTATAAACAACCCGTGCCCCAACATTACCATCCCACTCACTGTCACCAACTTCGCAAATATCAAAGCCAATAATTTTTCTGCCACTATTTACTAATTCCCGAAACAGACAAAATGCTTGTTCTAATTCTAATCCACCTGGAACAGGAGTACCTGTACTCGAACAAAGTTTTGGATCTAAACCATCAGCATCAAAGCTAATATAAACATACTCAGGTAAATGATTGATAATTTCTCGACATAAATCAATCCAAGTTGTGCCAGAGTAAAGCTTTTGTTTAATGGCAGGATCGTAATAAGCAATAATCCGACTATTAGATTGGTTAATCATCTGCACTTCATCATGAGAAATATCTCGCAAAGCAACTTGCACTAACTTGGAAATTTGCGGTATTTTCATTGCATTAAACATGATCGACGCATGAGAAAATTCAAATCCCTCATAGGCGTCGCGTAAATCTGCATGTGCGTCAATGTGCAAAATTCCATAATTTGGGTAGTGAGTCGCCAATGCTTGGAAATAACCTAACGGCGAACTATGATCTCCTCCAATGACTGCGACTCGTTTACCATTGTTAATTGCTTGCTGACAATTCTCAAACAGCCATTGATTAACTTGTTGACAAGCCTGATTGATTTGTGTCAATACAGGTGTTAAATCTGGTATATCTGAGAGTTGTTTACCTTGAGCTAATCGTTCGATAATTTTTGCTGCTAAGCTGCGATAGTATTTGTTCTTTTCTAAAATATCCTGGGAAATTTCGACCATAAAAATTCCCTGCTTCCAGCCATCGGGATGATCGAAATCGAACAAATCTAGTTGCGTTGAAGCATCCAGAATCCTCTGTGGCCCGTTAGCTGTACCTGCACCATAAGAAACAGTCACTTCCCACGGAACACCAAAGACAATCAAGTTTGCAGACTCGTAATCGAATGGTAAACCTAAAAGGTTGCCATTTATTTCACCTACGCCGCTGGGATTGTAGTCTTGTAGTTGATTACTCATCGATTATTTGCTGAATTTAGTAGACAGTACGCCGCCTAGTAGACATCTGCATTGTAATCAAAAATTTTCATTGGCGTTAAACTACATACTTATAAATGATGTTCTTTCCACACACTCTGATTGAAGATAACAAAAATAAATATTTTTGCCATAACGCACTAAGATTAATGATACGTTGCGTTGCGCCATAACACACCCTACTGGCTATAAAATATGTTTAGTTAGATATTTGAGATCGCAAATTTTTTAAAACTCTCTTGCTGAAGGAAATAATACTAAGTACGCTGGGCGATCGCTCACACAAAAGTTTTAAATAAGTTTTATCGGATGTGTTATGCCGCTCGCTTACACACAAAAATATCCGATGGTGGGTTACTGACTAATGCCTATAACACACCTTGTATCTTAGAAGAAGTCATGGATACACCACCGTAGCTCACAAAGGTGGAGTAGTTAAACTTTCCTAAATATAATACATCAGTTCCTTCTGTTGGCGGATTGCTCTGCGTTCACAAAGGTCTTGGAGTGTATATTTTTCTAACACAGAGTTAGCAGCTTGACGTGCTTCCTGCCACACTTCCTGAATTAGCTCACCTTCTACCGTGCTGGGAGGCGGTTCGCAAGTAGAGACAGCAGCATCTGACCCTTCCATACAGGTAAAAGCATCCAGTACTGTGATTGTCCTGGGGTCTCGTGCCAAAACATAGCCGCCTTTGGCTCCGCGTATACTTTTAATTAAACCTCCACGCCTTAATGTTGCTAAGAGTTGTTCTAAATAGCGGTTTGGTATGTCTTGTAGTACTGCTATTTCTCGAATTTGTAGGGCATCACCGTTAGGGTAGCAAGTTGCCAACTCTAACAGGGCTAGAAGGGCATATTCTGATTTGTTAGAGATTACCACAGGCGTAATATTTTAGAGTCACACCTAAATATACAAAGTCATTGAATCTATTTCCCTGAGCTATTGCTGAGAAAAACTTAACAATCAACTCATTGTTGACCGGCTAACTCTAGTTTAAAGACTTTTAACAATAAAAACAATTACTTTTTTTTTTCAACTCAATAAATCAAAATGATTAATTCACTTGACAGCATTTCTAACTGTCTCAAGAAACACAGGGAGTGGAGGTACAAAGATGTTTATTTCATTCCTAGCAAGTAGTATACCGCCTGTGTGGCTGGTTTGAAGAAAAAGGAGTCGGAAAAATTGAGAATGAGGGTATTTCCTCGATCCTTGATACTAAGTTGCATTCGGTTGTAGTAGTTTGGCTCTGCTGAGATTGCTTTTTGCACTCTGCTCCAGTCAAAATGACAGAATAATACTATCTTTGACAGCAATTTGGTATCAGTAAATACTTCGCCAAGCTTTCACCGTCTGTTTGCCAATTTCGCTATCAACGGTTTGGCCTCCTTCCAATACTAATCTGATGTCTAAATTCTCATCTGGAGCATTTTTCAAAGCAGTGGCTAATTCTTTATTGACAGCAAACGTGCCGGTTGAACTGTCTAATTGAAAAACTTTTCCTCTAACTTTGAGCAAGAGTTTATCTACTTTTTTAGTAGTGACGAACCTCACATAATCAGGTCTAGGATAATATATATTACCTGCGGTGTAGAAAGAAGAACTTGCTCGATCGCTATTTATTGTTACAAGTAGTCGAATGCTGGAAGGAGTCCACAAACTAATAACTTGCTTTGAGCCACTACGGTATAAATAACCACCTAAATAATTGCGATCGAAAACCCCAAATAACTCCCCTTCAAAAGGGTCAACTATTTTCACGGGTTTTGACCAAGGTACATCCATATCGGGGGACAGTCCTGCTGATTTGACCACTTGCAAATTAGTTGACAAATTAGTTGATGCTTGGGCAAGACTAGGTAGCTTTTGAACACTAGAAGCAGTGCCAAGTCGAGGGGAAAGCACAGCCAAGCTCGCCCCTAAAAGAAGAACTGGAATTGTCCGTGGTAAGTCGATCATGAGCTTGGGGTGGAATCTTCAAAGACAATAATTTAGACAGCTTTTATTTAGTTATCCTCACTAAGCTGTTACGCATTTAATTTGTATATTTAATTGTCAGGGCTGTCATTGGTCATTAGTCATCTCTTACAAAGTTCCGATCGGAGGAAACCTCCGCTCAGACTTTGCGCTTGGTCATTGGTTTTTCAAAAATAACAAAGAACAAATGACAAATGACGGTCTGAATGCAAAAATGTACAATCTAGACGCGCATCAGCTTGATACTTTTTTCTAATACACCGTATGCGTAAACAAACCACCGATTTCAAATCAATGAAACGCTTGCGGTATAGTAATTACGAATTACAAATTACAAATTACGCCAAGCAGTATTAGAACCTTTGACAATCGAGTAAATCTTTCGTGTCTTGAGAAGATGTCTTTTGACACTTCAATGTCGGAATACTCATCTACGCGATATAGAAAGCTGCTACAACTATTCTAGCTTGTGAATATTCATACAATTGGCAGAGTTCTTCTAAATTAAGAATTTTGAATTACGCTTTATTTTTGATACATCGATAAAAGCAGACATTCCCAAACTAACCGTGGTTGAGCATAAGTAAGTAAGTATTTACGAGCTTGTTCTAGCTGCTCGATTGTGTTGGATTGATGCCACTGCTGCCAGTAAAATTGCTGAAGATAATCAATTAACCACAGTTGTGCTTCTGTATCTAAATCTTTATCAATTTTCTTGGCTAACTCTAAAGCGTTGCGGTAAGATTTAGGCGCGAGTTTCAAGTCTGCGAGTAATTCAGGGGAAATAGCTTGTAGTTGCTCAAAAGAAGCGATCGCCTTTCCCACACTGCCAGCTGCTATACTCAATACTACTTGATGTTGCAAAATTTCCTCATGACCTGTTTGCTTAAGTACAACAGCCAAAGACTGTGCATCTAGGCGATAAAAAGGAATGCGTTGACAGCGTGACACCAAGGTTGGTAGCACAGACTCAACTGTGGGTGCAATTAAAATTAATGTTGCTTGTCCTGGTTCTTCTAAAGTTTTCAGTAAAGCATTGGCTGCTGCTTCTGCCATTGTTTGAGCTTCCTCCAGTACTACCACATTCCTTGGCGCTTCCAAAGGCGGACGACTGAGAAACTCGGTAATTTCCCGAATTTGCTCTAATCGAATTACTGGTGGTGTCTTACGCTTAAGTCCTTTTTCAGTCGCTTCTGCTGCTGTGAATCGTTGTCCTTGATATTGGTAAGTTGGTTGCACCCACAATAAAGCTGGGTGATTACCTTGAAGCAAACGGTTTTGTAAAGATGCACTGGCTTGCATTTCATTAGAGAATAGTAATTCTACAAAGCACCTAGCTGCTAAACTCCTTCCTACACCATCCGGGCCGACGAATAAATAAGCTGGAGGAACGCGGTTTTGTTTGACAGCTTGAGTGAGTAACTCTATAGCTTGTTGTTGGCCTACAAGTGGTGTAAATGGATCGTTGGGCATTGAGTATGGGTCAATTGTAATTTCTACAACAGTGGTCTCAGCGTTGGGAAGATAATTTTCTAAAATTTAATGGTAAATTTTTTAGTTTTAATTTATTAAAAATAAGTTTTTGTGTATTTCCAGATTTGTCTTAATAAATATCTTTTTAACTAATTAAAATTATACTATTTTATGGGCAAAATCAACTTTAGATTTATTAGACGTCAAAAGCTTGTAGTATAAGTATTATTTTTTCTTAGGCGTTGTTGGAATATTCAGCTTTGATTAAGAAAAGCAGACATTATCAAACAATTACTGCCGACTTAGATAATCTGAATACATAAAATAGAAAGAAAATAATTTAGATTATTAAATTATCAACTATTCCAATGCTGCAAATTTTATCAAGATTCGCAGCAAAATTTTGTGGTTATTTGAAATATTATTTAGGGCATCTAAATGTTAGTGATATAACTCATATTTGATTGCAAAAAAATCATCCTCAAGCCAAAACTAAAAATTTAGGTGAATAATTATTGAGGATTTTGGCATTTTTCTAAGTAAAAAATCGTAAAAAAACCATAACACCGAAATCAAGATTGCCAGAGGAAACCGAGATGGAAATCTTCGATTACGTAATTCTAGGAGCCGGATTGGGTGGACTTTCTGCCGCAGCCTGTTTAACTAGACAAGGCTACCAGGTAGCAGTTTTAGAACAACATTATTTACCTGGTGGATGCTGTCACACCTTTGATTATGGAGAATATAGTTTTTGTGCTAACGTTCATTACATTTCCCAATGTGGTTCTGGTCAAACTATAGCCCAATTTTTAAACTATATTCAGCAAGATATAGCCTTTAATAGCCTTAATCTTGACTGCATCGATCGAGTTATTATACCAGAGGCAGATTTTAGAATTCCTTTCGGATGGGAAAATCTGCGATCGCGTTTACTTTCGACATTTCCAGAAGAAGCTGGCGCGATTAACCATTACTGCAATGAAATTGTGCAACTCCGCCAAGAAATTCGCAACTTCGTACAGGAAGTTCGGTGGTTCGATCGCAAATTATCTGATTGGTTAAAGTTACCAAAATATTTGAATTTATTTTGCAAGCGGAACTGGACACTACAAAATTTGTATAACCATGTCGGATTGTCGCCTAAACTACAAGCAGTGTTGGCGGGGCAAAGTGGTGATTATGGACTACCACCTAAAGAAATTGCTCTACTCACCCACACTTCCTTAGTTTGTGACTACTCAGAAGGCGCTTATTATCCAAAACATCACTTTAGACACTTTGTTGACACTATTACAAACGTAATTACCGCAGGTGGCGGTGTTATTAACTACTCAACTACAGTTAACCATATTCAAGTTAGCAACCATACTGTCCATAGCGTACTTGCCGATGGAATCACCTATCGCGCTACTAAGGCTTATATCAGCGACCTCGACCCCAAATTAACAGTAGAGTTGATGCACGATTCTGAGGCTTTGAGCGATAAAGAGCGTCAACGCCTCACCCGTTACGAATACTCAGCTAGTGCTTTCAATATTTACCTGGGTTTAGATAGCGGCTTCAATCCCCATCGCTACGGCATCGGTAACTGGAATATTTGGTATTATCCTACAGGCAACCTCAATAAAAAATATCAACAACAATTGCAGGGAGACCTCAGTCAGCCGTGGATTTTCCTCTCCTGTCCGACGATGAAATCCAGCGAACCAGGGATGGCACCAGAGGGGCATCATGTTTTAGAGATTGCTACTGTCTGCTCCTATGAATCATTTGAATATCTGCATAAAACCAACCCAAAAGCATATAAAACTAAAAAACAGGAAGTTTATCAGCAGATAATGACAAGTGTGCGAGATTTGATTCCAGATGTGGACAACTACACCCGAATCAAAGTTTACGGTACACCTACCATCAGCGAATTTTATCTTAGACGACCGCAGGGTAATATTTACGGTGCAAAATTAGTACCAAAACAAGTTGGTTTAAATCGTCTAGGATATGTAACCGAATTACCGAACCTCTTTTTAGTGGGGGCAAGTGCTGGATATCCGAGCGTACCAGGTGTAATTGGTAATGGGATGGATGTAGTAGAACTGTTGACAGGGCGATCGCCACGCCAAAAACTTGAAATCAGCCAGCCGTTAATTGCAGTTGGAGAGTAATTTCAACAGTTCTTGTTGACTGTTGAGTGTGAACAGTGAGATATTTTTTAGCAGTATTCACCCTTGGCAACAATAACGCTTGTGGGTAAGCATTTTAAACTCTGACATCACAAGCGTTTGTTACTTTTGAATTAATCGCTTGCCTATTGTCCACCATCCCCTGATAAATTTAGCTCCCCATAGACATTAATATTAAATGTAAATTGAATATGGATGTAGTTGTTGGGATATCCTGTAGGCAAAGGTGCAAAGGGTGCGGCTCGCTGTATAGCGTTGATTGCGGCTTGATCGGTCACACTAAATCCAGAAGTTTCTGCCAGCTGGAGATTGCTTAGTTTACCTGAACGGTTAATACTGAAGTGAAGTACTGTTCGCCGGGAAGACTGGCTCAGTCCCGGTAGCCACTGCTGCCTTACTTGTTGCTGTAATTGGTTTAAGTAAGAGGTAATATCTATATCTTGACTTTGGGCATCAATACCAGAAGGAGCTTGGCGATCTCGATTGGAATTAGGTAATGCTGCCAGATAATCACCACTAAAATTTCGACTAGATACACTCACCGTACCACCCAACAAGCTTGCTGCACCTGTGTTTATAGAAGACCGAGCTTGAGATGCTGTTCGTCCGCTTAAGGATGTTCTCGACTGCCCTAAGTTCTTAGGATTCGATACTGGTGATATAGTAGCTCTTGCAAGCGCTGTTTTTCGCGGCTTAGCTAGCGGTGGTGTAGTATTAGGCACGAGTGCAATTTTTTTCGGCTTTGGTGCTGGTGGTGTAGTTGCTCCTGTAAGTGCTGTTGACTCAACTTTAGGCAGTGGTAACTTTGTATTTCGTGCTAGGGGCTTTGGTGCTGGTGGTGTGGTTGCTCTTGTAAGTGCTGTTGGCTCAACTTTAGGCAGTGGTAACTTTGTATTCCGCACCAGGGGCTTTGGTGCGGGTGGTGTGATTGCTCTTATAAATGGTGTTGGCTCAACTTTGGGCGCTGGTAACTTTGTATTTAGCGCCAGGGGCTTTGGCGCTGGTGGTGTGATTACTCTTGTAAGTGGTGTTGGCTCAACTTTGGGCGCTGGTAACTTTGTATTTAGCGCCAGGGGTTTTGGTGGTGGTGCTGTGGTTACTCTTATAAATGGTGTTGGCTCAACTTTGGGCGCTGGTAACTCTGTATTCCGCGCTAGGGGCTTTGGTGGTGGTGTAGTTGCTCTTATAAATGGTGTTGGCTCAACTTTGGGCGCTGGTAACTTTGTATTTAGCGCCAGGGGCTTT
>JAQYWR010000038.1:0-22964 GCA_029379225.1 Nostoc sp. S4 | reverse complement strand
TGGTGTTGGCTCAACTTTGGGCGCTGGTAACTTTGTATTTAGCGCCAGGGGCTTTGGCGCTGGTGGTGTGATTACTCTTGTAAGTGGTGTTGGCTCAACTTTGGGCGCTGGTAACTTTGTATTTAGCGCCAGGGGCTTTGGTGCTGGTGGTGTGGTTGCTCTTGTGAACTTTGTTTGTTCAGATTTTGGTTGCTCAGGAGATAAATTTGGTGATTTTGCTTTCTGTTGCCTTGGTTCTGGCTGGAATACCTTTGCTGAAGATAAGGCTGTTAAGTCAGAAGAACTCTCGCTAGAGGCTTTATGTGCATCTATTCGCGACTTGACAGCAGAAACAGGTCTTTTCGGTAAAGCTTTACCACCTGCAATTGAATCTTTGATAGCCCGCCGTGAGGTTTTTTGGGGTGTGTGTGTTTCATTAGGAGGAACTTCAACTATCTCAATTGGAATTTCTTGAGAAATATCTTGCTTCGGCTCAGGTACAGAAGCTGTAAGTAAATATTTGCCACCTACCAGTAAAGTAAAATGCACAAGGATAGAAATAACTAGACATTGGAGCGTTTCTCCAGAGCGCACGCTCCGATAGCGGTGTAATTCATCAGAAAAAGCCATGTTATTGTGCTTTTGCGTTATAGTGCTATTTAATCACTCTCACCAGAGAATAAATAATTGTGTCTTAGAGGATGTTTGAAAAGTCCTCTTGTAGGTATCAAAAGTTTTAGATCGCTCTAAATGTCCCTTGTCCCTTAAAAAGGGAGGTAGTGTGGATATCTAAAAGTACCTAAAGTCACAGTGAAACACTTTTCAAACAACCTCTTAGAGTTAATAATAAAATATTTTCTTAATTAAATAACAACTTATAGAGTTGGCTACAGAATTAAAAGCTGAGTTGACTACCGTGTCCAAAGCTACAAAATGAAATGATTACGCGCAATGACATAATACTCTTAGTATAAAGAATGAAGCAATTTCTCATCAATTAGAAGCTTTATTAACTCCAGCGATCGCAAATCAACAAAAATCCTATAGCAGTCTGATAATGATTTATAAAATCTTGATGTCCAGGCTGTTGACTTAGACTTGTGACAGTCAACTATTAATAGTCAACAGCCAATACTGATATTTTAACAACTTAAATAGGATTGCTACATTGTAATTAAATAACAGGTTGATTAATTCGGAGTCCCATAATAACTAAGTCTCGTTCAACACCGTCTAGTTCTGCAACTTTAGGTAAATGTCCCCACTGTTGAAACCCAAATGTTGCAAATAAGTTTAAACTAGGTTGATTGTGGGCAAAAATGAAGCATACTAAAGTTTTTAAACCCAAATTAGAACTTTCTTGAATTGCTTGTGCTAAAAGTTGCTTCCCTAAACCACACCGATGAAAGGCAGGCGCTATGTAAATACTAATTTCAGCAGTCGAACTATAAGCAGGTCGCCCATAAAACGATTGGAAACTCAGCCAGCCAGCAATTACTCCTTCTACTTCGATTACCCAAAGCGGACGTTGTGAAGGCGATCGCCCCCTAAACCAAGCAAGCCGACTTTCCACAGATACCGATTCTAAATCAGCAGTCGCCATGCGGCTAGGAATTGCAGCATTGTAAATTGCCACAATTGTAGGTAAGTCAGTTTCAGTCGCATGGCGAATCATCATTGCTAAGTCTCAAAGAAAATCTTCAGCAAATATTCAAAAATAATACAGCTTTAACAATTTTGTTAAATTCTAATGACTTTATTTTTTACTACTATTATAGCATAAATATCATAAGAATATATGCATTATAATATACAATATCTAATTTTTTAATAGGGTGATTTTTCAAGATTTTTTTCAAATATTAATCTGCATAAAGATAGAGAAAATTTTGTATTTTTTAACGCAATTTTAAAAAAAATATTTTATCTATTTTCAGAGAATAATTTTTATCTACAGCTAAAGATAGAGGGTGTTAATATTTAGTTATGTCTAGAATTCAATTAATAGCAATCTAAAAATTTTTTCTTAAATAAAATTTTAGATTATTTTATCTTTTCTTCACTATGTTGATTAAGTTGTTAAAAAATAATGATTCTTGTGGTAAAAAAAATAAAGCTAATAATATATCTATAGAAGTTGAAGTTGCTATTTTTATAGATAAAATTAAAAATTTAATCTGGCTATTTGGTATTCCCTCTTGGCTTTTTGGCATAACTGATAGAAGTGTAGCTACATTTGCTGATGGCTATGTCTCGCCTATAGAAATATTTCAACTATTTACAGCCTCCTTCTTTTTTTTCAGTTGGCTATATCTCAAGCCAGAGGAAGGCTTTAATGGTAATGATTTAGAACCCAATCAGTATCAAGAATATCTTTATCGGCTTCAAGCCGAAAAGTTGAAAATCAAAAAGCTACACATGATTAGCCAAGAATACATTTTACCATTCCCTTATGTTTGTCAAATATATCATCTCTTAAGTTTGAAACATCTAGAAACAGTTCATAGGTTTAGTCTTAATAATCTGAAAATTATTAATGTTAGCAATTTTCAAACCACAAATATTGGTGGAATAATCAAATTTCAAACAATATTAGACTCGCCAGCTAATCCTTTGAGAGTTTGGCGACAACCGATTGTAGAGGTAGATTTAATATTACATACTCCCTACACTATCGAACTGAGTATTCCAGTCTATAATAACAAAAGAATAATTGTTATTTTTAACGTCTTCCCATTAAATGACTCAGAACATCATTTATTTATAGATATTTATAGTGATTTAGAATGGCCAAAGCCATTATTACAAATGATTTTACATTTTGCTTCTTGTTTGACGCTCTTTGAAGATTTGCCATATTTAAAAGCTCTAGCTGAGAAAAAGATAGAGCGTTTATTCAATTTAAACCGAACTTCAAATCACGAAACTGGGTTGCTGTTTAAAAGATTTGTTGAGTTATATGGTTCGAGTGAAGAAGCAATTAAATTAATTCAAGGGAGTGAAGAGTCCAATGAAGAGTTCTAAAAATTATGGTGTTGCTGAATAATAGGATGATTGGGACTGATACCATTTCACGAAATACTTGATACAAATGATTAGTCTCTAATTCTTTCTCCCTTTTCGGGTCATTTTTTTCTATTATGTCCTAACCTATACTTCGACTGCTATATCTCAATTTATATAAATTAATTGAGCATCAAATTGATAAATTATTTTAAATTTGATAATAGTGTCATATTAAGAGTTAAGTGTTTCCAAAGATTGAAATGTAATTTTCAAGTTTTTTAATCAAAATTAATTGACTGGCTAGTGAGTGATCGCCCCTTGAATAAAAACTGATACAACTTTAGATTTTTGATTGAGAATAGCTTCGGTGAATCTATCTATCCCAATGATTTTTCAAATTGGTATGAGTATGCTAAGTTGTATTTTCCTGAAAATGACAGCTACGAGATAATTTCTTCTTGGGAATACTCTAAGTTATACGACAATTTGCAGTTGAATAAGTAGCTCAACCTAATTAAATATGAAATGTCATTACGAACAAAACAAAGTCAAGCAAAGTAATCGCAAAGATTCTAAATTACGTTTTTCAATGTTGACCTACTTATAAAAATAGTATAGTATAACACCAGTACTACTATACAACAATTTAATTTTCGCGTTGTCGAACAGTAGATGAAGTCTAATTCCTGCAATCATCAAATTACTTTACCAATCACTTATTTTTGTGTCGTCCCAGACTTCTAATTCCAAATCATGAAGATAGGTTAGTCCACTGTGAATTTGCGCCTGTGTTCCTTTTAGTTCCAAGTCAAACCAACCATCACCGATAGCATTGGCTCCGAGAATTGCTGCTGTGATATTCACAATTAGACCGTAATCAGATATCAGGCGAGAAATTACAGGTTCTTGGTGATAGTTCTTAGGAATTCTAACTCGAATCCGTTTATAGTTAAGCGTATCGTCAATAGCCATGATTGTTACTCACTATAGAGGAGAGTGGGGAGCTTCAAGGGCATTTAAAGCAGGGGAGCAGGAGAAGAATAGTAACTAACTCCTAACTTTCAACTCTTAACTCTTGACTCAACACTCCCTGTTTGGGTCAAACCTAACTAGTTAACATCTTTAATGCGGGTTTTCCGTTCTAAAATCTCCTTGAGCACTAAGGTAACTACTGCTAGCAACGCTAACAGGACAGCCGCAGAAAAGGCAGCTTCGGTTTCATACTGTTTGTAAGCGTCTTCCACAAACAGTGGTAGGCTCTGAGTTTGGTCGGCAATGTTGCCTGATACTACCGAAACTGCGCCGAATTCACCCATTGCTCTGGCATTAGTCAAAATTAAACCGTAAAGTAAGCCCCAACGGATACTCGGTAAAGTGACGCGCCAAAAGATTTGCCAATCTTTAGCACCTAAAGTTCTAGCAGCTTCTTCTTGGTCTTTGCCAAATTCCTCTAAAACAGGAATTACTTCCCGCGCCACAAAGGGCATACTTACGAAGGCTGTAGCTAGTACCATACCTGGAAAAGCAAAGATAATTTTGATATCAACTGCCTCCAGCCAAGGGCCAAACCAGCCATTACGTCCGTAAAGTAAAACAATCATCAATCCTGCAACTACAGGGGAGATGGAAAAAGGCAGGTCAATAATGCTCAAAACTACAGCGCGTCCGGGAAATTTATGACGAGCGATCGCCCAAGCTGCACATAAACCAAATACTGTATTTATTGGTAAAGCGATCGCAGCTAATAACAACGTCAGCCAAGCTGCATGGAGAAACGCTGGCCTAGTCAGGTTGGATAGAAATGGGCCGACTCCTTTGCTGAAAGCTTGGACAAAAACATTAATTGCAGGGATGTATTGAACTAAGGTTAAATAGGCGATCGCTATCCCAATTAAAACTATTGGCACCCACTTGTTCTGCTCTTTCGGCTTGGCTGTATATGTCTCATCAGATGCAGATGAATGAAAACTTGGCTTATCTACTGTCATATCGCCTTGCCCATGCTTGTAAGAAATTAATTGCTAATAGCAATATTAATGAAATTGAAAGCAGAACTATACCAATTACTGTTGCCCCAGAATAGTCATACTGTTCTAATCTTTGAAAAATTAGCACAGGTGCAATCAAATCTTGGAAGGGCGTGTTGGAAGAAATAATCACTGTTGAACCATATTCTCCAACTGCACGGGAGAAACCCAAGGCAACACCAGTCAAAATTGTCGGAAATAATGGTGGTAAAATCACTTTCCAAAAGGTCTGCCATTGAGAAGCACCTAAGCACCAAGCGGCTTCTTCAATTTCATGTTCCATTTCTTGAAGCACAGGTTGTACAGTTCTGACCACAAAAGGCAGTGAGATAAAAATCATTGCCACCGCTACTCCCGTCCGGGTAAAAGATACCTTAATTCCTAAAGGTGATAGCAGGGAGCCTATCCAGCCGTTGTCACTGTAAACGGTTGCTAATGTTAACCCTGCTACCGATGTTGGCAATGCAAACGGTAAATCTACTGTGGCATCAATTAGACGTTTCAAGGGAAAGTCATAGCGGACTAGAACCCAAGCAATCAAAGTACCAAATACACCATTGAGCAGGGCAGCAAACAATGAAGTAACAAAAGTTACGTTGTATGTTGCTAATGCGATATCACTGGTTGCGATCGCCCAAAATCTTGCTGGAGGTTCTGTACTCGCTTTTAAGAACATAGCAACTATCGGCATAAACAACATCACCGTTAGGTATGCAATGGTGATTCGCCAAGTCCACGGAACCCGTCCCAATCTTTTCCAGAATGGCGTTTCGCGTTCAACTTCCACAGAAGGAGATACAGTCGTCATAGTCAAAAATTCAAAATTTTAATTTCAAAAAAGTTTTTTGTCATTGGCCAGTTATTTTTATACTTAATACCGACCATTGACTAATGACTAATTACCGTTTGACTTGGGCTTGAATCTTATCAAACACGCCCCCATCTGCGAAGAACTTTTGATCGATTGCTTCCCAACCGCCCAAGTCTGCAACTGTACCCAGAGTTTTCAGCTTGGGAAATTTGTCTGTGACTTCCTTGGTTTGAGCTAAAGTTTCATCCACAGGACGGAATCCCAATTTAACAAACTCTTGCTGTGCTTCTGGGCTATAGAGGTATTTCACAAAACCTTCAGCAACTTCGCGGGTTCCGTGCTTATCGACGTTTTTATCTACCACAGCGATCGGATTGTCGATGGATATATTCACATCGGGAACGACATACTCAACCTTCTCGCCCTTTTGCTGTGCCAAAATAACTTCGTTTTCATAGTTGATTAAGACATCTCCCTGCCCTTGCTTAGCAAATGTATCAGTAGCTTCCCGCGCATCTTTAGGCAAGATTGGCACATTTTTGTAAACTTTAGTCACAAATTCAGTTGCTTTCGCCTCATCGCCACCTGTTTTAATTACAGAATCCCATAGTGCTAAGAAATTCCACTTAGCACCGCCAGAAGTTTTGGGGTTAGCAGTAATCAATTTCACACCGTCTTTGGCTAAATCTTGCCAGTTCTTGATGCCTTTAGGATTGCCGGAACGAGTGACTAATGCTGCCACAGATTTGGAGACAATGCCATTGTTGGGGACTTCTTTTTCCCATCCTGATTGAATTAATCCAGCCTTCTCAATCTTGGTGGTGTCTCCTGCTAATGCCAGGTGGACAACATCTGCTTCCAAACCATCGATAACGGCACGAGTTTGGGAACCAGAACCGCCATAACTTTGCTTGAAGGTGACAGTTTGGTTATGGTCTTTCTTCCACTGTTCTACAAATTTAGGAATGATGGCTTCGTGAGCGGCTTTGGTGACTGCAAAGGAAACGAGGGTTAGTTGAACATCCTTATTAGTAGCAGCAGCAGGATTGGCAGTAGGAGCTTCGGCCGAAGAATTGCTTTTATCTCCACCAGAGCAGGCGGCAAGCGCCACACTCAATAAAGCCCCTGCTAAAAATAGCGATACAAAGCCTTTGAGCGAATTCAGTCTGAACCGATTGGTTCTATGTTCAGCCATCGCTTGTAATATTTTCAGTAGGCGCTGCCACAAACTCATTCTATTTTCTCCGCTCAATCTACGATTATCAGATGGGAATACAGTTATATACTGTTGTATATTACTAGATTTTTGCAATTTAGTTACAAACACACAAAAACCTCATATTCTCTATCGAGAATATGGTGATTTTATCAGTTTTATTAGGAATTACAAATACTTGGAGTTGCAAATATTAAATTCTGATTACAATTATCTCCAATATTATCAAGCAACTTGCTGTATATTTAGATATTCTTTGATAAAGTATAAAAATACTAAATTTTAACGAACAACAAGATTCCCTACTTTTCTCAAAAGCCGGGAATCTAAAAGTTTCGATTTGAACAAAATCAAATTAGGATAACTAGAGCAGATTTTTTGTAGAAAACTACCAAAATAGATGTTGAGTAAACCTACTTACAGTTAGTCTTAACTGACGGCATATTTCATGGGTAACCCGTCCTGAAATACTAGCAATTCTCCAGGTTGGATTTGTGTCCAAACTTCGTTATCGGTGAGGGGGGTGGTAGCAATGACGGCGACGCGATCGCGTTCGGTAGTCACTTCCCGAAAATCTACGGTCATATCTTGGTCAATCAAATGGGCAGCGGCAAAGGGTGCTTGGCGGACAATATAGCTGAGTTTGGTTGAGCAATAAGCAAAAAAGTGTTCTCCATTTGAGAGCAAATAGTTAAATACACCTATTTGAGAAATTATCTCAGTAATTTCTTGCAGCACAGAATAAAGTTCTTTAATCGAAGGCTCACCTTTAGGAAAGTGTTGTCGCAATGTTTCTAACATTAGACAGAATGCTTTTTCACTATCGGTATCACCTACAGCTTGATAAAAGCTCATATTTTCTAGATAAAAATCAGGTAAATTACCGTTATGGGCAAATACCCAATACTTACCCCACAATTCTCTGCGGAAAGGATGGCAGTTGTGTAAGGCAACTTCACCCTGAGTGGCTTTACGGATATGGGCTATGACATGGGTTGAGTGGATGGGATAACTCCGGACAAACTCTGCTACCGGAGAAACAATAGAAGATTGGGCATCTAAAAACATTCGACATCCCTTTCCTTCAAAGAAAGCAATGCCCCAACCATCGCTATGATGATCCGTTTTTCCTCCCCGTGCAGAAAAACCTTCAAAAGAAAAGCAAATATCCGTTGGGACATTGCAATTCATTCCAAGCAATTGGCACATAGATGTTGCAGCTTTCAATTTTCGACTCAGGCTTCGCTGTTCAAGATACTTCAAAATCAAGCTTGATTCTGGAGCGATCGCTTCAATCTGACAATTTATATCATGTCCGTTCAAATAACCGTCATTACCACCGTAGGGAAGCAATCCCAAAAACATTATGATTGCGTCGTTTCACAACCCTGCGGGAACGCTAAACGCGAACGTTTCACTTGCTTGAGACATATTATGGGTGATTTGCCAGACTTGATTATTAGCCAAAACAAAAATTCATCTATGCCAAAAGCTGATAACGGCGGATATCTGGCGTGGCAGCGACCAAACCTTCGATTTTAGCTGCTACTGCTTGGAAATGCGGTGAGTCCATATGAGTCTTCAGAGCGCGATCGGAAATCCACTCTTCCACAAAAGTAAAGTCTGTTGGGTCATACTGATTTTGCAAAAGTTCATACTTAATTGCACCTGGTTCCTGTCTGGTTGGTTCAATGAGTTCCAATAACACAGCTTTAACTTCTTCTATTTTGTTAGGCAAAGCAATAACACGGGCAACAACGCGAATAGTTTGGTTAGTCATTTGTTATTTATCATTGGGGATTAGTCATAAATTACGAATTATGTTGATATCCATGATTTTGCTAAATAGTTGCGGACATCAGAGAAATCATTCCAACGAATATACGGTTTCTGGTATTCATTAAGATACTCTGCTAGGCGATCGCGAGCAAATACCACAGATGCTTCAAGCCCCATATTCAGGTCAGTCAGGGAGTCACTAATAGCAATTTTCTCATCAGCGGGATACTCTGCCATTACCTGTACCTTCGCCACCAGTTCTGTTTCTCCCTGATAATCAGAGTGGACTTTTATGAGAGTATCACTGGTATCCACATCAATGGCGTGAATAGCATGAACTCGCTGTTGTGTCGTATCCAAAACAATCTCTACCATCCCTCGCAGTCCCCCAGAAACCACCACTAACGGTACTTTCTGAGAGTCGAGAAAATCCAGCAGTTCTATAAATCCTGGGCGCATCGGCTGTTTTCGAGTAAATTCCAAAATTTCAGCATAGCTAGAAGATGGGATTGATTGCAGGATTTCTCGGACACCTTCTCGTAGTGTTAGCTGTTGTGCGTAGATTTGGGGTAGCAATTTTGCCGAAAGTTCTGGGGCAAACTTTTTTAGAACTGCAACAAAGGTTTCCTCAATTGTGATAGTACCGTCAAAGTCGCAAAAAACAATCCGCTTCACTTTCTTTCCTACCAGTTCTTCGTTTTTCAGTATTTCTCAAGTTACTGCCCGATGAACCCGAATTTTTTATCTGTATACTCAGGAACCCAACCTTCAGCACTGATGAAATAGCGCACCGCTTTAATTCGCCGTACTGCGGTAACATCAAACCAGTGTTCGGTTCCGGCTGGTACGTTCATATATTCTTGTTTTTGGACTGTCAATTCTACCTGACTACCATCGGGACGCACAAAGCCAAAAATTGCTTCTCCATCGATGACGTAACGTACCTCATCTTCGGCATGGGTGTGGATTTGGTCAAACTTTGCTTCGTGCATTACGCGGGTTTAGAAAACAAGGGGCTAAGCCCCTTGTTGATTTGACCTTAGTCTGCGGAGGCGGACTTTGCTTGTATAGCCAAGAATTCCATGAGACTGTTGGTCAATTTGAAACGTATGAGCAATGCTAATTAACAACGCCCGTTTTTGATTCATACGTGTGATAAACACACCAATTTCATTTTCTTTCCAACAAAGCGACTTTACCCAGTCGTCGGGAGTGAAGTTTGATTATTATAGCGTTTTACTATAACTATCAGGTAGCTGACTAATAAAGATATTATCAGAAACTTCTAGGGTTAATCATTAATGAGCTATTGTAAAAGTTGTTGAGTGATAAACAGTACTCATAGATAATTAGCTAGAATACCTAAAACTCAAGGCGATCGCAGAATTAGCAATTTATGACTTATCGACACATAGATATTGATTACGAAAATCTTCAGGCAGTTATAGACAACGTTGCATTAGAGGGAAAACGCATTATTATTCAAAAACAAGGAAAATCTATGGCGGCTATAGTTCCAATTGAAGAACTAGAGATACTACAAGAATTGGAAGAGTTAGAAGATGAGTTTGACCTCAAAGCAGCCCAAGAAGCGATGAAAGAACCAGGGATAGTTCCTTGGGAAGAGCTTAAATTAGAATTAGGGCTTTAATTGCTCTTTTGTTAAATTTTTCAGTCAGTATTTACAAAGTAAGTTTTCTCTGCTACACATAAATAATCTACACATACACTACAGAGTTTCAACTATGCAGAAATTTCTGAACAATACAGGATAACACGACGGGGAAACCCCTGAGTATTCATACGTTTGATAACCACACCAAGAAATTCTAGACTAAATATGCAATATCAGATCGATCTGAAGCCTTGTGCTGCAAGAGATTGTAGTAAACTTGTAGGAGATATTCAGAAGAGAGTCAGCGTTTCGATAGACTCTTTGAAAGAGAATCCTCGCCCTGTAGGATTTAAAAAGTTAAAGTTTTCTTTCCACAACCAACAACTGTACAGAATTCGCGTAGGACATTATCGAATCATCTACCAAATAGATGATAAAGCCCACGTAGTGTTATTAGTGACGATCCGGCATCGACGCGAAGGTTATAGCCATATTTGATACTAGTGGCATAGGTAAAAACAAATGCCTTACCTATGCCGCTTTAGCACTTTCAATCCAATTTGTATTCTGTACTAGATAAATCAAGAATATTTAGACTATCGGTAATGCAGATTAGATAAGCGCAAAATACCAGAAGTATAGTATTGACTTTAGCGTAACTAAAATATAAACCTCTTATATCGAACTTAGGTATAAATTATTCAAATCTCACCATTTAGCAGATATCTGAATTGATGTCTAACACCATCTACACAGCGATCGCTTTTGCACCGATACAGGAATTTATTGAAAAGTCCTGTAAACTGCGCGACTTATATGGCAGTTCGTTTATCGTTTCTTATCTAGCTTGTGCAGTGTGCGAAGCTGCTAAAAAGCAAGGTTTTCATGTTGTCTTTCCAGCGATAATTAATGTTGCTCAAGGTACTCCCAACCAGATAATTATACGTGGAGCATTCCAGCAAAAAGATGCGAGCGCTGCATTTAAAAAAGCCTGGAAAACTCTCACCCGCACCTGTCAGCAGTGGATTGAAAAACACGTTCAAGGAAAAGCGCAGTGGCGTCAGGAGTGGGAATTATGGACAAATCATGCTTGGGAGTTTTTTTGGACGCAAGGTGAAAGTATTAGTCAAGCCTGGTGCAAACTCGATAATATCAAGCGTCAGCGCAATTGGGTTGGCATCAATTGGCAAGGTGAAAGTTCTATGCTATCAGGTGCAGATGCTATTGCCTATTTAGGTATGGGAAGTCACCGTAACCCTACTCACCGCAATCTCGCTGTTGAAGCAGAAGAAATTCGCTCGTTTTACAAACAGTTGAATCAGTTAGAGAACGCATTTGTAGATGAAAACGAAGAGTTAAGCATTCCGGAATTGATTAAGCGACTAATTACTTTTGATGTCGTAGCCCAGCAACTTAACCTGAAACCCCATCAACTCCCAAGTGTAGAAATTCCCGAAAGTTTCTGCAACTTAAACCCCTTGGCGAATAAATGCTGGACAGGGTGGTTTCAAGGCAATGGCGACAAAATCGTTAGATTCTTAACAACAGTTTCAAATCATCAAAATGAAGAAGATATTCTCAACCAATTTAGTCAAAGGATGCTGAACTGGGGGAAAAATGACTTGAAGCCTTCTGTAGAAAAGAGTCTTGGTCGAATTATTTATGCAGGCGGTGATAATTTTTTAGGAGTATTTTATCGTAATCCGCCAGGGAAATTAATAGCAGAAAAATGTCTGCGTTGGTTCTACAGTTTTCCTAGAGTTTGGCGCAAACATGAATATGCAGAGGATATCACAGCCAGTATTGGGTTTGTGTGGGCTGCACCGAGAGTGCCACAGCAGGATATTCTGCGACATTGTCGAGAGGCAGAGAAATCAGCAAAAGATAAAGGGCGCGATCGCATTGCATTGCGAATATTATTCAATAGCGGAAACTGGCTCGAATGGGTTTGTCCTTGGTGGTTTTTACAGGATGTATTGGAAAGCTATGATGACAGAAACTATGGGCAAAACTGGACACATATATATAATGATGTAGCTATCTTAGAATCCCGTCATGCTTTCGATGGAAATCAATCACAAGTAGCTTTGGCACTATTTGAAATTTATTTTGGTAGTGCTAATAGAGGCACATTGGAGAAACACCTGTGGGATGTTCATGGTAAAACTGGAATTTTAGGAAATCGTCAGCAAGACCTTAAAAAGCTACATCTAAATCTCAATGAGTGGATTATTAGTTTGGCGAAGGTTGGGTTTCATTTAGCTAATAATCGACCGTCAACTGTTAGCTGTTAATTATAATTTTCATTTATAGCCAGTGACGTATGTTTGAGTTCCTAATCATTATCGAAGCTTTGGGATTTCTTTATGGGAGTGCGGGGCGGTTTCTGGAAGCAGAAAATATAGTTGGGCGTTCAGGTACTAGCTTTCCTCCCAGTACAGCAACAGTGTCAGGGTTATATGCTGCTACCATAGACACGGAATTAATCGCCTCACTCCAACTTGCTGGGCCGTTTTGGGCATATAGCAACGAGCCACAAAATTTTTACGTACCATTACCGTTTAACTATTTGCTGCAAGATGGGGAAATCAAACATATATTGCATTGGAATTCTAAGGTGCAGGAATGGCAAACGGAAACGGGCGACTTTCCAACAGGTAAGTTCGATCGAGGCGATCGCTGGATTACAATTAAATCTTGGCATCAACCACAACAAGTTCATCAAAATCCTTGGAAATACTTGCCGCACTTACATCCTCGCTTGGAATTACAACAGCGCAAGCTTGATACTCACAGCGATAGAAGCAATTTGTTTTTGGAAAACGCTGTGCAAATGTATCCTGATACCTGTCTGATATACCTGAGCAACACACCTCTAAATGATGGCTGGTATCGCTTCGGTGGCGAAGGGCATATGGTAGATGTGCGTTGTGTAGAAATTGCGTGTTCAACTCAAAGATTGTTTAATCAACCCGTCGGAAAACTCTTTGCGCTAATTACTCCTGCCGTTTGGGGTTCCACTCGCTTATCTTACAGCGAACCAATGACTTACGAAGATAACAACTGGGAACTTGCTTGGGACAAAGAAGCTATGCTCACGGAACGTCCTAAAACTTTTCGGTATCGTCTCGGTGGTAGTGGCAAAACTAAACGTCTATCTCGCGGACGTTATGCCGTTCCATCAGGGAGTGTGTACCTTCTCAAAGAATCACTCAAACAACCTTGGCACAAATGGCCAGAGCTATGGTTTCCAACAGAGGCATATAATTTCAAACGCTGGGGATGCGGTCTAGCGCTTGCTTTGGGAGAAGAGAATTCAAGCTAACAAATCTAGTTTTCTCAACCAAACCGAGTTTAAAGTACCTGTAATATGGGAGACTTGGCAATATTCCCTATCAATATCAATTCCGATTCCAGATGAGTAACGCAATTTCTGACATCGTGGTCAAAACCATCAATGGCCAGGACAAGCAGTTAAACAATTACGCAGGAAAAGTACTTTTAATCATGAATTTGGCTTCCTACTGCGGTTATACATCCCAAGACGACGAGTTCGACCAAAAGTATAAACAAGCTGGGTTACATGTTTTAGGGTTCCCCTGTAACGATTTTCGGGCGCAGGAACCCAGAAGCAATCAACAGATTGTAAAATTCTCTACAAGTCAATATAATGTTATCTTTGAACTATTCGGTAAAGTTGATGCCACAGGATCGCAGCAACACCCAGTTGATGACCAACTTACCGAAGCCGTTGAGCCAACGGGGACTGTTGCTTGGAACTTGAAAAAATTTTTAGTTAATCAGCAAGGCGAAGTGGTAGCTAGATTTAATAGTAGTGTCCATCCTTCTTCACTAAAGCTAATTACCACAATTGAGAGCAAGCAAATTAGCAAACTAGTTAATAGTCGTTAGTCAACAGTTATTAGGAAAAATCTTTTCTACTATTGACTGTTGACTATAGACTGTTAAATTTATTTACGTGCAGTCTCTTAAATTGAGAATCTTCTCTCAATAAGTAGTTTAATTTATTTGCGTCTACTTTGCCATGAACGTTGCAATCATTGGTTGTGGTTATGTTGGTTATAAAGTTGCTCAATATTGGCAGCAAAATATGAATTTTGTTGTCACTGCAACCACAACTTCTCCTGAGCATGTTTCTCTACTACAATCAGTAGCCCAAAGAGTTGTAGTTACTACAGGTAATGACCTAGATGGTCTAAAATCAGTTTTACAAAATCAGGATGTTGTACTTTTGAGTGTTGGTGCCAAAAGTGCAGAGGTTTATGAAGAAACTTATCTGCAAACTGCCAATACTTTAGTTTCACTCTTACGGCACATTGGCAATGTGAAACAATTAATATATACAGGAAGTTATGCAGTGTATGGTGACAGAAATGGTGTCTGGGTAGACGAAGAAACACCACTTGCACCTGCTAATTTAAATGCCCAAATTCTCCGAAAAACTGAGGAGGTGTTGTTATCAGGTTGTAGCGAAAATCTTCGCGTTTGTATCTTCCGCTTGGGAGGAATTTATGGGACTGGCAGGGAATTGGTGAAAATATTTGGTAGATATTCTGGTACAACTCGTCCCGGTAATGGTGAGGATATTACAAATTGGATTCACCTAGATGATATTGTTGGTGCGATCGAATTTGCGCGTCATCGTCGTTTGCAAGGGATTTACAATTTAGTGGATGACGCACATCTCACCAGTAGAAATTTGCTCGATAGCTTATTTGCGAAACATAATTTACCTAAAGTTATATGGGATACTTCTGTCACAAGTACTCGCCCATATAATGCTTGGGTATCTAATGAAAAGCTCAAAGAAGCTGGATATGAGTTGATTCATCCCCAGATGATTTTTTAGCAAGTATTAAAACTAGGAATTATGCAACCATCAGCTGTAGCTAACACAACCGCCGATTTGACAGCATCTCCTAGCCAGTTTTACACTTGGCAAAATTATCGTTGCGCTTACGAAGTTCATCAACCAAATAATACAATACCTGAGGGTATTCCTTTACTGTTAATTCATCCGATTGGTGTGGGATTATCGCGGCAATTCTGGCAAAAATTATACCATGAATGGTATAATTATGGTCAGCGCAATTTGATTTACAACCCTGATTTACTAGGATGCGGTGAAAGTGATATGCCCCATGTGGCTTACACTCCTAGTAACTGGGCAGAACAGTTGCAATACTTTTTACAGACAGTAGTGCAAAAACCTGTAATTGTAGTCGTACAAGGCGCGTTATTCCCAGTTGCTATCCAATTAGTCCAGAAGGCATCAAATTTAATTGCTGGACTTGTACTTTCTGGGCCGCCGGCGTGGGCTGTAATTACCAAGAAATCACCACAATGGCAACAAAAAATCCTTTGGAATCTGTTAGATTCCCCTTTGGGAAATGGTTTTTATCGTTATGCACGCAGGCCAAAGTTTTTACATTCTTTCTCGACTCGTCAACTCTTTGCTGATGATAATGCTGTTGATACAGAGTGGTTAAATATATTGGTTGCAGGTGCAGAAAATCTTGCTAGTCGCCATGCAGTGTTTTCTTTTTTAGCAGGGTTTTGGCGACAGGATTATAGTAGTTTTATTACTTCTATCCAGCAGCCAACACTAGTAGTTGTGGGGGAAACAGCATCAAGTATAAGCCAAGAAGGTAAAAAAGAAACACCAGATGAACGCTTGGCTGACTACCTGGCTTGTTTACCTCAAGGTCGAGGTACAAAAATAAATGGGCGCAATGTTTTACCATACGAATCAACTGCTGAATTTATAGCAGCGATCGCCCCATTTATCAATCAAGTTTCTTAGCTAATTGACGGTTAGATGAAACCAGTAATCCGATTGTAGGATATTACTGGTATTGATTACTTCAGGAAGCAAAATTATGTTGCCTAATCAAGAAGGACAAAGAGTTCCGACTGTTACTTTTCACACTCGTAAAAACAACGGCTGGGTAGATGTAACAACCGATGAGTTATTTGCTAATAAGACAGTAGTTGTTTTTTCCTTACCAGGTGCTTATACTCCGACTTGTTCATCAACTCATCTCCCTGGTTACAACGAGTTGGCTAAGGTTTTCAAAGAAAATGGAGTCGATGATATTATTTGTATTTCTGTGAATGATGCTTTTGTAATGAACGAATGGTCAAAGGATCAAGAAGCAGAAAATATTACACTAATTCCCGATGGTAATGGTGAATTTACTGAAGGCATGGGAATGCTGGTAGATAAATCAGACTTGGGATTTGGTAAGCGATCGTGGCGTTATTCTATGCTGGTGAAAGATGGTGTCATTGACCACATGTTTATTGAACCAGATGAGCCAGGAGATCCCTTTAAGGTGTCTGATGCTGAAACAATGCTCAGATATATAAACCCGCAAGCAGCCAAACCCGAAATAGTTTCTCTATTTGCGAAAGTCGGTTGTCCTTTCTGCGCTCGTGCGAAGGTGATGCTCAAGGAACATGGCATAGATTATGAAGAAATTACCTTAGGTAAGGATATTACCACACGTTCTTTACGAGCAGTTACAGGGGCGACAACAGTTCCCCAAGTATTTATCGATGGCAAATTAATTGGTGGTTCTGAGGCACTAGAAGCTTACTTCGCCGCTAAATAGATTTCAGAAGGGTAGCACATATGTGCTACCCTTTTTACGTATATTTACATAAAAAAATATGATAAAATTTATTTTGATTAATTTATCATTGATTAAAAATACAATATGTTTGCCAGTATCCGCCGTCTTTTAAGTCAATTTTTTAGGAAATCAAGAACCATCAACAACGAACCACTGAATAAAGTGAGTTTGATTGTAATTATTTTAGTTGATATTTTTATCTTAATTAATGTTTTTACAGGACTGGATGATATTAGTAGATGGCATATTAGTCCAACTGAGGCTTATCCTTGTTATTCAGAGTGGCAAAATTATCGGGTAAAAAATACTAAAGATAAAGATTACGAAATTGTCAAGCTTTCATTTCCATATAGCCCAAACAATCAATTCAGTTTTCAGCAAAGCTATCAACAAGGCAAAACAGAACATCTGGGACAAGTCAATAAAACATGCTTAAAGTATGGCGAGTATAAAGATAAAATTAATAATCCGCAAAATCAGCAAATTATTAAAACTATCCAGCAGAAACAAGAAAAAATAAGTAACCTTGAACAAACTAATCGTAATATTCGTGCTAAATATGATTCGACTCTTTTAGAGAAAATTGCAGGTCAGCCTCGCGAACAATCAATTAATCAAGTCAGTGCAGAAAAAGCTAAACAAGAGTTAGACCAAAATGACCGCCAAATTTCTACCCTGAAACAGGAAAATTTTAATCTTCAAAATCAACTAGTTACGAAACAAGAAAGCACTAATTTTCTTGCTTTTGCTCAGGATAAAAATCAATTTACAGAAGTTGAAAAAGGCTATCAAAAAGCCTCATTCTGGTATCCAAGCATTCAGCTTGGTTTTCAATCTCTCTTTCTTCTACCGCTGATTATCATTGCCTTATCAGTTCATCGATTTGCCCAAGTCAGAGGATATGGACTGATTTCGCTAATTAGCTGGCATTTGCTAGTTATATTTTTTATCCCGCTAATCATTAAAGTCTTTGAATTTTTCCAAATTGGAGCAATATTTAAATTTATTATTGACATTATCGCTCCTATTTTTGGCGGATTGCTTTTCTTAATCAATTATATTTATATTTTGCTGATTCCACTGATTGGCTTTGGAATTATCAAGTTTTTTCAAAAATTTGTCTTGAATGCTAAAGTCCAAGCAGCTAACAGAGTACAAAAATCACTCTGTCTCAATTGTGCAAAGAAAATTCGGCATCGCGATCGCCACTGCCCGCACTGCGGTTATTATCAATATTTAGAATGCGAAAACTGTCATCTTCTTACTTATAAACATTTGCCATACTGTAAACATTGTGGATATTTTCAAAATTCCAGTAAAACTATTAACTAGCGATAAATGATATTTAATACTTGATTGAAATAAAGTATTCAGGAGTCAGAATTCAAAATATGCAAAGTGTCAAAAAACCCAATCAAGAAAGCCGCTCGCCCCTTGATTTTCTGAAAAATTTATTGCTTGCCCGTTGGCGATCGCTCTTACTCCTATTAATTGGAGTATACTTACCTTTGCAGATATTTGAAATTTTGGTAGTGAAGCTATGGAAAAATGAAGCTGGCTTTCCGTGGGATGTGCCGATTCTGTTAGCAGTTCACTCTACAGCAAACACTCAGCTCGATATTTTAGCAGTGATACTGGCTATCATTGGGTCGCCTTGGACGGCGATACCAATTATAGTTGCGATCGCACTCAGATTACTACTTCAAAAACGCTGGCGATCCCTAGCTTATGTACTCACTATTTCATTAGGAAGCTTCATTATCAACCTCATAGCAAAGGAATTCATGCATCGAGTCCGTCCGCGATTGTGGGAATCCATTGCACCTGAGTCTAGTTTTGCATTTCCTAGCAATCATGCGATGACGAGCGTAACGTTAGTAGCAATTTTGCTCATTTTCAATTGGGCTAGCCCCTGGCGTCGGTTGGTTTTTATCATTAGCAGTTTATATGTAATAGCTATTGCTTGGTGTCGTGTTTATTTGGGGGTTCATTTTCCGAGTGATATTCTCGCCGGTTGGATGGTTGCATTAGCTTGGGCAATTGGTGTCAGTCTAATTATCAAACCCTATTTAACTATAGCCAAATCTGTAGATGAACAACCCGCTAAGGATGAAACGACATTACTACCCGAAGAAAAAAAATTGATCGGTTAATGTGCGTCTAAGTTGCATCCCCACTCCCCCATACAGACTGCTGCATAAATTAATAACCCCAAACCTATTGATTGAGTGAAGGGATTTAATCCTAAAAAACCTACTCACATCAAAGGAAAACTGTGATGAAAACGCAAATATTCTTCAGCCTTGCCTGTTCTATATCTGTGTTGGGTTCCATCATCCTCCCAGCTAGCGCCCAACCAGTAATCATTCAGCCACCTCAATCGACTCAAGCAGTCACTCAAGAAATTAACATTCCTCAAGACACAGCGATTATTGTCTCGTTTCCAGCATCTGTTACCGTAGATGTCGGACAAAAAAAGGATTATCCCCTTACTGTTCCTCTAGCAAGCCCTATTCAAGATAGTCAAGGTAATGTTATAGCGGCAGAAAATACTCCTGTAACTATTATCCTCAAACCCACTGATGGCGGCGCTAAAATTATCGCACAATCATTAGTTGTCAAAGGTCGAATTGTCTCAATTAAAGCATCAAGTCAAATGATTCCCGGTACTACCATTACCCATATGCGAGCTAATGACAAAGCTGTTGAAAATGGCTCTATTTGGGGCAGAATTGGTGGAAGCACCTTAGGCTTTTTCAGCCAAGGCGATCCCGACCAGTTTGACCGGGGAGCAATGCTAGGAAGCGCTGTAGGATTGATTTCTGGCTTGCGTTCTGCTGAAAATACCCGGATTGTCCAGATTCCTCAGAGCAGTGTTTATGTTTTATCCCTAGAGGCTCCGATTCAATTGTCTGCTCGTTAGTCCATTCCTTGTCGAACAAAAACTAACTTTTAATTTATTACTCCCGAAAGTGGGTGCAGTATTGTCAAATGAAAGCTATGCCTGGTTTCAGTTTTCAGATATCTTTCTTGTAAAGGTTGCCACTGCTGCCAAGCTTGGTAACGGTTTTCAGTTAACAAAGTAGTAAGGGTAGGTAGCTGAGTTTGAATTTCTGACTTGAAGATATCTCCAAGCCAGTCAGCTAAAACCACACTATCTTGCATCGTACCCAAAATTTCTTGGATATTTTTTACTTCTGTAATGTAAGCAGCGTAAGACTCGCCATATAACTCAGCAAATAACTCCATCTGGTAGCGTATACGTTTAGCTTCTTTTCGCAAACTATGCAGAATTTCGCCTTGGGTTGACAATTGTTGTTCTAGCTTTTCTCGTTCCCAGTTTTTCTGGACTTTTACTTCTGATTCCACAAATTGCGTGCCAATTAGCCAACCTGGATGTAGTAAAAAATTACTCACTTCCGGTAAAAGTAAATCAGGTAGCACTTGCCCAATTGTCACAGATGCCAAAGGTTGATAACTGGGTTTTTCTAACCAATTTTCTAATGCCTCTTTTAGAGACTTGTAAGGTTCATCCTTTAACGTCTTTTGTACACTTGAGAGTACATCTTCACGTTGTTTAGCCAAAGCTGCAATAGCTGTTTGTAGAGATTCTTGTTCTTTGCGGGGTAAATTTGGTTTATAGTTGTTTTCTAAACTTTCTTTAAGTACATCTAAATCTCTCAGACTACCAAGACGACGAGCTATTTTACCGATATTTTTATCGCTGACTGGCTTGGACAGATCTACTGCTAGCCCAAATCTAGTTACAGCCGTCCGTAAGCGACGCATTCCTACTCGCATTTGGTGCAGTGCTTCTGGATCTTCATCTTTCTTTACCGATTTTTCCCACTTCAAGGTTTTCTTAAAGTGTTTTTGAATGGCTTGGTAAGCATAGTCTCCTAGAGTTTTTACTGTGGGATGTGTGGCTAATTTCATAATGGATATTAATTAGATGCAAAATCAAGTTATTGCATAATAACATTAGTGAAAAAACTACATCTATTTTTGATATTATTAAATTATATTTGTAAATTATTATACTCTTTAGATAGTTATATTTTTGGAAGAAAGTCGTATACTTATTAAAGCTGTAAGCAGCAGATTAGTCTTGAATTTCGATATAAATAATAGTTTTTATATATTTTTCAAAAAACTAAATTATACATTGTAATAATATAATTAGTATTTTTGTAACCACATACACGAGCCAAAATGCCAAATTCAGATTTGCTTAATCAAGTTTCATTGACTTTTGGAGAAAATTTTAAAGAACATAAAGAAGATTTATCAGCAGTGCTACTAACAAACCACAAGTATTTGTGGTTGGGATCAGATGAAACTTCAACTATTGAACGTCTGTCTTTAGTCACTCCTAATAAATTTGCAGACCATCAACAATTTCGAGTAGCAGAATTTATCAGCTTACCAGCACCAGAAGACCAAGAAATTGATATAGAAGGACTTGCTTATAGCGATTACTATTTATGGTTTGTTGGTTCTCACAGCTACAAACGTAAAAAACCCAAACCAGATAATACTGATGTAAAAAACTTTAATAGATTAGCAAAAATTGAATCAGAGCCCAACCGTTACCTGTTAGGACGGATTCCTTTAATAGAGGGAAACTTATTTTCATCTTGCCCACATCCCCAAAGGTTAGATGTGCAATTGAATGCTGCTAAATTAGAGGTGACAAGCCAGGGTAATTTGTTAATGACAGCTTTAGCAGAAGACCCCCATTTAGGCTTGTTTATTAAAGCAGCGATTCCAGGAAAAGATAATGGCTTTGATATTGAAGGAATAGGCATATATCAAAATCGGATTTTTCTGGGTTTGCGCGGTCCTGTATTACGGGGGTGGGCTGTGGTTTTGGAAATAGAGTTAGAAGATTCAAGCCCCGGACTTTTAAAACTAAGGCAAATTGGGGAAGTCAAGGAGGCATATAAAAAGCATTTTATCTGGTTAAATGGTTTGGGAATTAGGGATTTGCATGTAGATGGAAAAGACTTGTTGATTTTAGCTGGGCCAACAATGGATTTAGATGGCCCCGTGCAACTTTATCGCTGGAGAAATGGTGTAAATTTGCGAGAAAATGTTTTTAGCAACCCAGATTTTCTACAAGATATTCCTTATGGAAATCGGGAAGATCGTGCTGAAGGAATTACACTTTTTCAGGATGTCACTGGCATACCTTCGCTATTAGTAGTTTATGACTCTCCAGCAAAAACGAGACTGGTGGATAATGGTGATGTAATAGCGGATGTGTTTAAGCTGAGTTAATATCAATTTTGGATTTTAGATTGTTAAAGATTGGTAGATATTGCCTGTACGGGACAACTGGGAATACACTGTTCGCAGACGATACAACGCGAGCGTGTGAATGTTAACTTAGATGTCTCAGGGTGGAGGCTGAGAGCTTCTGTAGGACAAACTCCAGTACACAAACCACAGTGAACACACACATCTGGATCGATCGCAATTTCGCCTAGAGTATGAGAAACATTAACATGGCGCGATCGCATCCACTCAATCGCTGCATCCAATTGGTCGATGTCTCCCGATAGTTCCAATACAAGTTTACCTATTTGATTTGGGGCAACTTGGGCACGGATAATATTGGCAGCGACGTTGAATTCTTTAGCCAGTACGTAAGTGACTGGCATTTGTACAGCGCGTTTCGGGAAGGTCAGGGTCACTCGTTTTTTCACAGGTTTAACAGAAGCTCTTTTCTGTTTTATACTTACCCTTAGAGTAATCGAGAATGAGTTTGATGAAATAAGCAATAATCTAAACAATTCAAACCCCCTAGCTGTTGTAAATCGCTAGAGGGTTAGAGTTGAAATATAAACCTGGCATCGAGCTATTTTCACGTAGG
>JAQYWR010000037.1 GCA_029379225.1 Nostoc sp. S4 | reverse complement strand
TGATATTCTCCCTCAACTGTTCCCTTTGTCAATACTCTGCTACCTGAATCCTTACGATTTCTTCAACCGTAGTATTAAGGCTATGTTCTACTTCCTGTTTAGGATAAGCCTGATTATAAGTAACTTTGACAACCCAAACATCTCCTCGTTTCTCTACACCTTTAAGCTGTAGTTCCAGTTCTTCATCTTCCGTTTGAAGTTTAATTAAACTGTATAATGCAGCTTGCCAGTTTTCACCCTCCTGAAAAATGATCTCAATAACATTTTCCACTTCCTGATACAAAGATTCAAATTCTCTTGGTTCAAAGTTGCGGTTTACGGGAAAGCGATCGCTTAATTCCCCATCCTCATCCAATCGACGATAAACAAAATCACACTTAACATTTGTAAAACAAGTTTGACTATTAACACTCCAATCTTGTATACAAATTCCTGTTAAATCTGCACCTGTAAAATCAACTCCGATAACTTGAGTACGCACAAAAATACTTCCACGCAAGTCTGCACTTTGCATATCTGCACCACTCAAATCGCTATCTGTAAAATTAAATTGCCTCATCTGGGCATTTTGTAAAAATGCTCCACGTAGGTTCAAGTTGCTAAAGTCTTTATCATTTGCATAATCTTGAGGTTTAGTTAAAAGTTTTTGGACTTTAGGAATTTCTAAATCCATATACCGACTATCAATTCGCGCTCTTTCCAATCCTTGGGCATCTTGAAAGCAGGTGCGATAAAGCTTTCGCGCTCTTAAATCACTATTCGGCAATTTTGCATTTTTAAAGTTGACATAGCTTAAATCTAGGTCATAAAAAGATGTACCACGCCAAGAACCAATGATTAAAGCCCACGAACGCAGTAGATCTGGATGTTTCCAAGGTAAACCCCGAAAATGATTAGTTAACCAACTACTTAGTATCAAAAATAAAGCATACAGCACACCACTAAAAATTAAACCGATATTTACATTAGCTGGAAGTAATAAATCTTTAAACTCTGACGCTGCTGATTGTACCTCACTTCCTATTCCAATAACTGAGCCCGTCATTGCTCCAGTCGCTATCGTAAAGACACTCAGATATTGAACAACTAGTAAAGAGGAAGTTAAAATTAACTTTGTTAAGGTGATAATAAAACGTAATAAAAAGAAATTCACAATTGTAATAGTCAGGAAAAACACAATGATGACTGGAGCTCCAATAAAAAAAAGAGGCTGAAGCTCTAAAAAGCCTGATTTTTCTAACAGCCCAGGAATTAATATTACTGTAAATAAACTAATAATTAGTGTTACAAAACTTTTTTTAAAGTTACCAAAAATATATGTTGTCACCCAGGCAACTACAACTAGTATCATGGATAAATATTCTAAACGAGCTTTTTTTTGAACAAAAATTTTTAAGCTCGTAACTCCACCTGTATAACCAACAAAAATGCCAATGATGAAGCATGATATTAAAATCAACAAAATTAAAATAAGTTTTATAATTTTTTTTTGACTAGCGATTTTATTAGTTAGGTTTAATCCTAAATTTTCTTGATGAAAAACAATGCCACGTATATCATTATTCATGTATCTATTAAATTAAACTTTAGGTAACTTTATGATAAATAAAAGCACAAAATTAAGCAACAATGATAACAAAGATAATCATTCCAAAGACACTTGGGTAAATGAAAATGCAATACATTTGGATATATTACATTTATCAAATGTTGGAGAGGTACAAGAAGGCATTACATGGGAACAAGAACCTGAAAAAGAAACAGAGCGCCAAGCTCGATTTATAGAAATAATCAAGGAAAGAATGCACTCGATTCAACCTTTTTTAATTTCTGCATTAACAGATGCGCCTGATTTCTTACCTACTTCATTTTTACCAATAGGAGAAAAAACAAGTTTAGCTGTTTGTCGAATAGTGAGAAACTTTTCACTCAAAGATTTTAAGGATTTTCTGGAAATAATTGAAAGTCATAATAGTTCTATTTTTGCCAATCAAAGTAACATAGAAGAAGTTTTTTCTATTCCCAAGACAGTATCTAGTGAGCTTTTTAAGAATTATCATCCACAAAATAATGCTTTAACTTTTTTGAAAGAAAACATCAATAATGTTTTTTTATCTCAGTTTAACCCTATTGCTTGGGGAACTGGATTTCTTGTAGGTGGAAATTATTTATTAACTAATAACCATGTAATTTCAAGTCAAAATATCGCTAAACAATGCATAGCACAATTTAATTACATAGAGGATAATTTTGCAAATGCGGATCAACTAATTAATTATAAATTAGAAACAGAAAGTCTATTTATTTCTAATCCAAATTTAGATTATACACTTGTTCAATTGAAAACTAATAGCTTTACTAAACATCCTGGATACTCATTTGGCTGGATTAAACTGATAGAGGACGATCGGAATATACTTCCTGGGTTTACTTTAAATGAATCTGAATTCACACAAATTAAGGAAGAAAAATTTACAGAGAAGCAACTTCAATATATAGGATTTGAAGAAAAAGAAAGAAAAATATCTGGAGATATGGTTTTGATAGTTCAACATCCAAAAGGAATGTATAAAAAAATTGTATTACATAATGATAAAATTATTGATGATGGAATTTACAAAAAATTTTTAAGATATACATTAGACTCTGACTATGGCTCTTCTGGCAGTCCTGTATTTAATAAAAATTGGGAATTAGTAGCATTACATCATGCACATAAACAAAGTTTACAACAAGGTATTAGAATCTATCCAATTATTGAAGATTTAAAAATAAAAAGTTTTGCCGATTCTAAATTAAGAAGCTTTATTCAAGACTATGTTGTTACTGCGGAACAACTAAATAATCCTCCTTTGCCATCTGCACTTGAGTTAGATGGAGTTAATGATTATGTACTTTTAGAAAACTTTCAACATGTAAATCCTATTGAAGAATTTAGTATAGAAGCATGGATTTGTCCTTACTCGAATGAAGTAGAGACTACTGTTTTCAGTAAATTCTATCAAAGTAAATGTTATGACAAAATTGCAACACTCGGTTATGACAGCTTGCGTGTTTATATAACAACTGACGGTAAAATTATTTTATTTAGTAAAATGCATACTCTTCCTACTCTGCCTTTAGAGTTACCACAAGAACCAAAAAGTAAACAAGAGGTACTTCTGAATCTACAAAAAATTCTCCAAATGTTATGGAGACCACAAAATAATACTAACTACAATGTGAAGCTGAGTGGTGAAGAAGATGAATTAACCAAAAAAGCTATAGAAGAATTTAAATCTGATTACTTAATTGAAAAACCAGATGTAGATATCAGTCCTCAACTTCTAGATAATTTGAATTCGCAAATTACTTTTATTTCTCTATATAAATTAAATTACGATGATCTTAACAAAGAAAACATGACAATCCATGTTGAGGAAAAACCTAGTAAAGGAGAAATAGTTAAAGGACTTCAAAATATTTTAAAAAATTTAGATTTATACGCAGGTGAACTTCATGGAGAATTTGATGAATTAACTAGAGAAGCAGTAAAGAAATTTCAAAGAGAGTGTGAATTAGAAAATGACGGAGTATTCGGGCCGCTGACTCAAAGAATACTGACTAAAATTCAATCTTTTGATTTTCAGACAACGAAAAATGTCATACAATTTGGTGAATTCAATCACATTGCTATAACTTTTAATGGTGATTCAATAAATATATATGTAAATGGTAAAGATTGTGGAGGTAAAATAACTGGAGAAATTGATAATATTAAAAATTCAAAATTTTCCATTATGAGGACTAAAAGAAGTATAGATTTTACCAGAGGCAGTCCCTTAATTATAGGTGCTTATTCTAGTAAAAATCTTGCTATTCCTAATTTTCCACTCAAAGGAAATTTATCGAGTTTTTTCCGAGGAGCGATCGCAGAAGTTCGTTTATGGAATAAAGTCCTTTCTTGTGAAGATGTTCAAAAAAATATGTCACGACGATTAACAGGAGAGGAACCAGGACTGATTGGGTACTGGCGATTTGAAGAAGGAGAAGGGGATAAAGTACACAACCTCGCCTTTAAACAGAGTATAGATTCTTCATCACAAATTTATAGGATTACTCAACAGAGTGAAGAGGAAGAAATTTCTTGGAATTAAGAGAAAGTAATTCAGCAAAGCCAAGAAAAATGGTTAATTCAATCGAACTTTCCTTGTTTACTATTACCGTATGCACGCAAGTTTGATGACAAACATGAGCGCATTGATTGTGGTAACGATCCAGGTTTAAGTATTAAAGATGGGATTACAATCGAAGCGTGGATAAAACATATTTATGGAAATGGGTTAATTAGTGGTAGAGAAGATGTCAATCGTGGTTACTCTCTTACTTGGATTAATGGCAGAATTCATGTAGAGTTGAAGAATGAACAGTATGCTTCTTTAGTAGAAACACAAGAAATAGCTCCCAGCGATCGCAGATGGCATCATATTGCATTTACTTGGGGAAAAATAGCAGGAGAAAATCGTATATCTCAGGAAGAAATTGAAATATATATCGATGGGCTACGGCAAAATTGTGTAGTTTTAAAAGGAGAACTAAAAAGTGTTTTAATAGGAGGACAATATAAAACTTGGGGCTTGTTTAAATCTCTAATTGGCGAACCGAATGAAAAACTTTATATTGGTGGCAGTAATCTTGAAGACCAAGATAGTTACTTTAATGGATTTATTGCAGAAGTTCGTCTTTGGAAAGTAGCGCGAACTCAGGATCAAATTCAGACTAATATGTATCGACGTTTGCAAGTTCATCAAAAGGACAATCCAGAGGGACTAGTCGGTTATTGGCGATTAGATGACCTAAATGAAGAAAATCCGAATGTTAGTAATCTTGCGCCTGTTGGAAAAGCTGGTAAAAATCATAGCAATATCCCTCAACTGTCTATAGAAATTGAGAGTGCAAATACACAAGCAGATCGATAAATTAGTTAAGTTACTTCTCTATGTTTTTAGCTTGACTTTTTCTCTAAAATAGGAGTCAAGTGTTCTGCAATTCCCGCCATGCGGATGCTGCTACACCCGAATTTGTAGGCAAACTCAACGGACTTTCCAGAAGCTAGAGCATCATAGAAACCTACAGCAAATTCAATAGCAGCGTTGTCACCGATTGCTTTGTTCATGCCAATTACATAAGGGACGTGGTAAGAAATCGCCTTTGCTTGAACTTTCGAGTAACAGGCATTGAGAATAACACACTCTACCTGTTCGGAAAACAATTCAAACAAGCTTGCCAAAGCATCTCCGTCTAGAAACTTGATATTTCCGGTTTCATCTTCTAGTACCAAACCTTCTTCTCCTCCACCATGTCCAGAAAAATGGACAATTTGGGGACTGAAGTCTAGCATAGCTCGTTGGACATCCCTACTACGCACAGCCCATCTCTGCTCTAGCAAAAAGCGATCGCGCAGTTTAGATCTTTGTAATCCAGCGTCAATTTCTCGCACTTCTTCTTGCAGCCGAAGTTGGGATGTTCCTTTGGGATTGGCGGCTAGGAATAGAATGGTTTTTACCACAGACGTTCTACTTAAATTCGATTCAGGGACAGTCTGCTGATTAAGAACTTGAGCGTTCTGGTTCTCTGCTTTAGGAATTGCTTCATTGTAATGAATCGAACCGGAGCCAGTCAGGTTTGTAATTGAACTACCTGAAATGTTGAAGGTATTGTGTGTTGAAGGCGGATCTGATTGAGACATAACAATTTAGAACTAAGTTTAAAAGTGAAACAAGAGTCAATCAGGGGTTTTTGCAATTACCTTTAGATAACTTTACAACGTGTCTTGCCCCTACTTCAGCTAGGCTATATCTATGCCAATCTACCTAATTCCCACTCCCCACAGCCATAAAAGCAGAATTACGCAAACTTTGAATAGTGGCGATCGCATGTTTCGCTACAATATCAATTTCCTCTTGTGTATTAAACCTGCCAATACCAAACCGTACTGATGCATAAGCAAGCTTTTGGGAATGTCCCAGTGCGGTGAGAACATGGGAGGGTGCGGTGGTTGCCGAGGAGCAAGCAGAACCAGAAGAAACCGCCATCACTGGCTGCAATCCTAACAAAAGTGCGGCTCCATCCACCCCTTCAACGCTGATATTCAAGTTTCCTGCCAATCGCGCTTGGGGATGTCCGTTGAGATGAACTCCTGAAAGTTGCGAAAGTTGTTCCCACAAATTTTGCCTAAGTTCAGTGAGACGTTGGGTTTCTGTGGGTTGTTCTGCTAAAGCGATTTCTACAGCTTTGCCAAAGCCGACAATTTGCGGTGTATACAAAGTACCAGAACGCATTCCCCGTTCATGTCCGCCACCGTGCTGCTGTGGAGCCAGTTGTACTCTGGGATTGCGCCTGCGGACATATAACGCTCCAATGCCCTTTGGTCCGTATACTTTATGTGCTGTAAGCGACATTAAGTCAATTTTCATCGCTTGTACGTCCAAGGGAATTTTACCAATAGCTTGGGCGGCGTCGGTGTGAAAAATGATTTGGCGATCGTGGCACATTTCCCCAATTTCTGCTAATGGTTGCAACACACCTATTTCGTTATTTGCAGCCATCACCGATACTAAAATCGTCTCTGGACGGAAAGCTTTTTCTAGCTTATTTAAATCAATCAATCCATCTTTTTGAACTGGCAAAATAGTAATTTCAAAACCCAGAGTTTTTAAATAATTGCAAGGGTCAAGAACAGCACTATGTTCACTAGCAACAGTAATAACATGCTGACCTTTTTGAAAATAAGCTTCGGCAACACCTTTTATCGCTAAATTATTCGCTTCTGTCGCACCACTGGTAAAGACAATTTCTTCGGGAGTGGCGTTAATTGCTGCCGCTAAGATTTCTCGTGTTTGTTTAACAGCGGCTTCCGCTTCCCAACCGTAAACATGACTAATACTGGCTGGGTTGCCAAAATGCTCTGTAAAATAAGGAAGCATCGCTGCTACTACCCGTTCATCTACAGGTGTAGTAGCGTGGCAATCGAGGTAGATAGGGCGAATAGACATAAATTAACTCAAAATTTGACTCAATTTCTTTAATACACTTAGAACTTTATACAATTCATTTTCCCGCCTAGACAAAGTAAATTTATCAGATAAACTATACTTAGGTTTATCTTGTTCTATCAGCTTGATAAATTGAAAATCTTCTCCACTAGTTACTAATCCAAACACAGGTTTCTCAGAATTATGACTCGCCAGCATATAAACAAGTGCTTGTGGGATAGTTTCTAAAAGAGAAAAAATCGGTCTTTTAGATTCAATTACTAACAACCACAATTTTTCTTGAATAACTAAAATATCAATCCTACCTCTGATAATTTCTCCTTCATCTTCAGCGGAAATTTTGATTGATTGCTCGCTTCTAATATAAAAAGGCTCATCATAAAATCCAGTTAGATCGAGCAAAGGGGATAAAACTACTAATTTTACTGTGTCTTATGACAAAGGAGGACGTTTGGTTAAACGGAGGAAATTAAGTTTTACTCTGTCTAAATACTGCTTTTCTAAATCTGTAATTTCTGGGAGATTTTCAAGCCATTCTAAGAAAAATTTATCATCTTCGGCTAGCTGCAAACCGAATCTTTCTTGCAGATAGGCAAGCTCGACATTTTGTGCTTGGATGAATTGAACCATAATGTATTTAAAAGATGCAATATAATTATTATGACATCTAACCTTATTAACGCAGATATGAATAGTAAAGATAATTAACTTAAAAATTGACCTAATTTTTTTAAGATATTTACAACTTTGTACAACTCGTTTTCACTAACTATACTCGCATTCAGTTGCGCTTATGTAGCTGCTAATTCCCGTAATTTAGTTAAAACTGCCTGAGCATGACCTTTAGTTTTCACATTTGGCCAAGCATAGGCAATTATTCTATCAGGTGAAATCAAAAAAGTTGAGCGAACCACACCCATATATTCTTTGCTCATAAACTTCTTTAAGCACCAAGCACCATAAGCTTCTGTCAAAATATGTTCGGGGTCGCTTAAAAGAATAATTGATAAGTTATGTTTGCTGATAAATTTACAATGGGATTTACCGGAATCTGGACTCACGCCTAAGATTCTGGCTTCGAGTACGCTGAAGTCTTGATACAATTCGCTGAAATCTTTTGCTTCGGTGGTACAGCCAGGGGTGTCATCTTTGGGGTAGAAATAAAGCACAATCCATTTACTTTTGAAGTTAGAGAGAGTTACTGGATTGTCATTTTCATCAGATGTGGAGAAATTTGGTGCTGGTTGTCCGATTTGGGGAATATTAGTCATGATTGCACTGGGAGAATTGCGTAGACGTTGCTTGTTGTAGACATTGCTTTAGAATTGTATATAAATTGAGCTATGCTTTTTCTTATAAGTAATACTGAGGCTTATATATTATTCCTACACTCGAACAAAGAACACAATGCTTTATATTGTGCTATTGGTTGACGAAAATGTATTTGTCTATAAACCTGATTCGGATAGATGAACGCACAGGAAATGTGTTTCTCTTAGCAGGTGAGGAAAATATTATAGAAATATATCCCAATGGTAAATGGAGGTATGTAGTATGAGTAAGCCTAACTTTCAGGCAATGAGTAGAAAAGAGCTACATGCTTATGTCTTAGCACATCGAGATGATTTAGAAGCATTCTATACCTATGTGGACAAGTTACACACAGAGGCAAACTGGATTGAGATGCCACCATTACAGTCTTTAGATGAGTTGAGAAATTATCCAGAATTTCTGGAGAAGTTTGGCAACGTTTCAAAGCCAGATGATAATCTAGTTTAACACCAAGGAATTAGTAACATTGGGTAGGCTTAGCCTGTCTTTAGGAATTTACATAAAGTATATACTACCTCAATCATTAAGCAAACTAGAGGTATTCATTTTCTCAAATACTTAAGCAGTAATTTCTATATTTTGGAAATAGGATGTCGCAATAGTGTAACTAGAACTGCTCCTGTCAATACTCCGAAAACACCACCTAAGACAGCACCGACGAAAACTACGGTGTAAAAGCTTGCAGAACCACCCGGAGCCGAACTTAAAAATCCGATCGCAAGAATAGTCACAAAAAAGCTCACTGCACAACTGATAGGAGTTGTCAACATCCACCACCCAGCCTTGTGGACATGCCGCCGCAGTACTAACCACTGTCCAAGTGAAGCAACAATTATAGCTCCAACAAAAGCGATCGCTTCTCTGTTATTTTCAGACAAATTATATGTCACAACATAGCTCATGACAGCGCCGACAGCAAAGCCAGCGGTAGTTCCCAGAATCCACGAAGCTGCTTGGTAAACTTTTTGCCGTAAAACTAACCATTGCATAGTACTAACCAAAGCGGCCAATAAACCACCTATGAACCATGCGCTGCCAAAGTTGGCATTAGCTTGGTAAGAAAAGTAAGGCACCAAAATAACTAATGTGCAACCCACAAGATTTGCTAACACCCACCGCAGCCAAAAGTTACGTTCGCTGACTGTTATTTGAACTTTGGCTCGTAAAGGTGTTGGTGACCCAGACGTACTTTTTACCTGTGTCGGTATACCTGCAAAAGTATTAGCCAACAACGGTGGTCTTACTGGAGGCGAATTTAAAGAGATGTCAATTTCTGCTAACCGTTGCAAAATTACTTCTGTGTTAGCGGGGCGCTGGTGAGGTCTATGCGCCATCATCTCATCTAGCAAATCTGCTAGCGGCTGCAATATATGTGGTGCTTGATTGCGCCAGCGTAGCTCATTATTCTCATGGTTGTAAATCTCTGAATCTAGAGGTTGTTTGCCTGTTAGCAAATATACAAATGTTCGCCCCAAGGCAAAAAAATCTGACTGAGGAACAGCCTGACCGTTCATTTGTTCTATTGGCGTGTAACCCGCAGAAACAATCCCTGTGACCTGACCTTGACCCTGTGCAAAATGATAAGTTTGTGTAACTTCCCGTGCTGTACCAAAGTCAATAAGTGCTAGTTCACTAGTTGCCCTAAGCATAATGTTAGGTGGCTTGATATCCCTGTGAAAAAAGTTCTGGTTGTGTACTTGATGCAAAATAGTTACTAATTCCCTGAGCCATTGAATAGCTAAATTTTGGTCAATGACTCGCATACCTCGGTTTTCCATATATTTCTGCAAGTCTATGCCCACAATTTTTTCCATAACCAGACAATGGATTGGATTTTTGCTGTTTCTGGGAAAATAGACAAAGTAAGCATCGCGCTCAACTTTGGGAATACCAGAATGATTGAGCTTCGCCAAAACCTCAGCTTCTCGTTGAAAAAGCTCGATTGCTTTTTGTTGATTGTTAATTAAGACTTTGAGGACTTTAGGGATGTTATTTCGTACTTCGTTCACCTCAAATGTCACTGCAAAGCCACCACCTCCTAAATGATGCAGTACCCGATAACGCCCTTGTAGTAGTAATTCTGAGCCACAACTAAGACAAAAAAGTTCATTATCACGATTTTGCGGGTTTGGGCAGTGAGGATTGATGCACAGGCTCATCGGATTGAAGGGTAACAGTTTTATCAAATAGTTTAACTTTATTGATGTAGTTAAAAATAGTTAAGCTGGTAAATAAGACCTTTTTACAAGAACTCTTCTATTAACTTTATATGTCTAAAGATATGCAACGCGAATTTACCAACCGCGATCAGTTGGTAGCTTACCTCCGCGAACAATTTCCAAATGCAACCGAACGGGATGACCATATCGGCGAAACCGTGGGAGGACGCAAAGCGGCAGAAAAAGCGCTGCAAAAAATTGACCCAGAACGCTACGCCCAAACACGTAATTTCTTCGCAGGTGCAGTCACCCGACTTTCGCCTTACATCCGCTATGGCGTTTTGAGTTTGCGAGAAATTCGAGATTTTGTCCTTGATAGGGTACAGCAGCAAAACGATGCGACTAAATTAATCAACGAGTTGGGTTGGCGCGATTATTGGCAGCGATTATATGTAAAGTTAGGGGATGGAATCTGGAAAGACCAAGAAGAGTACAAAACTGGTTACACTGTGGCTGAATACGCACCCGAATTATCCCAAGATATCAAACAAGCAACTACAGGTAGAGTTTGTATTGACAGCTTCAGCCATGATTTACGAGAAACTGGCTATTTACATAACCACGCACGGATGTGGATAGCCGCTTACATTGTCCATTGGCGGCGCATTCGTTGGCAAGCAGGAGCTAAGTGGTTTCTGGAACACCTTTTAGATGGCGATCCTGCTAGTAATAATATGTCGTGGCAATGGGTAGCCAGCACTTTTAGTCATAAGCCGTATTTTTTTAATCGTGAAAATTTAGAACGTTATACCAAAGGCATTTATTGTCAAAAATGTCCGCTTTACGGTCATTGTGATTTTGAAGGTAGTTATGAAGAATTAGAACAGCGACTTTTTTCTAAAGGAAAATTTAGCAAACAATCTAACAGCAAAAGTTGGCGGTAGATTAATCTAAGGAAACTCCAAGAAATAAATTCAATTAGAAATGCTAACGCCACAGAATAAGCTTCTGGGCGTTAGAACCTTATATAACAGTCCTAAATGATTTTTGAAATCTTGCTACTCAGGCTGTTGACTGTCAACTGTTAACAGTCAACAGCCATCACTGAGATTTTTTACAACTCAAATAGAGCTATATCTAGCCTTTCACTGATTGTTGAATTAATTCAGCTACTAAACCCGTCCAACCTGTTTGATGGCTAGCACCAATACCTGCACCAATATCGCCATGAAAATATTCATAGAACAATATCAAATCACGCCAATGCGGGTCGTTTTGAAACTTTTCTGAGCTACCATAAACAGGTCGGTGACCAGATGTTGGGTCTTTCAGGAAAATTTTGATCAGCCTTTGGCTTAATTCATTTGCCACTTCTTGCAAATTCATCTTTTTGTTTTCACCCGAAGAAGTAGGACAGTCAACTTTGATTTCATCTCCCCAATATTCATGAAACTTCAACAAAGATTCAATCAAAAGATAATTCACAGGGAACCAAATCGGGCCGCGCCAATTAGAATTGCCACCAAACATTCCATATTTTGATTCTGCTGGTTCGTACTCTACCCGATACTCCTGTCCATTTGTCCGTAAGACATAAGGATGGTCCTTATGATATTTTGACAAAGCTCGGACACCATAATCGCTTAAAAATTCTGCTTGATTCAGTAGACGGCTCAAAATCGATTGGAGTCGGTCTTTATTTACTAGTGACAAATAAAGTCCTTTGCCATCATCGCGCTTCAGGGAAATATTATTGTGTTTGGTAAGTTGAGGACGATTGTTAACAAACCAGTAAACCCGGTTTTGAAAATCTGAGGATAAATTTTTATCCACAATCTCTTGTTCAATTGTTTCTACGGCAAAAAGGGGAATTAACCCGACTATTGAGCGCACTTTCATTAACAATACACCATCATCGTTTGCACCTTCAACTACACCTTTAGGAGCTTTGAGAATGTCATAGTAAAATTTGTCTTGTTCGTCCCATATATCTACGTCTGCACCACCGACTTTATTCATTGCATCAGCGATGAGTAAGAAATGCTGGAAAAATTTAGAAGCCATATCTTCATACTTGGTAGAGGAATCTCCTTTAGCAAGTTCCGTGGCTATTTTGAGTAAATTTAAACAGTACATTCCCATCCAACTAGTACCATCGGACTGCTCTATGGTTGCGTTAGGAATCTGAATGTTGCTTCTATCCAAAACCCCAATATTATCTAATCCTAAAAATCCACCTTGAAAAAGGTTGTTGCCTTCAGCGTCCTTACGATTCACCCACCAAGTAAAATAAAGAGATAATTTTTGAAAGATTTCTTCCAAAAAGTTTGTGTCAGCCTTACCATACAGTTGCTTTTCTATATTGTATACACGCCATGCAGCCCAAGCATGAACAGGTGGATTTACATCACCAAATGCCCACTCATAAGCTGGTATTTGACCATTGGGGTGCATGTACCATTCGCGTGTAAATAGATACAATTGCTTTTTGGCAAATTCTGGATCGATTAGTGCCAAGGTAACAGTATGAAAAGCTAAATCCCAAGCAGCAAACCAAGGATATTCCCATGCGTCTGGCATGGAAATAATATCTTCATTAAATAAATGATCCCACTCACGGTTTCTACCTAATTTACGGTTTTCTGGTGGCTTTGGTGGATTAGGATCGCCATTAAGCCAATCGTAAACTACATAGTGATAATATTGTTTGCTCCACAACATTCCAGCAAAGCTTTGTCTTTGTACATTCCGCATATCTTCGGAAATAGGAGAAGGACAAACAGCTTGGTAAAATTCATCAGCTTCGCGCTGGCGAGTTTTAAATACAGTTTCAAAATTATTATCAAAGGGAGAATCTAAATTTGCATCGCTCAACCGTAGTCTAACTACTTTGGTTTCTCCTGGATTAATTGTCAAGTCGTAATGAACTGCGGCTTTTGTTCCTTTTTGAGTAGAATTTACTGTTTTTTGATTTCCGAAAGAAAGAATGTAATCATTGATGCCATCTTTGACAGGGCCGGAATTATCACCCCATCCAAATCGTTCCTTGTTTGTTTCGTTTTCTGTAAACAGAAGTTCGTTAGCAGCCTCGCTATAAAGCCATCCTTTACGTAAATTTTTAACTTCCTGATTATCTTTATAAACAGCTTCTATGACGCTTAGGTTCGAGTCAGTTTTGATAGCTTGTAGGTATTTAAATTCTTTTGTTTGATTCTCATACCCCCAAGACCAAGTATTGCGAAGCCAAATAGTTGGTAAAAGGTGCAATTTGGCTGTTTCTGCTCCTCGGTTAGTAACACTAATTTTGATGTGAATATCTTCTGGAGAATTTTTAGCGTACTCGACAAAAACATCAAAGTAACGATTATCATCAAAAACCCCTGTATCTATTAGTTCATATTCTAAAGCTCCAGGATTAGTTGATTTTCGATTTCTGTTTTCCTCAATTAATTGGCTGTAAGGGAAAGCTTGTTGCGGATATTTGTAAAGATATTTCATGTAGGAATGCGTGGGAGTATTGTCAAGATAAAAATAATATTCTTTGACATCTTCCCCGTGATTGCCCTCACTGTTGGTTAAACCAAATAGCCTTTCTTTGAGAATCGGGTCTTTTTCATTCCAAAGAGCGATCGCAAAACAAATTCTTTGGTGATTATCGCTAATCCCAGCAATTCCATCTTCGCCCCAACGATAGGTACGAGAACGAGCTTGGTCGTGGGAAAAGTAATCCCAGGCAGCACCACCTTCGCTGTAATCTTCTCGTACTGTTCCCCATTGACGTTCGCTCAAATAAGAACCCCACCGCTTCCAATATTTCTGTTTATCGCGGTCTTCTAGTAATCTTTTTCCTTCTGCTGTGTCTTGAATATTTGTCATTTTTCGTTTCCTTGTATGACCTTTGATTAATTTGTAATAGTTAATAGCTAATGACTGCTATTAACTTTCAAACGAACCTAATGTTATTTCTCTGTAGCTAGCCAAGCGCGGAGTACTTCTCCAACTGACCAAGCTTGAGCAATACAACCTTTAGGTTCCATTGGTGCATCACCATTTGATATTTCACTGATAGTTCCAAGTCCGGCAGTATAGAGGTGATGCTGCATCGGTTCTAGAAATTGGCGAGCAAGAGATGGGTTGTTGAAAACACGCAAGTGAGCTAAGACAAACGGTCCAATTAACCATTCCCAAACTGTTCCTTGGTGATAGGCACCGTCACGATGAAATTGATCTCCACCGTAGTGACCGATGTATTGCGGATCGTCAGTTGCAAGACTCCGCAATCCGTGAGAAGTTAGAAGCGATCGCTCGCACGCTTCTACTACTTGCCGTTGTTGTTCAAGAGTGAGCGGACTTTCCGGCAAGGATACGGCGAAGATTTGATTTGGTCGCAAAGAGGCTTCGTTACCATTTGGACCGTCTAAAATATCAAAACAGTATCCTTTGGCATCATTCCAGAAACGACTAAAACCTTTTTGCGTGGCATCAGCCATTGCATCGTAGTCTTTGTTAGGTTTTCCTAACTTTTGGGCGAACTGGGACATTGTTCGCAAAGCGTTATACCAAAGGGCATTTACTTCTATAGGCTTGCCAATGCGAGGAGTAACTACCCAATCTCCGACTTTGGCATCCATCCAAGTAAGCTGCACTCCTGTTTGCCCTGCATAAAGCAACCCATCACTGGGATCGAGGCGAATATTGTAGCGCGTTCCTTGACGGTGAAATTCAATAATCTCTGTTAGTTTGGGAAATAAGTCTTTTAATAGCTTGTCATCCCCAGTTGTAGCATAGTAAAGGCGAATGGCTTCAAAATACCACAGTGTTGCATCAACCGTATTGTAGTAATCTTCTGTGGGTGGCTGATTATCGTCAGGAAAACGATTGGGCAACATTCCTTTATTGATATATTCGCCAAAGGTGCGAAGAATCAAGTCTGCAATTTCGGGACGATTAGTGGCAAGCGTCAGACCGGGTAGACTAATCATGGTGTCGCGACCCCAATCAGTAAACCAGTGGTAACCGGCGATGATGGTTTTTCCACCTTGCCGTTCAACAATAAACTGATCGGCAGCAAGCACAAGTTGCTGCACCCAATCGGGAGCTTGAGGCGCTTGTGGCAACCGTTTAACTTGCCAGTCTGCTATCAGCTTTTGCTCGTAGTGGTGGCGTAAGTCTAAGGCTGCTGCTCCGTTTAAATTCGGATTTTGCTGGGTACTAGCGACAAAAGTAAAGGAGCTTCCAGGCTCCAGTGTGACTTGGAAAGTTGCTGCGTGAAGATGATCGTCTATATCGTTGAGTCCGCGTTCCTTTTCGGCTGCGAGTTCAAATCCGTAGTACCACTCGTTATCAACTGAGGCATTAGCGCTATCTGTTAACAAGTACAAAGGTTGCGCTTTTGGAAATGCTGTGACACTTACTCCATGCTCAATTGCTGTCACATTCATGCGCCAATCCTTGGCTGGCCATTCATTTGCATGGGTTCTGCTGTGATAATCGCGGTAATTAACAAATGCTTTGATTGATAATTTAAGCGATCGCTTTGCCCGTCGCAAGTGGTAATAAATATATGTGGTATCGGCTCCAGGCTCCATCCAGATGCGTTTCTCTAATAATGCACCTCCACAAGCAAAGTTCCATACAGGTATTGTTCCTTCTGAATAAAAGCTTTCGATATGGCGGTAACCTTGAGGATCGACTGTGCCATTTGACCAACGATTAGCAAACAGTGGATAAGAGCTGCCTTCATACTCTACTGTTTCATCTAGCTTTGCTAATAGTAAGGTTCGCTGCAACGGTGGTTGGAGTGCAGCCACAAGTAAACCGTGATAACCCCGTGTTGATAAACCTGCTACTGTACCTGAAGCATAGCTGCCGCGCCCATTGGTTACCAACCATTCACGCGACTCTGCTGCATCAATATTTCCACAAATTTCACGTCCAAAGTTGATGCTCATAGATGTACCTAATCATGTCATCAAGATTCTTGATTTTGATTTTTACATTAATACCATTGTTAACTCCAAGTCTATATAGCTGGTAAGAGATTTTGAATTTATGGCAATCCTAAATCATTCGTGAAACAAATCTGCTGCTTATTACAAAAGTTGCTGAATCCTTACTCCACTAATAATTTCATCAACTCAAATCCGATTGCTATAGGGGGCGATCGAGTAATTAAATAAGTTTAACTAAACTGTTTGATAACCTACGATTTAGTTCTTGCTAAATTTTTAAGAAAACTCAGGCTAGGTGCAAAAAAATATTCCCCACCCTTCATTTTTACTGGTAGTTTAAACTCATATTCTTTAGTTTTAGATTCCCCCCATTTTTCTGGCCATTTCTGAGTTCCTTGTGGTTGACCAATCAACGGATCTGGACCAGCGTTGACTTCAACAAAGTTCTTAGGATTTGCCCATCTAGTTTGGATGAAATTGAACTGATTTTCAATATCTGCTTGAAAACAAAGAAACAGCAATCCTGAGCCTGTTGTTGGCTCTTTAGTGCAATCTTGTTCTCCAAAACTAACAGAACGACGAGCAATACGATGCTTTCTTTCCACCTTTAAAGCTTCGTTAAAACCTGGTGAAGACTCTACTCTACCTGTATCGCCTCTGGGATTAACTTTGCGGATGTGAGTATGGAACGGACACCTTGTTGCTTGTGTATCCAAATCGTAATTAAAGTTATTAAAGTAATTGGTTGATGTCCTACCTTGATTGGGTAAATTTGAGAGGGTTACTGGAGTTCCATCTTCAAACCGTCCCACAACCAAAGCTCCGGCTAAAGCTTTATCAATATCCAACTTTTTAGCCAAATTTTGCACTTCTTGACGGAATTTTTGGACATCTTGTTCAAGTTTACGACAAACCAAATAACTGCCATAGCTATCTTCAGTCTTACCGTTGGGATCTTTAACCAAAATCAGACTTAGCGGAGCGCGAGGGTCCCATTTGCTGAAGTCAGAGTTATTAGCTTGAGCACTAGCAATATTTCGTTTCAGAAATAGAGGTTGACTAACACCATCGACATAACCGAAGTGTTCTACAATTTGTTTTTGAGCATTTCTGAGGATAAAACCATTTTCTCTATGAAGTATTTTGGATAGCCCAGACAATTCTGAACAGATCTCGTCAACTGCTTTGAGTAAGTCTGTCGAGTTATCATCTGCTATAAGTAGTAAGGCATCTGGTTTCTGTTGAAATCCTGGTTCCCAATCTGTAGGTGGTGGGTCGTTTAAGAAGCTCTGGATATCACTATTTTGCATACCTAATCGAAATGGTTGATCTGCGGGTATTTTCCACGGATCTATTTGCAGATATTCATAACCTTGACAAGATAAATACAAATTAGCAAATATACCACCTGATATCTTTTTAGTTCGGTACTCGCGTGCTTCATCAGACTGCTGCTCGGCAGATTTGAGATATTTCTCGGCAAAGTTTTGAATCCATCGTTTGACTGCATTTACTTGACCAGATTTAAATTGTAAAAACAGATGTACGATACGATCTCGTCCATGCCCATTGAGAATGTTTCCCTGTAAATCTTTGAGCAAAGTTTGGTATTTACCGGGATTTTCTGGATCGATGCCATCTTCTGGTATGGTTTTTAAATCTTCTTCTGTTAGTGCCATTGCTTAACTAATTACAAAATGTATTTTTTGATAGTAAAAAACCTTCTTTTTGATGTTCGATCGAGCCTCTTAAGCTTCAAGCTTAACCATTTTGGCGTGGGAAGGCTTACCTAATTCATTGAGGTAGAACATCATGTAGTAGCCTGGTGGGTAAAGATTGGCATTTTTTGGGGCTTTAAATTTGACCGCAGACTCATTCCCGAAAGCAACATTTTCGATTGGCAAATCTGCTAATCGTTGCCCATAATCCAAAGAATGAGTAACTGAACCCAACTTAACGAGAACCACAGAACCCGTTTTTGTGGCATCCTTAACTGAGATGCTGCTAGATTTACCATAGTTGAGGCTTTCAGGAGCTGTGACTATTTCAGGACGACTACCTGGCTTAAACAAATAGGGCGGACTGAAAATCTCTGCCTGCCAAATTTCAGAAGGAACGAAGGGTTCTTTGTCTCCTTTATCAAGGTATTCCTTAATAAAATAACTTTGAGGAGATTGGTAATATTCTTCAAGACTGAATTCCTTTTTCTCCTGACCTGATTTGTCTGTCAGTTCGGGAAACTTATAATAATATTTCAGAGGTTCTCGCTGAATATTAACGTGGAGTGTGCCATCTTTTTCCCGTGCCGTTCGATTAGCATTTCCCCCAATAATCAAAACACGAGCATCCGGTAACAAAATTGCTCCATTATGATAAAGTCTGGGCAATTTAGCAGGATTCATAAGTTTAGTAATGTAACCCCCAAAAGCTCTGGAATCAGGAGTCATTAGCAAAGGTTCATAGACTGGCTTGTATTCTGGATACTCACCGCCATTGACTACTAACAGTTCTTGATTAGGCAAAATCACTGCTTGGAGGTTAGCTCTTGGCTTATTAAGAAAGTTATTGACAATTTCCCACTTGCCATTCTTTTCTCCACTCTTACGGGGGGATGTCCAACGCTGGAGGCTAGTAGAAACCCTTGACCAGTTTGGAAAACCTGCTGTATTACCTCCTCGACCATAGTTGATATCGTTAGTACCGATGATACCTCCGAGTAATAAAACATCTTCAGAATTAGGAACTTGTACGGCAGTTCCATAAGCTTTAGATGGTTCTCCCCGGTCGGCTGCTACTTCAAAACTGACTGATAATTGACCCTCTGCGTCTTCATGGACAGACATTAAATAGCTTTTTTTGCTGGATTGTGTCACCAAAACTCCACCAATTCCAGCGTCATCTCCAGTGATTAAAAGTTTGCCATCAGCAGTTGGGAAAACGCGAGGATAGAGGTCTATAGTATCGTAGGCATTAACATCAGTGAGTTTGGTATTGAAGGGACTGTTCTTGACGTTTGTCAGGTCGATATAGTGGAGTTTTTGAGTTTTAGGATCGTAGATTTCTAAACTTGGATTAATTTGGTTGGGAGCCTCATATTTTAGACCAGAAAAAATGACTATTTTCCCATCAGCTAGGGAAATTAAACTGGGATACCAACGTCCTTCTTTGAGTTGTCCGACACTAGACCACTTGCCTGTTTTCCAATCATAAAGGTTGACCTGTCTAGAACCTGTAAAGGCTCCTCCAGGGTAGTATCGTCCAGTACCACCAATAAAAAGAACATTACCATCAGCTAGTTGCAAATGACCGGAGCAAAATAAATCGTTGATTTCTCCATATTGCTGAGCTGGTGGCGAAGCAATACGCTCGAATTTTCCAGTTTTAGGATCTAAAAGGGCAGTATTGTTGATGACATCATAATCTGTGACATTGACTCCTTCTATAAAGTTGGGTTCTCCATTGTTAATAACTACAGTGTTGCGAAAACTACTACCATTGAGGCTCAGCACTTTGCCATTGGGAAGGAGTAAAGTATGGACAGATTGCATTAGATTTTCTTTAGCTGGCAAAGGGATGGTTTCCCACGCGCCCATTTCTTCTTTGAGACCAACTATTGGCTGGGCGATCGCCTCCTCCCAGCCACAGATACTAATAGCTACAGCCACGATAAAAGCCAGAAAAACCGAGACCATCCGATTTTTGTTAACTAGCATCATAATCGAGAAATATTAAGTGCCTATGCGAAATGAATTACACATTAGATAAAAAATATTTTCTTTAATCCCTGATATTCCTTATTCATGGCAATATAAAGGGAAAAAATCAAATTTATCTAATGTATTTTGGATAACTACTTAACATGAATACCCGATTTTATCCAATTGTATCCGAGTAGCTTTGATGGCTTCATTGGCAATATCGTAGGCACTTGGATATTTATTTGGAGTATCTTCTCCGGGAATCCAAAACTTACGTCGAGTCAAACGAAGTGAGTTAAGAAAAGCAGGAATAGCATTGAAAATTTCTACGGCGATCGGCCCATCATAGACCTCTAAAATTGGTTCTAAAAAGGATTGCCAAGGAAGCCAACTGGTATGAAGTGCCCCGCGATCGGGAGGAGAGACTTGTACGTAATGAAGTCTTTTTTGCTTGGCAAGATACGCTACTTGTTCTCTAAATATCTCAGGGCCATCACCATCAAGAGTTTCGTGAGCGCTATCAATTACTACTCCTACTTGTTTACTATTAACTCCATCCAAAAACTCAATTAATTGTGATAATTTGTTAGGCCCAGGGGTTTCCCAATGAGTAATTGGTTCAATCGCTAATTTAACATTTCGTTGCTCTGCGTGTTGACCCAACTCATCAAATATTGTCTGAGCATTGCGATAGCGAATTGCTAAATGCTCCTGAAGCTCGTCACTCCAAATTGGAACATTGAAGTCAGTAGTTGGAAAAACACCATAAGGAATAACAATCGGCCCCATCATAATTTCACCCCTGAGGGCAGCTGTAATGTCAATCCTTGACTTGAGATACTTTAGTGCTGCTTGTCTTTGTTCAGGGTAGGGAGAACTGAGATCGAAGGTACGGGTAGCACCGACATTAGTACTAATTTTTACATTCTTAAATCCTTGTGAGTCTAGAGTAGCTCGTAAATTTGCATAATCTTCAATATCTTTTTTGTAATTTTTATTTTCGTGAAATGCAATAGGAAATTCAAAGCCGTTGTAACCAAATTGTTGCAACTCTTTTATATGTTTTATAACTGTTTGCCGATATTCTAAATCACTAGGTTTCAAATCGGTGGTAAACATGAAGAAGCTAAGGTAAATCTCAGACAAAGATGATGAGTTGCTCATGTTAAAATTGGGGTTGATTGTTAGTTAAATTCAAAACTTATGGAATTTAATCTTATGGGAGAACTTGACTTTTGAAAAATTATAGTAATTACGGTTTATTATTCCAAATCTGACGACTAATTTTCCAGGTATGATGCTCTTTTTTCATTAACCATAATGCCCGAAATTTAACCTGTTTTGATGGACTCCCATCTTTTGGGGAAACTGTAGCAATAGATATTCCTGTGACATAACCAAAATTACCCATAACTTCGATTTCTTCAGCAGTAAAAATTGGATCGATGCTATTATTAGCAATCTGCTGACTAAATCCTTCAACAATGTCACTAATCCCAAGTCTATCGGGGACTCCTGGTGCCATCCAAAGAGCATCTTCTGTATACATCTCGCCGTAACCAGACAAATTTTCAGATCTAACATTAGCGGCATATACTTCTTCAAAAACAGCTTTAATTTTTTCTTTATCACTCGACTTCATTGCTATTCTCCATCAATTATTTTTCTAATTTTTATAACTCAAGAAACTATAAGTAAGCAGGTAGGTCAATTCAAAATTTAAAAAATATAAATTTTAAACTTTTGACCTACTGATACTTACTAAAATAGCTTACAAACCTGTTACATCATGTAGATAACTACGAGCGATAATCGCGTTATTTAAAGGATTTGTCTTATTAGGATCTTGTTCTGCTTCTACCATAAGCCATCCTTCATACTTGGCTTTAGCAAGCTCATTTAAAATCGGTTGAAAATTAATTGCACCTTCTTTGTCTCCGGGAACAGTAAAGATACCTTGTTTGATAGAATATAAAAAGTCCCAACCATTTTTAATGGACTCATCTAAAACAGGCTGGCGAATGTTTTTTAGGTGAACGTGCTTGATGCGATCGCTATATTTCTTTGTCACTTCCAGAGGATCGACTCCTCCGTAGTACAAATGACCCGTATCGAGTAACAAATTGACATATTTAGGATTGGTAGTTGACATCAAGCGATCGATATCAGCCAAGTTTTCTACTCCTGTACCAATATGGGGATGATAGGAAATCTGCATTCCTTGCTCTTTTGCTATTGAGCCAAGTTTATTCAATCCAGCAGCCAGATCCTCCCATTGCTTATCAGTAAACTTTGGTCTATTAGGCAAAGGAGCAACTGGCTTTTGATGAACAGCACCACCCAATTCGGCTACCACAATACTTTTGCTGCCGCCGATTTGCTTCATAAATTGCAACTGTTTGTTGAATTCTGCCAAGCTTTCATCATTCTTTCCTAGAGTGAATTCAGTACCCACCCAAGGTTCAGAAATAGTCAATTTACGAAGTTTTAACTCTCTTTTCAAAACATCAATATCTTGCGGAAACTTCGGTGAAGTTTGCGAACCTTTAAAGCCAGATAGTGCCATTTCACTCATAATCTGCTCAAAACGGATAGGAGGATCGAGATCGATAGTAGCATCGTCACTATTGCTCCAACCCGTGGGCGTAATGCCCAAATAAACTTTTGCTGGATTGAATATAGATGTTGGCTTTGTAGATGGAACTAGAGACACTAAAGATGAGCTTCTGTCAGATGAAGTTTTGTCGTTATTAGCAGCGGCAGTGGCGGGAAAAGTCAAGTAAGTCATCCCGAAAAATACCAATGCGACTAGCACAACCAGTAAGCGACCAATAGATTTGAATTGCTGACACCCTGTAGAGTTATTCATCTTACTTTACCTTGTTGTTTTAACATAGTTTGGTTATCCCAAATCTATGTAATTTTCTATGTCTTTGTTCGAGTTTTGCCAGGTTAATCCTCTGTTTATAATCAGCAGTAATAAAGATGAAAGCTGATTATTGCTCGTTCAAGTGAAGGAAACTATTAGCTAGCTCTTAATTGCAGAAATAATCTTATTAACAGATTAAACTGCTATAGCTGAAAGTCCTGAAATTCTCTAGATCTAAGACAATATCAAGATTTTATCCTTATGAATTCATGTCTCACTGAGCAGCCCCAAACTTGGAGACATCTCCGTTATAAGTAGTCCCGTCAGGCATCAGCGAATTAGACAGATCGGCCTGATAGAATTTAGTTCCCTGAAGAACAGCATCAGATAACCTTGTATTTCTCATGTAGCTACTGGAAAAATCTGCACTCGATAAATTGGCTCGAGAAAGAATTGCTCCTTTTAGCTTTGCATTTTTACCCAAAGCACTAGACAAATTTGCATCAGAAATAATTGCTTCTGTTAGATCTGCACCGGTTAAATCTGCATTTAACAATTTTGTCTTGCTTAGGAGGGCATTATACAAATCTGCCTGAGAAAGATTAGCCCCTGTGAGGTTAGCATCTGACAAAGTAATCCCCATTAGGATAGCTCCTGATAGATTGGCTCCTGTAAGATTAGCTCCTTGAAGCTTTGCATCATTGAGTAGAGTACCGGAGAGATTAGCTTTGGATAGATTTGCTCCACCTAGCGCGCTACCATATAAATCTTTATTCGATAAATCCGCTTCTGATAGATCGCAATTAACACAGGTGTTTGTCAAAAGCAACTTTTGGTAATCTGTCGCCACAAAAGCTTTAGCAGGCAAAGTAAAAATCGTTAAGCTAAGGAAAATCGAGAGGGCAATAGTAGACAATCTACGAAACCAAGATGTAATACTCATGTTTGCTCTTAAAACTAGGAATTTTTGCAATTTTGTCAGGCTCAAAGATGGGTCTTTTTTTAGAGGTTGAGCGAGGGTAAATTAAACATCGTTAACCCCTACCCAGAAGCGATGTTAGCTTTTAGTCAGGTTAACTAAAGGCGGTTCGCTCCAAGTCCCGTATCCTTGACCTTTCGCACCAGGTGGGTTAACACCAATTGCAGTCCATAAAAGTCCTTCTGGATAGGCGTGGGGACTGATAATAAAGGTTCCATCTTTTTCTTTAGTTCCATAAACATCCCGCCAGGATTGTGGCAGTGTATACCAGGTGGCCATATACCAAACCTTGATGATATTGCGAGCGATCGGGCCAAATTTTTCAGACGCCAGAATTTGGGCGATCGCTTCGTCGTTGTTTGCTTTTTTTTCAACCTCCAACTTCTGAAAAATTGTTAACAGTTCTACAAACAAATCCCCACCAATGACGCCTTGAATAGTTTCAAAATAAAGCTCGGCAAGACCTGTTCCCCGCAAGTGAAACTTGGAAAAACCTGTAAGGACTACTGAAAGTTCGAGAAAACACTCTAAATCCGCTGCATTAATATCCATCAGTTCTCTACCTTTACAAAAAGCAAATCAAAGTTAGCTAAGGCTGGTCTAACCGAAAAACAGGAGCCGCATGAACTCCTGGACTGCCTGGAATGGGGTTACGCATTAAATTATTAGCCTGTTCTTTGAGGCGGAACATTCCTCCAACTGCGGGAATTAAATGCTCGGGATGTCCGTCAAAAGCGGATTGAATATCGGCTAAGAACTTACTATAAGCAGACTGAAACTCTGAGGCTGCTGCCTGCACTTCCGATCCCTGGGGATAATCACTCAGTTTGGCATTATCCTTAATCGGATAAACTGCGTTCCAATCTACGGTAAAGCGTGGACCTGTAGGGTTATCGGGTTCGTCGGATTTTGTCGGATCGTCCTTGTCGATTGTATAATATTGACCTTTTAGTATTTGCTGAAAACGATAGTCATGGGCTAGTTCTCGCTCTGCATCATAGATCGTTCCGCTTCTTGACCCCTCACCCTGATCTTGAATCACTTTTAATGCTCGGATGGCTGAACGCAGATCGGTTACTGGGATGATGTCTCCACCACCGTTGTAGTAGTATTCGGGGGTAATTTGTCGTTTAGGATCGCCACAAAATAGATCGGCACCCTTCTCTTTATAGAGTGCATTCAGACCGCGAATGATCTCTGCATAAAATAAGCCAATGCTGTAGAAAGCCTTGGTCGGGTCGCAGCCTATAACTTCTAATAAATATTCTTCTAAGGCTCGAGACTGAACTAATGGGCGATTTTCTTCAACGTGTTGCGACCGTTCAATCTGACGAAAGGTCTCTACAGTCTCTGGGGAAAATTTGCTTAGACCTACTTTGAAGTCTGTAGATCCTGTGGGTAGATAGCTAGGATATTTAGGAATAAAATCATGTGCCGTCAGCACGCCTGAATCAAACGTTCCTCCCACCGCATTATAAACATTAGCCACGAGAGTTAGATGTAACATTTCTTCTACAGCAACCGCCCGGATAATATGGAAAGCTTCTAAATTCGTTCCGGGTTTAATCGAGTAAAGTGCTGTCATGTAAGGAGGAATGGTTGCATGTTCTATCTTCATTGCCTGTATGAGATAGTACTTCAATTGGTCAACCGTTGTAATCAACTTCAAGCTATCGGAGACTGTAGTCATAACCTCTACTCACAATGTTTTTTCGACTGTATAAGGGGTATTAAGGCGTATCATCAAATAGCCGCAGAACCCTATTTAGGGCTGAACTTCAGCCCTGATGAAGTTTGGGATTCAAACCGTCCAAAGCCTTTCTCTGATGGAGCATCATTTTAATTGATGACACACCCTAGATAGCTTGCAAATTAGTGGCTTGCAAATTACTGGTTTGCAAATTATAAGAATTTAATTCTTTAAGCATCTGCTCGGCAGCTCTGAAACTCAGTGCAGCAATGGTCAATGTTGTATTTGAACTGCCAATAGTTGGCATACTTCCCGCACCGACTAGGAAAAGATTTTGATGATCCCAACAACGTAGATAACTATCAATAACTGAATTGGACGGCGTGGTTCCCATGATATGAGTTCCCGAAAAGTGGTTTCCACCTTTGTATACGTAACCTTCACCCTCAAATTCAAAATAGGCGGAGTCTTTAGGATCGTAGTGAGTAAAATCTTCTGCTCCTAAACGCTCGAAGATTACACGAGAGACTTTTCTGGTGTAGGCAAGGGTTCTGCGACTGTAGTCGGGTAGATTGAAGTTAATGACGGGACGATAATTACCCAGTTTATCCTTGTACCTGGGATCGATGGTTACTCGGTTGCCGTACTCGGGAAGTAATTCACACATAAAAGCTAGCAGCAGTTGTCGTGAAATCCGACTAATCAATGTCTGGCGCAGTTCTTGACCATATTTGTTTTTGTTGTCAACTGCATCTTCGACTTCACCCTTGGGCGATCCTGTTGCCCATCCCCAACCATCATTGTGAATATCTACCGCGAAGGCTGATTGTGTTTTCCGAAAATCGCCTTTACGAAATGTCCCGATTCCTGATGTTACAAGAGGCCCTCGCATAGTGCCAGTCACTTCAGGCATCAAAGCCCAAGCTAAGGTGAAAGGGTGATCCATTAAATGCCGCCCGATCGTTCCACTGGTGTTAGGCAAATCAGAACCGAGCAATAGCCGAGCATTTTCGACTGCATTAGTCGCTAAGACAAATAATGTTCCTCTAGCGGTTCCTGTAGTGTACTCACTAGAGTTAGGGTTTTGATAACGCTTATAGTGAATGGCACTGATGTGACCGTTTTCGCGGTTATATTCTACCCGATAAGCCACCGCTTGGTAGAGTACATGAACCCGACCGGTTGCAAAGGCTTTACCTAAAGTTCTGCGAGCATCATATTTGGCTTGAACCGGACAAATAGGAACACAGTTTGCGTTTCCTTGGCAACGTTCCCCATATTGAACGGGATGCACACTGGTAACTCCGTCGGGGACAAAGCGGTTACCACTGTCGTATTTAGGATTGGGTACTCCATTGCGAGCTTGAGGAAAAGTAGAGAAGCTTAATGTATGGGTCTTGCCATAAAGTTCAACTGTAGTCCCATCAACTTTCTCAATCACTTTTTGATCCAAGTAAGAGGGGGGAAGCTTTTCCATAGGGAAAACATAGTCGTCTGGAAATTCGACGCCTAGTTTTTTTTGCTCCTCTACGTCCCCACAAACCCCCAGTTCGTATTCGGCTTTGCGGTAGTACGGCTCAAGATCCTTATACTCAATCGGCCAGTCAAGACCTTGGCCGTACTTACTCAATAACTTGAAATCTTCTGGTAACATCCGTGGGGTTTTTGCTTCCCAGTGCATCGTTGTCCCGCCTACAACCCGTGTATAGGAACCCGAAAGGGGCATGGGCCCTCGCTCTATAAAATAGTCTTGGTAATCAGTGGGGCTTTGAACATTGGGGTTAGCGGGATACGGTGAGTTGGGATTTTTCTCCACCGCTTTGTAGAAGGTATCGACGTAATTTTGAAAGCCTGCAAGGGTTAAATCCTTTTCTACCGTAGCTTCAATGATTAAAACCCTTTTGCCCTGTTGACTCAATTCTTTTGCAACAATCGCTCCAGCTACCCCCGTTCCTACGATGACAACATCATACAAAGTTTTAGAGACAGTTTCAGAATCGACACTTACAATTGTTTGACTTAGGCTCATCGGTTACTCCTTAAAGTTTACTCTTTGACATAGATCTGTGTGGCAATATCTCCAGATAATCAGAGGAGTTTTGCTTGAGCAATATCGTTATTCAAGACGCGATCGCCAATCTGAGGGAGCGAACACTAACAGACTTATTCTTGGACTGCGAGTATATACTTGTCATAAAGTTTACTAACATACTCGGATGCTAACTCTAATTCCACTAAATTAGGAGGGCAAATGTATCTTGTCAGAATCAAGACTGTTCTAGCAGTCAATTTCTGAATTCGTAGATAAATTTTGTCTTTTTTTTACAAACTTTGTAAGTGATGTCTTTGAAAACAACACTCAACTATCTTCACCGTAAATATGCGGTTGTAAATCAGTAATATTACGTAAATACACTTGAAGTATACGTACAACAAAAATCTTTGATATTATTAATGCTTTTCAGATAAAGGGTAAGGATATTGTTAATTTTTCCTTAAGTTAAAAAAGTCTCAATTCAGATGAATTCTGATAAAATTTATAACTTTTACTTGCAAAAGTACGCAACTAATGGTTCTAAATAAATTGTTACAGGATAATTTTTCTGAAAAAGAAATTTACTTAAGCTTACATTTACATTTATTGATATGTTTGAATCAATTTTTACTCACCAAAATTTATTTCTGAGGTTTTGAATGCGTGACTTTTGACTTCCCCGTAGGGGCTGACCTATGGTTGAAATACTTGGTGTCCTAACTTAAGTAGGTGGGTAGGAAAATTTATCGTTGAGGTAAGGCAGGAGGCAGAGGGCAGTTCTTGCTGGAGGAAAGAGAGTTTTAGTCTAGTTAATCTTTCTTCACATGGTTTGGTTTTATTGTGCCGACTTACTTATCTGCGATCGCTATATCTTCCTCGCTATTAGGACCAAAAGTCAAATAACGTACAACTTGACGCTCGCCAGCGTATCAGACGTTGGGTTTGTAGGGGTATCATTTGGGATATTCTGCACGTAACTGATTAACAACCCGATCTAGCCCCACTGAATGTGCGGCTTTGAACAGTAAACGATCGCCTGCTTGTACAAATGTCTTCAATCTCGCCACCAATTCCCCATGAGTTGCAAAGCACTCCGATGGAATACCTTCGGCACTTTTAGCAATCGCTTCGGCATCTTCTCCATCTACCAACACCAACAAACCGTCTAATTTCAACTTTCGCACTGTTTCTCCCACTCGCTGGTGCAACTGTGGGGAGCGCTCTCCTAATTCTTTCATTGCACCCAATACGGCAATTTTTCGCTTTCCTGGTGTATCTGCCAATAATTGCAATGCTGCTAACATCGCTTCTGGTGCAGCATTATATGTCTCATCTAAAATTAGTACATCGTTGGGCAAACTAAACTGCTGCGATCGCCCTGTCGGCATATCCACCACTACGCCTGCTTTCAAGCTTGCCCAATCAATTCCTAAAACTTTTGCCACAGCTAAAGCCGCTAAGAAATTAGTCGCATTGTGACGACCAGGTAACGGTAAAGGCAGTTGGATTCCTGCAACTTCTACAGTTTCGTTATTAATTGATAGTCCTAAAATATTTCCCCCAGAAAAGCCGTAAGTTATGACTTCTCCTGTCCAAAATTTCGCCGCCGTAGTCATTAATAAGGGATTGTCGTAATTGAGAACTGCTACACTATCAGCAGGCATTTCGGCTAATAACTCACATTTGGCTTCGGCAATTGCTTCTTCGGAACCCAATAACTCAATATGTGCCGTCCCCACATTGGTAATCACTCCAATAGTAGGACGCGCTATTTGTGTGAGTTCGGCAATTTGTCCCTTACCGCGCATCGCCATTTCAATCACAGCGTAGTCATGTTCTGCACCCAGTTCTAGGAGAGTCTTCGGGACACCGATTTCATTATTGTAATTGCCATGAGTTTTGTGAACCGCTCCTTTTATTCCTAAAACTGCCGCAATTAATTCTTTAGTAGTAGTTTTGCCTACGGAACCTGTAACCCCAATTACAGGAATCTCAAAGCGATCGCGCCACCATCTGCCAATTTTCTGATACGCCTTGAGGGTGTCTGATACCTGCAATACAGGAAATCCCGGATTTTCGTATTCCCGATCTACAATTGCAGCTATTGCACCCTTAGCGATCGCTGTTGGCACAAATTCATGTCCATCAAACTTATCGCCTCGTAAAGCCACAAACACTTCACCCGGCTTCAAAATACGCGTATCTGTTTGTATACCGTTACTGATTTGTGTTAAACCAGTTTCATGCAAATTTACAGGACGAGCTAAAAGAACTTCGACCAGTTGAGCTAGGGTGGCAGAACAAGGCATAAATAGAGACTTGAAAATTATAAAATCGAATTATGACACAATCCGATTCATAGCGCTTCTGGTTTACAGTAATTTTCAGTTAAGCTGTTGACGGTTGACGGTTAACAGTCAACCGTCAAAAGTCATCAATTAACAGTTGTATGGTTGAAAATATTAATCAAGGGACAGCTTTAACACAACAGTGGTTGACAGAAATTCAGACACTCAAACAGCAGATGGCGGAACTTCAACACGAGCGCGATGCTGCTTGGGAAAGTGCCCAAAAATGGCGTCAGCTTTATAACACAGAAGCAGAACAACGACGCACAGATGCCCAATTGTCCCAACAGGCGATCGTATCTCTGAAGGCAGATTTACATAAACTCCAAGGCTTGGAGACAGGGACACTGGTTGATACATCAGTCACAGCTATCCAACAAGAAATAGAACAGTCACAATCTGTGGAGGAATTACAAGCTAAACTGCTCGCTGCCATCAAAGAACGCGATCGCCTTTTGCAAGCCTTGAAAACTGAGCAGGAAAACCATGCTCAAACTCGCAAAAGTCTGACTACTGCCTTGGGTGATGCTATTGATAGTTTGACACAGGAGCGAGCAGCCAGAGCAGGGGGAGACCAGATAAAATAACTAATTGGGCACTTTGCTATACCTGCTTTCAAGCATTTATTCACCTCGTTTCTCAAAGACTTGCTTCTAGGATTGCCGTCATGGAAATGAATCAAGGCGGTTTGCACAGCGATCGTAATATTGATTGGCAAATATTATTGCTCTTTAATCACTCTCTCCAGACAAAAAAGCATTAATCCTGGCTACATAAGACTTAGAGGTCATTTCTCAAGTAAAAATAAAATTATCTTAAGGTGTTTTAGGCACATATTTTTAGATAATTTGTTATGAAAAAGATGATGAAAGCGCTATCAAGCATCATTATTTACATGGTGCGTGATAGCAAAGCCATAACATACTCTATCTTAAGATTTACTTTATAAATAGTCTCTGAAATTTCAAACAGTTAATTATATTTTTAATTTTAACAATAAAGCTTTTTTGTCTAGCTTATTTATATTTTATAAAATTCCTAATTTTTATCTGACTATAGTGATATAAGTTCGCTAACTTTTATTAATGTATTAAATTACCTCTATTTAGATACTAAACTACATTTTTTTTAAAAGTATAATTTTTAAAAGAGTGGGAGCAAGATGCTTTCACATAGTACTAGTGGGCTTTTGTGCTGTATTACTCCTTCTTTTCAAAATAGACGAGGTTTAAAATTCGATATCAATTTTTAAATTGTACATCTGAATCAACTGGATAACATTCTTTAAATAAACCAAAAATATTTCTTTATCTCCTTTACAGATATTGTTTGTAAACAGCTTTTCTACCTCTGAATAAATAAAAATAAGATGCTGAATTTAATTTTTTTAAAGTCTCACTTGCTTAGTAAAGCTAAAAAATCATTGTTTGTGACCAATTTTAAATATTCTCTAATGAGAATAAAAAAGAGTGATTAGCTAATAAACTAATAGTTATTTATTATAGCGGTTCCCAATCTGGTAAGGTACATTTTCAAAGCCATTAAGCTCGACCAAAAATTTCGATGTACTTCATTTGCTTAGGAAAAGCTATAGTTTTTTTTCATAAAGATTCACTATTTAGTGAGCGGCTCTAGCCCTGCTGCTATATAACATTAGCTCATTATCTAATTAGGAAACAACAAGAGAAATCAACAACAATGGCACTGAATACAGCAGTTTTCAACCTCTCGTCTTTCAACGGCACTAATGGTAATGATACGTTAATAGGCAGTGACTTAGCAGACATGATTAACAGTCTGGCGGGGAGCGATCGCATCACAGGTAATCAAGGTAACGACACCTTAACTAGTGGCGGGGGAAATGATACTCTCATTGGTGGTAGTGGGAATAACACTCTCAACGGTGGTGCTGGTGACGATAACTTGAATGTTGACTATTCATCAGGCGATAATCTACTCTCTGGAAGCGATGGCAATGATACTATTAGTGCTTCTGGCGAGTATGGCAATGCCGCTTCAGGCAATAACACCCTCAAGGGTGGAGCTGGTGACGATATCTTGAATGCTGACCATTCAAATAGTTACAATCAAGGTGTTGATAGTATTTATGACTTCAACGCCACTAATGAACGGATTCAAGTATCGGCTGCTGGTTTTGGTGGCGGTTTATCAATAGGTTCGCTTTTGGCTAGTCAGTTTGCACTTGGAACATCTGCAACGACGATCGCTCAACGATTTATCTATGACAATACTACAGGTGCGCTGTACTTTGACCAAGATGGTAGTGCGGGTGCATTTACTCAGGTACAATTTGCACAACTATCTGCTGGGGTGTCACTAACCAAAAACAACTTTGTGGTTGTCTAATCGCGATTAGCTATCATATCATGTCTGTTCAAAAACTTATCATTTAGGCTGACGCTCTGAGGCACAGAAATTTTAATAATAAGTAATTAAGCGGACATGATATCAGAAGTTTGCCTGACCTAAAATCCCATTGCCTCGGCTACTGCTTTGAGTTCCGCTGCAATACCCTGTTTAAATTGACTTTGATTGTGCTTAATGGCTGTATCTGGGTCTTTTAAACCATTGCCTGTGAGGACGCAAACCACTGTTGCCCCTGTGGGAATTTGGTCTTTCACTTGTAACAAGCCAGCTACAGAAGCAGCGCTAGCAGGTTCGCAGAAGACGCCTTCTGATGCTGCCAAAAGTCGATAAGCGTCCAAAATCTCTGCATCGGTAACGGCGTGGAATTTTCCCTGACTGGCAGATTGAGCGGCGATCGCTAATTCCCAACTAGCAGGGTTACCAATGCGAATTGCTGTGGCGATGGTTTCGGGATGCGCCACTGGCTGACCGTGTACTAAAGGGGCTGCACCTGCGGCTTGGAATCCCATCATCTTGGGTAGGCGATCGCATTTTCCCGCTTGATGATATTGACAAAATCCCATCCAATATGCTGTTATATTGCCTGCATTACCCACGGGAATGCATAGCCAGTCTGGGGCATCACCCAGCACATCGACGATTTCAAAGGCTGCTGTTTTTTGTCCTTCCAAGCGATACGGATTAACCGAATTCACCAAAGTCACGGGATAGCTTTCGGCCATTTCGCGGACAATTTCTAAAGCTTGGTCAAAATTTCCTTTAATTGCTAATACTTCTGCTCCGTAGACTAAAGCTTGGGCTAACTTACCTAATGCTACATAGCCATCAGGAATCAGCACAAAAGCACTCATTCCGCCACGCGTAGCATAAGCGGCAGCAGCAGCAGAGGTATTGCCAGTGCTGGCACAAATAACTGCTTTTGCTCCTGCTTCCTTCGCTTTAGAAATTGCCATAGTCATCCCTCGGTCTTTGAAGCTGCCGGTGGGATTGAGACCGTCGTATTTGACAAACACACGTACTTGTCTGCCAATACGTTCTGCGATCGCTGGCACTGGTATTAGGGGTGTATTACCCTCCAACAGAGTGACAACCGGGGTTGTTTCGCTGACAGGCAAGTGTTGGCGATAGGCTTCTATCAGTCCGGGCCAAGGTTGGCGATGAGATTTAGCAGCAGACAGGCTCAAAGTCACAGGATTTAAAATTCTTTAATTACAGATTAGGGATTAGGGACTAGCGACTAGGGACTAGGAAATTAGTTATTTTGCAGTTTCCAATACCCAATTCCGAGTTCTCAGCCCTTTAATTCCAACATTATTATTCAGAATATTATTTTTTGTGGTACAAGGCGTTCCACTTGCCATTTTTATTTTATAAGAATACTCTTTGGAAATCCTGTGCGTTGACGCTAGGGATGAAAACGGTTAAAGGCGTTTACGCTTAAGTGAAGTTTTGTTTTGTGATAGACCGGGGAGTGTCAATTAGGATGTAAGTCTATCATAAGGAGTGGAGAGTTTGTCATTAGGCATTAATTATTAATTATTGCCTTCTGCACCTGAAGCCCCTTCCTTAAAGCCTCAGGGGTTGCCATAGACCTCTGCTCTCTATGTTGGAACAGAGCCATTACGATTACCGTCTGTTATTATCGAACCTGAAATCTATTAGACTATATGATTTAAAATTCATAATATTTTAATAAATCTTAAAATGGGCTTATTATAATATTTCTAATGGTGTGAGTTTAAGAAAGCGGATTTAATTAAAGATGCCTACTTGTTTATCCAGTGTTTCCGATCGCGAGTCCCAAACTAGCTTAGTTAGTAAGTTAACCAAGTCTTATTATCAAGACGATCAGCAAGCTAAATTTATGCATTTACAAGCAGAGGTAGACTCACTCTTGCAACAGTTGGAAAACCTGAACCACCAACGTTTAGCTGCAACTAGCGAAAAAGAATAAGTTACGATTTTAGATGACGATGTCTACGACGGGCTACGCTAACGCCAGCACGTCTCTGGGCTAAATTTTAGTAAGTGCCTGCTATTCAAAGCGCTGATTTTTCTCTGACCAGCGCTTGAGGCTATATTTATCGGCATTTTCTACTAATAAAGCTAAGGATTGCACCCCTGAAAGCTTGGCGATCGCAGATAATCTTTGAGAGGAATTTTTTTGAAAATCTGTGTAAATCACTTGATTGCCATCGGACAAAATGATAGTGCGGTCAGAGGATTGATTTGTGTTTTTCTCGCCAATTCCAGATTGTGGCTGCTTCAAGGATGCGATCGTTGTTCCTGAAATTGTGAGTACTATCTCCGGCTTACCGTTGTTTGTTAAATCAATAGCTTGAACAGGCCAATCATTTAACTTTTCTTGTATTTGTTCAAAGCTAGGAATAGCACCAAGCGGAACCTCGCCGGACTTCTGTAAAGATTCCCACACACTCGAGAGTATTACCTTGACCGCTGATGGATTTTGTGCGTACAGTTCTCGGAGAGTAATGGGAGATGGTTGCACCCATTCCAGTGCTGAATTTGTCAGGGCTAAGGGTTTGGGTTGGAGAACATTGTTTTGATTTTCTGGAATTTTTGGCGCAGCAACTAGTAGCCGCAAGACTTTATCCCGTAGTTGCACCGCTTTGATAGTAGCTATAGTAATTTGCTGTTGTCCGTTTGGTAGCCAAACCACTATCTGCATTTGGGGGTCAGAATTAATTCCCAAAGTTTCCCAGAAAAATTTTGCAGTGGAAGTTTTGGGTGGGTTCAAATTCTCAAAAGGGAAATTTAGCCAGCGTTTCCCGTCAGAAAATGCACTCACTTGTACCTGATACCAAACTTCGTTATCTGTAAGTTTCAAGTCTGCTGGGGAATTTGGTTGTAGCCATTGGCTATTAGTAACTTCACCGATTGGTTGCACTGTACCAACAATCTGACTAAGGTGGGATTGCGACTTAGTAGCTTCACCATTGAGTTTTGCTAACAGACCTTGAATATAAACAAGACTATCTTTGGGAATTTGTGGTTGCGCCTTCAACCACGAATTAGCAGCTTCTTGCCCCTGTTGAACTGCTAAAATCAAGGCAAACCAAGCTTGCACCTCTGGTCTATTTGGATTTACCCGCAACGCTGCTACTGTACGATTCCATAAACGTTTTTCATCAGCTTTTAGCAGGGTAGCAATTTCTTGCACATTATGTGCCGACTCTTCAAACACCTGTAAAGCTTTCTCCCAGCGTCCATCAATTAAATCTGCCAGTACTTGTTCGCTAGGACTTGCCCAACTTTTCTCAGCTTGGGATTTAGTCAGTTGAGAGTGCAAGCGAATAAGATCCATTTGGGCTTGCGCCGCCTCTGGTAATCCTTTACGCTGTTTTTTGATAAATTTCAACCATTCAAAAGCTGGTGTCCACAATCCGCTACGGGCAATTGATAACGCATTTTGATATCCAGAATCTTTGAGGACTGGTGATTCGAGGCTAATTGCTTGTAATTGAATTGGTTTAAGAAATAACTTCACAGGCTTGACTTGGTAAACCTGCAAGTGTGGTTCCAAACCTACAGTTTGATCGATAACTAACTCCTTTGTTCCATCACCAGTTACCTGCTGCCATTTGGGTAATTGACCGCTAGGACTTGCCCAAGCCAACATCTGTTGTAAATTGCTGCGTTCTGGATTGTAGTATACGATCTGACCATAAGCGATAGTACTAGTTCCTTGTTGGCGTTCTCCCCGCAAATTAAACCAAACCCCTGGTGATGGCGTCTTATCATCAAAGCGTTGTACTTCAGTTAAAGGTAGGGGAGTACTGATATCCTGAGGTTCTAATGCTGCATCAACCAAGGTAGAAATTACAGAGGATTCTTCTAGCCCAGTTATTGGTAATTGAGCTTCTAAATAATAATAATTTTCTGGCTCCGACTTAAACTCTAACTCTTGTGAGCGTTGATAAACCCTAATTTCAACAAGTTTTTGACAATCAAATTCACAATTAGCACGCCGCTGAAAAACTGGCATGAAAAACGAGTTTTTTATTCCCTGATACAAAGGCAGAATTTGCTCGACTATGAGCTTTTTTTTCCTGAAATCGAGTTGAATTTGTTTAAGGGTTTGGGGGCGTTCATGGTTACCGAGGGGGATTTGTGCCCATGTAGGTAAAATTTTATTTAGCCAGCTTACTCGATCTGGATTGAAGATGAAGAGAATACTAATCCAGGCAAAAGCCATAACTAAACTAGCACTACTCAACAGAATTGCGATCGCTAGCATTGACGACAACCAACTTCCCCGTTTTGGTTTTTGAAGCAGTTTTTTAACGACGCGTTTGCTTGCACCAGTACGAGGTTGATTTAGTTTAGAAGTTTTTGGCGTCAACTTGCGCGAGCGGTTTGCCATCGGTGGGGGATTGGGGATTAGGAATTGGGGATTAGGGATTGAGATATTGGGTATTAGGTATTGGCAAGAAATTTTCCTAGTCTCCTGCTCCCAGTCCCCGTCCCTACTCCCCAGTTATACTCCCCCTTCGTGAAGTTGCCCAGAATAATAATGTCTAATTTTGTACAAATTCCGTAAATTTACTCATGTAAGTGTTAAACAATCGCGAATACACTCGTCACTTAAGTATGTGAGCAGAGTAAAAAATTGAAAGGTAGACTTATTAGCCGCAGCCATATTAAAATCTGGATGCTCGCATTGTTACTTGTTGCGGGAGTCAACATAGATGTAGAAAAAGCGATCGCTATTCCCACGGACATAGGAAATACTCAGAATCCAGAATTCAAAATTGAGAACTCAGGAATTGAGAGCGATAGTATTCCCTCATCGCTCCTGACAGTAGATCCGATGTCACAAGTCACATCGGTGTCCCAATTAAAAGATGTACAACCTAGTGATTGGGCATTCGCTGCATTGCAGTCTTTGGTAGAACGCTATGGTTGCATAGCTGGTTATCCAAATAGTAACTATCGCGGTAATCGCGCCTTAACTCGGTATGAATTTGCTGCTGGTGTGAATGCTTGTTTAGATAAAATCAACGAGTTAATTGTGACAGCTACTAGTGATTTAGTTAGGCGTGAAGATTTAACAAAATTACAAAGGTTGCAGTCAGAATTTGCAGTTGAATTAGCAACTTTACAGGGTCGTGTTGATAATTTAGAAGCTAAAACTGCGGAAATTCAAGCTAACCAATTTTCAACAACAACTAAACTCAGCGGACTATTGATAGTTGGGCTTCAAGGACGGACTAGTAATCGTGGTGATGTTAATCCTAGAGATGGACAAAAAGATACAGATGATGGTGGAACAAATATTGATGTTATTTCCTTGGCGCAGTTGTATTTAACTAGTCAAATTACTCCTCGTAGTTACTTATTGACAGGTCTGTTAGATGGTAAGGGTACTAGTGCACCGAGATTTACTAATAGCGTTTCTCGGAATGATGTTTTACTTGGCTACGAATTTCCTACAGATAATTTGATTATTAGCGATCTCAATTTTCATTGGCTGGTAACAGATAAATTAGCAGTGATGGTGGGAACAGAAGGCGTAAGTATGCCAGCTGCTTTCCGAGGCCCAAATCGGGTAGAAAGTGCTGCAACCGGGCCGCTATCTTATTTTGCTCAAAGAAACCCGATTTTAAATATGGGATATGGTCACGGTGGTATTGCTATTGATTGGCAATTTGCTAAACGCGCTAGTTTGCAGGCAATTTATACTAGTTATCAACCAGGAAATCCCAGTAAAGGTAGTGGTTTATTTGATGGAAACACCACTACAGGTGTACAACTGTTGTTGACACCAACTGATACTGTAGATTTAAGTTTATATTACGTTAATAATTATTCATCAGATGGTTGTTTACTAACCTTCGTTGGCGATGAATGCTTAACTGCAATTAATAGCACTACTGGAAAATCAGCACCCCTACAAACTAACGCTGTAGGTGCAACTGCAACTTGGCAAATTTCAAAGAGTATTAGTGTGGGTGCATGGGGTGGTTATACTAAATCTTATATTCCTGGGCAATCAGGAAATGTTGAAACAACAAATTATATGGTGTTCTTGAATTTCCCCGATTTATTTGCCAAGGGTAACTTGGGCGGAATTTATATCGGACAACCTCCAAAAATCACTAGTAGCAATCTACCTATAGGAAATAATGTCCCTGATTTTATCAATACTGGTTTAGGACGCACAGGAGGACAACCAGGGACAACTACTCAAATTGAAGCATTTTATCGTTTTCAGATAAATGATAATATTAGCATTACACCAGGTATCATTCAGATTTTTGAACCTGGTCACACACCAGATAGTGATTCAGTTACGATTGGCATTCTGCGGAGTACTTTTACTTTCTAGTCTAAGAATCAATAATTCTAAATTACTGAATTCACGATTTATAATTCTCAGTACTTTGATAGATAAATTTAATATTTTAAGTTTATCCCTTTCAAGATAGATAAAAATTTTAGACAATATAAATTGTCATATCTTTTCTAATACATCATAACGCGACTTATTTTAGTCGATGAGACAGACCAGTTCCTCTACTTTGGAAAACGCTAAGAATAAACTCGCTACTCCATAGCTTATATCCTATTTTTAAGAGAAATAAAAAAGGTTTGGTAGTAAACCAAACCTCAATATAAATCCAGTGCATAACAACATCCCGAATTAATTTACTCAATATTATATTCATCAGGCATCTTCCTATGGGAAGTGTGCAAATATCCTCAAACCTGATAGAAAACTGTTTGAGTATCACTGAATACTTGAAATAGAATATTTTTTGCCATAGCCTTTATGCTATGGCAAAAAATTTAAAAACTATGAGGATATTTTAAATGTCTTTGTGTTCTATTAGACACTTTTGAAATACCCTAAATCCTCCTTAAGATAGGCAAATTTTAAAATTACAATCATATATTTTTTTTAGACTGATTAAAAATAATTTTTATACAATCTACTATTTTCTAAATATCCTCTCAAGATTTTTGTTTACAACTAGCAGTCAAAATAAAAGACGGGATGATTTATCCCGTCCAAATAGCTTGAAAGTAGTAGTACACCTTAGACTATAGAAAAAATAGCATAAATAAAATTCAAGAGGTAGAAAGGCTAGTGAATAATATCAACCCCAAAATACTAATTTACTATATCTTTTATATTTAAATTATTTATATTCAAATCATTCTATCATAAATAAATTGTAATGTAATGCCAAAACGCCAAACAAATAGGAATAAAAAGCACGTACTTTAGCCCAGCCGTGCTTTGTATAACAAGTAAAAACATCTTGGTAATTTCTACAATATATCAAAATACCAGAATTACAAAATGCCAAATTGCCAAATTGCCACCAATCATAGATAAGTATAAATTTATCTTTATTTTAGATATTTTAATTGTTATAAATTTGACTATTAACACAAATTAGTAGCTACTCAAAAATCTAGTTATAAAATTTTAAAATCAAATATATTTTAATATTGTTATTAATTAATCTGAATATTAAGTGAATAAAATATTTTTATTAAAGGTTATTTTTAATAATAAAGGTTAAAAAAGAAAAAGCTTTGAATCTTTTAGGCAAGCCAATATCTTGCTTTAGTTCTTTGGGTTGTAGCAACTGGGGTGCTGTCATCACAAAGAGTGTGCCATTACCTCAGATTTTAGATGCGTTACTAACGCAACACAGTATTTATATAAGATTACTTAATAAGTTTGAACTTGTTAATATCTAATAAATACTGGTTCTGGTAGGACTTTTGTGAGTAATACTAGATAAAAAATTACTGACAGCGAAATAAATTGTGAATCTAAGTATAATTGATGAGAAATTACAGATAGAATTTACGCTCAAAGAGCAACTGCTAGCAGTTCGCTTGAATAAACTTTGGCAAATACCATTGGCGCATATTGAACAAGTTACGACAGCCGAACCCCAAAGTAATTGGCGAGAATTACGTGCCCCTGGAAGCTTTGTTCCTGGAGTGATTAAGGCAGGAACTTATTACACTAACCGGGGTAGAGAGTTTTGGTACGTGAATCGAGAGACAAATTATTTAACCATTGAATTGCTAGATGAATCCTATAAACGGATTATCTTAACTATTGATAACAATGAATCTTGGCAACAAAGACTTGCTCAGATAATTGCTGTTTAATTAATCAAGTTAAATCAAAATAATCAGTTTTTTCCTGGATATCATATAATTTATTCTTTGGAGTTAGCTTCACAATCATTCCCAGTCTTAGACTGGGAACGAAACAATCTCTCAAAGGTTTGTCTAGTCAGGATTCTACCTGATTTGGAGTTCTGAGTATTAACCACCAGCAACAGCAGGGACAATACTTACTTCATCCCCGTCATTGAGGTGCGTATCTGCACCTTTTAAAAAGCGAATATCTTCATCATTCAGGTAGAAATTTACAAACCGCCGTAGTTTTCCTTCGTCATCACACAATCGTGATTTGAACCCAGGAAAACTTTGTTCTAATGAATCCACAAGTTCAGCAATAGTGCTGCCACTGGATTCTACACTAGCTTGGTTATTAGTAAATTGTTGAAGAGCAGTAGGAACTAAGACTGTTACGGTCATAGAAGTAGAAAGTTAAGAGTGAAAAGTAAAAATTTGTCCTTCGTCTATTGTCCATTGTCCTTGGTTTTGACAAATGACAAATGACTAAACGAGGACTTGCTGCCATTCCAAGCGATCGAGAGTACGCGATCGCTCTAGCGCACGTTCAAAACTATCGAGTTTAGCATCAATAGTCAAGGGTTCGCCAATGTAGCCTTGTACTGCTTCTTGGGTTTTGAGTCCATTGCCAGTAATGTAAACCACGGTAGTTTCATCTGGGTCGATTTTGCCAGCTTCTACCAGTTTTTTCAGCACAGCGACCGTTGTACCACCTGCTGTTTCTGTGAAGATGCCTTCGGTTTCTGCTAGCAGCTTGATGCCATCAATAATTTCTGCATCGTTGACTGATTCAATGTTACCACCAGTCTTCTGAGCTATATCCACAGCATAAATGCCGTCTGCTGGGTTACCGATCGCAATTGATTTAGCAATTGTATTCGGTTTCACTGGCTTAATAAAGTCGCGCCCTTCTTTGAATGCTTGGGCAATGGGCGAACAACCTTCAGCTTGAGCACCGCTGAAACGAACGTTCTTACCTTCTACCAAACCAACTTCTACAAATTCCTGGAAACCTTTATAAATTTTGGTAAACAGCGAACCAGAAGCTAAAGGAGCAACTATATGGTCGGGTAATTCCCAACCCAATTGTTCTGCAACTTCAAAGCCTAGCGTTTTGGAACCTTCCGAGTAGTAGGGACGCAAATTAATATTGACAAAACCCCAGCCATGTGTATTAGCAACTTCCGAACAGAGACGATTTACTTGATCGTAGTTGCCCTTAACAGCCATTAGGGTGGGACTGTAGATTAAACTACCGAGAATTTTACCTGCTTCCAAATCTGCGGGGATAAATACACAGCAGTCTAAACCAGCATGAGCGGCGATCGCAGCTGTAGAATTTGCCAAGTTACCAGTGCTAGCGCAAGAAACTGTAGAAAAACCCAACTCTCGTGCCCTAGTCAGGGCGACTGATACCACCCGATCCTTGAAGCTGAGGGTGGGCATATTCACCGCATCATTTTTAATATATAGCTTGTTTAGACCCAGGCGGCGGGCAAGACGATGGGAACGAACTAAGGGAGTCATACCAGTTCCCACATCTATAACATTATCAGTTGTGACAGGCAAAAATGGACGGTAGCGCCAAATTGAATTAGGCCCAGCTTGAATTGTTTCACGAGTGACGGTCTGACGTAGAGCGCTGTAGTCATACTTGACTTCCAAAGGCCCAAAGCATAATTCACATACATTGCTGGCTTTGGGTTCATATTCTGCACCACATTCCTTGCACTTCAAGGCTTTAAATGTGGCATTACTGACTTGGGATTGGGTTGTGATTGCCTGAGTCATAAACTAGCTTTCCCTGTCTGTCCATCAACTGTCGCCTGATAGTAACACGAGCAAAAATACGAGTCAAACATACCCGACAAAATTTGTCGGGTATATCTAGTAGTGAAAGTACTAATTTTTGTCAAATTTTAATATCAATAAATTCCTTTATCTAGTACTTACACTTAGTTAATTCTAGTTATAAAACTAGACAATTATTTTGATTATTCAGTTTAAATACTGTTAGTAGTTATGGTCAAGTCGCATTTATACTATGAAAATTTATATTATTATTAATTTTTAGCGTTTTAGCTCGGTTACTGAATTTCTTCAAAGAGCTAGAAGTATTTTCATATATAAATTTTAGTATTTTTAGTTGAAGCTGAATTAGGAAATATACTATTTATCTTGAAACAATAAAGTGGATTTTTAACCTTGAATACACTCATTCACCTTTAGAGAAGTTACTTATTTATACGGTAGATTTTTTTTGCAGTCAAAGTTAAATTTCTATTTGTATAAACAATTGGGCAGTACGCAACAGTAAGTTCCCTATACTCTTATGATTGCCAGTCTTAATTACCAGGGGCGATCGCAAATTAAGATAGGTAAATCATTTCAAGGTATTGCCTCAATATATTTGATGAGGAGTGTCAATAACTGACAGCAAATTTCAACAAGTGTAAAATATACAAAGTAAGTCTCCAACGCGGGTTTTAAGAGTATTTTACTCTGTGAAGTTTCCATACCTACTGCGGGTTGCGCCAATATCAGCGTTCAAACTTCTCTGGTGAATTCTTGGAATCAGAATTCACCAATTCTGCTTTAACTCCTCAAGTTTACATTCTCAAAGCGTTGAAGTTTTAGGCAAATATCATCGGTAATTTTTTAAAAATTGCCGAACTTTCTCCTCCTTGAAAATCCAGGACACAAGTTCAGGAAACAAACTAAAACTATGGAAAAACAAAATAAATTTATAAACAAGCAGCGTCACCACTATAAATTTTTAATAGCAACAGCATTATTAACTGGCAGCCTTTTCCAATTTATTGCACCTGTGTTAGCTGACGGAACTACTGCGGGTACATCTATCAGTAACACAGCTACAGCAACTTATGAAGATCCCAATAGTCCAGGAACAACAATCAACTCCACTTCCAATACTGTAGTTGTCAGCGTGGCAGAGGTTGCTGGGATCACCGTCACTGCCTCTGGTGTCACAGATGCTACTTCTAGTGCTACCAATACAACAGTCCAGGTTGGTGACTTACTGATCTACACTTACACCCTGACCAACGTAGGTAACGACCCAACCAAATTCCACATTCCTAACCAAGCTACAACAACTGGGCCTGGTACAGTTTCTGGCACATTACCAAATGGTGGTACAGCTAATAGCCTGCAATATAGCACCGACGGCGGTCAAACTTGGACAAATATCCCTCAAGGCGGCGTAGATACACCTTCTGTTCCGGTTGGTGGTACTGTGTTGGTGCGGGTACCAGTTACCGTCCAAAATGGCGCTCAAACCAATGATGTAATTACTGTTACCTTGGGTAACACTCCTGGTGATGCTCAAAACCAGCTGCGGAGTCCTGATGGTGGTGACGTGTTCACCGTAGATAACCCCGATGGTAGTGTTGTTGGTGAGGTAGCTGGCGCACCAGTTAATGGTACGCGGGAAGCTAGCGCCACCGAGCAAATTAAGGTTGGTTCAACGCTGAAAACCTACGCTTTAGCCACAATTCTCAAGATTCGCAGCAGCTATAACAATGCTGGCACGACTGCAATAACAGATGATAAACTGACCTACGATTTGAGTTTACGAGTTGAGTCCAACGATCCCACTGGACAGGGAATTACCCCAGCAGCTTTAACGGGTACAAGCATTAATGTTAATGGTGCGAATGGCACCTATATCTTGGTTTCTGATGCAATTCCTCTCGGTATGGATTTGGCAGTAGCACCAACTGCACCACCTGGTTGGCAAACTGTTTATACGACTAGTCCAGTTACAACTAATGCTAATACAGCTAGTTGGACTACGACACCACCACCAACTCTTGCCTCAGTTACTCGTGTTGGTTTTATCAATAATCCAGCAACCATTACTTCCATCGCTCCTGGAAAAACAGTGAGTGGCTTCTCGATTCAGCTAGCCGTTAAATCAACTGCAACTTCACCCTTAACCGTCGCTAATATCGCTCAATTGTTTGGTCAAACGCCTACCAACAATTTCCCGGTATACGACGACTCAGGCGACCAAAATCCCAGCAACTACGACGGTTCCCCAGGCAGTATGACACCTCCTGCGGGTACAGATACTGACGGTGATGGTGTTCCCAATACTCTACCGTCTACCAGTGTTGATGATGGTTATATTAACACTCCAGCATCTCCGGAAACTGGAACTGACACAGGCAATAACAACAGTGGTAGTGGCCCCGGTGGTGAGGCGAATGTTTTTACTGTGCAAGCACCTGTGGCTTCAGCGGTACTCAACGGGCCCCAAAATGCGCCGGATGCTACTGGGCCATCGGGTCTGACTAACGATGATTTCACTAACAAATCTTCTCTGGTTCCTGCTGGTACAGCACCTGGTAGTACACTCGATCCGCAGTCAGTTGGCTTCACCAACACAGTTAAAAATAGTGGTACTGACCCAGGCGTTTTGAAGTTAGAGCCAACGCCACCAGCAATTCCAGGAAATTTACCGAATGGTACGAAGGTGACTATTACTTATAATAGTCAGTCTGCTATCTATACCTACAATAATGGAGCATTTACAACAACTGGTGCAGCAATTACAATTCCCAACTTTGCTACTGGTGCAACTATCAACTATGGGGTAGAAGTTGATTTGCCTTCAGGCACGCAGTTATCCACTGATATTAATAGAGGCTTCCCAGTACCCATCACTGCTTCTATTGACAACTACACGACGGATACCAATGGAGATGGAATCAAGGATAGTGGAAACGATAATACCTTTGATTCATCCAACATCACTATCGATCGCGTCTACACTGGCTACCTGAAACTGCTGAAACAATCACGAGTTTTACAAGGAAGTGGGCCTGTAGTCCAAGGGAATGATGGCACATTCAGTATCGATCCCAAGAAGCCTGCACCAGGAAACATTATTGAGTACCAAATTCAGTACAGCAATATTTCCGAACCTCAATCTGGAACTGGTAATGTAATTTTGAATGCTGACAAAGTTGTGATTACTGAAGATGGTACGCAAAACCCTAACAACTGGGCATTAGACAACGATATCAGTGGTCAAATTGATACTAGCAATATTGTTGGCTCAGCTAAGGATTCTGGAAATGCAACCATTCGATTCTTCAGTGGTAACCCAGCTAATAACTCTGGTATCGACCAAACTGGAACTACGGTAAACACTGATATTACTAAGTATGTAGATAGTATATCTGGCGTAATTGCACCAGGTATTCAAAGAACATTTACCTTCCAACGTAAGGTCAACTAATTCGTTGAGATTGGGGATTAGGGACTCCAAAGCTATGCAGACTTGGAGAGATTACAGTATCACTCCAACCAGTTAACCTAACTCCCCAACCTTTAAACATTAAGCAAACACCGAAGTGACTATTTTTGAGTACAAGCAGGGAAAGATAAGTCAACAATCAAGATTCTGGAAGTTATTTATATGAATGGTATTTCTTTTGCAGGTTTAGGTGCGTTTGCACTAATAATTACAGTTCCGTTTTTCAGTCAAATTCCAGGAGTTGCAAATATTTGGCATTCAGAAAGTGCCTATGCTCAAAATATCAAAACTCAAGCGCTTCAATTGCGTTTAGAAGCTGAAAAGCAAATCATCGCTCAAGATCGACAAGGTAAAAAAAGCCAGAAATGGGAACCTTTAAAAGGTCAAGCTGTGGTGCAACCAGGAGATGTATTGAAATATACCTTAAGTGGTGAAAATCAAAGCGATCGCCCAGTGAAAAATTTAACTTTAAATCAACCTATTCCCAAAGGAATGGTCTATGTACTGAAATCTGCTGATGTAACTAATAATGGAAAAATTTCTTATAGCATTGATGGTGGGCGTAGCTTCGTCGAAAATCCCACTGTTAAAATTACTCTTCCTGACGGCAAAGTGGAAACAAAACCAGCGCCAGCCATTGCTTACACCCACATCCGTTTACAGGTTCCGTCAGTTGCAGCAAAGACGACAGTTAAAGCGACTTATCAAACCCAAGTGCGTTGATTGAAATTGGGGTTGTCCTTTGTTATTAGTCATTAGTCATTGGTCGTTAAAAAGGACAACTATCGCACAATATTTTACAAATAAAATCGCCTGATCGTAGCAGTTAAATTGCATAAAATATCAGTGATTTTTGAATTTATCTAAGTAAATAATTTTTTATTAACAACGAGCTTGGCATCCAGAGGAGATGTGTTCGGTGAGCCGTCCTCAAAAACAAAAGCAAATTACTTTTAGTAGTAGCTGGTGGCAAAGATTAACAGCAAGTATTCTTTTGGGAAGTTTTTTATATATTACTTTAGCTAGCTCAACGAAAGCGCAACAAAATAGTAATCAAGCTGTATCTTTACCAATCAAAAATCAAGCTGATTATACTTATACTGACCCAGCTACTAATAATAAATATCAAGGAAGTTCTAGTCAGCTTAGCGTTACTCCCAACCCATTATTTGATCCATTAGGACGGATATTAGGTTGTGCTGGCACACTTTTACCTGATTATACAGGTTTTTCAGTTGGGGTATACGAACCATTACCTAGCGACCCAACGGGTACAGAATTGGGTAATTTAGTTGCTTTAACTCGAACAGAGTTACCAGATATTCCTAACAACAATGTGCCTGGGGGTAAATCGCCAAATATTGAGAATAGTAACCCATATTTCATTACGAATAATCCTGCGGGTGTCTACAATTTTTTACTCGATCCAAATAAAGGTCAAACTGCTCCAGGTAAAACTTACATTTTTGTAGTTAATCCACCACCGACTTCTATTTATAAACAACGGCGGATCAAGATTCAAATCCTTGATAGCACTGGTACACAAGGTAATAATATCATCCGATATATAGCTAGTTCTTTGGATGGACAACCAATTAATCTCACAGGTGAAACCAGGGTAGAACAAACAGTTGTTTTAGTTCCGAATGCAGAAGTTGTGGGACTGGACTTATTAGCCTTTGAATTTACTACAAATATGTGTCAAGCCAATCAGTTGCAGATTATCAAAACAGGCGATCGCGCTACTGCTGAACCTGGAGATACGGTAATCTATCGCCTCTCGCTGAAAAATCTGGCTGATGCTGGTTTGAATAATCTAGTTGTTACCGACAATCTACCTTTAGGATTCCAGTTTTTGCCGAAATCTGTACGGGGAGAAATGGGTGGGACAGCAGTCCCTATCACCTCACAACGGAATGGAAACACAACCATCTTCCAGACAGACACGACAATTCCCCCAGGAGAAGTGTTGAATATTGCCTACGCTGCTCAATTAACCAGCGATGCTTTACGTGGTAATGGGCGTAACAGTGCGATCGCTATTGCCCAACGAAGTGATAACCGTTTTAGCACTAAGGATGGCCCTGCAACCCACCAACTAAAAATTCGTCCCGGTATTGTTTCTGACTGTGGCACAATTATCGGTCGGGTGTTTGTTGATAAAAACTTTGATGGTGAGCAGCAGCGTGGTGAGCCTGGGATACCCAATGCAGTGGTTTTTCTAGAAGACGGTAACCGCATCACTACAGATCCGAATGGTTTGTTCTCCTTAGCTAACGTTTTACCTGGATACCACACAGGTGTACTAGACCTCACCAGTGTACCTGGTTACGCCTTAGCTCCCAACCAAAAATTCCGCGAACGCAATAGCCAATCTCGCCTAGTGCATTTAGAACCAAGTGGCTTGGTACGCATGAACTTTGGTGTTACTCCCGCATTTCAGGAGCCAGTCAAGAAATGAAACCCAGACTGCACTGTGCAACTATTTTCTACTTGAGGTTGATGGGGGTAATGCCGATAGCTCTCAACCTCGCTTTGTATCCTGGCATAGTCAAAGCAGAACTTACTGGAAAAAATTTGCTTTTGCCTAATTCTCCTTTACAAGCACACAAGGGTGTCGAAAATCGAGTGGTTGAAAATAAAGTGGTTGAAAAAAGTATGGATGTGAATTCTGAGGTTAGTGATTCACAAAGGCTCACACTAAGACGCACTAAAAAGTCTGACCGCCAGAAGCCGATGCTCAGAACTTTTCAAGACAAAGGCGCAAAGCTTAAGAGAAAAATTCAGCAACATCTAAATTCTTCTCTGTTGAGAAGTTCTATGCAGGAGTTTCCAGCTTTAGTATCGGCTACTGTTACTTCAATCTCAAATGTTCAGCTAACTCGAAGGGAAATACAACCATTTCAACCAGCAACTTCTGTACAATTGCCTAAAGGCTTACGCAAAATTGCCGCAATAGAGGATAACAAAGACCAATCTCGAAGGGAAATACAACCATTTCAACCAGCAACTTCTGTACAATTGCCTAGAGAATTACGCAAAATTACTAACGGGGAGGCGGGGACAAAGGGATACAAAGAGGTGGAAACACAAGGACAAGGGGTAAATAAAAATATGCCCGATTCTTCACCTCACCCTATCTCCACAGCAATCAAAATCCTGACTCCAATGGCTGAGAGTGTTGTAGATGTGCAAGCTACTACGGTGATTATGCAGTTTCCTGTTGGTAGTCAGGTGGAATTACGGGTAAATGGTGTCTTAGTAGATTCTTCCTTGGTGGGGCGGACGGAAAGCGATGCGAATACTAACTTGGTAACGCAGACATGGTATGGTGTTTCGTTACAAGAAGGTCAGAATACCATCTCTGCACAAGTAGTGGGGCGAACAGAACCACCTGTAACGGTGCAGGTCTCAGTCCGGGGAGCGCCGCAGCAACTAACTTTGGAAACAGTAGAGTCTCGTATCCCAGCTGATGGACGTTCTACGGCTACAATCCGGGGTCAACTGCTCGATGCAAGTGGTAATCGCTCTAATCGTGATGCTGTTATCACTTTGATACCAACTGCTGGGGAGTTGGTGGGGAAAGATTTCAAACCTGATGAACCTGGATTTCAAGTGGAAGCGAAAGGGGGGCAATTTACAGCGACGTTACGATCGCAATTGAAGGCGGAAGCTGTCACAATTCGTGCTGTGACTGATAATTTAGAAGCCTTTACCCAATTGCAATTTGAAACGGCATTACGTCCGAGTTTGCTAACTGGGGTAATAGATTTACGTTTGGGCGCCAGAGGTACAAATTATTACGGCAGTTTCCGTGATTTCCTGCCTCCAGACAAAGACAATAGAACGCAATTAGATTTCCATTCTGCGATATTTGCCACTGGGGCGATCGGAGAATGGTTGTTTACAGGTGCATATAACAGTTCTCGTAACTTGAATGAAGATTGCGACTGCGATAATCGCTTGTTTAGAACTTACCAATTTAGCGAGCAAAACTATCCTGTTTACGGTGATAGCTCGAAAGTTGATGTCGTCGCTCCTTCCATTGACAGCGTATTTCTGCGTTTCGAGCGTTCGACTGGCATACCTGGATCTTCCCCTGATTATGCCATGTGGGGTGACTACAACACAGAAGAATTTGCACGGCGATCGCAGCAATTTACTTCGATTACTCGTCAACTCCACGGTTTTAAAGCTAATTACAATTTAGGGAATTTACAAATTACAGGTTTTTATGGCAACCATTTAGAAGGGTTTCAACGAGATACCATTGCTCCCGATGGCACTAGTGGTTATTATTTCCTCTCTCGCAGACTCCTACAACCAGGAAGTGAAAATGTCTTTATTGAGTTAGAAGAACTGAATCGTCCTGGTACTGTATTGGAACGCAAACAGCTTAACCGAGGCCCAGACTACGAAATCGATTACGACCGGGGTACTTTATTATTCCGCGAACCGATTCTTCGCACCGATATTGATGAAACTGGACAAGTGTTGGTACGTCGGATTGTTGTTAGCTATCAATATGATGACCAAAACTCTGATAGCAATATCTTTGCTGGTCGTTTGCAGTATAATCTTTCCCGGAAGCTGAACCAAGAAAGTTGGATTGGAACAACCTACGTCCAAGAAAATCAGGGGGTACGTGATTTTCAACTGTATGGTGCAGATGCACTGATTGCTTTGGGTGATAGGGGTAAGCTAATCGCAGAATATGCCCATTCCAACAATGATTCTGATGTTGTGGGAAAGGTTAGAGGTGATGCGTATCGGTTGGAAGCTGAGGGAGAAATTGCTAATGGGATTCAGGGACGTGCCTATTATCGGTTTGCCGATACGGGCTTCGCTAATGATGCCACCATCAGCTTTGTACCGGGACAAACCCGTTATGGGGCGCAGGTTATAGCTAAACTGACTCCAACTACCAATGCTAGAGTCCAATACGACCACGAAGACAATTTTGGTATTGCTCCCCAACCCTTAGACACCTTTGAAGAATTATTTGCACCCCGTAATGATGCCATACCAGGGAGTAAAGTAGATAATTCCCTGACAACGATTACTGCTGGGATTCAACAACGCTTGGGTAGCGCCATCATCGATCTCGATTGGATTCATCGCGACCGCGAAGACCGCATCCCCACGAATGCTTTGAGCAGTAATTCCGATCAACTGCGATCGCGTTTTACAGTTCCCATTGTTAAAAACCTGACTTTCCAAGCTCAAAATGAACTCAGCTTATCTTCCCAAAAAGACACTGTTTACCCAGACCGTACCATCTTAGGGTTGAATTGGAAGGTAATTCCTGGTGTAAATGTCAGTCTCGCCCAACAGTTTTACACTAGCGGTCAATTTTCTGGTAATTCTATCACTAGCTTGAGTGTCAACGGCGAACACAAACTTGGAAGCGATACTACCATAACTGGTCGTTACTCAATTTTGGGTGGTGCCAATGAAATGACTACCCAAGGGGCAATAGGTCTGAATAACCGCTGGACTATTGCTCGTGGATTGCGGTTGAATCTAGCTTACGAACACGTATTTGGCAACTTCTTCGGACGCACTGCGGCGGGTCAACAATACCCTCAACCCTACGCCTTTGGTCAAGCTGCATCAGCGATCGGATTTGATGGTGGCGATAGTTACAGCGTTGGCTTAGAATACAGTGATAATCCCCAGTTTCAAGCCAGTGCCCGCTTTGAGCATCGCTCCTCTTCTGGTGGTAATAATACAGTAATTACCGCAGGTGCAGTGGGTAAAATTTCTCCATCTCTTACAGCTTTGGTACGTTATCAACAAGCAAACTCTTCTAATCAAAAGCTCTCAGGATTAGCAGATACCGCTAATCTGAAGGTGGGTCTAGCTTACCGCGACCCCAATAGTGATAAATTTAATGCTTTATTGCGTTATGAATATCGCCAAAATCCGGCGGTGATTCCTGACACTATCTTATTAGGCAGTGGTACGGGTTCCCAAGACCATATTTTTGCTTTAGAAGCTATCTACGCACCTAACTGGCAATGGGAATTCTACGGTAAGTATGCTTTGCGTAACAGTACCTCTTATTTGGCTAATGATTTAGTTGGTACCAGTACAGTTAATTTGGCACAATTGCGAGCTACTTATCGTTTGGGATATAGCTGGGATTTAGTTGGTGAGGCTCGCTGGATTGGTCAATCTAGTTATAGCGAGACTGGCTTTGTTCTAGAAACAGGCTACTACCTAACTCCTAATCTGCGCCTTTCTGCTGGATATGCTTTTGGTGAAGTTGACGATCGCGATTTTTCTGGGACGCGATCGGCCGGTGGAGCATATTTAGGATTGAGTGTCAAGCTTGATAACTTGTTTGATAGTTTTGGACAGCAAAAGCCTGTACGACGTAAGCAAGAAGAATCTACAGCGCAAAGGCTGGTAGAGAAATTACGACAATAAAATTTGGCGTTGTTGTTCTTGGTGAAACGTTTGAGCGTTTGTAGGAAATTGTTGAGACATAGGGATTATATATTGATGCAAATTCTGAAATCATCCTGCAATGGGAGCAACCCCGGAACTTGCTTTCTAAAAAATATCCCCCTGCTCATACTCATCAATCATCAGTCAGCAACTTCAAGTGGTTATTTATTATTTCTTGGAGTTTTCTAATGTCCATCATTAGACCAGTGGGGACGATCGCTAGATAATTTAATTACACCGTAAGAACGGCCTACCTGCCATAAAGTAGAATTTTCATAACTTGTTCGTGGCTGAGCGATACTAACTGTAGTTCCACTAGCGTTTTTAATATTTAAAGTTCCTAACCAAGTAATTTCCCAATCAATTGCTAATCTTTGGGTATGACGAGAGGTAAGAACAGGTCGAAAAGCAATATTATAAGCAGATACCATTTCTTTAGCAGCTTGGACAGAGGCAGCTGGCGTATAATGTAGCCAATTAATATCGACGTTGGGCATAGGTGGAACATCTAATGCAGCAATTTCATAATTACCAATACGGAAAGCGTAGTGCATTAAATAAGCCCGTTCTGAAGGACGGAATACTGAAGCGATACTAATATTAGCTCCGGCATTTTTTAAAGCTTGCTCAAAAGCTTGTACTTTTTGACGGAAGGGAGAAGCCAAATCATCGATTGAGTCGCTGTCTGGGAACAAATTAGTCCAGTCTTTTCCACTCAGTCGTTGTCTTAATCTTTTAGCGTATTGGGTTATGTTGTCTAAAGCCAAGTCAAAATCAGTACCAAGCTTTATTTTTGTTGTAATAGAAAGCTGTTGAGCTAACTTAGCTCGAAAATTGATATCTATTTTCTTATAAGTTTCAGTTAGTCCCCTGGTACTGTTGGGGCCAAAGTCTCCATCAACAGCTAATGGAGGATTCAAAGGAGCGATCGCTGTTAAACTTTTTTGTAAGTCTTTGACCTCATTATCGCCAAAGTTCAAATAAGCTAATAATTTTTTTCCTCCATCAGTATAAATAGCAAAATACGCAAGGAAACCTTGCTCTAGTGCTTTTCCATAAGTAGCAGTATCTACAACTCCCGTGGCAGTTAAACCATTACGAATTTGATATTCACGTGTTGCTTTCTCTGTAACATTTCCAAAATCTCCATCGACCGCACCAATTGGTAAGTCATTATCTAAAATAAATTTCTGCCAAGCAGTTACAATTGGCCCTTCAGACTGTTTATTGAGAGTAGTAAGTTGCAAAGCTTGAAGTTTAAAACTCATAGGTTTTCTTGAATAAAAAAATTATTTTTCACTAATTTTTTGTGTCAATTGAGGAATCGCAATACATCTGTCTGAATACTTAAATCCAAATAAATTAAAATACATTAATATACTAATCATACTAGACTTTTTAACAAAACTGACCTGTAAAGGCAGGCGAGCTTTCCTTGCTGCGATTCTGGGTGCTGAATTCTTACGGATTTAACAAAAGTCAATGTATGACTAAGCTTCAAAAATTGCGATCGCCTTCGGTGTGAAGGGGCTGATGTGGCAATCTTCTATCTCCCCAGTGAAGAGTTGGACGCAGCAGAAGTCATAAAACTAATCGAACAAGCGGGACGCAAAGCCGCCGCTCTTCCTGGTGACATCACGGATGAGAATTTTGCCGAATCGCATCAGCAACAACAGCAAAGCTTTCCAAAGACCAACGTTTATCTGACACACTTACACTAGGGTGAATGCAAACATAAGGGGCAGATAAATAAGACTAGGAAAAAGCCGCAAAAGCTTCGGATTTCAATTTTTTATACTGTAAAGTTGCGCTGTGCTACTTCTCTAGCTTGTATACCAAGGTGTAGACGCAGTTCGGTAAATTTAAATAGCTTCCGAACACTTATGCGTACATCAAGACCTTATTTAAATAAAAAACTTTTTTAACTATCTTTAGATAACTTTTACCAATTTTAGTTACTAATTAAAATTAATTTTATAATCATGAAAGCTTTTTAAATATATTTAATTAAAAGATTTTCATACCTAAATACGATTAATTTAAATAATGTTTATTATTTATTTTATCTTTATTTTGGGTAAATCGATCCAAAATTAAGGGTAGGAAAGTAAAAAAAGATTATAGTTTTTTTAATTCTACTTTTAGGTAGACAATATTGAGAAATTTACTACATCGCCAGATAGATAAAATTCTGATGATAGTTTATTAAATTGACTCAAGGATATAATAATTCCAAATTAGGAGTTAATTTAATAATGTCAGAGAATCCTGGATTAGGAGAACAAGCGCTGAATAAAGCAGCAGAAATAGGATTATCTAGTCAGTTAGATGAAGTAGAAGATTTAAATGTAAATATCAAAACCGATCCAGTCAAAGTGGTTCAGGGAGAGGTAGATGCAGTCACAATTGAAGGTGAAGGTTTAGTAATACAGAAAGACCTTCGGATGGAGAAATTGGAAATGCAAATGAGTAGTGTTGCCATCAATCCTCTGAGCCTAGCTCTTGGCAAAATTGAACTCACAAAACCTACTGAAGCTAAAACACTAGTTATTTTAACTGAAGCTGATATCAATCGCGCCTTCAACTCTGAATATGTGCGATCGCAACTACAAAATCAAAAAATACACATTAACGGCGAACAGAGGACTATTGAACTGCAACATGTAGATTTTCAATTACCTGGTGAGGGAAAAGTTGCACTAAACGCCAGTGTCAAATTAGTAGAAACAGGTGAAAATCAACAAGTTAGCTTTTCAGCAGTACCTTGTATTGATGCTAATGGAAAAAGTGTTTCACTGAAAAACGTTGAGTATAATGAAAGTGAGGAAATATCGCCAGACTTGACAAAAGCTTTGATAGCTCAAACCAGCGAAATCTTGAATTTGAGTAACTTTGATTTAGAGGGAATGAGCCTAAAAGTTAATCAACTAAAAGTAGAAGTTGGTAAACTGACACTGGAAGCTCAAGCTTATGTAGAACAAATTCCTTCTGCTTAAAAATCTGACACTAATAAATTCAGGATACTAATAATGGAAACTACAGAAACAAGCCAAACAAATTCAACACCTTTTCCAAATATTCCACCAATTATTGAAAGTAACGATAGTGAGTATGTTGATAGCGGCGTACCCAGCACAGTTGCGATCGCCGGACATCCCCTCCACCCCCTAAGTGTAATCTTTCCCATCGCCTTTTTAGCAGCCGCCTTGGGAAGTGATTTCGGCTACTGGTTAACCCGTGATTTTTTCTGGGCTAGGGCTTCGCTGTGGTTAATTGGACTTGGACTAGGGGGAGGCGTTCTTGCGGCTGCGATCGGTCTGAGTGACTTTTTTAAAATCGAACGAGTCCGCAAGCGGAGCGCTGGTTGGGCACATTTGATACTTAACATTTCTATCCTGGTTTTAACACTCATCAACTTCCTCCTACGCTTAGGCGATCCTGAATCTGGAATATTACCTTGGGGATTGGTTCTCTCGCTAATTGTTGGTACGCTGACTAGCGCTTCCGGATGGTTCGGTGCCGAACTCTCCTATCGCCACAAAATCGGTGTAGTAGGTGCTGGAAGTCGAAGATATCCTTAAACAAATTTGCAATTACGCTCAATGGAAAACCCACTTGAACCTCAGACAGGCGGGGATATCCATTCCATAGACCTTTCAATGTGAATGTTTGTACTATAGACATCTTCAGAAATTTATTCTGCCTTACCCGCAACCTTTGTAGAGACGTAGCAATGCTACGTCTCTACATTCATTTTCACCAGATGTCCGATCGCAAAAATCATGTTTTTCACTAAATTTTTATGATTTTGGCGCAGGCGATCGCTTAATTTATATCCAAAATTTTTTCTTCAATTCTAGTTAATGTCTCAAATACGGTAAAAACTTAGAGAGTACATGTGCTCGCCTTGAAAGGGCTATTAGTAAGACTTACACACTGTACAAATTAACCATAATATGCATAACTGTACTTAGTCGTTTCAGGCGCTTCGTATAATCCTGATTTATTGGCTTGCTTTGCGTAGGCGTAACGCGTCGTAGACATTGCTGGGTACTAAACATCGCTGAAAGACCCAAATTGCGTGTAGCACTTACTTATGTACGATGCATAAGCCTTAAAGATAAAAACTCCACACCACTAGCAGGGTAGAGTTTCGCGCCACTTTTGATGAATGTACTTCCTGTCTCATGGCAGTTCAGACCTCACGTTAGCAGCTATGAGTAGAGTTACATTTATGGATGCAATACAAAGTTTTATGTATTTTTATTAAGTTTTGTGATATTTTTTGATATGTGAGGTAGTAGTTCCTGCCCTAAAAACTTTTAGTTGAACTTTTTTCAGTTGCCAATTTAGTAAGGTAGAAAACTGTAATATGCCATTTACCATTGATTCAGCTCGTGGTATCTTCCCCAATACATTAGCTGCTGATGTTGTACCTGCAACAATAGCCAGGTTTACTCAGCTCAGTGCTGAAGATCAACTTGTACTGATATAGAGACGCAGAGAACACAAATATCAGGTAATTTTATTAAGTTGAAAAAATGCGCCGAAACCGAAACCAAACAATATATATTATTCTTTCTATGCTCATCGTTGTACCGATGGGCTTTTTGTTTAAGTATTACACTGGCTCTGGCTATAAGTGGTTTAATGACTATGGAGGAGATATACTTTATGAAATATTTTGGTGTCTGTTCGCATTTTGGTTTTTTAGAAGTCGAGTGGCAGTAATCCAAATCCCAATATGGGTTTTTCTGATCACTTGTATAATAGAATTCTTGCAACTTTGGCATCCGCCACTATTAGACGCAATTCGCGCCACCTTCATAGGTAAATTATTACTTGGTACTACCTTTGTTTGGTGGGATTTTCCTCATTATTTATTAGGTTTTGTTTTAGGTTGGTTATGGCTGCAACAATTAGTAAAAATTGGTTATGCAAAAAAAAGTCAAGGTTAAACCTAACTCCAAACAGCAAAAAATTACAGAACAACCTGATGGTAGCCTGATTGTATATTTAAAATCACCCCCAGTTAATGGGAAAGCTAATGAAGAGTTAATTAAGCTTCTTGCAGAGAAATTTGGTGTAGCTAAATCTGATATCACAATTAAGTCTGGTTTGTGCTCTCGGCAAAAGCTGATTGAAATTGACACACTTATTTAGTGTTGATTATTTTATCTTTACTGGTTCGCTGCTTGGTAATACTTGATGTAATGCTCTGTATGACGTGCGAGTAAGAATCGAGAGGCACAGACTAGCAAAACGAATTTCTAATAATATTGTATATCTTTATGCACATCCTTGATACTAATATACCTGGACTGCGCTTTGACTCTTTCTATCCAAGCTTGGATAGCAGGAAATTGTGTTAAATCAAATCCACCTTCATCAGCTACATGAGTATAGGCAAACAAGGCAATATCAGCGATCGTGTAACGCTGTCCTACAAAAAAAGTATGAGCGGTTAAGTGTTTCTCCATCAAGTTAAATGCTGCATAACCTGGTTCGCGTTTTTGCTTTAATGCATCACTATATTCTTCAGCTTTACCTAAAATAGAGATCCAAAATCTTGATGTGCCAATAAAAGGTTGATGGCTATACTGTTCAAAAAATAACCATTGCAGCACTTGCGATCGCAAAAAGCGATCGTAGGGTAAAAATTCTGTACCTTCACTCAGATAAACCAATATAGCATTTGATTCTGCCAAATATTTTCCTGGCTCGATTTCTAAAACAGGAATCTTGCCGTTGGGATTTTTACTTAAAAATTCTGGTGTTTGAGTCTCGCCCTTCAAGATATTAACCTCTACCCTTTCAAAAGGTATACCTAGTTGTGTCAATAAAAGACGTATCTTATAGCTATTACCAGAAGGTAAAAAATCGTACAAACGCAGTATTTCCATGCTAAAATACAGTAAGGAATATGTTGATAACTAAGGGTTCAAAATATAATATCTTACCAAAATATTTTGACCAAACAGGATAATTTCTTTTAAATTTAACTTCTTAGTACTAGATAAAATCATCTCTAAAAATAAAAAAGTATTATTTATTTCGAGGATGAGATGTTTAATTTATTTAACCCTAGAGAATAAAAGTATGTGTGGAAGATTTACTCTAAACCAATCAGCAGAAGCTTTAGCTAAAGTTTTTGATGTTCAACAATTTCCTGATGTACCAACCGGGTATAACATTGCACCTACGCAGATAGTGGCAACAGTGTTACAAAATCCAGAAAGCAAAAAGCGTGAATTTCAGCAGTTGCATTGGGGGTTAATTCCTTCATGGGCAAAAGATCCAGGAATAGGGGCAAAATTGATCAATGCCAGAGCGGAAACTGTTGCCGAAAAACCTGCTTTTCGGTCAGCTTTTAAGCATCGACGCTGTATAGTTGTAGCTGATGGCTTTTATGAATGGCAACGTCAACAAGGCAAAAAGCAGCCATTTTATTTTCGTCTCCAAGATGGTCAACCGTTTGGTTTTGCAGGTTTGTGGGAGAGATGGCACTCGCCTGCCAAGGAAGAAATAATTTCTTGTACAATTTTGACAACAGCAGCCAACGAATTACTCCAACCTATCCACGAACGGATGCCAGTAATTTTAGAGCCGCAAGATTACGAGTTATGGCTAGATTCCCAACAGCAAACGCCCCAAACCTTACAACAGTTATTGCGTCCTTATCCGGCCCCAGCTATGACAGCCTATCCAGTTAGTACCTTAGTCAACAACTCTCGGCATAATAGTCCAGAATGCATCAGGTCGATTAGTGAGGATTAGGGATTGGGGGTTAGGACTGTATACTATGGACTAGAGAAGAATTTTCCTAATACCCAGTCCTCCGAGACAACTATGCCAAGAACGCAAAAAAACGATAATTTTATTGACAAATCCTTTACAGTGATGGCAGATATCATTCTCAAGATCCTGCCAGCCAACAAAAAAGCTAAAGAAGCCTTTGTGTATTATCGAGATGGCATGTCGGCGCAAGCAGAAGGAGAATATGCTGAAGCATTGGAATACTATGAAGAAGCTTTAACACTAGAGGAAGACCCCAACGATCGCGGTTATATTCTCTACAATATGGGGCTAATTTACGCCAGCAACGGCGACCATGAGAAAGCTTTAGAATTGTATCACCAAGCAATTGAGTTAAACCCACGCTTACCCCAAGCCTTGAACAACATTGCCGTGATTTATCACTACCAAGGCGAAAAAGCAAAAGAAGCTGGAGATAACGACGCTGGCGAAGCACTGTTTGACCAAGCCGCAGACTATTGGATTCGAGCTATTCGCATGGCTCCCAATAACTATATTGAAGCTCAAAACTGGTTGAAAACTACAGGGCGATCGCAAATTGACGTCTTCTTCTAGTTATTAGTCATTAGTCATTGGTGATTGATGATTTGCAAAGGACAAATGACTAATGACAAAGCACAAATGACAAATAATCAATGCCCCATGCCCAATAACAACTTATGATTGACCAAGAACAAGTCCATAAAGTAGCTAATCTTGCTCGCCTAGAGTTAACCCAACAAGAAGAAGAACAATTTACTACTCAATTGGGAAGTATTCTCGACTATATTCAACAACTCAACGAACTTGATGTTAATGATGTGCCCCCAACAACACGGGCAATAGATGTTAGTAATGTCACACGCCAAGATGAGTTGCAACCTTATGCTGACCGCGAAAGCATTCTCAATGGTGCCCCGGAACAAGAGGGTGAATTTTTCAAAGTACCAAAAATCCTCAATCCTCAATAGTCTAAAGCTATTCTGATTTGCGACTCCTGCTCTATAAATTAATATTATTTTGCTCTTATAAAAGCCGCTTTACGCCAGTCTACAGGAGCAATTGGTGTTCGTCCTGTAGACATGACTCCTTATCATTTAAAAACTTTTAACTACAGGGTTAATGACAATATCAGCATTACCCTTGGAGTATTTTGGCTATTCAACCCTGAAGGATTTAGCGTCAAGAAACTAATAAATAAAAAATATTTCACTGTTGACACTCAACGGTCAACAGTAAACAGTCTTCTGGAATTTCTACGGTTATAACAGAAGCCAACAGTAGGATACACTGACTTTTGAATACACCAGAAGTCGATCGGCAAGTTGATTTGTCACTGCTGGTAACTTCTTTACTTAGTATCCTAAGCTTTTTCTTGTATGAAACTTACTCAAATTTACGGTAAGTCCTCCCAAGAAGGTTTTTTAGCATCTACTAAAGACTCCCACTGTTTTGGGTCTATAGCTTTAGAATATTTACAAGCATTAATTAGAAATTAGCTCTCTAGAAAAACTGCTGTTTTGCTGTCTCAGCTAACGTCCTACCTGTTTCTATCCCAATTTATGTAGCTTAGCCAACCAGCAAATTCAGTTAATATTAAGCCTGTTTTACTTATTTAGTTTCTTACCCTGACCATTAGACTCCTAGTGTTCATTTAATTTTGTTCAATAGCTTTTAGCCCTTATCGCTCCCATGCTGACCCATCATCGCAAGCCCGTGTGCTTATCAATTATTTCTACTGACCTACCAATCTGGTCTGTTGTTGAAACTGCCGGGACATTATATCAAAAAGACACTGACCGATTTCATTTACTGTTGACTGCACCGCCCTTAATTACTTGTGAAGTCGAGAGTGTCCTTAGTCCTGAGGATACTTCTTCGCAAAGCCAAAGAAAAGCTTACGTTCCTAGTAGTCCCAGAATTTTGTGGTTAGAGATTTCTCCATATCGGGTAATTATGACTATGCAAGGTAGCGCTCAAGTGAGTTACCGTCACTTCTGGGAACAGGGTGTTTATGGTATTAGTCGTTATTGGTTGCCAACTGAGTCATTCCAATCTAACGATCCGATTCGTTTACGAAATTTTACTAGTAGCTTAGCTCTCAATGGACATCCCTTACCAGAGCATTTACGATTGGAATATGAATTGTGGGCAGAAAAAATCCAACTAGGACGTTACATTCTGAATTTGGAAATTAAGCACTGATATGTAGGGAGTGGGGGAGAATAACTCCTAACTCCCAACTCAGCAGTTAGCTACTTAGCACTCCCCATAACTTATGCTTTTCAACCAAAATAACTAGGTTGGTTTCCAGATTTCCATTTAATATTGCAACCAACACTTGGCTTTTGCTCGCTTGTAACAGGTTTACCCATCAGTACTGCTTCAATAGCTGCGCGTAAATCTGCACCCGTTACAGGTTTACCATTACTAGGACGACTATCATCTAATTGCCCTCGATAAACAAGTTTGCGTTGTTCGTCAAATACAAAAAAATCTGGCGTGCAAGCTGCTGTGTAAGCTTTTGCCGTTTCCTGGCTCTCGTCATAGCAGAAGGTAAAAGTAAACCCTTGTTCTGTCACAAATGCTTTTAATGAGTCTGGCGCATCATCTGGGTAATTCTTTGCATCGTTAGCACTAATGGCAACGATCGCTAAATCCCCTGTAAAATAATCTCTCCCTAACTGCGCTAATTCTTGTTGCACATGCTTGACAAATGGGCAATGCCGACAAATAAACATTACCAATAGTGCTTTTTTATCGGCAAAGGTGGAAAGTGAAGTTGCCTTTCCAGATACCACTTCCGGTAGGTCAAAATCTGGTGCTTTTGTGCCTAGTGGCAACATTGTTGAAGCTGTTAAAGCCATAGTTCACCCGATACTTTTACGCTGATAAGGGCTTTCACTATCAGTATATTTTCACTCTAGCACTAAGTTTTACATAAATTTCAGAGACGGGATATATCCCGTCTCTGAAATTTGTTGAGAATTTACGTTATAAAAATCAGTTTTTACAAGCTTGTCAAAAGACCAACGACGCCATGTCCTGTCAATACCTCTAATGCGATTACAGAGACAAAACCAATCATTGCTAAACGACCGTTGAGTAGTTCTGCAAAAGGAGTGAAGCCTGTGCGTAGACGCGTAGCGGCTTGTCGCCAGACATCGCCTTGCTCATCTATATAAATTCTTGGCTCGATCGCAAAATTGTTCAGTTTGCCCTGGTCGTCAACTATAGCAGTGGTTGTACGCATAAAATTTTCTCCATCTCTTTGTTATGTAAATAAGTGTAACAACTTTATTAATTTTTGTAAAGAATATATATCGGTTATAGTTAATTAGACTTCCAAAGCGTACCTTGTCAGAAAGTAGTACCAATTTAGGTTTAGTGATAGAATAGAAGATTGTTAAATTTTTTATTCTAGCCAATCATGACAGCAACGGGTAAGGCAACCCAATTTGAGTACAAAGCACTGCACAAGCCCAACCAGCTTATTTATGGTCTAGGTCAGACGGCAGTGATTACAGGATGGACAGTAAAGCAGGCGATCGCTAAACACTTGCAACCGCAAGAGTATGCTGTAATTGGGCAGTTATACTCGCCGACCCGTGGGATAAACTTACTAATTCGCAATTTGCTGTATAATCCCCATGTTCGATATTTAGTGGTTCTAAACGCCACCAAGGAAGACAGGAATGCAGGTGCTGGAGAATGCTTGCTAGACTTTTTCCGCAATGGCTTTGAAGAAGGTGTGTGTGATACTGGGTTGCGTTGCTGGGTAATTAATGCGGCTACTTCAGGATATACTGGATATATTGATCTAGACGTTCAAGCCAGTGCGCTACAACACCTGCGACAATCAGTAAAGTGCCAAGAAGCCAAATCCATTAATGACGCTGTTAGTCTAGTAAAGTCATATGCTCAACAGGAAGTACTAGCCGCATGGGGAAAACCCTTAGATTTTCCCATGCCGAGTATTGAACCAACTGTCTTACCTGGGCCAAGATACGGGCATAGAATTGAAGGCAAAACCATAGCTGAAACTTGGGTAAAAATCATTCATCGTATTAAGACAACAGGAACAATTCGTCCAACTGGCTATGATGGGCAATGGCAAGAGTTAATTGATTTGGTGGCAATTGTTACTGAGGAGCCATCCAATTTTTACTTCCCAGAGCCAAATTATTTACCAATTGACTGCCTTTTTATTGAAGAATATAAGAATCAGATTTTAGATGATGCGCCATATCGGGAAGGCTTGAAATATACATACGGCCAACGTCTACGTTCTTGGTTTAAGCGCGATCAAATTGACCAAGTAATTCAGAAGTTAATTGGAGAAATAGATGCTGCTAGTGCAGTTATGAGTTTATGGGATGTAAAAGACCATGAAAAAGGCGGTAGCCCTTGTCTTAATCATATTTGGCTGAGAGTTGTTGACAATGAATTATCACTAACCGCTACTTTTAGAAGTAATGATATGTTTGCTGCATGGCCTGCAAATGCTATGGGATTGAGGGCTTTACAACGACATATAAGAGATGAAATTGCGTCTCATTCTGAGTATGAATTGAAAATGGGACCATTAATAACTATCAGTCAGTCTGCTCATATATATGACGATACCTGGGAAAATGCAGATAGGCTAATTGCTAATCAATATGCTGCAATATTTAACCAGCGTAGCTATGACGACCCCTGTGGTAATTTTATAATTGAGGTCGATGATAGAGAAATAGTGATTACTCAAACAACTCCAGGTAGTGGTGAGGTGATTAAATCTTATCGTGGGAAAAACCCGATCTCAATACTAAGGGAGATTTGTGCTAACTCTCCAGCAATCCAGCCTGAACATACTGGTTACTTAGGTATCGAACTGCAAAAGGCTAGTAATTGTATTAAAAGTGGTAAGGCTTACATTCAGGATCAGTAAGCGAAAAAAACTGTAATTCATACAAATAAACAGCAATACTAGGGTGGATACCGTCAGGCTAAATATATAAAGTAATTTGCAACACACCAAAATATAAATTAAAATACGTGTAATCAAAGTAGCCTTTTCTTTAAGACAGTCAGAACGTTCTATTTAGCTACTGACACGATGTGCTTGAGTTTATAACTACATCGGATGTCTTCGTGGAAAATTCTGTTGGTTTGTGGAATTAGGGAGTATTTGGATGTCAGTCTTGAGCGATCGGGATATTGTTAGGGAACTTAGTAAAGGTATACTTTTTTATCCTCTCAAGCCAGATAGTATAAGGGCTTGTGATTTATGTTTAACTGCTAGTGAATATGCATATGCGATCGGACAAAAGCAACGTTTAACTATTCAAACAGAACTAAAGACAAGTAAGCCAGATGAAGAACAGAAGTTTTTCTGCATACCTCCAAGAGATACTGCTTTGGTTTGGACTGATGAAGCTGTTTACCTCAGTGGCTACTTTCGTGGACCACTTTACTCAATGGTTGGGCTAGTGTCGAAAGGTATGGGACACATTGGTACGCGAGTAAATCCTTATTGGTCAGGTGTTCTTTGTATAGCCCTTCATAACATTTCAGATGAAATGCTTAGAATTAATGTCAGAGATGTGAATCAACCAATCGCCTATTTGGCAATTGAAAAATTAAGTTCCAAGTCATCAAGTAACCGCAATACAGATAGACCTGCAAGACTTGATATTCTTATTGGTTTGCCGAATCGTAATGAAATTGATGATTTTTTTAATAGAAAAGAACATAGTTGGATGACAGGCGATACAGATTTACTAAGGAAACTCATGCTGGAGTCAGAGGAATATAAAAAACTTAAAATTAGTCTTCATGATACATTGCTAAGTATTCTTGGACAAGATACATCAGCGAAATGGGCAGCAGTTGCTGCAATAGGAACCTTATTATCAGCAATATTTGCAGGAATTCCATTATTTCAAAGAGTTAAAACTCCCACTCCAGAGACACGAACAGAGCCGAACTCAACAGTAAATACACCTTTAAATAAGTAATTAAATATCATGATTTTTAAAAATTTTTATTTACAATTAATAATAATTTATTAGTAAAGGTCTATTGAATAATAAATATATTAAAAATACTACTTTAATTGAAGATAAACACTTTTTACAAGAACAAAGATAATTGTATTTCATATTAATAAATAATCCAAAAAAATTAATTTTATGTTTAGTGTAAGATAGTTATTAAATATGTACAAAATATATGTATCTGGTGCGCTAACTAATGTGGATAATCCAGCAGAATCTAGGGCACTTTATGAAAGAATAGGTTTACTTTGTGAAGAAATTGGTCTTCAAGCTTATGTTCCACACAAACAAACTGATCCAGTAAATAACCCCGATATTAGTCCTCGTGAAGTTTTCGACCAAGATAAGCATCAAGTCAGCAATTCAGACTTAGTTATAGCTTACCTTGGCTCACTATCTTTCGGTGTTGGGATGGAGTTAGCTTTCGCAGAAACAAACAAAATTCCCATCATTCTTCTATACGAAAAAGGTAAAAGAATATCAAGATTTCCACGCGGCATTCCCACCGTGATTGCTGAAATACAGTTTCACGATCATGAAGATGCTTTGAATCAGCTTAAAAATATTTTGGCGAAGTGGAACCCTGAGCATCCACAGTTTCCCTTGCCAGCAACGCAGTAGAATACAGTTTGAAATTGATAGATTATGCAAGATATTTCCCCAATCGATGAACCCTATCAAAGACCAACGTGGGATGAATATTTTCTGATGTTGGCTAAACTTGCAGCTACTCGGTCAACATGTTTAGCCTTTCCTGTAGGTGCTGTGATTGTAAAAAACAAGCAGGTGGTAGCAACTGGTTATAATGGCTCACCATCGGGTTCGGCTCATTGTACGGCGCAGGGCTACTGCTATCCAGGGTTGAGTAGCTGTGATGCTAGCAAAACTTTACCATCAAGGGCTGTACACGCAGAAGCAAATGCGATTGCACAAGCTGCAAAGCATGGTACCTCTACAGATGGTGCAAGTATTTACGTCACCCTAGAACCTTGTTTGTCTTGTTTAAAATTAATTATCTCCGCAGGGATTAAAGAAGTATTTTATGAAACTTCTTTTAACAGCAGCGAGAAAGTATTAGTGAGAGATTCCTTTGCCAACGAAGGTTTAGTCACTCTCAAACAGATTCAGTTATCTCAAGTAACGGCACAACAATCTGCTCAATTTCTCCTCAATCCTACATCTGTTGCTAGAACAGTAAGGTGTGTTCATGAACTTTAACGCACTCTCTTATAGAAGATTATTAAATTCAAAATCTCAATCCTGAGATTGTTTAGGGTCGATGACTGCGACGGATTTCTGTAATTTGATCTGCTACATTCAACAGAGATTTTGGCATCTCTGGACCTGTGAGAATGATATCGATATGAGAAGGGCGTTTTGCCAAAAAGGCTAAAACTTCGCTTTCTGAAATTAAACTAAAATTAATCGCTAAACTTAGCTCATCTAAAACAACGAGAGAATACTTACTTTCATACACTACCTGTTGTGTATACTGCCACAGCTTTTGTAAGGCTTGGTTTTCTGTATCGTCGAGATGGGGTGTATCAATGCAACGTGGTAAATCACAGCGAATCCAATCTAGATTTTGTCCTAGTTGTATAGGTCGTTCTTGTCCTTGGCGAATACCTCCCTTGAGGAACTGGACTATCAACACTGACGTTCCTTGTCCAGCAATTCTGAGTGTTTGAGCCATTACACTTGTAAAAAAGTTTCGATAAGAGCTAGTAAAAACTTGCACTATTCCCTCTACTTGATATGGTAAGGTGAGGGTAGAATTTATACTTGATGTTTCTAGCTGGGCAATCATATATAAAGTTCAAAAAACTACAATAAATTATCTGCTTTTACTAACGTGAGTTCTGATGAATCTACCTGTATAATCAATCTGTTTTTCACAGGTGTAGGGACTTCCAGAGAATAAATTAAATTAACCAATTTATTTAGATGATAGTTTTCTTTCTCCCCCGAAGTTTGGATGCCTAACGGCAAGCCCCTTCGGGTCTATGGAGTCAGCCTCCGCTCCAACTTCTCTTCCTGCTAAGAGCAAGAACTGCCCCCCTGCTTACACAACGATTGATTATTTTTAATTGCAAGTCCCGTAGTAGATTTAGCAAATTGCATTCTTAGTCAAGCACTACCCTTGTCTGGAAGTCAAGAGTTATTTTGATTTAAATTATCGTTTTTTCTCGGAAACTAGTCGTAAAAATGATAACAAATAAGTTAGAGTTACAATCACTTAAAAAAGCTAGAATTAGCAACTGAAAGTCCTTATGTATTGAATTTTCTGGTTGTTTGGAGCAAACAGAGTTATAAAGTAGTGAATTTGACAGGATGAGGAGTGAATTGTTGTGAGATTAGTGATTCTGGGAGGTTCAGGATCGGGTAAAAGTACTCAAGCGCAAAGGCTTTGCAGATACTTTGATATTCCTCTGATTTCTACAGGTGAAATTTTACGGCAAGCCATATCTGGTGACAAACCACTACCAAACTTCCAATGGCTGCAAGCCGACCCCCGGACTTATCTTTCTGTTTTTGCTAGCTTGAGTGAATTAGGCTACCACGCACGACCATACGTAGAAACAGGGGAACTAGTCCCAGACGAAATGATTGTTGAATTGATCCGAATTCGTCTTAGACAACCAGATATTAACTACACTTGGGTATTGGAAGGCTATCCCCGCACTGCCTATCAAGCCGAAGAATTAGATTGTTTATTGAACGATCTAGGACAAAAGCTAGATTGGGCGATTTATCTGCAAGTTCCAGAAGCAGTAATGGTTAGCCGATCTTTAGGGCGCTCGCTACCAGATGACCAGCCGGAAATAGTACAGCGGCGTGTAGAATTATTTTACGATCGCACCATCCCCATCTTAGAATATTACGATCGTCGTCGCTGCCTATTAACCGTCAATGGTGACCAATCACCAGAGATGGTGCTACAAAATATTTTGACTTTGCTTTCAGTTCCTTAGAGACCGGCATTGACAATACCCCACTAAGGTAACCTTAAGGCAGTATATTTCATCTAAAAATCTTGAGGCAACTCCAATGGCTTGGCAGCGTCCAGACGGCCGTCTTCCCAACGAATTACGTCCGTTCAGCTTTTATCCTAGTTTCACCCACTTTGCTCCTGGTTCTGTTCTGGCAAGATGCGGTGATACTCAGGTACTTTGTACCGTTAGCGTGACTAAGGGAGTTCCCAAGTTTCTTGAAGGAACTGGTAAGGGCTGGTTAACTGCTGAGTACCGAATGCTACCATCTGCAACACAAAAACGCCAAGAAAGAGAACTGTTGAAATTATCTGGACGGACGCAAGAAATTCAACGTTTAATCGGACGTAGCTTACGCGCCGCAGTCAATTTTGAGGCACTGGGAGAACATACGCTGACCGTGGATGCTGATGTGTTGCAGGCTGATGCTGGAACTAGAACAACAGCTATTACAGGTTCTTTTGTTGCCTTGGCTCATGCCATTTCTAAATTGTTACACCAGGGAATATTAGAGCGATCGCCCTTATGTGGACAGATAGCAGCCGTTTCCGTAGGATTACTAGAGAAAGAACCATTTTTAGATCTAAATTATCTAGAAGATGTCGCTGCAACAGTAGATTTTAATGTGGTGATGAATCAACATTTAGAAATTATTGAAGTCCAGGGAACAGCTGAAGAAGGTAGCTTTAGCCGTGGTCAGTTGAATCAACTACTAGATGTCGCCCAGAAAGGAATTGAGCAATTGTTAATCGCTCAACGCCAAGCGATCGCTGACTGGGAAGAACTATTTGTAGGTAATTATTAATATGTTGTTGTCTCAATTCAGAACTAGCCAAAATGAAGCAATTAATTATTTTTAAGAATTTTTGTTAATTTTTAAGAAATTTTTCCCATTTTGGATCAATCAAGAAAGTATGAAATAACTGGGTGTAAATAAAAGTAATGATGACAGTACTTAGTAGTTAGTTGTACTAACTACTGATAACTTACTCGTGAAGGTGCTAAGGTGCGCCCACGTTTATTCAAGTTAAACGACCATGTAATAAATTACATAACGAGGGCATAAGTATATTTCTTTTCCAGTCATCAGTCAACAGTCAAAAGTCAACGCTATGTTAAATGTTTCAAAAGTTAAAAAGGGAAATTGTCAGAAGTTGGGTATTGTATTGCTGGAAGCCAGCAATATGATGATAAAGTTATGAACAAAACGGTTGAAGTTCTACCGGATCGGTCAGCGCTGGTTGCAAGAGCGCTAGAATTAATTCTGTCCAAGTTAGAAACAGCCATTGAGCAGCGGGGGCGATTTACCATCGCTTTATCAGGCGGGAGTACACCTAAGCCGTTATACGAAGCGATCGCTAATCAAAAATTGCCTTGGGATAAAATTCATATATTCTGGGGGGATGAACGTTTTGTACCACCGGATCACCCCGATAGCAATGAACTGATGACGCGTCGTGCATGGCTAAATCATGTTGACATCCCAGCTGCTAACATTCACCCCGTACCGACTTTAGAAGCCGATCCAGCCTTGGCTGCTGCTAAGTATGAACAGCATCTAAAAAAATTTTTCAATTCTTCTGGGGTGGAGTTTCCCGTGTTGGATGTAATATTGCTAGGAATGGGTGATGATGCACATACCGCATCTTTGTTTCCCCACACAGAAGCTCTCAAAGTACGCGATCGCCTGGTTACTGTGGGAAATAAAAACGGAAACCTACGGATAAGTTTCACATACCCCTTCATCAACTCTGCTTGTAGCGTGATTTTTCTAGTTGCTGGTGCTAACAAAAGACCAGCTTTAGCGCAAGTCTTTGCACCTGTAGCCGATGAGTATACTTACCCATCTCGTTTAATTCAGCCCCAAGGAGAACTTTGGTGGCTGCTGGATGCAGCAGCAGGTTTGGAACTCCAACCTTAACAAACAAAAGGCAAAGGGGCAGAGGGGCATTGGGCAAACAGAGAGTGTTCAGTTAGGAATTCTGCCTTTTGTTTGCCCCTCATCTTCCCTCATTACTCCCATTCCCCATCTCCCCGTGTTCCCGTATCCCCGTGTCTTTCCATCCCCTCAAAAGTAATTGCTACAATCGAAAGCTAAGGCCGCCCCTGGAGCTTGCCAGTTCTAAGCTATTACGCTTTCAAATTGCACAGTCACTTCCTAAGTTCGTTGATTGCTGACGGTTAACTCTCAACCGTCAACAGTTAACAGCCAACACGAAAAGATGTGCTGTGTTAGATTCGCCACAGCTTACCTTATTTTATGATGCTCTTGAACAAAGGCTAAAATCGATGATCGTCTGCCCTAATTGCAATCATCCCAATCCTGACGGCGCTGTCCAGTGTGAAGCTTGCTATACGCCGTTACCAGCAACTACTCACTGTCCCAGTTGTGGGGCAACGGTGCAGGCAGATGCTGCATTTTGCGGTCAGTGTGGCTATAACTTGCACTCAGCAGCAGTTCCACACGTTCACGCCCCAGTAGCTGCAACAGTGACTCCCGATATGTCCGTTGAAGTACCGCCGTTAGTTACACCCGATCCTCTTGTAGAACTTTTACAACCAGATGCCTTAGGAATTAGCACTGCCAACTCCCATCCTCCCGTTACCTCATCTTTACCGCCAACAGCAGTGGCAGTTCATCCAGCAACTCCCCCAGAGCCATCTGTTTCAGAAAATAGCCCTCCAACACCACCACCAACCGTTGCAACTGAGCCTGTGGTATCTAGCCAAGGTATTCCAACACCACCACCCTTAGAAGCTGAATTAGAAGTAACTCCACCAGCAGCACCACCAACGGTAACTGCTGCTAGAACCCAATTGCAGCAAGTGAATGCGCGGTTAGTCCACGTTCAAACTGATAGGTTAATTGAATTGCCGCAAAATCTGTCTGTAATTCATATCGGTAAGCCCAATGACCGGATTCCTCCAGATGTTGATGTTTCAGGATTTCCTAATTCAGAAATTGTCTCCCGCATTCATGCAGATATTCGTGTCGAAGGAGACGCTCACTATGTTGAAGATGTGGGAAGTTCCAATGGAACCTACATTAATAATTTGCCCCTCTCACCAGGAAATCGTCACCGTTTACGACCAGGCGATCGCATTAGTTTAGGCAAAGGAGACTTGATGACATTCCTGTTTCAACTTGCTTAGCTGATTGGCAATTTTAAATTTGGAGTTTTACGGCAAGTCTGAGCGCTGACTTCCGGCGCTCAGACGCCACCTGCTTTGAATCGGCAGACCTCTTTAACGCAGTGGCTCAACTTTTTAAAATGGATTTTGGATTGAAGAGAAAATCTAAAATCTAAATTTATAAGAATTCAGGAGCCATAATAGTTAAAGAATCAAGAGAATATTTAACGAATTAATATTATAAGCATTCATCCGAACATGATATGACTCCTAAGTCTTGAATTCTAATCTAAAATATAAAATTGAGTTATTTATGAAAGAACCGAGCAAAAATTTTGAAAATTTGCTAACAAGAGAAGCTCCACCAGTTGTTGAACGTATGGGGTTAAAGTGGCTAATTGCAGCAGCGATCGCCACTGCTTTATTGTGGCAAGTTCCAGCAGGAGATTATATCTTATACCCATTTACAATCTTGGCAACTTGGTTTCATGAAATGGGTCACGGCTTAATGGCACTTCTATTAGGAGGACAGTTTCAAAAATTGCAGATTTTTAGCAATGGTTCCGGTGTTGCAACTTATGGTATTCGGTCATCATTGGGGCCAATTGGCCCAGCTTTAGTTGCAGCAGCAGGGCCGATGGGACCACCTCTTGCTGGTGCAGCATTGATTCTAGCTTCCCGTAGTTTTAAAGTAGCTTCCCTAAGTTTAAAAATTTTAGGCAGTTTTTTGCTGTTGTCTACATTAATTTGGGTGCGTTCTTGGTTTGGATTGGTGGCAATTCCTTTGTTGGGTTTAACAATTTTAGGTATCGCTTTGAAAGCACCTCGTTGGGCACAAGGGTTGAGTATTCAATTTTTGGGCGTACAAGCTTGTGTGAGTACATACCACCAACTAGATTATTTATTTAGTAGCTCTGCTGGCCCCCTTGGACTCTCAGATACAGCACAAATACAGCGGTATTTACTTTTACCTTACTGGTTTTGGGGTGGGTTAATGGCGATCGCATCTGGGGTGATTTTAGTCCAAAGTCTCCGCATTGCCTATCGTTGAGCATAATAGTATATTTAGACTCACAACCCAATCATGGCAAAGAAACTTACAGGGAAAGTTGCCTTGGTCGCTAGTGGCCCGGGTGGACTAAAGCAGCATTCGCCAAAGGTTTGGCGGATGATGACCGAATAATTACTAATTCGTAATGACGCTCCTACGTAGCCTTAGCGATTAGGAGCGTCATTAAATTACATTATGTTGACTAGAGTCGTTGCGACTAGCATCTAGGGCATTTTTGCCCTTGCCCATGTGGCGGATAGCGTCTTGGGCGGGGGGAGGAATCATCAACATCGCCAGCGTCAACAGTGATTTTGTGCCTTTTGTTAGGAGCTTTGTTTATACTTTGACCAAAGTTGCGATGACGCCAAGGGCGAACGGTGACTCAGCACTTTTTTGATTACTGCTGCATCAAAGGTGAGCGAAAAATTCTACTAAATATAGGAATTCGTAGTTGAGCCTGAGTTGCAGTTATATTCGGCTTAGGAGCAGAAGAATTACTAACTGTCTCAGAAAGAATAGTCGGTTTATTATTAGTAGAATTGAGCGAATCATGCAATTGGATAGTAGAAGGAGAACTTGAAGATATAGAACTAATATTATTAGTATTTTGAATATCAGATTTTACCGCAGTTTGAGCATGACATGGAGTAATAATGCAGGTCGAGACTGTTCCTAATACCAGTATTAGGAGATGAGAAATATATTTTGACATGGGGTTTTTCAATTTTTTTAATAAATATTCAAAGCTTCTAGAGCTTAGATTGTTCCATCTCTCAGAAAACCGCTATTTTTATCAGATAATGTTTTGCGCTTTTCAAACTATCCTGTTACCTATTTTTAATCTTTAGAGAAACTCGCGCAATTGAGAATATTAATAATTTAATTATATTTATTCAAATTTAAAACAGAAATATTACTGATTTTCTAAAAATAAATTTTCATTATTGAAGTTATTTATTTTAAATTTAATAAATAAAAATAAAAATTTTATATATTTGATTTTTAATAAATTATACTTTTGATAAAGTAGTTTCCGTAAATGAATATATGTATGTGTTTTAGGGACAGATCTAAATCTAAGCTTGTTAGGTAAATACTGAGAAAATTATTTGCCTATGAGCTTATGGGATTTACCATCCCCATTAGAAACTTTCCCAGCATCTATTTATTCTTAAAAATTAGACTAGGTTTTCTAATTAGTAATGGCGACACCCACATCTCTATCCTTTTATAAATTTATGAAATTTAGCATCTTCAAAAGTCCTTTAGCACTCATGCTAGTTAGCCTGACACTCTTACAGACAGCTAATGCTCAAACTCCGATAAATGAAACTTCCAAGCTATCTCAAGAAGTTTCTGTGCTTCGTAAACAAGGGCCAAATGGGTTACAGATATTTCTCAAATCCCATGCCAATGAGCTAAACACCTATTCTTCAGGTACAGTTCTACCTTCTGCTGCACTCCGGATGGCTTTAGACGAACTCTGCCAACAACGGGACTGTTACGCTTCTCGTTTGTACTGGTACACCGATATAGAACAAGCCAAAGCTGCTGCCAGAACCAGTGGTAAACCCATTTTATCTCTGCGGTTACTGGGCAGACTCGATCGCGATTTAAGTTGTGCTAATAGTAGATTCTTTAGGGTAGCGCTGTATCCGAATAGTGAGATTTCTAAAGTACTTCAAGACCGCTTCATTTTACACTGGGAATCAGTACGTCCTGTACCCCAAGTAACAATTGATTTCGGTGACGGACGTAAGTTAGAGCGGACAATTACAGGCAATAGCATTCACTATATATTAGATGCCTCAGGTCGTCCAATTGATGCAATTCCAGGATTATATAGTCCTAAAGCATTTTTGCGTCAGCTAGAGCAGGCTGAAGTAACAGCAAAGAATTATAGCAAACTGACACCAACCGCTCGCGAGCCTTTTTTAAAAAAATACCACAGCGATCGCTACAATTCTATCCAAGCCCAATGGCTTGCAGATTTATCTCGTTTGGGTATCCAGTCTCCCCCTAAGTTAGTAGAATTTCCTAATAATTCCACTCAGCCACCGACAGCAGAAACCGCAAGCTCTCTAGCAGTTTCTAAAATGATAGTTGAAAGGCCTATATTGAATGCCCTCGAGTCAGATACTAAACCCAATCAAAAGGCTTTAGCTGAAATTACCGACCAAGAAGCTTGGAATAAAATTGCTCAACTCTATGCCAGCGATGCCAAGTTAGACCAAAACAGCATTTCTTTAATTAGAGCTAAAAAATCTCAATCTGCCAACACTTCAAAAGATAATTTGCCGATAATAATTAAGAATTTTGAAGCAGCAATGGCTTTAGATACAGTCAGAAATGAATATATACTGCATAGCCAAATTCATCAATGGTTTATACAGAGTAACCAAACAAAGACTGTGGAAACACTCAATCAGCAAGTATATGCCCAACTCTTTTTAACTCCTAGTTCCGATCCTTGGTTAGGGCTTTTCCCTAACGATAGCTACAGTGCAATTGATAATGATGGCATTCGTTAAGTCGATCAAGCTGATTTTGGTGTTGCATATTTTAGGAATGATTTTGTTCGTTTTGTGGGATAGAGAGAAGTCTGAGCGGTGGAAACCGCCGCTCATAACTTCGGAGCATTTCGCGCGTTCTTGATGTTTTAGGATGATACTACATGGAATAATTATTTCTTATAGACCTAACTCAGGAAATTATATCTAAATTATTGAAAATCTATACTTATTATTGAGATTCCACAGATATTTTTAATTTACCGTTATCTAGAATTTTATTTATCTATAAAAACAGAAGTAATATGACGTACATTATTTTATTTAAAAAATCAAAATAATGACTCAAAAATATAATTACTGTAATTGTGTATAAATTTAGAATTTAAAAATACTAGAATTTGCCAATTAGGCTGTAACAATAAATATATAATTCAATAATTTTTCAATCAGTAAAAGTCACCAACCAATCTTCAAAGGAGTAAACAGGGCTGATATCAAAATATCTGAAATTTTGACTAGAGAGCAGATTTTATTGCTAAATTCTGAGAGTTTGCTCAAGGAATTAAAAACACATGAAATCATCTTTATCAAAGGTAGAGGTGGTTATTATGGTGATTGTGGTTATGGAAATGGCTATCGTGATTACGGTTATGGAAATTACGAAGAGGATATTTTATGATGGGGGTAGGTATTACAGAAGAGTTTAGATAAGGGTAGAGGTAAGGAATTTGTTATCGTATATCCTGGCGGTCAATTCTATTAATTGATTCAGAAGCGATTGACCAAGGACTAACCTCGACATTTTTCAAAATCAAAGAACTTAATATCATTTGAGAAAGTATCTAATTATAGATACATAGGTAGGGGCGTACAACTAACTGTATGCCCCTACAGCCGATTTATATCTTGCAAAGATTTTTGTCAAGAAACTTGGAATTAAATTGTTAAGATTCTACTATTATTGGGCTGAGAAATAATATACTACTATTGACTTTTAAGTCGGCACTAATTCACCAGGACGCAACTTCGACCACTTACCCATTTCCCGCTTAAAGCTCAGACAACCAACAACATCCCATTCCATTTCTATTAGATCGTCTTTAGTACGGATGTTGACGTTGATAGAAGGTTCATTAGGGTCAAAATCTGGTGTTTGAGTCAAGTGAGGTTGTTGGTGCTGCCCTTCTACGGCATGATAGGTGAGACAGCGATCTACATAGTGGCAGTTCACGCAAATACACATAATAGAAACAACTCCAGGGGCCTTTATTGTTAATCTAGCTTAAGCTCGACTGTTATTCATTAGTTGCCGGGTTGATTTTTATTACAATGCGTTCTTTTGTTGCTTCTACACTAGCTCCTGAAAATTGGCCTTTTAGCTTGGCATTTTTGCCACAACCCGCTTATTTGGTAGGTGGTGCTGTACGGGATGCTATCCTTGGCAGAACTCGCGAATACCTGGATTTAGATTTTGTTATCCCATCTAACGCGGTAAAGGTTGCTAGAGCGATCGCGCATCATTACAATGCTGGTTTTGTCTTACTCGATCCACAACGACAAATAGCGCGTGTGGTTTTTCCCCACGCCACAGCTGACTTTGCCCAACAAGAAGGAGATAGTTTAGAAGTTGACTTGCACAGACGGGACTTTACAATCAATGCGATCGCCTACAATCCCCACACGCAAGAAATCATCGATCCTCTGCAAGGCTATGCAGATTTGCAACAGGGCATTTTGCGAATGGTATCACCTGCTAACCTCGAAGATGACCCTTTGCGGTTAATGCGAGCTTATCGCCAAGCTGCCCAACTGGATTTTACTATTGACTCAGCTACTCAAACTACAATTCGTTCTTTGGCATCACAGATCGCCAAAGTTGCAGCAGAACGATTTCGGATAGAAATCGGTTATTTATTGGCAAATTCTCAAGGTACTCCCTGGGTAACGGCTGCTTGGGAAGATGGTTTACTTACGCCTTTGTTCAAAAATGCCACCCGTGAAAGCTTGAATAAACTAGCAGCGGTTGACAATGCAGCGGTTTTACTCGCCCAAAATTGGCAACAACTGGGGGTACAACTACAAGCTTATGTCAAGGATAGTATCAAAACTACTTGGTTAGCCATTGCCAAACTTGCTTGTCTTGTTAACCCAGATCCGGAATTAGCAGAAATAGAACTACAACGACTTACTTATAGTCGCGCCGAAATTCGGGGTGTAACCACTGCTCTGAAACTATCATCGCAACTGAAAGTAGCAAATATGTCCTTGCGAGAACAATACTTTTTATTCCAAGATGCAGATATTGCGTTTTCCGCCACGGTAGTGCTAGCCGTAGCATTTAATAATTTGGTAGAGGCGATGTCTGGCGACAAGCAGCTAAACACAGGGATCGCTACGACAGAAGAAACCTATGCAACGCGTTGTCTTGTCTTTGCACCTTTAATCAACCGCTACCTGAACCCTGACGATCTGGTCGCTCATCCCACTCCACTAGTGAGCGGGAAGGAGTTGATTATAGCATTAGATATTCCAGCTTCGCCAATGGTAGGCAAACTGTTGACAGAAATTGCTGTAGCACGAGCTGAGGGTGAAGTCTCAACACCAACAGAGGCGATCGCATTTGCACGAAAGTTACTTGATAATTCGTAATTAGTTAATGCTAAGTCAATAAATATCCTTGTTGTGTAACTTCGCTGCAATGATGTGCTTGTTTAATCAGCGTAGCAATAATCAGCCTACTTTAGACCTGTCCGAAATATAAATGCGGGTACAAAAAAATGGTAGAAGGGAGATTTGAGCGTCTACCTTTGGTCTACCATAATGAAAAATCCACTTAATTATATTCAAAAATATCAACATCGCATCAAACAAATACTGGGAATTGACCGTAAGCAGTTTCTGGAGCTATTAAAGCAAGCTGAATTCAAACATCAAGAGAGACAAGCCTTCTCTGAAAGTAAAAAATTTGAGTCAATGTGGCAGGAGGAGGACGTAAACCTAAACTATCAATTGCAGAGCAAGTGTGCCTTTGTCTTTTTTATTTAAGGCAAATGCCAAGATTTGAAGTTTTAGTAATGCACTTGAATGTATCAAAATCTGAGGCAAATGATACCTTTCATTAGTGGCTTTTAATCTTTCGAGAAGTTTTGCCTTCTAGTTTACTTGAACAGGTAGAAAGTCAGGAAAGTGATTATGCAATTGTACAGGAATTATTAAATGAATTTGAGTTAATTGTGGATAGTTACGAACAGCCCAGAGAGCGACCTACAGAGAATGAAGAGCAACAAATGTATTTTTCTGGAAAGAAGAGACAACATACCTTCAAAAACCAAGTTGTGTCTCTACCTGAAGCACAAGATATTGTAGATGTAATAGTCGGGGTCAAGGGACCAACCAGTGATATTTCATTATTTCGTAATCAACAACAAAAATTTTCTCCGACACAATCATTTCAAGGTGATAAAGCTTATATTGGTGGTAAGAATATATCAACTCCTCACAAGAAACCTCGTAAAGGTCAACTTACTGCCGAGCAAAAAGCAGAAAATAAAGACTTTTCTAGTAATCGGATATTTATTGAACATATGATTCGGCTGCTCAAAATTTTTCGCGTAGCATCTTCTCGGTTTCGACTTCAGTCTAATACTTACAATCAGGTAATTCTTACTGTTTGTGGTTTAATCAGATTACGAATTGGCTCTCTAATTTTACCAGCTTTATCTTAATCTTTGAAAGTAGGTATCTTCTCAACTAATTATCAGTATATTTTCAGGGCTATACTATCAGTAACTAACTCTAGCCCTTATAACTTCGTTAACTCTGGCTGGCGCTCAAACTATCTCTAAGCCTGACATATACTGCTTTTAAAATTTTTGGAACGGTCTTTTGTATTAAAGCAGTTGCTCCTTAGCAAATGGGAATTAGTTTTAGGATTAAAGTCACTAGGACGGGAAGTAAGAATAATATGCTAAGAAACTGAGTTTTTTTGTAATGTTTTTATGAACTATTAGTTACTAAGCAGTTGTCAACTACCTATAGTCAGTTTTTATGTTTAAAAGTGTAGCATTGTTACCACCAACCACTTATTAGTCTAAGTATTGGGTTTGGCATTGTTGAGTTTATCGAATACAAAAATCACACATAAATTTCATAAATAGCAATTGATCTCCGTAATTTTAAAGATGACTTTAAAAATGTTTTAGAAGATAAAATTTGTGAGAAAGTAAAAAGAAAGGTATATTCACCGATCTCAAATTTATGGATTCTTTATCTATCAATTCCTTACTTGAAGAGTTGAAAAATCCCGATGCTACAATCCGCGAACAGGCAACCAGAAAAATTTGGCGGATCTGGTTTCAGCAAAAGGGAATTTATGGGCTGGAAAGGATTGACCGCAGTCAAAAGTTACTAGACGCAGGTGAAATTACTGAAGCCGAAACAGACTTGACGGAACTTCTTAAAGAACAGCCAGATTTTGCTGAAGCATGGAATCGGCGGGCTTTTCTCTATTACAGTATTGGTGATTATCAAAAATCTCTAGCAGATTGTCAGATGGTTGTGCAGATAAATCCAATACATTTTGGTGCACTTCATGGCATGGGTTTGTGTTATGCAGCACTTGGAAAATATAGCGAAGCTATCCGAGCTTTTAAACGCGCTTTGGAAATTCAACCCTATTCGGTGGTGAATCAAAAGTTAATTTTAGAATGTACATTTAGATTGAGTTCTGACGGTAGATAGGAGAAAGCATCATACTGTTTTATGAATCTGTCATCACCCTCATCAATAACAATTCATCGCCAAAGTAGTCGTAATTTTATTCAATATAGTTATATCTATACTGGTAGCAGCTTGATTACAGCTTGTACTAACAGCAACCAGCCGTCAACTAGCAACTCTGGGTTAGATAAAGTGACGTTTGGCACAAACTGGATTGCACAAGCAGAACGCGGCGGATTTTACCTGGCGATTGCCACTGGTATCTACAAAGACTACGGTTTAGATGTCACTATCCAAATGGGTAGTCTTCAAGTTGGTAATAGTACTCAATTGTTGATGGGGGGTATGGTATCGATCCTGTGAACGCCGTAGTGCAAGGTATTCCCAAAATCACAGTCGCAGCAATTTTTCAGTAAAAATCCCTGGTGTCTCATTGCCCATCCCAACACAGCAATTAAAACCCTTGGCGACCTTGGCGTTGCTGATTGCGGTATGAATTAAGTAGAGACAGGAATAGAACGGTACTTGAAATAGTGAAGTAACAATCGAATAGAATACTTCAGCATTTCTACAGACTTTGAATAACACAGTGTCTTACGATGTAATCGTGCCAGATAATGTCTAAGCCTTGTGTTTTCACGCTCAACCCTGGTCATATATGTCTTGCTGACAATATGGTCTCCTGAATCAATGAATTGAGGGTAAACTTCCATCCATCTGTAACGTAGAAGTAGCATTGCCAGGAGGCGACAAATTCCCACAAAGGCTTAAATGTTTGTGCGCTATGGTCACCCAATACCCAAGCCAGAATTCCTTGACTAAAGTGATTTACTGCTGTCCACAGCCAGATTTGATTTTTTTTGAGCCAACAAAGGTTTCCAATTCATCCAGTTCTGCCACTGATGGAATACTGCGATCGCAGTATTGATTCTCCTTCATTCACACCTGTGTTGGGTGCATCTACCATTGTTTTCCCGGCGTTGCTTGACCCAAGTGATGATTGTCGTACGATCAATCCCTTTGACAGGTTCAATACCTCTCAAACCCATACCATTAAGATACATTTTTAAGCATTCTGACTTCATCTGGTTGCTGTAAGTTCTTGAGGGTTCATAGTTCTCAATAAACTGGCGACCACAGCCCACACATATGTAATTCTGCTTACCATTTTTTCTCCCGTTCTTACGGATATGGCTGGAATCACAACTTGGACAATTCATATTCAAGCACCTAGTAATTCATACTCCATTATCCAACGCCCGTTTATTCAATTTTTGAGTGTCAAGGATGCAGAGAAGACTATTTCTGGGATTTTGACCACAGCAGCAGGTACTTTCTCATCTTTCATCCAAGCTGATTTGCTGAGGGCATTTATAGGGAAATCGGACATTCCCACTAAGCTTGAAGGTAGAGAGATGGTGGTGTTCAAGCTAGATGATGAACGCCGCAGTGTGGTAGGGCCTCTGCTGGCAGCAGCAATGCACTTGATGATTGTTGGTAATTTGAGCCGTTCCCGCAAAGACCCGTTGATTATTTCTTTGGATGAATTACCATCAATTAAGCTAGACCGCTTACCGCAGTGGATTAATGAATATCGTTCCAATGGTGCCTGCTTTATTCTGGGTATCCAAAGTTTAGAGCAACTTTACGATATTTATGGGGATAAGATGGGAAGTGCGATCGCATCAGCTTGCAGTACCCATGTTTTGTTCAATCCTGGTAACTACAAAACGGCTGAAGATTACTCAAAGCGTTACGGTGAGAAGGAAGTGCTGATTAAAAATCGTACCACTGGGCGATCGCTTGGCGGACAAATGAGCCGTTCAATTAGCTGGAGTGAGAATTTGCAAAAAATGCCTGTAATCAGTGCTGACGAAATTTTGAAATTTCCTCAAGGTAAGTGCGTAATTACCAGTCCTGGTTATAGTTCCGAGGGACAAGCTTCTATTCCCTATCCTTTAATTATTCCCGTGTCCAAAGCGGATGAAAAACGGGCGCATGATAGTGAGGCTCTTTGGGACACACAAGTTAAATCTGCTTTAGAAAGTCAGGTGACAATTCCTGATATTAAAACGCTAACACAAGCATTATATGAACGGATTGAGTCAGCAGCGCGGATGTTGCCATTACCAGAGGAAGATGTAGCACCTGCACAGGAGTTTAGTAGCAGTGAAACTGATGTTTTAGAAAATTTCCCAACACGAGTTTATCAAACACCCGGATTGCAAGGATAAGAGGCTGGTAGCTTTTAATAAGCGAAATATTGTTGGATATCTTGTTGCTCACTGCGTAGAATATTCAGTGTTTGCTGCTGGATTTGAGCAGTCTTTTTTCGCTTGTTTAGGTTGTATTCACCCCGTTTAACTCAGTGTTATAAGCTGTCGCATCTGTAATTTTCCAGAGCATAACAGAGTTACCAATGGTTGTAGACCCTAAGAAGTGCAAGTTATACGCGCGATAGCTTACTATTTCAGAAATAGGCAAATGTATTGAAATCAAAATTTTACAAATTAATGCTGAATCTTAGCAAGACAATATCACTTTTTACCCTTGACTTTTTTCAATGCTGCTTCTCTTACTTCCGCATTGAGCAAATAACCAAAACCCACCTTTTCTAAACGCAGCACAAATTCCTCTCGTGTATTGCCCAATTTACTAGCTGTAGCATCCAAATTCCAATTATGCTGCGCTAACTGACTCAGCAAATAAACTCGGCGAGTCTGCATTCCTGATAAGCGGTAAGTCTTCAAATACTCCAATTCACCATTCTCTCGAATAATCGCTTCCCCAATATGATTTTCTTCGTTGGGGTTGAGGTCAGTAATAAATCTTTGTAACATGAACGAACCAGCAGTATAGACTTTCTGGGAAATTAACTTGCGTCCTAACAGTCCCTCTGCCATGAAACCCTGAAATGATGCCCAATCTGAACGCATATTTTGCACTGCTGCTCTCAAAGCTGTTAAATCATTAATTTTTGACTCATCTAAAGATACACTCATGGTCAAAGTAGTATCGTGCAGTAAAGCGTATTGGTACAATAACTCACCATAGAAATCTTCTAACAAGCTATTGTGCAGAAGTCGATAGTCCTCTGGTGTCGGTACTATAAAAGCTGATGCTAATGCCTCAGCAACAAATACCAATACCCCAACCTGTCGAGAGTGAATTTCAAATACCCGCAAAGCATCTTCAAGTCCAGCAATGTAACGTCCACTAAAAGAGCTTTCCATTCGGCTACCCAGTACATGAGAAAGAGCATACTTAGAATATTCACTCCAGGCAATATCAGGGCCAGAGAAAAACATTGATAAAAAGCCTTCCATTGCCAAGTGCAGTGGCAAAAATCTCAGTTGATTACTAGATTCCCGCTTCACCATCCGGTGCATTAACCGGACACTGGCACAACCATAGTTTAGCTGTTTACCATCTGTTTTAAAAAGCTGTCCCCCAAAAGCCCCTACAGGACTGCTGTCATTAGTCCAAGACAACACTAGTCCGTGAGGAACATAGGAAAAATATTTCATTCCTGGTGCTGTCATTTCTCCTGCTAAGGAAACAACTGCTAAATCTTCATCGTCGTCCTTATTTTCCTCATATACTGCATAGGTGACTTTGACGGCGCTAATAGACAGCAAGTGCTATTTATCAACATTATTTTGCCATACTTCTTTGATAAACTTTTTGAACTCTTCTAGAATCAGAGGTAAATCACTATCAATTTCTTGGGTTTGTTGCTCATTTGTAATTGGGCGAAACAGACGACGGCCTCGACTATCAAAACCAATTTTATCTGCAACTGCCATAAAGATTGAGTAGTCTTCTGGTATTGGTAAATCTCCGCCTTTGC